>JAMCWD010000029.1:56164-65720 GCA_023475345.1 Chloroflexota bacterium | reverse complement strand
CCAACAAGTATTTTCGAGCCACCGACTCGTTACGAATCAAGTCCTCATAAGCTTCGATCTCCATGACACCACCTTATCATGGGATCAAATTCTAGGCAATTACCAAATTTTATTTCAACATGCCCTTTTTCCGGCAAAAAGATAATGTTGTTTATATCGAAAAATTGATCGTGTATTAAGTCAAAAATTTTGTCCCTCTCTTTAAATTCTAAAATTGTAAGTTCCAAACTATCATATACTCCTCTCTCATGTCTCTTTTGGGGCCAGATCTTTGATCTGGTAAAGGTTGGGACATAGGAATATTATAGGCCGATAATCTGTCAAACTCAAGATGAAAAAATCCCCCATCCGAGGAAGATCATTTTTTCTCGTTGTTTTCGTAAGTATCTTTCATAAATTTTAAAAATAAAATTATTAGTATGATTATAAAAGCAATATTAAGAAAGATTGTAGATATAAGCAATACTAATTTCCCGGATTTTGAAAGATCAACAAAGATATTATTCGGTTTGTTTAATAAATAACTCATAACATACCAATAACCCCACATATTCGTCTTATAGATCCAAATTTTATAAGCAATCTTGAAGAAGAGCGGACATATCAGTATAAATAATACAAACCATAAGGCTATTTTTTCATAGACTTTTTTCATATATCTACTCTACCCAACATTACAAAATTCCTCATTTGATTCTTTTGGAATTAACTTTAAAATTTATAATGTTGCCCCCTTATTTTCTCCCCGCGTAAGATTTACACTGGTGGACGAAGGCTTCCAGGCGGAGGCGGGAGTTGCCCTCGCTCTGGCCGTCATACGCCATCGTTACGACGGGCATGCCGTCATGCTCCCGCTGGAATTTTTTCAGTAGCCCGCTTGTAACCGTTCCCGGCATACATGTAAACGGCATTACATTAACGACACCCGCAAGGCCCCTGTTGAAGAAATCCACTGCTTTGCCGATGCTCAATATCGCTTCCCCTCGGAACGACGGGTGGAGGTAAGCATCTGCAAGCCCGATGCATTTATCCGATGAAATCTCGTCCAGGTTATCGAGGAATCCCCTGAAGGCCCTGGCAAAGCGGTGCTCGTCATGTTTCATGACTTTGTCTTCGGCCAGCACGCGCAGATACGACCCTAATTTTCCTTTACGCCGGGTGTCGATTTTCTGGAGCAGGTTGACGTAATATATCCACTCGGAAAAAGGCGCAGTCCAGACTTCCGCGCCCAGTTCTTCCAGCGTCTTAATGAGGTTGTTGTTGCTGAAAATGTGACTCCTGACAAATATCTCGCCCACGACGCCTATCCTGGGAGTCCCGTCCTTATCCCTTGTCGGCACGGATTCGAATTCTTCCCGGATGCCCTTCAGAAGGGGAAGGAGATCTTTCCTTCTTTCGATGGCATCCACGATTTTGCCAAGCGACTTGGAATACAACAGGTCGGCGTCTCCTTTGTTAATTTCGTAAGGCCTGGTATGGTTTAAAGCTTTCTCAATGAGTTCGGCGGCGATTATTCCCTGCCATGCAAGGCGGACAAAAGTGTCTCCCGTCATGCCCAGGCTTTCGTAAAAATCCTCATTCTGGTTGGGGGAGAATATAGGCACCTCCGGCAGACCTATCTCGTCCAGCACCATCCTCTGAAGGATGTTGTAATAGCCGAAGCGGCAGCCGCCTCCCGCAGAAGGCATGAAGAACGAAGAATTTTCGGGATCGAAACCGGGGGAGCCGGCGACTTTCACCATGTCGCCCGTGGTAACGATACACGGGAAACATTCCTTCCCGGTGGTATATTTCTTGCCCAGCGCAAGAGCGGCGTCATCCGTGGGAGGCATAATCCTTGCATCGACGCCTTCGGCCCTGAATGCGGCGGCAATGACATGCGCCCCGTCGCACATGTACGGGATGTAAAGGATGCGGCCTTTGCCGGGCTTGAACGGGACCGCCTTGTAGATTGAATCATTCCCCTTTTCTTTCTCCCGCTTTTCGAGGCTGTCCAGGAAAGCCTCACAACGGGTTATAGCGCCGACATCGGAACTGTGTTCGTCAATTTCCAGTTGTAGAAACACTTTGCCGCCCATGCGGGCGCGGAAGAATTTTAAAAGGAAAGAGTCGGGGCCGCAGCCGAAGTTGGTTATGTAAACCGGGTAAAGCCGGGGGTCTTTCCTGATGATTTCGGCCCCGGCAAGGATTTTCTGACCGTATCTCCATGTAAGGTCGGGCATCTCGTTTGAAAGGTCTATATCATCGACAGGGAGCATATCGATCGGGATGGCAAGCGTTCCCAGGTTCCTCAGCTTCCTGGGGATTTCCAGGTTCAGGCCCGAATCACAGCCGTTATAAGGGCGGGAGACGATGACAAGAGCCTTCTCGTCAGGCCCGAGGTTTGCCAGGACTTCGCGGCCTTTTTCCTGAAGCTTTTTAGTGAAGTCGTTCTGGGCTTTCCATGCTTTCTCGTAAGCTTTTCGAATCGTCGTCCTCTTGATGCCGTAAGGCTTGAGCACGCTGTGAAGCTCTTTTAAAGTTTCCGATTCGCCTTCGCCGGAAAGGTCGATAATCGGCGAGATCATCTCGTACCCGTATTCGCCGGGAGGCACCGCTGCTCTCAGGGCATAAGGGATGGACTGGACATAAGGGCATGTAACGCTTTCCTTGTAGCCTTTATGAGGCCGGGGAAGCTGGGTTACCGACGGGAGAAAAATCTTTTTTATGCCCCTGTCCAGAAGATCAAGCAGGTGGCCGTGGGCCACTTTCACATGGAGACAGCTTTCTGAAAGAGTCGCCTCGACTCCCCTGTTGATTATGCCGGTATTCGTCGGGGACGAAATGACGGGGCGGATGCCTGCTTCTTTCAGGAAAGTCAGCCAGAAAGGCATGTATTCATAAAAATGAAGCGACCTTGTTATGCCGAAAACCGGGGCGTCACCGGGGACAGGCTCGTTCTCATCATAGCCTTCAAATAAAAGCTTGTCTCTTTCAGCGAAGAGATCTCTCATGCCGCCGCCCTTTTTGTCGCCTTTTTTGACTTCGTATTTCTCACAACGGCCCCCGTAATATAACGGCGATTCGCCCTCGATATTTACCCGGTTGATCTCGCATATGTTCGGGCAGCCTTTACACTCGAACGAATCGAGTTCGTATTTTCTTTTATCGAAATCCCATCCTTTGAAAGAGCTTTTATCCCAATCGCTTTTGTGATCCCTTGCCATGAGGGCGCAGCCTATGGCGCCGGTAACTTCGTGATGTGGCGGGACGATGACGGGCTTGCCGGTAACGCCGGTGAATGCGGATACCACCGACCTGTTGAAAGCGACTCCTCCCTGGAAGAATATGTGATCTCCGACGCGGTGGTCTGCGACGACCCGGTTCAGGTAGTTGTGGACGATTGAATAAGCAAGGCCGCCTGCGAGGTCGGGCACTTTTGCTCCCTGCTGCTGGTGTGCGATGAGGTCGGTTTCCATGAAGACGGTGCAGCGTTCCCCAAGCCTTACCGGGGATGGAGATTCGAAAGCACGTTGTGCGAATTCTTCTTTAATCGAGATGCCGAGCCGCTCGGCCTGCTCTTCCAGGAACGAGCCTGTCCCTGCGGCGCAGACCTTGTTCATCTCAAAATCGACAACCGCGCCGTTATCGAGGCTTATGTATTTCGAATCCTGGCCTCCGATTTCAAATATCGTATCGACCTTCCCGTCGATTTCAACCGCAGCCCGCGCCTGTGCCGTGATCTCGTTTTTGACGATATCGGCGCCTATGAAATCGCCGACAAGATAACGTCCCGAGCCTGTGGTGCAGACGCCCTTGATTTCTACATATCCTGCGACGTGAGAGACTTCGGCCATACCTTTTTTAACGGCTTCCAGAGGCCGTCCCGCTGTCATCAGGTAGCTTTTCGCAATGACTCCGCCGTCTTCGGCCATGACCACGACATTGGTGCTGATGCTGCCGATATCGACTCCCAGGTATGCCGGGATCTTTTCTGATGAAGCAGCGGGGCATTTCACAGAGCCGTCAGGCTCGTCCCCCGGGTTTTCGAGAGGCTCCTGCCCCGATATGACGCCGGGCTTCTCCAGGTATTCTTCCAGCTTTGCCGGGTCAGCTTTGAAGCGGCTCTTCTTTGCGAGGACGGCGGCTCCCACCGCGCCTGCCACCGCATGGTATTCGGGAACAAGGAAGTCGTAGTCGTCAAACCCTATCGTTTCCTTGAAAGCCCGCACCATCCCTTGGTTGGCGGCGACACCGCCGTGAAAAGCAACCGGGGGCGCTATTTCTTTTCCCCTGGCAAGCACCGCTACGAAATTGCGCGCAAACGCAAAGCACAGGCCCCCAACTATATCCTCGACAGGCGTCGCCTGCTGTTGTAGGTGTATCATATCGGTCTTTGCGAAAACACTGCAGCGGCCTGCTATCCTGGGGGGCTTTTTCGATTTGAGAGCCAGTTCGCCGAATTCGTTTTCGATGGAAACGCCGAGCCTCGTGGCCTGCTGGTCCAGGAATGAGCCTGTCCCCGCCGCGCAGATGCTGTTCATGGCGAAATCGGATAACTCGAGGCCGTTATCGCCTTCCCTGACGAGGATCAGCCTGGAATCTTCGCCGCCTATCTCGATTATGCTGCGGCAATACGGGTTCAGAAGCGATACGGCGCTTACCTGGGCGACTATTTCATTGACCGATGGAGCGCCCATGAGATCAGCCGCGAGAGTCCCGCCGCTGCCTGTAAATGCTATACCATCGACGGGCACAGGCCCTCCTAGGATTTCTTTCAACGCCTCGTAAGCTACGTGTACCGGCCTTCCGTGGTGTCTCCTGTATGATGTGTCCAGTAAATTTTCATTATCGTCAATCAGCGCGGTCTTAACACTGACCGAGCCGATATCCATGCCGAGATATGCCATCGATGCCTCCGAATCAAGTATTCAGGCGGGATTCTCTTAAAAAGCGGGATCTCCTCCAGCGTGGCGCGGCCCTGGAGGATTTGATCGGGAAAGGCAGAATCTCCTCCCTTATGAGCGGGAAGGGTTCGAAGAAAAAAAATAAAGACTCCGATAAATTATTAAAGAAAAAATCCCGGGGAGAAAAGCCTGTCTTGTCTTCCAATAAAAACGGGACAGGTTTTAAATTTGCCGAAAACGAGAAAAATCAAAAGAAAGAATTCGAAGATCCTGCTTCTTTGTTAAATCCAGGCGGATCTGAAAATAAAAATCCCGGGGCACCGGAAAAATCCTCGCACGGCAAGATCGTAGAATTCCCGGAAAAAATACAAAAATATTTTCCGAAGCTCGATGAAAAGGAACAGGGTCTACCACCGATAGTAGCCAGGCTGCTTGCCGAAGCCGAGGAGCAAAACAGGCTTGCAGCGGAAGCCGAAGAGGCAGAAAGAGATCAAGCCGATCCCGTTAAACCGGAAGATCCCGAATCTCAAGCCGAAAAATTTATAACGCCTGAAGACGATGCTCCTCCTGGAGCCGGGCAGATAGAGATCGACTACGAAGAGCCGGAACCGCTCCAGGTCGTCAGGCCGACAATGGAGCCCGATGCAATAATACGGACGCTCGAAGGAGGCCGTCTCCCGCATGCTTTGAAAGGGCCGCCTTTTTACCTGTCGCCATCGTTTTTCAGCTTTGTCGCAGACCACGCTTTTTTGATTTACGCGGCATATATCATCTGGGTGGAGGGAGGAGATCTGGCGCTGCCCGCGCTTGCGATACTGCTGGCGCTGCCTTTTTTGCCCCAGGTTTTCAGAAGGCCGTGGATCCCGACCAAACGGCCGCTTTTCGTTATTGCGTTATGCGCCCTGATATTGATCCTAACGTCTCGGATACAGAGCGCTCCTTTATTGATCCTGTCCCTGTTCCTGGTAAGGCTACTTTCGTCAACTGGGAAGGTGGCGCTTATAAGGCTGGACGCCGTCAGGGGCTTCAAATCTCACTTTTACAATGTATGGGGAGCGCCCCTTGTCTATGTGGTCTCATCGTTGATCATCGCTTATAACCCTGCGGAGCCGAACCCGTCGGCATTATACATAACCGTCCTCGTTCTCTTCCTTGCCGCATCGCTTGCATGCGTAAAAGAAAAAGTTCTCGACCTGAGCAGGTGGACGGGCATCCCCCGGCACGAAGAACTGAAATTCACCGGAAAAAAGACCCTTATAAACATGATAATGTCCAACGCCGCGGGGATAGGGTTCCTGACGCTTCTGTGTTTCATAATCTCTTATAACTATGAGACACCCGTATTGTTCGGAGGCTATTACCTTGCGGTCTTCCTGCTGGCCACCGCATCAGGCGCGGCGTCATGGCGGTTCATGTCAAAACTTTTAAGCGGCGAGATGGCGTACGGCCTTGCCCAGTTCGTCCCGGCCCTTTCTTTGCTTCTCTTATTCATACCCGAGTCAACGCCTGTGATTATTTTGATGTTCGCTCTGTCGGGCTTTTTCTGGGGCTTGCAGGAAAAGGCCCTCTTCTCGCTTTTGCGGGCGGAATTCCCAAACAAGTTCCCCGAGATATACTCGATAATACAGAGGGCGGTCGCGGCAAGCCTGTTCCTCTGGGTGCTCGTATCGGCAAGCCTTATAAACAGCAAAATTAACCCCGACTGGCTGGCTCTGTTTTTCATGCTCTGGATGATAGTCTCCGGCATACTTGAAATAAGACGCTGCTTCAGACATCCCGATATCTTCATGCCCGACGCCGGAGAGTAGTTAATATACCGGGGGAAAATTTTTTAAAAGGGGTGAAGTTTGATGGCTGATGACCGTGAAATTCAAGCGCTGAAAGACGACCAGGATCTCCGTTACCTGTCAATTTTTTATTACATCTTCGGGGCATTAACCGCAATTTTCGGAAGCCTATTTATCATCCATATAATTATCGGGGCCTTTTTAATGCTTTCGCCGGAGGCCGGGAAATCACAGGGTGTCCCGTCGCCGTTAATCGGCCTGCCGTTTGTTATAATAGGCTCCATTGTAGTGATTTCGGGCTGGGCTTTTGCCATTGTTCAGGCGATGACAGGCAAATATCTCAAAGAAAGAAAAAACCATATTTTTTGTATGATCGTTTCGGCAATCGAGTGTATGATGTTTCCATTCGGTACGGTTCTGGGCGTATTTACCATAATCACGTTGAACAGGGCGTCGGTGAAAGAGTTGTTCAACCGTGACTTGAAAGTTTCTGCAGATTCTTCGAATGCCGGGATAAATAACATGCAGGAAGCCGCAGTCGAGAGACCCTTGGTCGATGAAGTATATTACGTCAACCTTTTAAGCCTTTTCCATTACATAGTCGCCGCATTGATCACAGTGCAGGTCTCCATTAACGCTGTGATGTTTAATGTGATGGCCAGGGGTATGTTCGAAGAATTTTTTACAGCGGGTACAAAGGATGCGGAAGTCCAGCAATTTATGGAATTTATTATGAATATACAAAGAGTGTTCATTGGACTTTTTATAGCAGCAGGTATTATTCTAGCGATCCTCCTGATCCTCGGGGGCTACTTCCTGAAAAAAAGAAAAAACTACAACTTTTGTTTTGTCATTGCGATATTGAGCTGCCTCTTTATGCCTTTAGGAACAATACTCGGCGTATTTACAATAATCTTTCTTACCAGGAAAACAGTGAAAGCGATGTTCGAGGTTAAGCCCGGAACTTAATTCAATCTTGACAGAGGGGCAATCAGGTTCATTTACTCCTTATCCAGATTTAGCCGTTCATCGATCATGCGATAAGAAACATGCGTCCCTACCGGATCTATCTCCATGAAAAGGCCCTGGAGCTTTGTCTCTCCGCCGGGCACTTCAAACCTCACCGGCAGGCCGGTGGTCAGCCTGTGGAGGACAAGCTCCTTCCTGATCCCGATCACAGATACAACAGGCCCTGTCATGCCGAGGTCGGTAACGTAGAGGGTTCCCCCAGAGAGAACTGTCAGATCTGAAGTCTGGACGTGCGTATGCGTGCCCCACACCGCAGCGGCCCTGCCGTCCAGGTAATAGCCCATTGCGACTTTCTCCGATGTGGCTTCCGCGTGCATGTCAACAAGGATAATATCCGCATCTTTTACTTTTTCGATCTCGCAGTCGGCGCCCCGGAACGGGCAGTCTATGGGTTCCATGAAGACCCTGCCCTGAAGGTTTATAACGGCGATTTTTTTGCCCTTTATTTGTATTGTGAAATGTCCCATCCCCGGCGCGCCGGGGGGATAATTTGCAGGCCTGATAACACGGGGGTCCTGAACGATATATTCCATGAGATCCTTTTTGTCCCACACGTGATTCCCCATCGTCAATACATCGGCGCCGCAGTCGAGAAGCTCCTGTGCCGTGGCGGTGGTACAACCGAGGCCCCCGGCGGCGTTTTCGCCGTTACAGACAACAAGGTCCAGCTTCAGGCTGTTTTTCAATGACGGCAATAATTTGGCAACGGTGCGCCTTCCCGGCCTGCCCACTACATCGGCGATAACGAGTATCCTTATATTTTCAGGGCGGGCGGAGGTTTCAAGTTCCATTTCAGAGTCTCTTTTCTATTATGAATTGTTGTAGCCTATTAATTAGCCCTGCATCGGATCTTTCCTTCAATCACAGGCTGCGGAAGAGAAATTAAAAACGCTGCCGGGAAGAGGCTTCCTAAAAAGTCCTGCATTATCCACTATACCGGTCTTGGAACCGAAAAATCGACCGGCCACTGATCAAAAATTCACTAAGTGTCATCCTTCCTCCCTGTCATCCTGAACTTGTTTCAGGATCTATCGTTTAACCATCGTCCCCGTCATACCGGGCTTGGGCGGGAATTCGGGCTTGACTTAGGCGGGAAAAAGTTGTACTTTATCGAATGGGCGTAAAGTTAAGTGCCTGCCTGTTTATAGTAGATCGCAATGGTTCAAATCTGCGGAGAGGTGGCAGAGCGGTCGAATGCGGCGGTCTTGAAAACCGTTGGGGGTTATGCTCCCCGGGGGTTCGAATCCCTCCCTCTCCGCCAGGAATTTTGAATATGAAAAGAAAAATAAAATATTTATTCTACGCTACTGGTTATTTTTTAAAAACAAAAATATTGGGCCAGGAAATTCCATTTATTGGAGGTCTTGTTATTAATGAAAAATGTAATCTTCATTGCAGGCAATGCGATTCTGCCAATAGAAATATTCCTGATTTATCGTACGAAGATATAAGACAAGGACTGCAAATTTTTTACGACAAAGGTATTCGTTCGTTATTCATTGAGGGTGGGGAACCTTTTTTATGGGGTGACGGAAATTACAAACTGGAAGATGTGATACAATTAGCCCGTAAAATTGGATTTCACCTGGTAAGTATTTATACCAATGGCACTTTTCCAATAAATGTTTCCACTGACTCTGTTTTTGTCAGTATTGACGGACTAAAAGAAACCACTAATGATTTAAGAGGAAATGGAATAAATATTTACGATAGAATTATTGAAAACATCAAAGAATCAAACCACCCGAATATTATCATTAACTATACAATCAACAGCAGGAATCAAAGCGAGATTGAAGATTTTTGTGAAGAAATCAGCAAAATTGATCAAATAAAGGAAAGCTTCTTTTATTT
>JAMCWD010000029.1:0-56154 GCA_023475345.1 Chloroflexota bacterium | reverse complement strand
CACATCTTCCAGTTTGTAATTTCCGTCACCCTATTTCGGATTTGACGAGCTTTTTCTTGATATGGAAAAGAAAAGAACGATAATAAAAAGAATTCTAAACTTAAAAAGAAAAAATTATCAAATTTTCAATTCAACTGCCTGCTTGAAAGGGGTTTATAAAGACAATTGGGTTCGTCCTTCCAAGCTTTGCTATGTTTATGCAGATAACAAGCTTTATCAGTGTTGTAGAGCGATTGGCAACGACGATGCTTGTAATAATTGCGGTTATTTGGGTTATCCTGAAATAATCTATATTCTGAAACTAATGCCGTCCGCAATTATTTCCGCCCTGAATTATTTGCCAAAAAAATTCAGACAAAAAGAGTCTCGTTCTCGGGTGTGCAGTACATGATAATAAATCTTGCAACAAAAATCGTCAGAAGATTCTTTGCAGGAAATAAACAAAAATTCGTTTTTGTAAAAAGTGAAGAAATAGAAATGCCTGCTTTGAATAAAATTGACATGTATATCCATATTCCATTTTGCAAAAGCATGTGTCCGTATTGCCCTTACAACCGCATTGCTTACAATAAAGAAATGGTCGCGCCTTATTTGGAAGCGATTCTAAATGAAATTGATCTTTACTATCAAAAATTCGGAAAAATAGAAATTTCTTCAGTTTATATAGGCGGCGGAACGCCTACAAACTTGATTGATGAACTGAATATTATTCTCAATTCTTTGCGTGAAAAATTTTTTATTTCAGGAGACATTTGTATCGAAACAAGCCCTGCTGATTTTAACGAGGATATAATAAAAAAGCTGAAAAACATGGGAATTGATTTAATTAGTATCGGTATTCAGAGTTTTGATGATAAATATTTAAATATACTGGGAAGAAAATATGATTCAAAAAAAGCGGAAGAAGTTGTTAAACTCGCTTTGTCTGCTAATTTCAAATCAGTGAACATTGATTTAATGTTTGTTTTGCCGGATCAAAACAGCAGGAATGTTTTGTCTGATTTAAGCAAAGCGTCAAAATTAGGGGTTGATCAAATTACCACTTATCCCTTATTTACTTTTCCATATACTTCTGTAGGCCAATATCTCAAGCTGAATAAAATCAAAATGCCGAATATTATTAAGAGACGAAAAATGTATAGAGAAATCCATGATTATTGTATTGAAAATGATTATAAGCAAGTTTCCGTTTGGAGTTTTATAAAGGAGAGTACCCCAAGATATTCATCTGTAACAAGAGATACTTATATTGGGATTGGAGCGGGGGCATGTTCAAGTTTGCCAGGAATTTTTTATTTTAACACTTTTTCCGTAACAGATTATATTAATTCTGCGTTAAATAAAAAATTGCCGGCAGCAATAACAATGGATATAACATCGCAACTGGCAAAATATTATTGGCTATATTGGAGATTCTATGATACGAAAATAAGTAAAAAGAAATTTGAAGAAATTTTTGCTCCAAAAGAATTGAAAATTAAATTATTATTTTCAATTCTGAAAGCTATGGGATTATACAAAGAAACAAAAGATGAGTTTGTTCTTACCGAGAGAGGGGCCTTTTATATTCATTTACTTCAAAATTATTTTGTATTAAACTATATAAATAAGGTTTGGACTATTGCTAAAAGAGAAGCCTGGCCGAAAAAAATTGAAATATAATTCATAACCGAGCCTGTAAATAAAAACTTGCCGCCAGAGAAAAACTTAAAATGTCCATCTTACTTAACCGAATCTATCACGCCTATCAAAATATCTTCGACGGTTTTGCTTAAGCTGTTCAGCTTTTCATAGTTCGCTTTATTGGGAAAGTTTCTCTTAATCGACAACCCCCGCGCCCCCTTAGCAAAGGGGGAATATATTTTTATATCTTGTAGATCTCCGGCTTCTCTGCCCACGGGGTTCCGGCTTATTTATACCCCTCCACGTAAACGCTTGCCACGTAATCATCGAGCGATTCGGTTTCCTCTAAACTGTCCAGGATCACTCGCGCTATCGGATCTTTAGTATCCTCATCGACACAGGAGGAAGTGCCTTTGACTCCGATTTTGACATTTTTAAATCCCGCTTCGCGGACGACTTTTTCATACTCGTCTATAATGACCGCGCCGGAAATACAACCGACATAAGCAACGATACTCTCCAGGATTTTTTCCGGCAGTTCTTTCAATAAGGCTATATCGGAAACGGCGAGCCTGCCTCCAGGCTTCAAGACCCTGTAAACTTCCCGCAGGACGCCCGGCTTGTCGGGCGACAGGTTGATGACGCAGTTGCTGATTACAACATCGACCGAGCTGTCGGCTGCAGGCAGGTTTTCAATTTCGCCGAGCCTGAACTCGACGTTTTCGACGCCGTTCTTTTTTGCGGTGTTACGTGCTTTCTCAATCATCTCCGGGGTCATATCGACCCCGATGACTCTGCCGCCCGGTCCGACTTTCGCCGCCGCAAGGAAACAATCGAACCCGGCCCCGGAGCCGAGATCAAGCACAACCTCGCCTTCCTTTAGTCCTGCAAGGGCCGTCGGGTTGCCGCAGCTCAGCCCCAGGTTTGCTTCGCGGGGAATGACATCCAGCTCTTTTTCCGAATAGCCGATGGATTTTGCGAACCCGGCGGCATCCGGCCCACAACCGCAGCCACAACCTTCCTTCCCTTTAGCTATCCCGCCGTAGGCGTCCCTGACGATTTTCCTTGCATCTTCTTTATTCATCTGATTCACTACGCTCCTTTTGAAGATTTATTTCTTTCCCTGTCATTCCGCGCCTTACACGGAATTCATTTCTTCCACCGGATTCCCGTTTTCACAGGGATGACGCGACAATTCAATCCTCGATTACCGTAACTCTCATGTTGCAGTTCTTCGGGACGTTGACTCCTATGGTCAGCATGCCGTCTTTATTTTCCAGGACTTCTGCGTTGTATTCTTTTTTCTTATCCCAGCCGACAGGATCGGCTTCCAGGTGGAACTTCCCTTTCGGCGCGGGGAGATGAAGTCCCTTGAAATAAACCTTCTCCCACGTGCCGTTGGTAGCTACCAGGCTGTGGTCGTTTTCCTGGACGACATTAATCTGGCCGGGCAGGATTAAATGATTTTCGACTTTGCCTTTATCACCGACTGTAACGAGAAAATAATGGTAAAAGCCGCCTTCCTTCGGGCTCCCGTACAACGGCGCCCCGCCGCCGCCCGTGATTATATAATCTACTCCCCCGTGCTTCTCCTTGTGATAAGAGTGTTCGTGCCCGGAATACGCAGTATCCACGCCGTACTCCGTGAAGAGAGACGTCAATTTGTCGCGCTCCTCCCTGTTCAGAAAATTCTCCTTTTTTTGGAGGTCAAAATTGGGATTAAAAAGAGAATACATCGGGCGGTGCATGAAAACGAATAGGGGATGCCTGTTCTTGTTTTCCTCAAGATCTTTTTTCAGCCATGCCCATTGATCTCCGGATATCGTCCGTTCCTGGCCCGGCATCTCTGTGTTCAGGCTGATGAAATGCGCGTCCTCATAGTTGAATGAATAATACGGCTTGTCCCGGACAATTTCCAGGTATGCCTTGCGGATTTCAGGCGCGTCATAATCGTGATTCCCGGCGGCTACGTAAAATTTGTAAGGATAAGGCTTGTGGATGTCCATGAACTCTTTGAAAGCTTTGCGATCCTTTTCGAGATCGCTGCCGTTTTCCAGGACGACATCGCCCGTGTTCAGAACAAGGTCAACGCCCAGCCAGCCGGCCTCTTTCAGCATCCTCTGGTATATCCAGGGGTGTGGAGCGCCGACTGCAGAGGGACGCGAATCTCCAACTGCGACAAAACTGAAGCCGCCGGCATAAGCCGCAGAAAAACCGGTCAATAAAATGAACGCCAGAACAATGACAAGACATCGAATCTTTCTCATGACAGCTCCTTACTTTTTTTCAGATGAAATTATAGAAGATAGGTTTCAAATCCTTCATTTGATCGTGGATCTGTTTTGCTCACGATTTCATAATAACGTCTCCGTTCACAGGCACAGTTTTAAAAAATTAGCATATTCAATCCGAATCATCCAGTCCTGCGAAGGGTTATTTCTTCACAGGGTGAAATTATCATCATCTTATTCAGGAGGTATCCGTTTATGCCCATACCTGCAGACGAGAAGCTTAAAAGGCTGAGAGATTACCGCGCCCACATAATGCAGGGCGGCGGCACAGAAAGAATAGACCAGCAGCATGAAAGAGGGAAGCTGACAGCAAGGGAAAGACTGGCCCTGTTATTTGATCCCGACACTTTCGAAGAGATGAACCTTTTCGCCCAGCACAGGACTACCGATTTCGGGCTTGACAGGATGGATTTCCCCGCCGACGGCGTCATTACGGGCTACGGCAAAGTGAGGGGAAGAAAGGTTTACGCATACGCACAGGATTTCACCGTAGCGGGCGGCGCGGCGGGCGAGATGCACGAGAAAAAGATAGCGATCCTTATGGACCTCGCATCTGAAGCCAGGGCTCCTTTAGTCGGCATCCACGACAGCGGCGGCGCAAGGATCCAGGAGGGCGCGCTTTCCCTTTCCGGCTACGGGGAGATTTTTTACCGCAATACTTACCTTTCAGGGCTTGTCCCCCAGGTAGCCGTGATAGCAGGCCCGTGTGCGGGAGGCGCGGCTTATTCTCCTGCCATCATGGACTTCGTAGTGATGATCAAGGGGATAAGCAAAATGTTCGTTACCGGCCCCGAAAACATCAAGTCAACGACAGGGGAGGTTGTTACGGCGGAAGAACTAGGCGGGGCGACGGTTCACGCCGAAAAAAGCGGCGTCTGCCATGTCCTGGCCGAAAATGAGGCCGAAGCGTTTAATAAGGTTGTCAGGCTTTTAAGCTATCTCCCGCAGAATAACAGTACACGGCCTCCTCACAACATACCCGAAAAATTTGAAATGGAACCGCGCGAGAAGCTTAACCGCATTATCCCGGACGACCATTATGCCCCTTACGATATGAAGGAAGTCATAAGCGAGCTTGTTGACGAGGACAGTTTTTTTGAAATTCAGGAATACTATGCCCCGAATCTTATCATCGGTTTCGGGAGGATCAACGGTTATTGTGCTGGCATACTGGCCAACCAGCCGGCGGTAAACAAGGGGTTCCTGAACGGGGACGCTTCCCGTAAGGGCACGCGGTTCATCCGCTTCTGCAACTGTTTCAATATCCCGCTTATAAACCTAGTGGATGTGCCGGGGTTCGTGCCGGGGATAGCGGAAGAACACGGAGGCATTCTGCGGCACGGCGCCAAGCTCCTGTTTTCGCTTTCCGCTTCTACCATCCCGAAACTCACGGTAATACTCCGCAAGGCTTACGGGGGGACGTTCCTGGCGATGGGCAGCAAGGCGCTCGGCTCCGACAGGGTCTTCGCGTGGCCTACTGCAGAAATCGCCGTGCTGGACGCGGAAACCGCGGTTAAAATACTTTATCGCAAGGAGATAAGCGAGGCCGAAAACCCTGATGCAGAGCTGAAAAAAAGGATCACCGATTACCGGAAGGCATTCTTCAACCCGTATAATGCCGCGGCAAATTTAATCGTTGACGACATCATCGAGCCTGCAAATACAAGGAGACATCTGACGCTGGCTCTTGAAGCGCTCATTGACAAAGAAGAAACGCGGCCTCCGAAAAAACACGGCAATATTCCCCTGTGATCCCGGTTGTAAATTATTATCTCATTTTTTCCCGGCACCCGGGATCATATCCAGCAGGCTCTCCATCTCCTTCAATGCGTTCTGCCTGTCACCGGTTTCCAGGCTGTGAGTTATTCGATCGACCTTTTCCCTGAACTTCTCGGGTGGGATTTTCGAACCGGTAAATTTGCTCAAAGCTTCCGGCAGTTCAGCCGTATCGCCCAGCATCATGGCAAATATCGGGTTAACGTCAAGTTCCGGGTTGTTAATATGTTTTTCCATTATGTGTATTATATCTCTGAGATAATTAACGGCAAGGTCAATCCGGCCCCTGTCGCCTGCGATCCATGCCAGGTGGATCCTTGCCTCCAGTGCCAGCGCTGAATCCGGCCATCTCTTCACGAGCCGGTCAAACAATGGGAACGCCCTGTCATAATAATTCAGGTTGGAATAAGCCTGGCCTGCGAAGAAATAAAGCTCCATGTACTCGGGAGAATCCTGTTTCATAAGCTGTGATGCGATGGCGTCAAGCTCCCCTATGTGAGTATTCTTACTGCCTTTCATACAACGGAGCTGGACCAGTGCTATCCTTGACTTGATGCCGGTAACGCTGTCGGGATCGAGATCGACGGCCTTCTTCATCTCTTCAATAGCCCTGTCCAGTTTTTTAGACGACCAGTAATATTCCGCAAGCTGGAACCGCTGAGATTGAATTTCGGATTTGTCCGCTTTTACATCATCGAGGATCAGGGACGCCCGAACCAGTTCCTTATCAACCGCATCTGTCATGGGCGGGGTAGAGTATTCTTCAAGTTTCTCCGGGCTGAGATTCTTCCTGGTCTCAAGCCTCGCAAGGAGCAAATGCGCCTTCGAGGCCTTTATTGAAGCCGGGTTTTGCCTGGTCACTTTTTTCAGGTATTTCTTTGCTTTCTTGAAATCGTTTGTTTGAATAAGCCGATCCGATGCGGCGATGAGGAAATCGGGGTTGTTCGGATTCCTTTTAAGCGCTTCTTCAATGACGTCGAGGCTTGAATAAACTATCTCTTCGTCTTTTATCTCCAGAGGAGGAAGCTGGGCTCTCCTGTAATTATTCCATAAAATTAAAGCCGCCGCTATCAGAATTATTCCGATTACAAAAGAGGCGATATAAAAATAAATTCTTTTCCCTCGCCTGTCTTTGCTCATATAGTCTTTTTTCTCCAGTAAAAATATTCGAATGCCAGGTTAATTATACAACATTATCCATAATTTTCGAATCGGCGATGAAGCCACCGCCGCCTTATGATCCGGCGGCCTGAGATTTATACCGCCTCCTGATCTCCATAAGAAGCCAGTCATACCGCTTGCTTTTGAAATCGGGGAAACTCCATGCAAACGGCTCGAAACTCCCTTTACTGTACCATAGCGTCATATCCGCATAAATGCCGCCGCCCATATAAATCTTCTGCCCACCGAATTTGAACGACGCAAGGACAAGCTTGAAATGATCAATGTACCCGGGATCGATATTAACCGTGCGCTTCCCGTCAACGGCCGATCCTGCCTCAAGCCTGGCACACTCTATTTTTGCTTCAAGCAGAAAATCCGGCAGGCGTAAATTTTTGAACGAAACGAATTTTCTGAACAGGGGGCCGCCCATCTCGTTTTCATAGTAGTCGGTGAAATCGAATGGGAAAGATGAGCTTTCAAAATCTACAGGCCCGAATATTTCAACAAGCTTTTTAACTGCTTCATCGGCGGCCTTCTCATCGTTATAAAGGATAGCGGCGAGGAATTTCACCGGGGCAGGCGGCTGGTATTCAGGCATCCCTCAACTCCTTTCCCAGCGCGGCTCTTGCTTCTTTGAACACCGGGCCGGAGATCCCAAGCCCGGTTACAACATCCTCAAGTTCCGCAGGGGATAATTTTTTTTGAACCGTCTTCCCGTTCCTCGTCCGTTGTAAGTGCATGTCCCGGATGTATATGTGCTCCCCTTCGTACAACCGGTTTACAATCATGTAATTCATCATCTGCCAGTTGTATGAGTTTTTCCAGATAACGAGATAATCATCCTGGGACACGCCGGGGCTTTTCAGGCGGTAGCGTTCCTTGTTGTAGCCGTTATTATACAGCGTGCTTACGATGAACTGCTTCCCGTAATCGACCGGCGATATAACGAGTCTTGAAAACCCCGTGCTCCAATTAACGGGTTCGCTGTGCGACAATTTCACCGGGTGGAAAATAAGGTAACCGGGATCTGCAAGATACAACGTGTCCCCGATGCCGACGAGCGCGGCGCTGTGAGTGTCGCTGCCGTAATGGCGGTCGGCGAAGACAAGCCTGCAGGGGATGTCTAAAATATCCATCATAGTTTTGAAAAGATAAATTAGCGAAAGGCACGTGCCGCCCGTGCCCGATTCGAAATGCTGCCTGACAAGCGCCGGAGGGCTGCATGGAACGGGAGCAAAATCAAGTTTTCTGTGTCTGGTTATCTTGCTCAAATTTTCGAAAGGGAGAGAGGAAAAAGATTTCAGCGCCAGGCTGAGAGCTTCGTATTTATCCATTCCGCGCGTTATGCCCCACAACGAAAGCAGCTTTTCGGCGGCAAGAAGCTCGTCATGGCTCCACCTGTATTTATTGAAAGCGCCGCGTTCAGGAAGTATGAGGCCCGGCTGCTTCATAAGATCGCTCATTCAGCACACCGCTCCGGCCTCAAGATAAGCTTTGCCTTTATTAAAATCCCCTTTAAGCGAAATTTTTCCGCCGGGGTGATTTAATTTTTCACCGTAGATATTTATCTTAACGGGCTGGGCCGCTTCGACAGACAGCGTGCCTGCGGCCAGCTTGATTTTCACCGGGTTGTTTTTGAAAACGAAGCTCAGGCTTATCCCTGAAAGTTCGCGCGGCAGAACGGGCGATAGATACAACTCGTCGTCCCGGCAGTTTATTCCCGCGATCCCGTAAAATACCGCCTGCCAGTTCCCTCCCATCGATGCGAAGTGCAGCCCGTGAGAAGAGTTGCCCGCCCAGTCTTCAATGTCCAACGCGAGGCTGTGCCGCAAAAACTTCATCCCTTTCAAGACCCTGTTCAATCGAAAATTCAAGCTCGCATGGATTGCGGGTGAGAGAGAAGAAGCATGCGTTGTCAGCGGTTCGTAATAATCGAGGTTTGCTTCAAGGGACGCGGTTTCAAAGTCAAGCGGAAAAAGATGGAAAAGCATCAACAGGTCGGGCTGCTTGAGGATCTTATATTTTGAAAGGGGCGGCTCAAGATGCTGCGCATCCGAAGCGGCGTCCTCGAGATCGAACCAGCCCTGGAACTGAGGCATGACGCCGTTTTCAGGCCCAGGTATATAAATCTTCCTGGATTGATCTTCCCATAATTTCAGATCATTATCATCCGGCTCAATCCCGGCGGCAGTTTCCTCAGACCGTTTTACGCCTGAAATTTCGCGGGTCATGCGCGATGCCGTTTTCAATATCCATCCCGCGAGGAAATTCGTGTATGTGTTGTCGTCAACGATTTCGTGGTATTCGTCAGGCCCCATTATCCTGCGTATGTGATAAGCGCCGTCGGGTTCCTTAGTCATCCTGGATGACCAGAACATTGCCGACCGGAGAAATATTTCAGCTCCCTTTTCTTTCTGGAAATCTGCATCCCCGGAAACAGCAAAATATTGATGGGCCGCATAAGCCACATCGGCGGTAATATGCTGCTCAAGCTCGCCGCATAAAATAGGTACATCTTTATTTTTTCCGCCCCGGCGGGGGCACGTCTCGCGCCCATCATCCGTGCTTTCCCATGCATACATGGCACCGTTGTACCCTTTATACGCAGCGTTTCCCAGCGCGCCTTTCAAAGTGTTGTACCGGTAAGAAAGAAGCGATGACGCGGTTTCCGGACGGCACCATGTAAAAAACGGGAGCATAAAAATTTCCGTATCCCAGAAAATGTGTCCTTTATATCCCGGCCCCGACAGCCCTTTCGCGGGTATGCTGACATGCGGATTTTCGGGGTTGGCGGTCTGAAGCAGGTGAAATAATGAAAAGCGAAGCGCCTTATCGATAAAATAATCACCTTCGATAGACACGGGATACGGCAGCCTTTCCCCGAACGCCGCGGCGCTTTTATTAAGAGCCTGCCTTGCGCTTTTGCCTTTAACCGCGCCGCTTTTCATAACAAGCCTGACGACTGCGTTTTCGACGACATCGTCCTTTACCATTACTACAACTTTTTCGACGGTTACCGATTCTCCCGGCTCCAGCGAAAATTTAATCCTTTTGAAATATTCGTCTTCGCCTTTTATCAATTCCAGTTTGATCTCTTTTTTTGTTTCGAATGCCGCCCTATGAACTATTGTAAGCCCGACAAAATGGCGGTTGTCCACGGAGCGGTAAACTATTTCCAGGTCGTCCTCCGAAAAGCTGTGAAGGACTTCCTCGACGCCGTCTTCGAAAGACGGGCGCTTGAGCGGCGACTCCCAGCAGATATCAAGAGGCTTGCCGCCTGCCGTCAGGGACGCTGTGATACCGGCGATTTTCCTGTCGTCGTGCGACAGGAATTTGACGGCCTTAAAAACCGCATCGCCGGGGCCTTCCCCTTCTTCGATAAGCGCGCCGTTTTTAAAATCGAGTTTCCGGACCGTTTTTTCGATGGCTTCTTCGTTCAGGGTTATTCTGAACCTTAACGGGTCAGGCAAAGACACAAGATCCGGAACATCATCTTCTCCCGGCTTCTGAAAATATAACCCTGCGGCATACAGGTCTCCTGCCGCTTCGGCCCTTGCCAGGCATGAGTTTCCGCGCAATCCCCATTCCCCGTTGGACAGTGAAAAGACCGATGCCCTGGCTTTTTCTCCGATGCCTAGATCGGTTTCGATAATCTCGTTTTTGGTTTTTTCAAGGTAGGAATCGACATCCCGCAATATCTGTATGAAGCCGTGCGGGCCGCCACCCTGATGGAATATGCCCTCGGGGACTCCTTCAGGCTCGATCCCTACGGAAACGCAATCGGCGCCCGACCCGGGGACGAACATCCTGAAATCGCTTCCCTCCGTCCCGCCGATATCGCCGAATTCGTCACCTGCGATTAAAATATCGCGCGGCCTGATGGAATAAAGATCTTCGATATATTCTAGTATTTGATCCAGGCCGTCCCTTTTATCGGTAAGGCCCAATTCTACATGCTTGATATCGGAAGTGATTTTCAAACTGATGTCAAATTTCTTGCACGTTTCTTCAGTCAGCCTGATTACTCCGGCAATCCCGCCGGTAAGGGAGCCTGCGCTTAACTTCGCCCGGACACGCTCGAGCAGAGCGTTGAACTGGGACTTCGGCGGATCTTCCCACTCCGGCAAAAGGTCGATTTTACGCCTGTTCAGCCTGTCCCTGATCAACCTGCAGTTAATGCCGCAGTTCGTGAGGATGCCTACGATTTCATCCCCCGCAGCATCCATTAAACGCTCTTCGGCATCCGCCGCCTGTCTTGCATAAATTTTGATCGGGTTCCCATCGTAATCGAAACCGAATAATTCGGAACCCCTGTTCGCCGAAATCAAAATTCTCCGGCGCAGGTTTCCGGGGAGCCGGTATGCGAAATGAGGTGCTATATTATCGATGTTGGTCCCTGTAACCACAGCCGTTACCAGGCCTTTTAAAAGCAGGGGCTTTACCGCTTTCACGAGGTCTGTCGTATCCGATTTCCTGTCGGGAACGGCTGTCCCGTCCCAATCGAATATTATGGATTTATATGCCTTGGTACGCATGCCTGTTAAATTATTTCTCTCTTATCGATTGACCGTTTTATCTTGCCTGTCCGCGGGTTCCTTGTTATGAAGCCGGCGGGACCTGTCTCCACGACAATATCGGATAGCCAGCCCATGTTCAAAGCTTCGGCAAGCTCCCTGTTCGATTCCAGGATTTTCCGCCTGATTTCTTCCGGGCCGGCGCATGCTCCATCAACTTCAATCAGTATCCTGGCCCTGTCCATGCCTTCCGACCTCTCCGCGACAACCTGTAATGCAGGCAGCACGCCGGGGAACATCGAAACTATTTTCTCGAGATCGTCCGGGTAAAAATCCGCGGTCCCGATCCTCAAAACATCGGTACAACGATCCATCAATTCGAACCTGGGAGTATGCCTGCCGCATTCGCATTCGCCTGTTATGATCCTGCCGATATCGCCCGTCCTGTAGCGGATCATGGGCATCAGCCTCCGGTCCAGGTTCGTTACGGTTATCTCCCCCGGCTCGCCAGACGGCGCCGCTTCGTCGGATTCGGTATCCAGTATCTCAAGGTGGATATAATCCTTGATGAGGTGATGGATCCTCCCCGGGCTTCTCGGGCACTGGTACCCAATCGGCCCGGCATCCACCGATGCATATCCTGCAGATATTATCATCGGGGAATCGAAGACCTTCTCGAAAAGATTTGCCGCAGACGGACTGACATGCTCTCCGCCGTACAGGATCGTCCTTACGGGAAGCCTTGCCGTCCCTGACTTCTCAAGCTCCAGCGCAATGCCCGCCATAACGGAAGGCAGTCCTATCAATGCCGTCGGCTTCAGGATCTCCATGTGCTTTACGAGGAATTTGATCTCAGCGTTGCCCGCAAGAGGCAGGACGGTACAACCAACTTTCGATAATGCCTGGTTCGCCACCAGGAACGATGTCCATAAATTTCCCGCCATGAAAAGGTTCGCGACTCTGTCCGCGGCCGTAATGCCGGCCACCTGGTAAACCTCGGAGAGGATATCTATAACTTCCTCCCACTCACTGTCGGAATAAAAGCAGAACTTGGGATCACCGGTGGAGCCGCCGCTTGCGAATACATAAGCCCGCATGACAGGCCCGGAGATAAGTCCTTCGCCCCTGGGCGGCGTATTCTCGAATACCGCTTCGCCCGTCAGCGTGGGAAGCCTTGTGATATCCGACATGTTCCTGACATCGATACCGCTGTACAACCTGTTATAATAACTACAATTGAGCCGTGAAAAACTGACCAGTTCCATAAACCTTGTTTCGTGTGACACGGTAACGTGATCAAGAGCGAACTTTTCGCCGAGGTCGAAACGTTCCGGCACCGATTCGATGTTCGCCCACCGCACGAGTTGTTCAAGCTGGAAAGAGCCGTCATGAGGCGATTCGGGCTTGCCTTCGGACATCTTGCCCAGTTCGGTGATCCTGGTGGCCCCGCAGCGGACTATGGCGCCCGAAAGCGTCCTCCATTCGGCGGGGGTCGCCATCAAGCCCACCGTCTGTATATAACTGCCCATTTCGACGACGCCTGCCAGGATATCGGCCCATGAGCGGAAAGGCTTGATATATATCGTCCTGTTCAACGGTGAAATGTGGAAGCCGGTGTCTTTCTCGAATATTACCGTCCAGTCGGTGTTGCCGGAGGGAGCAATCAGCACGGCTTTCCACAGAACTTCTTCTATCTCGGCTTCTTTCCTGGCCCTGGTTATCTCGACCTGTTCGTCGGCGGTAAGCTCTCCGGGGGGCAAATCCAGGGCCTTTCCCGCAAGGGTTTCCGCGAGTTTCCTTGCAAACGAAACCGAATCGCCCGGATCTTTTTCTTCAATATAAACCACCTGGGGGGAATTGCATGCCCGCTGCTCCCACATGATAACATCGGATGCAAGCCTTTTTGCGGCTTCATCCGTCCCGCATACTGAAAGGCCGGAAGCGGTGATAACGGCGAAGCTGAATTTCGGGCCGTACTCCACCAGCCTGCATGATAAAGGGAGATCTTTCCTGTAAGCGTTCACGGCATCTTCGCCGCCCCATACCACGATTGCGTCGCAGAGTTTTTTCAACTCCCGCTCTATTCCGTCGTCGCCTCCCCTGAATGTCAGAAGCGCGAACGAGTTCGAGATAAGCCCGTCGGGATCGGCCTGGCGGAGACTTTCGGCGAACAACATCGGGAAGACGGGGTCCTGGCTTGACAACTTGAGTATGTTGACGTTTTTGCTGATTATCCCGTGGACAAGGCTGTCTATGCCGCCGACAAAGACGTTCCCAGCCGAAACATGGAGCACTATCCCCAGCGGTGACGCCCTCAGGTATCCTCCCGATTCGTGCTTGAAAACCCACCTGTCCAGGTATTCCCTGCTTCCGAAAGCCGCCGAGATCTTCCTTTCTAACGAATCCTTGTCGAGCAGGTCGCACAGTGCATCCAGCGCCCTGCCCACCATCAGGGGATGGAACCCGGTAAGGTCAGGCATTATCTCGAGGCATTTTTTTCTTCCTTCATAATCCGGGTCGCGCCATAGCCTGCCCGCGTAAGAAAGTACCTGGACGATCCTGGAAACAGGATAACCCTGGAGCCTTCCCAGGACCTTCTGCGCTTCAAGCAGCAATTTCGCAAGGTCGCTCCGGTCGAGAGGTTCGGATTTTTCAGTTAATTTTCCGAAGATGTAATGCTTCAAAAACTCAGTTCCTTTTCATGGCAAGAAAATCCAGCGCCGCTATGGCACAGCCTTTTAATTTTCTCACGCCCCCCCTGCCCGCAAGCTCCAGCACGGGGGCGCTCCTCCCGCACGGGCAGTTTTTATATACGCGGCCGAGGTCGGATGTCAGAAGAGAAAGTGCAGGGAAGCTGTTGAGATAAGGCGTTACAAGCTGGAGAAGCCCGGTTTCCCCTTCGGGGAGCAGTTGTAGTGTGCCAGGGTGGCGGACATAAGCGCGGGAATAGATCGGGACGTGGAAATTGCCGCGCTCGCATTCGCAGTACGGGACGCCGTGCTCTACGAGGCCGTAAAGATCCCTTATGTTTTCAGGCGGCATGCCCAGCCATTCGCCTACCTCTTTCCTGAAAACGGGTTTCGGGATCTCCTTGTCGCCGAGAGTTTTCCAACCCCCGCCGGTAATCATGTAAGAGCGGTCGCCGAAATTGAAATTTTTGTTTTTGCGTTTTTTGTATTCCTTCATCAGTTCATAAGCAAAACTGGGAAACCCCAGAATGCGGAAAGGCCTTTTGTTGTGCGAATATTTTTCCAGTGCATCGAGACAGCCCTCGATATCGAGCCGGAAATCCCCGGCCTTTTCATCGTACTTTATAGCCCAGAAAACGTTTCCCTGTGCCGTAAGCGACGCCAGGAGCTTGTCGGAAAAAGCCGTGCCTATATCGCCTGCAACATCGGGATCGTAAGTGAAGCATATATAATCGGTTTCATGCTTTTCATCCACCATCCCGAAAGCGCCGTATATGTTAAAAACTATCCGCCTTATCCGGGACAGCGATGCGGGATCAAGATGAGTCCGGCTTTTCATACCACCGGTGCCGCTCGATGTAAGGACAAGCTCTATTTGATCCTGCGGGACGGAAAGGATGGTATGGTTTTTGAAAACCGTAACAAATATGGATGGGATGCCGGGGATGTCGTCGTAAGTCTTCAGATCGTCAGGCGTGAAGCCGGTCCGGTCGCATAACCCGCGGTAAATTTCGGAACCGTGATAATGGTGGGCGAAATTTTCCTGCATGGCACCGAGAAAAAGATCGTTCGTTTCGGAATTGAAATCATATGCCCCGGGATGGTTGATCATATTCTCCACCTGGCCTGCCTTCATGGTGGATGTCCTCCCATAATTTGTCCTTGTATATTTCGCAGTACGCGTCAAGATAGGACTTTTCCTCCTCGGTAACGGGTAATCCTTTAACATCGAGCGGGACGAAAGACCTGGAGGTTATGACATAATCATCATGGAGGCCGCCGGGCGTCAGCTTGAACGCCGGGAAATATGCGCAGGGCAAAAAACCGTTCTCATAAGCAACCTGCTGGTCGTAAGGGTTATAAGCAGGGAGCAGCAGCTCCAGGTACCTTATGCCGATGGATTCGGCATATTCATTGATGCTGCCGAGGAGGTTCAAAAGATCCGCGCCTCCGCTTTTTATGCCGAGGATCGCCCCGTGTTCGTCTCTTTCCTGGAAATGGATGAAAACCTGTGTTTCCCTATCCCCCGTGTATAACATGACCTGGGGATAATGGAACGGGAAAAAGTCATAGATCAACTGCCCGCTGTCTCGGAGCCTGTAATACTCCCATTCGACATCGGGAGATTTCTCGATAAGAAACCGGATCTTTTCCCCCGGCACGGGTTGTGTTAGATATACGGCTTCCTCAAGCGCTTCTTCCAGGTTTACCTTACTCCGCGCGATTTCATAGATCTTCATGGCCGGAGGGATCAGCCTCGGAGTTTTTCTCCTCCTGTCAAGCGTCCCTTCCTTGTAGCAGACTTTCAGGCTATGCGTTTCGTATTTTTTAACCCTGCGCACATTGGGGAAGATCCCGAGGTCAACAAACCCTAATTTGTGGAGATCTTCATGGAAGCCGGGAGGCGCGAAAGTCCTGACAACACCGTAAACCGAATCGCATAAATCCTGCTCATACATCACCAGGTTGAGGCCGCGCTCAAGTATTCTTACCAGCAGCTTGCTCCCCCTGTAATCCTCCCTGACTACGCCTGCGAATGTCTTACTGATCCTTTTCTCCCGGTCAACGACAAAGATCACCGAACCTGCTATGGTGCCGTTATCGCCCACGCACAAAATCCATGTATAGTTCGGGTCATAGATGGCCCAGCGCATCTTGTCGGTATCGTTTATTTCCGGGAGGGTGTATGAGCCGCCGTAAACTTCGTAATAAAGATGCTTGATCTCATCCATGTCGGCTTCGCGCGCTTGTCGAAGCCGGACTTTTCTTCCGTTTTTCAATTCGAGAATTTCGTTGTTCAGAATTTCCACGACGTGTCCCCCCGCCTGTTGCCCTCCTGATGAGTTCAGACCTTAACTAGCTCTCTTAAAATCTCCCTCACCTGGTTGATGTCGGGCTCCACTGCTATGGTTTCCCTGTCGACCGCCTTCATGGCGCTGTCTATATCCTTAAGGCCGTTGCCGGTAACGAGCGCGACAACCGTCTCTTCAGGCTTGACCGCCCCTTTCTCCAGGAGTTTTTTCAGACCCGCAACAGAAGTTGCGCCTGCAGGCTCGGCAAAAACGCCCATGTATTTTGCGAGGTCTCTCATCGCCGAAAGGATCTCGTCGTCCGATACGCGGATAAACCTGCCCTTGCTTTCGCGGACCCCGCGGAGCGCCTGGGCCGCCGCCCTTGGATAACTTACCGAGATCGAGTCCGCCAGCGTGTCTCCCGAAACAGGCTCCACCGCCCCGCCTGTCTCGAAAGCCCGCGTCAGCGCATCGGATTTTTCCGCCTGGACGCCGATTAAACGCGGGATCCTGTCTATAAGCCCCGCCATGTAAAAATCATAGAAGCCTTTCCATAATCCCCCGATAATACAACCATCTCCCACGCTCGTTAAAACCATGTCGGGAACGTTCCAGCTCATCTGCTCGGAAATCTCAAGCGACGCCGTTTTTTTGCCTTCAAGAAGGTACGGGTTGAAGCCGGTGTTCCTGTTGTACCATCCGAGTTCCTTCGTAACTTTCAGGCACAGGTCGAACGCGTCGTCATAAACCCCGTTGACCGAAAATACGGTTGAGCCGTACATCAACAGTTGAGCGATCTTGGCTTTCGGTGCCCGCTTCGGGACAAAGATCACTGTCGGCATCCCGACCGACGAGCACAGGCATGCAAGAGACGACGCCGCATTCCCCGTAGAGGCGGCGGTCATGATAGGCTCGCCTGCCTGTAATGCCCGGACCAGTCCCACCGAACTCGCCCTGTCTTTAAAAGATGCGGAAGGGTTCCGCCCGTCGTCTTTCACGTATAAGTTGGGAAGCCCCAGCTTTTCTCCCAGGCGGTCCCCCCTGTATAACGGTGTCCAGCCTATTTGGAGCGGGAGATAAGATTCCTGCGGCTCGACCGGCAATACGGGCGCATACCGCCAGACCGAGTAATCCCGGTTTCCGGCGAGGGATTTGTGTGATAATAAGCTTTTGACTTTATCATAATCGTAAAGGACATCGAGCAGCCCGTCATAACCGCAATCGGGGCAGGTGTATTTGACCTTGTTTTCTTCGTATTCTTTTCCGCAAAGCACGCACTTAAGTCCTGTAACGAACGACATGGGAGCCTCCTGTTTTTAGCTAGAGTTCTATTCAATATAATAACTTCCTTCCGCCATTTTAGCAGGAATCCCTATCCTTTTGGAGAAGTTTCGAAAAAATGTCGTAGAGGAGGGCCTGTCATGGTAGGAGAAGCAGTGGTCCTGGAGTATAAAATGGCCAGGGGGGAAGAACTGGAATATCGCAGCACCGTCAAATCGGAGCAGTCCGTTAAAGAAGGCGAAGAAGTTACGGCGCAAGCTTCGAGCCTTGTTATGGATATGTCGCAGGTTGCAAAGGAAGTCAAGCCTGATGGAAGCATGGAAGTGGAAGTAACGATTACAGGCGGGAGAATAAAAGTCGGGGACGAGCAGTCCGAACTTCCCAGCACAGGCCAGACAATCCTCATGAGCATGAAGAAAAATGGGGAGATAACCAAAAGCTCTGTTGAAATACCGTTTTCTCAGCCGCCCTTTCCTTCGCGCCCTGTGAAAAAAGGAGACTCCTGGTCGGAACAGAGCAGGATCTCAATCCCCGGCAAGGACCAGCCTGCAATCCTTACTTATGAATATACGCTGATGGGCTTCGCTGAAGTCGGCGGATACAAGTGTGCGGAAATAGCGGTTAAATGCGCGGAAACAAAGGTGGAGTTGGGCGAAGGCGCAGAACAGAAGATTACAGCCGTCGGCATGACTTATTTTGCTCCCAGAGAAGGCCGCCTCGTGAAAAGCGAAGTGGAAACCGTAACTGTAATTACCGCCGAGAATCTCCGGGTTGATAATAATATTAAAGTGCTGGTCGAATTGACAGGCGCAAAAGGAGCACGCTTCTCCGCTCCGGAACAGGACCAGGGATTCATAGTAAGCTGAAATAGATAAGCTGATTTTTAAAAGGCTCCCGTTTCTAACAGGGGCCTTTTTTGTTTTCTTGTTTTATATCCTGCAAGCGGTTAATAATTATGAAAGCCTTCGTTTATTGCCTGTTAAAATTTTTACGGTCGCCGCATTCCTTGTTCGGATCTTGATTCGGGGGAAAAAAGAACAGCTTAATATGACCCCAATTCCTGACAGGCTGTCCGTCAATACATTTTTTAAATTTTCATATCCCGAAAAAACCCTGAAAACAAGGGCTTTTTAATAGTAATTTTTTTTAGTCTTTTAAATTCCCACACAGCTTGACAAATTTTATTCTTTGTGTATATAATGAGACACGCAAACTAAGGATGTTCTTTGACAGCCGGATAGCGGGCAGCTTACGGTGTTTTTTTATGGAGAGTTTGATCCTGGCTCAGGACAAACGCTGGCGGCGTGCCTAACACATGCAAGTCGAACGGGCTTCACCGGGGGGTAACCTCTGGTGAAAGTCAGTGGCGGACGGGTGAGTAATGCGTTGGTAACGTACCCCCCGGTTCGGGATAACTGCTCGAAAGGGCAGCTAATACCGAAGATTTCCCTTATCGGCATCGGTGAGGGAATAAAGGATTTATTTGCCGGGGGAGCGGCCTACGTTCTATCAGCTAGTTGGTGAGGTAAGAGCTCACCAAGGCGACGACGGATAGCCGGTCTGAGAGGACGATCGGCCACACTGGGACTGAGACACGGCCCAGACTCCTACGGGAGGCAGCAGTGAGGGATATTGCGCAATGGGCGAAAGCCTGACGCAGCGACGCCGCGTGAGGGATGACGGCCTTCGGGTTGTAAACCTCTGTCAGTGGGGAAGAGTAGGGACGGTACCTGCTGAGGAAGCCTCGGCTAACTACGTGCCAGCAGCCGCGGTAAGACGTAGGGGGCGAGCGTTGTCCGGAATTACTGGGTGTAAAGAGCTCGTAGGCGGGATTGTAAGTCTGAGGCTAAATACCATGGCTCAACTGTGGTGTGATCTCAGATACTGCAGTTCTTGAGGACAGGAGAGGAAAGTGGAATTCCTGGTGTAGCGGTGAAATGCGTAGATATCAGGAGGAACACCAGTGGCGAAGGCGGCTTTCTGGCCTGTTCCTGACGCTGAGGAGCGAAAGCTGGGGGAGCGAACGGGATTAGATACCCCGGTAGTCCCAGCCGTAAACGATGGACACTAGGTGTAGGTGGTGTTCAGCCATCTGTGCCGCAGGAAACCCATTAAGTGTCCCACCTGGGGAGTACGGCCGCAAGGTTGAAACTCAAAGGAATTGACGGGGGCCCGCACAAGCGGTGGAGCATGTGGTTTAATTCGACGATACGCGAAGAACCTTACCAGGGTTTGACATTCACGTGGCGACGGCAGAGATGTCGTTTTTCGGATTTATTCGGACACGTGGACAGGTGCTGCATGGCTGTCGTCAGCTCGTGCTGTGAGGTGTTGGGTTAAGTCCCGCAACGAGCGCAACCCTTGTCCTTAGTTGCCATCGGGTAAAGCCGGGCACTCTGGGGAGACCGCCCGGGTCGACCGGGAGGAAGGTGGGGATGACGTCAAGTCAGCATGGCCCTTACGTCCTGGGCTACACACGTGCTACAATGGCCGGTACAACGAGTTGCTAAACCGCGAGGTCAAGCGAATCTCTTAAAGCCGGTCTTAGTTCGGATTGGAGGCTGCAATTCGCCTCCATGAAGTTGGAATCGCTAGTAACCGCAGATCAGCTACGCTGCGGTGAATACGTTCCCGGGCCTTGTACACACCGCCCGTCACGTCACGAAAGCTGGTTGTACCCGAAGGCGCTGAAGAGGCGTCGAAGGTATGGCTGGTGATTGGGACGAAGTCGTAACAAGGTAGCCGTATCGGAAGGTGCGGCTGGATCACCTCCTTTCTAAGAGTAAGAAGGGGGCTGGAAACAGCCTCCGAGGTGTGGGTCCGATTTCGGACCCGCCCATAAGAAATTATACCGTAAGTCTGCTATCCGGCTATTAAAGAACATCCGGTTCATTGAAAATCGAGGTTTGGTCTGAATATTGGAAGCAGGGGAGCAGTCTCCGGTTTCCAAATCAGGGAGAAGTATAGTAAGGGTGTACGGTGGATGCCCAGGCGCATGTCGACGATGAAGGGCGCGGCAGGCTGCGATAAGCCCCGGTAAGGTGCGAGCGACCGACGAACCGGGGGTTCCCGAATGAGGCAACTAGCGGCACAGTAAGGTGTCGAAGGGGCGGAGCAATCCGTTCCGGGCAACCCGGCGAAGTGAAACATCTCAGTAGCCGGAGGAAAAGAAATCAACCGAGATTCCCCCAGTAGTGGCGAGCGAACGGGGAATAGCCCAAACCATACCGGTGTAGAAGGCTGCAGTCGTTGCCGGTATGGTGTTGTAGGTTTTGTTCAGACGGTTCTGCAGAGCCGTCGCCGAGTAAGAAAGAAGTTAGCTAGTCGAAGAAGGCTGGAAAGCCTTGCCGTAGAGGGTGACAGCCCCGTAGGCGAAAGTGGACTTCCTCGGTGGGACAGATACCTGAGTACCATGGGGCACGTGAAACCCTATGGGAATCCGGGAGGACCATCTTCCAAGGCTAAATACGAGCATGCGACCGATAGCGAGCAAGTACCGTGAGGGAAAGCGTGAAAAGAACCCCGGGAGGGGAGTGAAATAGAACCTGAAACCGTGCACTTACAAGCCGTTAAAGGACGGTCCGTGTGGAACTTGTTCCGCACGGCGTCTGATAGCGTGCCTTTTGTATAATGAACCGACGAGTTACCGTGGCGGGCGCTAGGTTAAGCCGGAACAGGCGGAGCCGAAGCGAAAGCGAGTCTTAATAGGGCGTCAGTCCGTTGCGGTAGACCCGAAGCCAGGTGAGCTATCCATGTCCAGAGTGAAGCGAGATTAAACTCTCGTGAAGGCTCGAACCAGTCGTTGTTGAAAAAACGTTGGATGAGGTGTGGATAGAGGTGAAATGCCAATCGAACCTGGTGATAGCTGGTTCTCCCCGAAATAGCTTTAGGGTTAGCGTCGGGTGCTGACACGCGGGGGTAGAGCACTAATAGGGCTAGGGGCCCTACAAGGCTACCGAACTCTTTTAAACTCCGAATACCGCGTGGAGAAGCCCGGCAGTGAGACTGTGGGGGATAAGCTCCATAGTCGAGAGGGTATGAGCCCATGATCGCCGGCTAAGGCCTTCAAGTGCAAGCTAAGTGTTAAAGGAAGTGGATTGTCCAAAACAGCCAGGAGGTTGGCTCAGAAGCAGCCATCCTTTAAAGAGTGCGTAACAGCTCACTGGTCGAGATGGTCTGCGCCTAAAATGTATCGAGGCTAAGCTTGCCGCCGAAGCCGCGGATCTAGAGATTCGTCTCTAGGTGGTAGGGGAGCGTTCTGCTGGCGAGTGAAGGTGGACCGTGAGGACCGCTGGACGGAGCAGAAGCGAGGATGTCGGTACAAGTAGCGAAAAGTGAAGTGAGAATCTTCACCACCGTAAGCCTAAGGTTTCCTGGGGAAGGGTTGTCCTCCCAGGGTTAGGCGGGACCTAAGCCGAGGACGAAAGTCGTAGGCGATGGAAAGCCGGTTCATATTCCGGCCCCATCCGTAAAGCATTTGAGTTAAGGAGTGACGCAGGGAGGTAGGCGTACGCGGAGTTGGTTTTCCGCGGTCAAGCCGGTAGGAGGTTCGGGCAGGCAAATCCGTCCGGGCATAACTCCGAGAGGCGAGTACGAGTGCCGAAAGTGGCGCGAAGTCGTTGATCCTGCACTGCCAAGAAAAGCTTCGTTAGCGAGTTTTACGGGTGCTCGTACTGCAAACCGACTCAGGTAGGCGGGCAGAAGATGCCAAGGTGGCGAGGAAACCCCTCTTAAGGAACTCGGCAAAATAGCCCCGTAACTTCGGGAGAAGGGGTGCCTTCCGTGGTGATGCTCAATACTTTGCATTGCTGCGGGAGGTCGCAGTGAAATGGCCCAAGCGACTGTTTATCAAAAACACAGGTCTCTGCTAAGCGGTAACGCGCTGTATAGGGGCTGACGCCTGCCCGGTGCCGGAAGGTTAAGAGGAGGGCTTAGCAGCAATGCGAAGGTCTGAATCGAAGCCCCGGTAAACGGCGGCCGTAACTATAACGGTCCTAAGGTAGCGAAATTCCTTGTCGGGTAAGTTCCGACCTGCACGAAAGGCGTAACGATTTGGGCGCTGTCTCTAGAGGGGGCTCGGCGAAAATGCAATCCGAGTGAAGATGCTCGGTACCTGCAGCTGGACGGAAAGACCCCGTGAAGCTTTACTGTAACCTGGCTTTGGGTTTTGACATGTTTTGTACAGGATACGTGGGAGGCTGTGATGGACGGCCACAAGGTCGCCCGGAGCCGATGGTGGGATACCACGCTTGGTGTGTTGGGATTCTAACCTGTCCCTTGTACGGATGGGAACAGAGTCAGGCGGGCAGTTTGACTGGGGCGGTTGCCTCCCAAAATGTAACGGAGGCGTCCAAAGGTCACCTCAGGCTGGTTGGGAATCAGCCGACGAGTGTAAAGGCATAAGGTGGCTTGACTGCGAGACCTACAAGTCGAGCAGATAGGAAACTAGGGCTTAGTGATCCGGCAACTCCGAATGGAAGGGTTGTCGCTTATCGGATAAAAGCTACTCCGGGGATAACAGGCTTATCGGGCCCAAGAGTCCACATCGACGGCCCGGTTTGGCACCTCGATGTCGGCTCATCGCATCCTGGGGCTGAAGTAGGTCCCAAGGGTTGGGCTGTTCGCCCATTAAAGCGGTACGTGAGCTGGGTTCAGAACGTCGTGAGACAGTTCGGTCCCTATCCGCTGTAGGCGTAGGATACTTGAGGGAACCTGTCCCTAGTACGAGAGGACCGGGATGGACGAACCCCTGGTGAACCGGTTGTCATGCCAGTGGCAAAGCCGGGTAGCTACGTTCGGACGAGATAAGTGCTGAAAGCATCTAAGCACGAAGCTCTTCCCGAGATGAGGTATCCCACCGCATAGTTGTATGCGGGTAAGACTCCTTGTAGACTACAAGGTCGATAGGCCGGGAGTGTAAGCACAGTAATGTGTTAAGCTAACCGGTACTAATAAGTCGAGGGCTTCTCCCTGATTTGGAAACCGCAGACCAATGAAAACCTCGGAACCGGTAAATAATCCGGCCTTCGGACTGAACCTCAATTTCAATGAACTGATAAAATAAGGAAAATTAGGATTCCCGGTGGCAAAAGCGAGGGGGAAACACCCGTTCCCATCCCGAACACGGCAGTTAAGCCCCTCCGCGCCGATGGTACTGCATGGGTAACTGTGTGGGAGAGTAGGTCGCCGCCGGGATTTTTTTTGTTTTATAATAGGGATTCCTATTGCCCCCGTTGCCTTTTAACCACCTGATAAAAATGATATAATCATCTTAAAAGAAAGATTTGGACAAGGGAAGTGAGTTCATGAAATACAAGGTTATTCTTCACAAAGAAGAAGGGGGAGGCTTTTCTGTTACCGTGCCTGCCATCAGCGGGTGTTTTTCACAAGGGGAAACCTGGGAGGAAGCGATTGCAAATTCTCGCGAAGCCATTGAATGCCACATTGAAAGCCTGAAAAAAGACGGGGAGCCGATCCCTCTCGATGAAAATTTCTACCTCAACGAGGTGGAGGTCGCCTTTGGGTAATGCCTATTCTGCCGATCAGGTCATCAAGGTCTTGAGAATGAAAGGTTTTCCATTCACCACCAGAAAGGGAGCCATATCACTCTGAAGCGGGATATTCCGAAAGGACGGGTAACGGTGCCCAACCATAAAGAGCTAGCAAAAGGCACTTTTTTCAACATACTCGATCAGGCCGGCTTGAGCCTGAAAGAATTCCAAGACCTTCTAAAATAAGACTCTATCTTACTCGTTTTTCAGCGTGAGAGCAGCTTCAGGGACCCCGCGCCGATGGTACTGCACGGGTAATTGTGTGGGAGAGTAGGTCGCCGCCGGGATTTTTTTTGTTACTCGTAAATTAATGTAAATTTTACCTTAGGACAAATTGTTAGAACTGTTGTATAATATGAATTGTGATAACTATATATTTTTGTGGTTAAGAGAGCACTTATATGAGATTTATTAAGTATATTTTAATTATTATTGCCTGTGCCCTTATTTTACCATTTCTTTCCAATATGGATATAAGATTCCCGCAGAAATCAAAATATACCATACCTACGGATATTCCTGTCGAGGTAAGGGAGCAGCTTGAAAGATTGAGTACTAGACACCGGGGCAGTCAATATGAAGCAGTCCAGAAGCTTTGCGATAAAGATCCGGACCCGGCTCCTGCCGCCGCTTTTCTGATCTTGATGCTGGGGGATGACGATGAAAATATTCGTTATGGAGCAATGGAAGTTCTGGAAAGCATAGGCAGCTCGGTTTCCGATAATTTGATAAAAGCCCTGGGGGACAAGAATCCTTATACCCGCGCATCTGCCGCCAGAGTCCTGGGACGCATCAAGGAGCAGAAATCGGTCCTTTATTTGATTAAGGCTTTGAGAGATGAGAATCAGGATGTGAGGAAAACCGCCGTAAGATCCCTGGGACAAATAAATGATGAGAAAGCGGTTCCTTACATAATTAATACATTGGGTGATGAGAATTACGATGTTCGTTGGGCGGCAAAGAATGTATTATCAGATATGGGAAAATCAATACTCGGGGATTTGAATGAAGCTTTAGCGGATGAGAACCCGCAGGTCCGTGAATCTTCCGCCGAGATTATAGGCGGTTATAAGGACAAAGAATCAGTTCCCTATTTAATTAAAGCGTTGAAAGACGGGAATCGCGAAGTGAGGGAGGCTGCGGCAAAATCCCTGGGACAGATAAAAGACGAGAGTGCAGTCCCGGCTCTGGTAGAAATGTTTTTGACGGATATGAGTGAGATGAACCCGGATGAAGCCTGTTATGCTTTACGCAGTATAAGTGATGAAAAAGCTATTCCTCTTTTATATAATGGTGCGAAATCAGGTGACAAGCACACCAGATATAAAGCGATACTTGCCCTTGGGGAGTTGAGAGATAAAAGAACAATCCCATTTTTAGCCAGGTTGATACAAGACTCTGACCTGGAAACGAGAAGAGACGCCGCGTGGGCTCTGAGCAAGTTAAAAGCCCCAGAGACAATACCGTTGCTGGAAGGATTATTGGAGGATAAAAATACACCTGATAAAACCGGTATGGGCTCGCTACTCGGAAAAATTGGTGCTCCTGCAGTGCCGGTACTGATTAAGGCTTTGAAGAGTGATGAAATATTGATCAGGAGAGAGGCTGCTTCCGGTTTCTGTGAGGTAAGGCCGATTGACGAGCGCGGGTATGAGCCGCTGGCCGAGGCATTAAAGGTGGATCAGGATGAAGTGGTCAGAAGTTATGCCGCAAGTTGCCTGAGGTATTATGGAAATAAAGGGGCGGCATCCTATCTGATTGATGCCCTCAAAGACAGAAGCAATCTCGTCCGTTATGTTGCGGCTTATTCACTGGGGGATACAGGAGATAAAACAGCTATCCCTTATCTTATGAAGTCTATAAAAGATCCTGATAAAACAGTCAGAAGAGCATCGGCAAGATCCCTGGGAGATCTCAACGCGGTTGAAGCTGTGCCCCTCCTGATGATAGCATCAAATGACACCGATGAGGATGTTCGCCGGGAAGCCAAGGGGTCTCTCAAGAGAATTAAATATGAGCCTTTCAAAAGAACATCCAGGGATAAAAAGAAGTCTTCTCCGCCGGATAAAAAATCGAATCAAAGGGCTTCTTCTCATGGTAACGACAAACTTACTTCAGTAGACTTGAAAGGTAAACAATCTGATCAAAAAGGACAAAAAGCGATTGTTAAACAGGAGATCTATGGGCAAAAGGGAGATAACCAGGCTGTAGATAATGCCGAGCGGAAGGAAACAAAAGTTAAAGGAACAACTTCTTCTCCACAAGCCTCCACAAAGAGAACCCTGGTTTTTTTAACGGTAGTTATTGAAGATGGAATTTATAAAGACAAAGAGATGAATATTCCGTTGAAAGATGATGAGCAAATTAATAAAGTTGGATATGTTTTAGATGACGACGGATGTAATGAAGAATATCTTTTTTATATTAATGACAAAGAATATCGTTCTGAATTGCCTCCCGTCATAAAGATAAATAAATGATTTTTCATAATAATTGAGATGTAAAAAAATCCATCGGGTAAGATTTGATTGTGGAATATCTTTTTGGCAAAAGCGAGGGGGAAAAACCCGTTCCCATCCCGAACACGGACGACCCAATGCCTTCGGCATAGGGTACCCCGGCCTTCCGCGCCGATGATACTGCACGGGCAACTGTGCGGGAGAGCAGGTCGCCGCCGGGATTTGTGGGGCTTCGTTTGTATATAGCCTGAAGCTCAAATTCCCTCCACTGGATTCCCGCTTTCGAGGCTGTCTAAAGAGTTCCGGGGGCTGAGGTTATTCCGGCGGTGTTTTGCCCCTGCCCATGTTTTGTTCCAGAAACCGTTGGAGGATAAGTTTTTTTTCATCGGTAAAATTCGGTATGGCCATATCGGTGCTGGAGAGCCTGTTTGCCAGCAGCGTAACTATATGCCTGGCAAGCGGGGGGTGTTTTTCAAACATTTGAAGGAGCTTGTCTTTAGGGAGCAAGATCAACTCCACGTCGCCGTCGGCCACTACGGTTGCCGTAGCAGGCTGCCCGGACAAAAGTGAGATCTCGCCGAAGATATCGCCCGGGCCCAGGTTTGCAAGAGGCAGCGGTATCGATTTATCTTTCGGCATCTCGATCATTACATTGCCGCTCAGTATGATATAAAGGGCCCTGCCGGTATCGCCGCGGTGGAGGATTTCGCTTCCCGAAGAATACACCCTTTCTTCCAGGTACGAGCCTATGTCTTCGATAAGGTCGTCCGGAAGGGTTGAAAAAATACCCAGGTTCTGCAGGGATTTGATATCGTTGTTCATGTCCATCGGCCAGCCTCCTTGAAATTGAATATCGGCGATTTTCTTTATTCAATATTCAGGTTCGTTTATTGCCTATGATTATCTAAGATAAAGTATTACCGGGTTATTGTCAATTGTTATTTCTTTTAAGGTGAGCCGGGTTATTTACGGTCCCTGCCGGGGCGCATAATTTTTTCAATAAAACGTGCTTTAAACGAGGATTTCTTGCTAATGCAAAAGAATTAGTATATAATAAAAAATCGGGCTTCGTGACCAAAAAAGCTCATGACGGTGAGGAAATAAGAGTGCGAGAGAGACTGATAAATATAACGATTTTGCTTGTTTTAATCTTTGTTTGCATTTCACATGGCGTGGTTTATGCGCAGGATACGGCGGAAGCCAGGAAATATGTAAATTATGCCGCGCGCTACCTGGAGCTTGACGATACGTACCAGGCCATCAAATGCCTTGAATACGCCATAAAGCAGGATTCGCGCTACGATCCCGCATACAGCCTTCTCGGCGACATTTATGCAGAGATCCCGGACGAGAAAAAGGCCGAAGAACTTTATAAGAAAGCAGTCGCGTTGAATCCCAACAAGGGGAGGTATTACACCAGCCTGGGCAAGCTTTATTACGAGCAATTCAAAGATTACAAGAAGGCCACTTCCGAGTTGAAGAAGGCTTTCCACATGGATGCAGCTCAGCATGAGGCGCTTTATTACCTGGGCCTCATCCAGCAGCAGGAGAAAAATTACGAGGAAGCCGAGAGCTATTTCCAGAAGGCGCTGAAGCTTAAGAAGAAAGAAATGAAATATCACGTGGCCCTGGGAGCTTTATACCAGGCGACGGAGAAATGGGACGAATCCGAAAAGGAATACAAGGCCGCGATTGGGGGATCAGCCAAGGATTCAAGCGTTTACAAGGACGCCGTAAGCGGCCTTGCTTCGATGAACGCCCAGCGCAGGAATAAGAAACTAATGGAACTCGGATTAAAAATAATTCCTGCGTTAATACTGGTTATAGTAATCCTGGTAATTGTCGCATTGATACGGGCACGGAAAGATGCCGAAAAGAGGGAAGAAGAAGAATACGGGATTATTGTCGGCGAGAATCTTGCAGGCATTTCGGAGGATGTAGTCGGCAAATTCAGCATGATTACCCGCATGGAATACGGCGCGCTTTTCCTTATATCCGTCCAGCAGGACAGCCTGGAATTGGAAACCGTGCAGAACATGGAGAAAGGGGCCATAAGGCCCATAGAGATAACCGGCGATCCGCTTTCAAAATGGCTTGAGAAGAATGGGGGCCGTTCCTTCCTCTTCAACCACGAAAAGAAAGAGCCGTTATTTCTTGCATCCTTCCCCAATATACTTGAAGATATAGAGCCGCTTGAAATGCGGATCGGGGTGCCGTTTGTTCATGACGGGAAATTAATCGGTATGCTGTTCATGGGCTGTCCGAAGGGGAAAGATCTGGCGAAGCTTCGCCACACATACGAGAAAAAGCAGAAGTTTATAAACAGGCTGGCGGTCAGAGCCTCCGGGGCGCTTAATGAATTCATGCAGGAAAAGATGGCCGCGACCGACATGGATACCGGCGCGTACAGCAAGAGTTATTTTGACAGGAAGATACTGGAAGAGATCCAGATCGTCAAGGGATATGACGGCTTCTGTTCGATCCTTCTGCTGGAGCCGGACGGCCTGGATACGGTAAGAAAGAAATACGGGGATGTCCAGGTTAAGGCGATGCTCCAGTCCCTGGTAACAGGCGTCAGGGAGAAAATCCGGTACAACGTAGATACGATTGCCCGGTTCGATGACCGGCGCGTAATAATAATAATGCCGGGTACCGACAGCCGCGGCACTGCTATGGCCGGTGAAAATATAAGGCGGGTAATAGAAAGTATAAAGGTTTCCGAATTTATCCCCATGATGACGGTAAGCGGCGGGGTTGCCACGTTCCCGGTTCACGGCAGCCAGGTAGGCAAATTGATAGAGATTGCCCAGAGTGCTCTTGAGGCCGCGAAGAGTCAGGGGGGCAATATGATCATGGAAGCAAGGCGGAAGGAAGCGCCTTCTCGTGAAGAGGCAAGGGCCACCGATACACTGCCCTCGGCGATCAAGAAGCCGCAGGTCGAAGCTTCTGGCAGGAAACCTTTTGAAGTAAGCACGACCAGGACGGGATTTGTCCCGAGGACGACCCCTCTCGATGATCAGATGATTGAAATCCCGAAAATCGAGAGAGAAGTCCCGGCGGAAAGACCTCCGAAACCCCCGGAAAAGCCAGTTATCCCGCCTCCCGAAGCTCCGCACAAAATGCCGGAAAAACTGGTTGCAGTTCAGGAAACAGGTCTGGGGATGACTCCTACCCCGCCCTTGAAGAGCCCGTTCAGAAAGAGAAAGCAGGAATTTGAAATTGAAGCTGAGCCTCAACCTGAACCTGTGGTTGAAGCCCCGGCACAGGCGCATCCTGAATTTGAGGGATACGCGGAAAAACCCGCCGTCCCTGAAACTCCGGCGGTAAAAGGGCCGCCCAGGCCCGGCGGATTCAAACTGCCTTTTAAAGGCAAGTTCGCCGCCCCGTTCGGCAAAAAATTTGAAAGAAAAGCCGAGGCTGAAATCCCGCAGCCCGGTGAAGAAGCGCCTGAATTGCTCCAGAAGGTGCCGGGTGCCGTTCCGGGTGAAGAACCCCTGATACAACTGCCTCTCGAAGAGGAGGCTGAGGAGCTTGAGATACCTGTTGTACATGAAGAGATCCCGCTGGCAATGATGGCCGAAGAATACGTGACGACAAGCCGGAGGATCCCGGGGCTTCCTCCTAAAGAATTGACCAGGAAAGAGATTGAGGGACGTCCTGCGGTCGAGGAAGAAGAGGAAGCCGGGGTATCAGATTCTCCTCATGCGATTACGATGGAAGGCGGAGAAGAAGTACCTCTTGCGCTTCTGGCCGAACAGAAAGTTGAAAAAAGAATCATACCCGGACTTCCGGAACAGCCGGGCAAAAAGAGAAAACTGCCTGTCAGAGAATACGAACGGGAAGAAGAAATTCGCACTATCTTCGGCACCGGCAAAGTAACGCCTATGCAGAAGGAGGAATCTATTGCCGACCCTGTCATGCCGATGCTCACGACGGAAGAAGAGATCGGCAAGGAAGAGGCTGAAATTATTCAGGAAAAACCGGCTGAAATTATAGCTTCTTCAAGTGCTCCGTTCTCCCTGAAAGATCTTGCCGCTTCCATGAAGCAGAGAGTTATGAAGGAAAAGGCTATAGAGGCCGAGATGGCCGGGGAGGAAGCAGCGCCTTTTGAAGAAGCGGTGGAAGAAGCAGGATTCGAGCCTGTAATTCCTGTTATTGGAGAAGTTGAGCCTTCACCTGCCGGGGCGTTAAAAGAATGGACAGAGAAGCTCGCTTCCGCCGGTGTCAAGGAAGAACGTGTTGTCGAAAAAGAAGAGATCCATTTCATGCCGGTTGAGCGTCCTGTGCCTCTCCCGGAGAAGAGGGCTGAGATGGTGCTTGAGGAAGCGCCGGTAATAGAGAAGAGGGTTGTTGAAGAAATTCCCGGGTTTCCTGTCGTTAAAAAGAAAATTGTTGAAGAGGCTCCGAAGCCTCCTGTAGCCGAAAAGAAGATTGAAAGAGAAATCTCGAAGCCTCCTGTTATCGAGAGAAAGCCGGTGGAGGAAGCTCCGAAGCCGCCGGTGGTCAAGGAGAAAGTCGTTAAAGAGCCTCCGGTTCCTCCTGTGATTGAAAAGAAGGTTGAAGTTTTTCCCAGACCTGAAGTTATTGAGAAGATAAAGGAAGAACCGAAGCCCCCAATAATTGAAAAGAAAGTTGAAGAAGCTCCCGTGGCGCCCAGGGAAAAGCCCCCGGTGGAGGTTCTCAGGCCTCCTGTTATCGAGAAAAAGCCGGTGGGTGAAATACGGGTTGGGGTGGAATCGTTTGCCCGGCCGGTGGTTTCCGAGCCTGTTGAGGTTAAAGAAGAGCTTTTTATTGAGACGGGAAAAGCCCTGCCGGTTGAGGTTGAGGTGCCGCCTGTTCCTGTCAGAGAAGAGATCCTGCCGGAAAAAGAAAAGAAGCCGTCGGTATTCGAGCGTCTTGCGCCATGGCTTAAAAAGAAAAAGAAGGCCAGGGCCGAAGAAGAACTTGAACAGGCCGTTATAGAAGAAATGCCTGTGTTCGAGCTGCCTCCTGCCATGCTGGAACAAGAGGTCAGGGCGGAGCAACTGGAAATGCCGGTTGTCGAGGAGAAAATTATTGAAGAGGCTCCGAAGCCTCCGGTAGCCGAAAAGAAGATTGAAAGAGAAATCTCGAAGCCCCCGGTTATCGAGAGAAAGTCGGTGGAGGAAGCTCCGAGGCCGCCGGTGGTCAAGGAGAAGGTCGTTAAAGAGCCTCCGGCTCCTCCTGTGATTGAAAAGAAGGTTGAAGTTTTTCCCAGACCTGAAGTTATTGAGAAGATAAAAGAAGAATCGAAGCCCCCTGTAATTGAAAAGAAAGTTGAAGAAGCTCCCGTGGCGCCCAGGGAAAAGCCCCCGGTGGAGGTTCTAAGGCCGCCGGTTATCGAGAAAAAGCCGGTTGAAGAAGTTCCGTCGCCGGTCATCGAGCCTGTTATTGAGGAAAAGGTTGAGGCGGAGCCTGTTACTGAAACTGTCCCTGCCGAGGAGGAGCCTGCTGTTGAGCCTCTTCCTGTCGAAGAGGAAGAAGAGATCCGGGTAGCCGATCTGTCGAAGGATCTGGAGCTTCAGCTTCCTACTTATGTAGATTTGAAAAAAGCCGAAGGGGTGCTTGAGGAGCTTGCGGCGGATCTTGCGGCGCCTGGAGCAAAAGCCATTGAACAGGAAGCGGCTGAAGAAGAAGCTTTTCCTGAAAAAGAGGAAGAAATGGCAAAAGTTCCTTTCGCCGAAGAGCCTATCTTTGCCGCCGATGAGGAGTCTTTAAGCCTCCCCGATTCGCTTATCGAGCCATGGGTGGGCGAGACTCCGATCAAGCTTCCTGAGGTTGTCCCCAAGAGCACCGAAAGACCTCATAAGATTCCGGCAGGTCTGGAGCAGTTGGCAAAGAAAGAGGAAGAGCAAATCTCCGCTCCCCGCCTGGAACCGAAACAGGAATTTATGTCACCCAAGGATACGGGCTTGATCCAGAAACCCAAATTCCAGGATACCAGGGAATTTGCCCAGCCCGCCTCGAGGGGCATTTTGAAGCGCAAATCATTACAACAGAAAGGCGTCATGACAAGAGGCGGCGGCAAGAAACCGCTGCTTTCCAGGGAGGGACCGCCTCAAAAAGAACCCCTGGGGGCAAAACCTGCGCCTGTTGTAACGGGTAAAGCTTTCCATACGGAAAAGAAAGAAGAAGCTCCGCCTCCCGCAGTCGTCAATGCCAGGAAGATCGAGGTACAGAAGCCGTCTGCGGGGCCGATGGATTCACTGACGGGGTTTCACATGAGACCTAAATTCGAAGAGTTCCTCAGGCTCGAGTTGAGCCAGGCCGAAACAAGAGGCGAGCCGTGTTCTCTCCTTTTCTTCACGATAGATAATTTCGACGAGCTTCTTGAAGAACACGGGCCTGATAACACGAATTCCATGATAGGTGAAGTGAGCGCTGTCGTCGGCGGTTTCCTCAAGGAAGGATCGGATATCCCGTCGCGTTTTGACGGCGATGTTTTCACTGTACTGCTTCCGCACACCAGCATGAAGATAGCCCGGAACCTTGCAGATCAGGTGCTTTTCACGATAGGCAATTCATCGTTCTCGGGGATCCCTTCCAGGATAACCATGTCTATAGGCATTACTTCATATCCCGAATCGGCAGGCTCAATGGAAGAGCTTCTGAAAACGGGCAGGCAGGCCATGGAAAAAGCCGCCGGGGAAGGCGGCAACCAGGTACAACTGGCCGGGAAAACCAGGGACTAGAAGCTAGAAACTGGAAACTGGTTTCCAGATCAGGGAGAATTTTATGCCGGATCTATCTGTTATTATCCCTGCATATAATGAAAAAGACAATCTCCCCCTGGTGATCCGGGAATGCTTCGAGCAGCTTGACGCTATAGACGGGAGCCACGAGGTGCTTGTCCTCGATGACGGCAGCACCGACGGCACTGACGGCGTTCTGAAAAATCTTGCCGAGAATTATCCCGGCCTGGTTCTTTTATCTCATGAAGAGAACCGGGGGGTCGGCAAATCTTTATCCGACCTTATTGGAGCCGCAAAAGGTGAATATGTAATATTCCTTCCCGCGGATCTCCAGGTGATGCCCGACCAGGTCCCGGTATTGCTTTCGGCCGCCGGGGGCCATGCCCTGGTTATGGGATGGAGAAAAAACAGGAAAGACCCTTTCGGGAGGCGTATCCTGGGCCTGGTTTATAATAAGATCATGAACGCGGTGCTCGGTATAAAGCTGCATGACATCGACGGGGTTTTCATCCTGCGTAAAAATGTGGTAGAAAATATCAACATGGAAAGCAGTGGCGCTGTATTTTCCATCGAGATGATCAGGGAAATCATCTGCCAAGGGTACAACATAAGCGAAGTCGAGGTGGAACACCACTCGAGGAAATACGGGCGGCAAACAGGAGCTTCACTGAAAACGGTATGTGTTGCGGTGTCGGAATTCTTCCGGCTCCTGTTCAGGAGCAAAAGGAGCGGCGATGTATAAACCGGGAAAAAACATTTTCATAGGAGAAGGGCATGATATCGACCCTTCCGCAATGGTCGGCTACAAGCCGGACAGGCACATCGAGGATCTCGATTTAAAAATCGGCCGGAACGCGAGGGTAAGGAGCGGGAGTGTCATATACCTGGGTTCTCAAATAGGGGATGATCTGAGTACCGGTCACGGCGCGGTGATAAGGGAAGAGAACAAAATCGGTGACGGTCTTAATATATGGGCCAATTCTGTAATAGATTACGGTTGTATTATCGGCAGCGATGTAAAGATCCATTGCAATTCATATATATGCCAGTTCACCGTTATTGAAGACGGGGTTTTTATCGGGCCGGGCGTCAGGCTCCTCAATGATTTACACCCGCCGTGCGGCTGTTGTATGAGGGGGCCGAGCATCGGGAAGAAAGCCCGCATAGGCGGCGGGGCCGTGATTTTGCCGGGGATAACGATCGGGGAAGAAGCGCTTGTCGGGGCGGGTTCCGTGGTGGTGAAAGACGTGCCCCTGGGGATGGCGGTTATCGGCAACCCTGCAAAAATATTGTGCCCGGTTGATGAGCTGCGTTGTAAATCCGGCAAAAAAGAGAAGCCTTATGAATAAAAAAGCGAGGTTATTGAAAATGGAATCGGGAGGGATAACGGGGATAATACTCCTTGTAATCCTGGCAATAATAATTTTATCGGGGATCCTGTTTTTAAAATTTTTATCGGACCCTGTTCCCTGGGGCGAAAAATTGGATGAATCAGGTGGCAGCCTGCCTGCCGATAAAAAGCCTTATGATGTTCTCCTGCTCATCGATAAGACCAGGCTTGAGCACAAGGACGACTTTCAATCTCTCGATTTCAGCGCGGCCTGGATAAATTTCATCGAGCAGGAATACGGGACGGATGCTGTCCGGGATATAAGCATTGGACAGTATTCCCTGCCCGGCAGACTCCTTATAATATCGAGGAGCGCATCGAAAACGCCGCCATCCGACACAGAAGAAACAATGCTCAGGGAATTTATAAGGGACGGCGGCATCGTAATCATCGAGATGCCGGGTCCGGAATGGCGCGGGATAACGCCTGCATGGAGCGGCAAAGTAATCCCCATTGAAAGCCGCAACCCGGCTCCGACAACCGGCGTCCCGGCGCTGAACAAAGTCCTCGACGAAGGCCCGTTTGTGTCCGACCTTTACAGCATCGAAGGCAGCCCCGACCGGATGAGCGTCGTAATGACCTGCCGCGGGAAGCCCGCCATATTGCGGAAAGATGAAGGCAAAGGCGCCGTATTGCTGGTTAATTTCGATTTCGGAAAACAGCTTGTTTCGATACAACAGGGCAAGCCGTCCGATGATTTCACGGTCAGGAGAGGGAGAGGCAGGATACCGTTTCTTATCGAGACACAGGATCTCACAGCCGATTCGAAATTTTTGAACAACACTATTCCCTGGGCGGATCTACTGGAAAAAGCCCTTGCCTGCGAGGTTGATAAAATAGGGCCGGTGCCCAGGTGGTGGTATGCGCCGATGAACAGGACAGGCACCGTCATTTCGACTCATGATGAAGAATCGCTCGGAGGCAAATCCCTTTTGCCGCTGATAACTATGGAAAGGAAGGGCTATTTCCCATCGACATTTTTCATAATGACCGGAAAGGATCTTAAAAAGAGGTTTTCTGATGCAGGGAGCAGGCCCAAAGATATGGGCGAATTTTTCGACATGGAGCTTCACTGGAACAGGTTCACTCCCACGGCATCGCTTAAGACACAAAAGCACTGGCTTGAAAATTTCGTAGGCAAGAAAGTCCAGGTCAACAGGATACACTTTTTATTATGGGGGAAAGATTACGCGAAGCCTTTCGGGGTCATGGAGGCGGCCGGGCTTGCCATGGATTCAAGCTACGGCCCCAACAGGGGGAGGGGTTATCTTTTCTGTACCGGGCTCCCGTTCCATCCGCTGGACGAGAGCGGGCTTCCTTTCAGGATAAGGGAACTGCCGTTCCAGGTACAGGAAAACTGGGGAGGCGCGACTCCTGCGTTCCTTGACCAGCTTATAAGAGAAAACGCCGACAATTATCACCTTGCCCTGGTAACCCTTTATCACCCACATAAGGTTATGAAAGATGAAGACGCCAGGAACCGCTATATAGAGCAGATAGATGAAGCAAGACGGCTCGGGCTATGGGCGACAAGCATGGTGGAGTATCATGTATTCTGGGAAGAAAGACTTGCGGCGAAGATAGAATCTCATTATAAAGGCGGCGTCCTGGATATGGAGGTCGGCGGCCTTGAGGGCGGCCTGACGGTTGCTTTCCCAGGAGGCGCGGAGAAAGTTCTGCTTGACGGCGATCCGGCGAATGTTACGGAAGTCGATAATACGGGCGAAAAGCTCATGCTGCTTACGATCCCCGGGGGGGCGCACAGGGTCAGGGTAACTTATAAATAAACGGGAGGGCCGGTTTCCCCGGCTTGAAGGAAAGCTCCCGGCAATGCCGAATCTGGTTTTTGGAAATGCGAGGACACAAGATGAATCCATTCAGGCTGGGCATCATAGGATGCGGATACTGGGGAAGCAATTATGTAAGGAGCGCCGTCGAACTGCCGGAAGTTGAGCTGGGAGCCTGCTGTGATTCCAACCCTTTCGTGCTGAAAGCGATAAGCGATGAATACCCGGAAGTAAAGTGTGTCCTTGATCCTGAAGAAGTATTCGCCGATCCCGGCATAGAAGGCGTCTGTATCGTTACACCCGCCGGGACTCATGCCGCCCTGACTAAAAGGGCGCTGGAATCCGGGAAGCATGTCCTTGTCGAGAAGCCCTTTGCAACAGATGTTGACGAGGCTGTGAGCCTGGTCGAACTGGCAAAAGTTGTCAATAAAACTTTGATGGTAGGCCATATTTACGTTTATCACCCCGCGGGCGAGAAGATACGAAAACTGGTACAGAGCGGGGAACTTGGCGAGATTTATCATGTCAACTGCCGCAGGACAAGCCTGGGGCCGATGCGCCCCGATGTCAACGTGGCATGGGATCTGACGGTCCACGACCTTTATTTCATAATGTATATCCTGGGTGAGAAGCCTTCCCGCATAATGGCGGCGGGGATAAGGCCGGGCGGAAATTCCAGGGAGGAAGCCGTCGAAGTAACGCTGGGATTTCCCGGCGGGGCTATGGCCCAGCTTCACGCGTCATGGCTTTACCCGGCAAAGCAGAGAGAGTTCATCGTTGTCGGGAGCCGCGGCTCCCTCATATTCGACGAGTTGAATTTCCCCGGCGAGCTGCTTTTGATTGAAAGGGGCAGGGTGCGAAACCCCGAGTCTGAAAAGGAGCGCGTCCCGGGAGAAGGCCCGGCACAGAAAAGAATAGATGTAGCCGGCATGCCGCCGCTAAAAAATATGATCCGTGAATTTGCAGTAAGCGTGCGGGAAGGCAAGAAGCCCGCATCCGGCGGGGCCGAAGGGCTGGAAGTGGTCCGCGCCATGAAAGAGATCGAGAACTCGCTTAACGACGGAGCGCATTAAGGCTTCCGAAAAAATTGCAGTGGACTTTCGGGCAGCCCGTGCAAAAACTACAACGATTCGGCCAGTTCTTCGGATTTTGCGGTCAGGATCTCCTCTGCCTTTTCGTAGCCGTGATCAAGAAGCCTGCGGGAAGCGTCGCTTTCGAATTCCATTATCTCGATGGGCATGAAATCAGGCTCTATGACCATGATTTCAATCTGGAACTTTTCAGGTATCACCGACGGCATGAGCGCGATTTTTGCCTTCAGGTTTGAAAGGAGCGCCTTGTCCTTGATCTTTTCTTCAAGAAGGCCGATGACGGCCTCATCTTTTTTGGCCTGCCGCTTTACATATTCCGAAATTTTATTCGCTCTCCTGATATCTTCCCTGCTCATGTAATCGAAGTGTGATATGAACGACCTTTCGACGATCTCGAAAAAGCTGTTATAAGTGCCGTCCCCGTTATTCTTGGGGATATTACAACGGGCCACTATCAACCTTTTACAACCTTCGTCGATGGCGTATTTCAGGGGGAGGTTGTCGCCGTTTCCGCCGTCAATATACTGCTGGTTTGCTATTACGCGGGGAGGGAAGATCCCCTGAATCGCCGATGATGCCATCAGGACATCCACCAGGTCTATCTTGCTTTTATGATCGAAAGTTTCTACTGTGGCTTTCTGGAGGTTGAAAGCCGTAAGCACTATGGGCATCGGGGATTTATCCATCCGGACCCGGTTGAATATATTGCGAAGCGTTTTTTCAAGGGGTGAATTTGTAAATATGTGGGTGAAGCTGAGGAGGTCTTTCAGGGAGTGGGCGGGCCATGGATAATAGACATGTTCCGGCGTGATCCATGACCAGAACTTGATAAGGTCTTTAACCTTATTGAAGGCAAAAGCCGCCGCATTGATCGCGCCTACGGAAGTCCCGCAGACTATATCTACGGGGATCTTTTTCTCATGTATATATTTGATGACCCCGGCTTCGAAAGCTCCCTTGGCTCCGCCTCCTTCAAGAATGAGCGCGGTTTTTTCACGGGGCAGCCTGGGTTTATGAGTCATATAAACCTCCGGGTTTTTTTAAATCGATACACTATTATATCATACTATGCAAAATTTTTTCAGCAACTTGAAAAATGCAGGGCCGTAATATTTAATCTTGCCCGGAGAGGAAATTAATATAAATGGGATAATTTTTATGTATGTTCTTTTTTCCCATAGGAGATGAAGACCCCAGGCCGGGCTTTATACCTTATGCAACGATTGCCATCATTGTTATAAATATATTGTTTTTCTTCTTCCAGTTCGCCGTGGGCTTCAAGGAAAGCATCTATATGCTGGGGACTATCCCCAGCAGCCTCGTTTACAACGGTACTTTTTATACTCTCATAACTTCGATGTTCACTCACGGCGGGTTACTACACCTTGGCGGCAACATGCTGTTCTTATGGATATTCGGCGATAACGTCGAAGATCTTCTGGGCAGGTTCTGGTACGTTGTATTCTATCTTATATGTGGGATTTTTTCCGACCTTGTCTTCACAGTTATCAATATCCATTCGGATATCCCGCTGGTAGGGGCAAGCGGAGCGATTTCCGGGGTGATGGGAGCTTATATTTTGTGCTTCCCGAAAAACAATATCAGGAATTTTTACTTCTTTTATTTCAGGACGGGAATAGTCAAAATACCGGCATGGGCATATCTCGGATTCTGGTTTATATGGCAGGTGATATCGGGAGCCGCGGCGGGCGAGGGCGGCGGAATAGCGTTTATGGCCCATGTAGCCGGTTTCCTTATGGGCATGTTTCTTATACTCGGCCTTCCCAAGAGCAAAGCCGCGCTCGATTACTACAAGACAACCATCGCCCGGAGGGAATGGCAGTAGGAGAGTTATTGCAGATCACTGCTCCCCGGCATCTTTCTCGTCATCGGGAGTTATTTGTCCCTCGACGCCTTCCACGAACCAGTCCATGCTGCGCATCTCGTCGTCGCCCATAACCTTCCCCCGGGGTACGCGGAGAGTCCCTATCTGATCCTGTATCGGGCCTCTGAAAACTTCCAGCTTTCTTTTCAATATCTCGTTTTTCTTCCGGAGGACAATTTTCCTGACGTCTTCCGGCACCATCGAGCCGAACGGCGATATGTCGATTATCCCGTCGTTAAGCCCTCCCCAGTATTTTTCGGGCTTCCATGTCCTGTCCTTGACCTGCTGGAGCGTCCTTACATAAAAGGGCGTCCAGTTCCATACGGCGGCCACAAGGTGGGCCTTCGGCGCGAACCTGCTCATATCGGTGTTGTATCCTATCGAATATTTGCCGCGATCCTGGGCGGCCTGCTGGGCCGCCGGGGAATCCTGGTGCTGGGCTATGATATCGGCGTTTTGATCGATCAGGGAAGATGCGGTTTCTTTTTCCTTCACCGGGTCGTACCATGAATTTGTCCATGCTACTTTCACATTGACAGAGGGGTTGACGCTTTTTGCACCGATGGTAAAGGCATTTATGCCCCTGATAACTTCGGGTATGGGGAATGCTGCGACATAGCCGATGATATTGGTTTTTGTCATTTTGCCCGCGACGATGCCTGTAAGGTACCTTGCCTGGTACATCCTGCCAAAGTAAGTGCCCATGTTACCGGAGGTTTTATCGCCGCCGCAGTTTTCGAATTTCACCTTCGGATACTCGTTCGAGGTTTCCAGCATGGCGTCCATGTATTCGAGGCTGGTCCCGAATATGATATCGTATCGCTGTCCTGCGTATTCTTTAAAAACCGGCCCGCTGCCCGGCCCTTTTACATTTTCAATTTTTATAGTTTTAACGAAGGGCAGTTTTTGCTCGAGATCTTTGCGCGCCGCGTCATGGGCATACGCCCAGCCGCCGTCGCCGACGGTACCTTCATAGATGAAAGCTGCTTTCAACTGCTTTTCCTGCGATCCCGGAGGCGGCGCTCCTCCCTTTTCTGTGCCTGCAGGAGGGGGCGGCGGCGCCTGGCACCCGGTAAAAATAATCCCGATCAATATGAAGAGGATCAAAAGCCTGCGGAGGGTCATATCGCTTTCCTCGCTTCATTCATAAGTTTTTATAAATCCGCCCGGGCCGTATAAACTATAAACCGGCTTGAATTAAAATGCCTGCTTTTCAGGGCAGGCATCGGATATGGTTTGCCTTTTAACCGTTTTCTTCTTTGAAGACCCCCATCTTGCGGTATTTTTCATAACGCCTTTTCGGCATCTCCTCACCCGGTATCGAGCATAATTCTCCGAGGTTCCTTATAAGCGATTCCTTAACCCGCGAGAATACTTCTTCGGGATGCCTGTGTGCGCCGCCTTCCGGTTCGGGTATGACTTCATCGACAAGTCCTATCTTCAAAAGGCTGTCCGATGTGATGCGGAGGGCTTTGGCGGCTTCACTGGCCCTGGTGGCGTCCCTCCAGAGGATGGTGGCGCATCCTTCGGGCGAGATGACCGAATAGATCGAGTTTTCAAGCATGATGATATGGTCGCCGACCCCTATGGCAAATGCCCCGCCGGAGCCGCCTTCCCCTATGACCATGCATATTATCGGTGTCCGCAGGGACATCATCTTGAGTATATTCCCGGCGATGGCTTCATACTGGCCTTTTTCTTCGGCTTCCTTGCCGGGATATGCCCCCGGGGTGTCTATGAAGCAGATTATCGGGAAGCCGAACCTGGCGGCCATGTCCATGACCCTGCCGGCTTTTCGGAATCCCTCAGGCGATCCCATCCCGAAATTGTGCTTCAGGTTATCCTTGGTGTTTTTCCCTTTTTGATGGCCGATTACTGCAACCGTGCGGCCTCCGATGACTCCGATACCGGCAAGGATAGCCAGGTCGTTCCTGGCCCGCCTGTCGCCGCGAAGCTCGAAAAAGTCGGAGAACATGGCTTCTACATAATCGCCGGTGGTCGGGCGTCCGTTGTGCCGGGCTATCTGGACCTTGTCCCATGCCGAAAGGTTGGAGTAAATATCTTTTTTCAGATCCTCCACCTTTTGCTCGAGCGCCTTTATCTCGACGGAAAGATCGACCCTGCCGTCGGTGCTCAGTTTTCTTAATTCTTCGATTTTGCTTTCCAGCTCCAGAAGGGGCCGTTCTATTTCAAGTATCACGATGAGCAGTCTCCTTTATTTTCCGTTGAACATTGCCAGGAGCCGGGCCAGGGTTTTCCTCAGCTTGTGCCTGTGAACCACGGCGTCTATAAAGCCGTGTTCAAGGTAAAATTCCGATGTCTGGAAATCGGCGGGGAGTTTCTGCCTGATAGTTTGTTCTATGACCCGCCTGCCGGAGAAGCCGATTATAGCCTTCGGCTCGGCCAGGATGATATCGGCCACCGAGGCATAGCTTGCAGCAACCCCTGCCGTGGTAGGATCCGTAAGGACCGTGATATACGGGAGCCTTGCCTCCTCCATTCGGAGGACGCCCGCGTTGGTTTTGGCAAGCTGCATCAGGGAATACATCCCCTCCTGCATCCTTGCTCCGCCCGAAGCCGTGATTATAACGGCAGGCATCCCCTTTTCGCTTGCCTTTTCAAGAAGCCTTATAACCTTCTCGCCTACCACCGACCCCATGCTGCCGCCACGGAACCCGAATTCCATTATCCCCATTGAGACGGGATAGCCTTCTATTTTGCCGTGCCCCGTCAATATGGCGTCTTTAAGGCCGGTCTTGACCTTGTCTTTTTCCAGCTTCTCTTCGTAATCGTCGGCGAACTCCAGCGGGTTTACGGAAGTTATATTTTCATCCCATTCTTCGAAAGTTCCCTCGTCGAACAATATCTCAGCCCTCATCCTGGCGGGCATCTTGTGATGGTGGTCACACTTGTCGCAGACCAGCATGTTTTCGATAAAGGTCTTGCGAAAAACAGGCACCCCGCAGGATTGGCACTTGACCCACAATTCCTCTGGCTTTTCTTTTGCTTCCGACATCGGTTCTCCTAAATTAAAAAAATGATATCAGAGATATCATAAAGGTTATTCCCCGTCAATCCTGGTTTTCCTTTCTTGTCCCGAGGGCCGTTTCATTATCACGCCCGTTAACCGTAACTTTGATGATATCCCCCGGCATCGCATCCGGCGCAAGCGCCTTTACCACAGCATATTTCCCGGATGTGCCTTTCACATAGCCGCCGGGGAGTTTTTCCTCGATCAGCACTTCCAGATCATTTCCTTTCAGGCCTTCCAGGAATTCGATATGCTTCTTTTCTCCAAGCTCCAGGAGCCGCCTGCTCCTTTTTTTCTTTATGTCCGGGTAAACCTGGCCCGGGAATTCCGAAGCGGGAGTCCCCGGTCGGGGAGAATATGAAAATACATGGAGCTTCATAAAAGGCCCCTTTTCGATATAATCATAAAGAGCCTCGAACTCCTCTTCCCCTTCGCCCGGAAACCCTGCAATACAATCGGTGCTGATGCTTACTCCCGGTCTCCGGCTTAAAATTTTAGCCAGGAGTGCCGAATAATCTTCAGCGGTATAGCCCCTGTTCATAGACCTCAGGATACCGGGATGGGCATGTTGTATCGGGAGGTGTAGGTGGGGACAGATCGCCGGGTTGCCTGTAATCGCATCGAGCGTTTCATCGTCAAGATCCATCGGCTCGATTGAACTGAGCCTGATCCTTGCTCCGGGTACAACTTCGGAAATCCTGTTCAAAAGTTTTCCCAGGGTGATCTTTTCCTCCAGATCCTTCCCATATAAACCCAGGTGTACACCGCAGATGACAATTTCCCGGTGCCCGGCCATGAAGAGCGTTTCCGCTTCTTTGACAACTCCGTTCGGGGGGACGCTCCGGCTTTTCCCCCTGACATAAGGCACAATACAATAAGTACAATAGTGGTCGCAGCCGTCCTGGATTTTAAGAAGCGCCCTGGTCAGCGTTTGTTTTCGGGCTGTGCCCGTCCTGCCGGAAAGAAGCCGCTCTTTTTCAACAGGGACGGCGTTTTCATCGATTCCGGCCCCGGCTTCAGGGTTATTCAGGATACAACCGGTAACGATGACAGCCGCATCGGGGTTTATCTTCATCGCCCGCCTGACTATCTGCCTGCACTGCCTGTCGGATTCGGCGGTTACTGTACATGTATTGATGATCACGATGTCGGCTTTTTCCCCGAACTTGACGTGGCGCGCACCGCGGTCGATTAATTCATGCCGTATCTTTTCGGTCTCGTACCTGTTGACTTTACAACCGAATGTAAAAATGCTGAAATTTTTGCCTTCGATATCGGGCAGGACGAAGCCGGACCCATTCCCAACAGGTTCCTTTTTAATTGAAATATCGCCGCTTTTATGTGAATGATTATTTTTCATGGGAGTAAATTAGAATTAAGAATGTTCTCTCTTTCCGGTTATTGAAGGCCGTATTTCTGTTTGATTTCTTTTTCCAGTTCCCGGGCTTTTTTGGTGTTTACTTCCATATCTTTCGCCCGGGGAAGTATTGTCAGCAAGGCCTGCTGGTCGCTGTTTTTAAGGGCCGAACTGAGACCTTCCGAAATTTGAATCCCGGCCTGTGTCGATTCAAGCAGGAGTTTTTTATGCTCCCGGCAATCAGGAGGCGCGTTTATGGCATTGATCATGCCGTAGCTCTTTCGGAACTGGGACGCCATATTTTGAAGGGTGCTCGTGTCTCCTGATTTCAGTTCGCCCATTACCGCGGTTGCAAATTCCATCGGGGTGCCGCCTTTTTCTTCAATTGCCAGCGGCTGATCAACCTGCTCGAAATATTTTCTCACAGCTTCAATCTCGCCCGGAGAAATCTCCTGGAGCTGCCCCGGCGAGGCGGCAGGCTGCAGGGGAGGAGACTGTTGGATCGGCGCGCTTTGAACCGGCTGTGGGAGCGGCTGGGAAGCCGGGGTAACGGGAGGCGCCGGCGCATACAGGGCCGGGGTCGGCATGACAGCCGCCGTATTCAGCGCTTCTTTCCTGCCCGATTCCCTCCCGATATAAAAAAACAGACATAAGGCGACTATCGCCATGACCGCTATTATCGCCCAGAACAGCCTGGCATCGATTGTTACTTTCTTAATTTCTTTTTGCTGGGGCAGCGACATTATTCCCGGCCTTTCGATTTATGCCCGGTTTATTCTATCAACATGCACGATAACCTTCAGGGGGGACAAACCCGCCGTTCTTTATAAATTTCAGCGCCCGGAAAAAGGGAGATAACGCCGTGTAATATAATATAATAGGTAAGTTTTTTGCCGGGATCAATCCAAGAGGTGTTTAATTGGTCTGCGTAAGGTGCGGTTGTAATAATCCGCCGGGAGCCAATTTCTGTCTCCGGTGTAAGATGGCGCTGCCGAAAATAGTCCAGGAGATGTATGATGATTTCGAGCGTCAGAGCGGGAGGCTCGAAAGGATCATAGACCTGACGGACCTCGTCCGCGAAGGACAGATGGAGGTTGCCGATTTCACAGAGGAGATTGCAGCCATCATCAAGGAGCTTTCGGAAAAAGCCCGCGAAATTATGGAAATTGTCGAGGAAAACAATTACGGTGTCCATTCTCCCGAAGAAGTTGAGGTGGGCTTCGAGGGCATAGACGCTTATGAGCAGGGTCTTGCGCTTCTCCTGCTTTACGGGGACCAGATGGATCCCATCTGCCTCGACCGGGGCATAGAACTTATCGAAGAAGGCAACACGAAGATAAATGAGGCCATGCGCCTGAACAGGGACAGGCGGACAAATCTGGAGTGGGACGTCTGGGTATAGCCGCCGCCTGCGATATCATCGATTTATACCGCAGAGAGCGCGGAGATTTACAGGGGTAAGTTCGCAGGATGTGCGGAATTTATTCTTCGGGGGGTTCCGGCTTATTCATATTCATGTCTGAAGAAATTTCTTCTACGGCATCGCTGCCTTCTTTGACAGGGGCAGGCGGGGCTTTTTCCTTCCGGGCCTGGTTGGCGCTCATCCTTTCGGCCTGCGTAAACATGAACTTCATTTCATCCGGGGTGGGGGTTTTGAAATCCGTCGGCGACCACCCGATCCATGTATAAACTGTAAGGGGAAGGTTTTCCCGGGCGTAATATCTCAGTTGTGTCGAGGGATAAATCTTGCCCGTCCCGTCGGTGTACCAGCCGCCGGGGGGCGAGCTTTCGCCCTTGACTATCTCACACTTGAATTTGCCGGGGAAATAGCAGGTAAGGCGGGCCTGGACTTTTCCCACTCTCATCAGGCACCCCAGGTCTCCACGCACGACCACTTCGACTTTCGGGTGGAGGTGGAAGTAAAGATCGACCGGGTGACTGCCTTCCCCGTCGATGCTGTCTTCAAGCACAACCCACTGGTGTTTTTTATCGAATATGATCCTCCTGCGGATATTCAGCTTCCGGCCGTCTTCAGTTTCGGTTATGTAGCCTCCTGTGAAGAAATCCTGTTCGGGCATTGTCGCCATGAAAGGCGGAGCAGGCTTGCCCCCGTGCGAAAGTTTCATTATGGTATCGGTTTCCTGGCTCATGTGTGGGATGGATATGATATTATGGGCACGGATGGAAGCAAGGTATTTCTTATCGTGTACGGTCCCTGCTCCGCTGCCTGAATCCGTCATTACAGGTTCGCCGCCTATCGTCAGGAGAAATTGTAGCTGGTCGTGATGAGTATATTGGACAGGTTTTTTCCGGGGCAGGTTCCTGAAAAGGATCCTGTTGGCGGTATCGGTCCACGATGTGCGGCTCATGAAAATACCTTCTTCGGGAGCGGACAGGGTAAACTTGCGGGGCTCCATTTCATCCAGTTGTAAATATTTTTCCCAGTCTTTCCTGCCGCAGAACCATACTGTTTCGGAGATCCCGCGTATGCCGGCCCGCTTCATCTGGGGGCTGTCGAATATGATGGAGCCGAGAGACAACAGTATGTGAGCTTCGTGGTCGGGGCTGCCGCCGGGGGTAAACACGCCGCCGGGCCAGGCTTCGCCGACGAGCGGCAGAGAGCCGTCGGGTTCGAGTGCGTTCAGTATGAAGTTCAAGCCGGATTCAAGCCTTTCCTCGAATATTTCCGGCATCGTTTCGCCGTGCAATGCGGCAAGAAGCATGGGGTAAAGGCATATACCGAGCTCCCAGCGCATCCTCATAAAAGATCCCCTGGCGGTTGCGCCTGTTTCCCCTATTATCTTCCTGCAAAAATCGGCAAGCCCGGCTTCGCCTGTCTTCCTGTAACGCTGCGCGCTTCTGAACTCGGGGAAGAGAAAACCCATCATGTAAAGCGCCGCATAAGGAGCGGGGGATGTTACGTTTTTCCTGGATTTCGCCCTCTCGTAAAGGCACGCGGAGTGCATGAGCAGGCTTTTCATGAACTTGAGAAAGAACCCGGTATCGAACTGGTCGGAAGGGAGGAAGTAACCCAGGGCCGTCATCCATGATATGGCTCTCTGGGCCATGAAATCGCTTTCAAGCCAGTTGACCCCCATGTTGACCGGGTTTCTTTCGATCCAGTCGTTGACGTGATATATGAACGCGTGGGTGAATTCTTCTTCGCCGGTGAGCCAGTAAGCGCGCCCGAGATCCTGGAGATGGAGATGGTTATTAAGCTCCCATGTGGGGAGCGTTGACAGGTATTCGTCCCCGGTAAAAATGTCCTGGAGTTCCGCTACGTGGCCGTAAAGGCGTGTCCCTCCCGAAAAATCGGTGAACCAGTCGGGCGCCGAACCGAAATTTATCTCGCCCATAACAGGCAGCATAAATACATTGTGGAGAGCGCGCTGCGCTCTTAAAATTATTTTATCGCCGGAGCGGGGGAAAAACTTGTTGGCCTGGTCGAGAATATATTCCCTTGCCGTGTAATTCGGCATGAACATCGGAAGGGTCCTTTTACGAAGGTAATTGATGAAAGTATCGGTCGCCCCGTCGTAGTCGTGGGAATCGACTTTTATCGCGATTTCGGCAAGGTACGGGCTTGAGAGATTCAGGGACCAGAAAAATTCCCGGTCGTTCATGCACGGGATGCCGCGGTTCCTGCTCCTCTTCGAATATAAATGTTCCGGAACGACCCCTTCCGAAAACAGGCCCCGGAAAATCTTCTCCCAGGTTTTAATCATCCCCAAACCCCCGTCAGCTTATGTCTATATGGAACATAACCTGGTTTTCTTCGACCACCTGGCCGTTTTCGGCAACTATTTTCGTTATCTTTCCCGACACTTCGGATGTTATCTCATTCATTAATTTCATGGCCTCTATGATGCACAGGACTGTTCCCGGCTCTACGGTGTCGCCGACATCGACGAAAGGCGGTGCGCCCGGAAGAGGCGCGCAGTAAAATACGCCGGTAAGCGGAGAGTTGACCGTAATGATGTTTATCCCCAACTCGGCGGGACTTTCTTCCTGCATCGCTCCCGTAAATTCGGCCTCGTCCGATTCCCGGCTCACCATTACCCGGAGGCCGTTATGGCCGACTTCCAGCCGACCGAGGTGGTATTCGCGGGAAAGCTTTGCAAGGCCGCCCGCTATATCAAGCGCCCGATCCATGTCGGTCTCTTTTTGTTCCGCATCTTCTCTTTCATGGTTTACGTCAGTTGTTTTTTTAGGTTTTTCTTTTACCTGTTCGCTTTTCTCAGGCATGTCCACACCTTCCTATCGTTTCAATCCTCTTCCTCATTCACACGGGGAAGCTGCATACCGGTTCAAATTATCGAACCCGGGCCTTTTATAAGAATAAATTCTCCAGGATCCCGACAGGGTCTTTCCCTCCGGAATCGAGAAGTTCTTCCAGTTCGGCTGTCTCTATACCTTTCTGATCTCTTTTTATAAGGTGTTTTATGCTCACTTTTCCTTCTTTCAATTCGTCTTCGCCTATTATAAATGCGAACCGCCAGCCCTCTTCTTCGGATTTTTTCAGCAGTTTGAATCCCCTGTTATTATAATCCAGTTCGGCAGGGATGCCCGAATCCCTGATTTTCTTCAGTATTGTAACGGCCTGATTCATGGCTTTTTCGCCGCCCACCGGCAGAATGATTACGGGGATGCCCGGCCTCTCGGGTTTTTTGCCGATCTCATCCATCACCATTATCGCCCGCTCGATGCCTGCGGCAAAGCCTGTCCCTCCAACTTTAACGCCGCCCAGTTCTCCTGCGAGGTTGTCGTAGCGGCCTCCGCCGCAGAGCGCGTTCTGGGCGCCCAGGCTTTCCGACAAAACCTCGTAAACCGTGCGGGTGTAATAATCCAGGCCGCGCACGATATTGGGATTGACACGGTACTTTACCCCGAGCAGCTCCAGCGTCTCTTTAACTTTTTCGAAATGAGCCCTGCAGTCATCACAAAGATGCTCGTAAGTACGCGGCGCACGACTTATAATTTGCTTACAACCGTCTTTTTTACAATCAAAAACGCGGAGCGGGTTGTTTACCATCCTGCGGGCACAATCGTCACACAACCCTTTGTTACCTATATTATCTATTTCACCGAATAAAACCCCTAGCAGAGTATCTGTATTTTCTTTCAGGTATGTTATGAGGTCGCGGCGGTAAGCGGGGCGGCAGTTATCATTGGAACAGCCGATGCTGTTTATGTCAACTGACAATTTATCAAGCCCGAGTCTTTTATAAAATTCCATCGCGAGACAGATCTGCTCGGCGTCAAGCTGGGGTGAATCGCTTCCTATAGCCTCGACGCCAAACTGGTGGGACTGGCGGAATCTCCCTTTCTGGGGCCTTTCATACCTGAATATGGGGCCGATATAATAAAGCTTCAAAAGATCGCCGCCTGTTTTTTTATGCTCAAGCAGTGCGCGCATCACGGAAGCGGTTATTTCAGGCCGGAGTGTAAGTGATCGTTCTCCCTTGTCGAGGAAAGTGTACATTTCCTTTTCAACGATGTCCGTGCCCTCGCCGATGCCGCGCGCGAAAAGGTCGGTGCTTTCAAAAATCGGCGTCCTTATTTCCCGGTAACCGAAAAGTTCCGCTGTATCTCTTGCGGCTTTTTCCACCGCGTGCCATTTGTGGATCTCATCCGGGAGGATGTCCTGTGTACCTTTGGGCGCTTTTATTTCCACGAAATTTACACCTCTGTATCTATTTTTCTCATTACTGTAATCAGGTTGATTTTTTACTGTTTTTCAAAATTTCCTTATGTTTTTCGACGAAGAGGTCTTCCGCTCATTATCTAATCTACCTCCAGACATTCCCATCGGGTTTTTTCTAACCTCTTGTCGCTTAATTCGAGTTTCAGCTGTTCTTCTGCTTTTTTCAAAGCAAGTGAAAGCTTCGAAGGATCCTTGCCTCCCGCCTGTGCGAAGTCCGGTTTTCCGCCGCCTTTCCCGTCAACAACTTCCGCCGCAGCGGCAATAAGCTTCCCTGCCGATATGCCCTTTTTTATGAGGTCCGGCGTAACCATGAAAAGAAGCACGGCCTTGCCGTCGGATTCCTGCCCCAGGAAAAGCGCGCCGCTTTTAAGGCCTTCCTTAAGATTGTCGCCAAGCTCTCTCAATGCTCTTGAAGTATAGCCCGAAACGATTTTCGAGAGAACCTTCACCCCTTCTATATCTTTTGCTTCTTTCAGGAAATCTCCGGCGTTTTCTTCGGAAAGTTTCTTTTCCATCTGCTCGATCATGTTTTCTTTTTCCCGGAGGGTTTCTTTGAGCCGCCTTATCGACTGTGGTAGATTATCGGGTTTACTTTTCAGGATCTGGCAGGATTCGGTAACGGCATCCCTTATGGCATACAAGTACCGTAGTCCTGCGAAGCCGCATACCGCTTCGATCCTGCGGAGGCCCCGTCCGACGGCCGTTTCCGACAGGATGATGAAATTACCGACCTGCCCTGTATATTCCAGGTGTGTTCCTCCGCAAAGCTCCCGGCTGAAACCGTCGCCGACGGATACCATCCTGACGGTTTCCCCGTATTTCTCTCCGAAAAGCGCCATCGCGCCTTCCTGGAGCGCCTTGCTCATTGGGACGACATCAACGGTTATGGGATGGCTTTCAAGGATCTCCGTGTTGACAAGTTCCGCTACTTCATGGATTTCTTCATCGGTAAGTTCCTTGAAGTGTGTAAAATCGAACCGGAGATGATACGGGCCGACATATGATCCCGCCTGCTTAACATGTGTGCCGAGGACTTTCCTCAATGCCCAGTGGAGCAGGTGTGTCGCGGTATGGTGCCGGCGAATCTCCCTCCTTCTCCTGGTATCCACGAAAGCCCTGTATCTTAGCCCTTTTTTCAAAGAGCCTTTTATCATCCTGACGCGCGAGACATGATAATTTCCGATATTGAAAGTGTCTTCGACCGATGCGACGTTATCGCCGGATTCGTCTCTTATTTCACCTGTATCGCCCACCTGGCCGCCGCTTTCGGCGTAAAAAGGGGTCGGGTTGATGATTACAAGGCCGCTTTCTCCCTCTTTCAATTCTTCAATTTCAGCGCCCGGTTCTTTATTATTTTTATCCTGATTGATGAAAGCAAGCTCGACATCAAGTCCCTTGTCCAGATCGGAATCTTTTTTATACCCGTTGAAAAATACAGCTACACTATCATCGAAATCGATTGCGAGATCCCTTACAATGCTTTTGCGCCCTTTTTCCCGCTGGCTCTCCATCTCTTTTTTGAAGCCTTCTTCATTTATCTCAAGCCCGGCTTCCTCTGCCATTTCGCGCGATAATTCCACCGGGAACCCGAAGGTGTCATACAACCGGAATACATCTTCTCCTGTGATCCGGCTTTCGTTGTGCTGCTTACAATGTTCAACGATGCTTTCGAAAATTTCCATGCCTGAATCCAGCGTTTTCAAAAAGCCTGTCTCTTCCTGTTTTATAACTTTGACGGTGTATTCGCGGCGGTCTTCAAGCTCAGGGTATATGTCGGAATAATTTTCGATAACGACGGGGGCAAGCCGGTAAAGGAATTCTTCCTCGGTCCCCAGGTCCCGCCCTATTTTCAGGGCGTTTCTCAGGAGTCTGCGGAACACGTAGCCCCGGCCTTCATTTGACGGGAATATCCCGTCGGAGGCCATGAACACGAGGGAGCGGAGGTGGTCGGCTATCACCCGCTCGGCGACGCTCGTAATTTCTCCCGAAGCATTTATGTCTGCTATCTCACGCAGGCTTTTTATTATCGGCATGAAAAGCTCTGTTTCATACGGCGACGGCTTATCCTGCATGACCATGACGAGGCGTTCGAAGCCCAGCCCCGTGTCGATACACTGTTTTCCAAGGTTGGATATCCTGCCGTTTTCGTCTTTGAAAAGTCCGGTGAAAACGAGGTTCCAGATCTCGATATACCTATCGCAGTCACAGCCAGGCTTACAATTGGGGCCGCAGGCGTATTTTTCGCCCCTGTCATAAATAAGTTCGGAACAAGGGCCGCATGGCCCGGAATCGCCGACAGGCCCCCAGAAGTTTGTTTCTTCCCTGAATATTTTTTCTTCGGGTATGCCGATATTTTTCCAGATAGTTTCGGCCTCGTCGTCCTCGGGGTGGATGGAAATCCACAGCCTTTCGGGGTCAAGCTTCATTATTGTAGTGAGATATTCCCATGCCCACTGGCAGGTTTCTTTTTTATAATAGTCGCCGAACGAAAAGTTGCCGAGCATTTCGAAAAAGGTGTGATGGCGGGATGTTTTTCCGACCCTTTCGATATCGCCGACCCTGACGCATTTCTGGCACGTGGTAACGCGGGGAGCAGGCGGGGGCACATCGCCTTTGAACATGGGCTTGAAAGGGGCCATCCCGGCTCCTATTAATAATAAAGTAGGGTCGTTATTGGGTATAAGGGGGAAACTTGGAAGCAGCAGATGGTCTTTTGCTTCGAAGAACATCAGGAAGCTGTCCCTGATTTTGCGGCTGTCCCACATCTGTATTCTCCTTAACAGGACTGATTTCGTCCTTATTTATACGTTGAATTTATTTTACATACAAGACCGTTTATTCTCCGGTATGACTTTTCATCCTTCTAATAATAGCATCATCAAATAAATTCATCTATCTTTTAACATTTTTTTAACATTACGGCTTGAAAACCGAATTGACCGCCCCGGATCGATAACATATAATTTATGTTGTAGTGGTGTTTCACTATGGGGTTTATGTTATTTGAGGAGGTTATTATGGATATAAGGGATGTCTCTCAGAAGAGCCTGATAGTTCAGCAGGGCCTTGCGGCCCAGTCACAGCCGTTGAAAAAAGCGGAGAAGGAAGAGCAGGCCGCAGACATTAAGGATAAAGTAAGCATTTCCCGTGCCGGGAAAAAGGGCTCGTCAAAGAGCGCTCCGGCGGTTAAAGATACCGGGGAGCAGACCCCGCTTCCTAAAAAGAAGTGGACGGTCCTCTTTTATATGGATGGGAACAATAACCTCCAGGGCCTTGCGACGGCCACTTTCAGGCAGTTGGAGCGTGTGGGCAGCAACGAGAACATGAACGTGGTGGCGGAGCTTTCACGTCCCAAGAAGGAATATGATATATTGAGCGCGGACTGGAGCGGGACCAAGCGTTATTACGTGGAGAAGAACCCGAAACCGCTTGATCCAAATCAAGAGATGCTCCACTGGATGATACCTCCTTTCACCCAGAATATTTATTCGAGGCCTGTCCAGGATCTGGGAGATGTGGATATGGGCAGCCATAAGACGCTCGATGATTTTCTCAAATGGGGAATAAAGAATTATCCTGCGGAAAATTATATGGTGGTAATGATGGATCACGGCGCGGGTTATCTCGGTTCGATGCAGGATGAGAAAACCGGGAATATCATAACCAATGAGAGGCTTAAGGAAGTCCTTGACAACGCCGCAAAGACTGCAGGGAAAGAGGTCGATATAGTGGCGTTCGACGCCTGCCTGATGGGACAGGCTGAAGTCGGGCAAACGCTCAAGGATTCCGCCGGGATAATGATCGGCTCGGAGGAGAACGAGGCCGGTGCGGCGACCCCGTACGCGCCCATCCTGAAAGATCTTAAAGAAGGAACGGAAGGCGATAAAAATTTAGATCCCAGGGATCTTGCAAAGCTTTACGTTTATGAGACTGCGGTACAACAGGGTGCCGAAGTTTACACCCCGACCCAGTCCGCTGTCGATCTCAAGAAGATGCCGGCATTGGGTAAGGCGACCGATGAGCTGGCAAAGGCGCTTATCAATACGAAGACAGACATCAAGCACATCCGCGAGACGATTAAAAAGACCCAGCATTATTGCAATGCGGTCGATTATAAGCCTTATATCGATTACCGCGACATGGGAGATTTCGTTACGAAGCTTAAAAACAACCCGGAAGTAAAAGACCCGGAAATAAAGAAAGCCTGCGACAATGTCATGGCCGCGCTTAAGGAAGCGGTTATAGTCGAGCAGCATGTAGGGAGCAAGGTGAAGGATTCACACGGCCTGTCGGTTTACCTGCCCGACAATTACGGTCACGACCGCGCCCCGGTGGCATTCCCCCCGCCCACATACTCCAAGACCCACCGTTATGAAAAAACGGCCATGTCCCACGAAACCAATTGGGACGAGATGCTGACCAAATTTTCAAAGGATACGAAGTTCAACGAATTCCTGAAGAAGCTGGGCGTGTCTGAAAACACGCTGGACCGTCTCCACCAGGCAAAGATTATCGTAAGCAAGCCCATAACGATCGGTGGAAGCCTTGCGAACAATGTGGGTTCTTACGAGGCGTTTTATGCCATGTCGCATGACCAGCCCCGGAACTTACTTTTCCTGGGCGGGATGGTAGCGGCGAAGATCGGGGTTGCCGGCGGCGCGTACAGCGCTTTCAAGGGCGCTTCGCACATCTTCAAATCCGCATCTGATGCGGATTCCGCAAAGCTTGAAAAGACCAAGAACGTCATGGACGGCAGCATGGATTTTACGACAGGCGTCGCGGTTACGGCGGCGTGCCTCGGGCTTGCAGGCGCTATGTCGGCGGGAGTTACCACCGCAGCAGGTGTAGCAAGCGTTGCTATACCTATCGCCAAGACGGTATTCGATATCTATATGCAGCAGAAAATTTCGAAGGTTGCCCAGAAGGAATACGATGCGCTTAAGAAAACTCTCCCGAAGGATATCCAGGGCAAGCTGGAAGCCATTGAAAACGGCAATATCCCCAGGGTCCATTACCAGACGACGAGAACGAAAATATCTGCAAAAGTCGGGCCGATGAGACCTCTCGAGTTCCCCGACAAATATAAAACCACTTAAGCAGCAAGCAGGGAAGAAATTATAATAATGGGCCGGCTGAATACCGGCCCTTATTTTGTTACCCGGTGCCCGCATTTGATTTTTGCCCCGTGTAACTTTATATGATAAGATTTATTTCGCAGGAACAAATAAAATGACAGAGAAGAAAACCCGGGAGACATAAATTTCGAAGGAGGTATTATATGACGCCGGAGGAGATGCTGGGCAGGATAAAGTGGTTCGGGAACGCATCTTTTTTAATCGATGCAAGCAAGGCCATTTATATCGACCCTTACAAGATACCGGACGGCGCTAAGGATGCCGACATAATTTTGATAACGCATGATCACTTCGATCACTGCTCGCCAGCCGATGTTAAGAAGATACACAGTTTCAAGACCGTTATGATAGGCCCGGGATCATGCAGGCAAAAGTTTTTCGGCCAGTACAAGCTGATTAAGCCGATGGATACGCTGGACGTTAAGGGCGTGAAGATCCGGGGAGTTTTCGCATATAATGTAAATAAGAGTTTTCACCAGAGGTCGGAAAATAACCTGGGCTACTTGATAACCGTTGACGGTGTAACGATATATCATGCGGGCGATACCGACATGATACCCGAGATGAAAAATCTCAAGCCGGATATTGCAATGTTGCCCGTAGGCGGCGAATATACGATGACCGCATCCGAAGCCATCGAAGCGGTCAGGGAGATAAAAACCGAAATAGCCATTCCCATGCATTACGGCTCGGTCGCAGGGAACGAATATGACGCAAAGCATTTTGAGGATAACGCGCCCTGCGAAGTCAAGGTTTTCAAATAATAATTACGGGGATACCTGTACATAAATTAATGTTGTCAAAATGTGAGCGGACAGGAGAACGCGGACCTGTCCGTTTGTTTTCGGCGGGATTTATTCTGCGGCGCCCGGAAGGAAGCCCGCCGTAAGGCTTAAGAGCGGTCATTTTAAGAAATCGACAAAATTCATGTTATAAAGGAGGAGAAAGTTATCCGTTGTTAAATATACGGATTAATATGATCCGGGATGCTTGACAACCTGGGTCATATTCAGTATTATCTTCATACTGAAAAAGCGGGGGTAGCTCAGCTGGCAGAGCGCTAGCCTTCCAAGCTGGATGTCGTGGGTTCGAATCCCATTCCCCGCTCCAGGTTAGATGCTGGGGTAGCTCAGTAGGTAGAGCACATCCTTGGTAAGGATGAGGTCGGCAGTTCGATCCTGCTCCCCAGCTCCATAAAAAAAGCCTTAAATAAAGGCGTTATAAAGGTTGATGGGCGCCCGTAGCTCAATGGATAGAGCGGGGGACTCCTAAGCCTCAGGTTGGAGGTTCGATTCCTCTCGGGCGCGCCATCTTTTTAATGGTAAAAAATAATGAGAAAAACGGCCTGATGGCCAAACCAGCAAAGGGGGAACATAGAAATGGCAAAGAAGAAATTCGAGCGCACGAAGCCGCACGTGAACATC
>JAMCWD010000031.1 GCA_023475345.1 Chloroflexota bacterium | reverse complement strand
GGCGAAAACTGCTCTATTCTATCAAAAGGAGGACTTTTTTACATGTTTATAGGCATAGCCTTTTCTATTCACACACGCATAGCGTGTGGTTTATTATGACCGACCTTCTGTGAGGTCGGTCATATAATTAAAAAGCCCCCGTTCAATCAAGCCGGGGGCGTTCTTAATTATTATTCAAAGACTGCTTAAAAAGCGGTATCCGAAAGAGTTTTCTCGATCTTCCTTTTTACCCGTTGTAATGCATTGTCTATCGATTTGACATGCCTGTCGAGCTTCTTTGCCATCTCCTGGTAAGATTCGCCTTCAAGGTAAGCCACCAGTACCTGCGATTCAAGCTCGCTTAGGTTTTCTTTTATCTTGTCCCGGAGATCGTCCGAAAGCTCATGGTCGATGAATACCTGTTCGGGGTCCATGATCTTGGTGCCGGATAAGACGTCCAGCATTGTGCGTTCGGAATCGTCGTCATACACCGGCTTGTTAAGCGAGATGTATGAGTTCAGCGGGATATGCTTCTGCCTTGTCGCGGTTTTAATGGCGGTGATTATCTGCCTGGTAATGCAGAGCTCGGCAAAGGCGCGAAATGAAGAAAGCTTGTCGGGACGGAAGTCCCTTATGGCCTTGAAAAGACCGATCATGCCTTCCTGGATTATGTCTTCCCTGTCAGCGCCGACAAGGAAGTATGACTTGGCTTTGACTCGTACGAAGTTCTTATACTTGTTTATGATGAATTCCGTTGCAACTTCGTCTCCTCTTTTGGCTTGCTGAACCAATTCCTCATCGGGTTCTCTACGAGCCCTGGTGAATATCTCCGTGTGGAGCTTCAACAAACCCCTCATCCTCCTCTTAGAGAGAAATCGCCGCCTGTAAGACGGCCATTCTCTTTTTTCTTTAAATAATCAGGGAAAAATCTTACTCTATTATAGGAAGGGATTATATGTTAGTCAAGTTTTTTCTTTAAATTATTAATTGTAAAACACTTGACTTTATCGGAAATTTTGTTCCTGAAGGTTTTCGCCGGGCTTAAAAACCGCCGGGAAACATCAGCGCCGCGATGAAAAGATGGAAAAGTTCCCGACAGGCCAGGACAATGTTTTTAACGGTCAGCGCCGCCGGTAATCGGATCATTCCTTGAGCATTGATACCCGATAAGGTATAATTATAATTAAGAATAATTCGGTTCTTGATAATAATATGCAAATGATACGTAAAAATTTATTCTTGATTATAGTTTTGTTTTTTGTCGTCATCGCCGCACTTGTTTTCACCGGGATTCAAATGAATAACAAAGTGCGGCTGAATCAGGGCGACGTCAGGGTATTGTATTACCAGGCTCCCGTGAAGGTATGGGATAAGAAACACGACTGTTATGTAAATTTGCTAAAGCATGCTTTCCCTCCTACGGAGCGCGTCACATCAGGGAGCGCATTGCTTACGGTGCTTGCGCTGGGGAATGACTTTTACCTGAGGCTCGGCAAAGAAACTCAATTGGAATTTTTATCATACAAACCGGACATTGATAAACCCGTCTTGAAATTATCCCTGATCTCCGGCAGGCTGTGGATTGAAAACATGCAGAACGGCGACTGTGAGGTTGAAATACTCGGGGGTAAGATAACCTCGTCTTCGCCTGTAACCGAAATATGGATCAAGCCCGACAAAATAGAAGTCGCTCCCAGGGGCGGTGATGCGGCCCTGGCTTACGGCGGGCCTGGCAACAACGAAACAGAACTTCTGAAGGGCGGCGAATTAAATACCATCATACGCAAAGGATCGGCTTTCAGTACGGGCCGGAAGGATATAGTCCCCGATGACGGCTGGCGCAGGTTCAACATTGTTTCGACATCTTCGGAAATCGCATCCGGCGACATCAACCCGAACAACGATGAGCTTTCCCGGCCTGCTTTAAGCGAAGAAGCACCGGAGCCTTCTTATAAGGAAACTGCGGCCCGGATGCCTGTCACCTACAGTGAGCCGGGGTATGGACAAGAAATTCCCGGCCCGGGTTCGAATTCTCCCGGCGGATCAAATACCGGTCAGGAGAATTATACGGCTGATGCTTCTAATAATACAGGCTATCAATCCGGGGCGTCCGGCGTAGCGCCCATCCCCGATTACATACCCACGGCAAAAGGAAACCCCGGGCCTGCGGCACCAAACTACCGGCCTGCTCCTGTACCTGGTGACGCGGCCATTAACAGGAAAGCGGGCACGGAGCAAAATCCGGTAGAGACAGGCGATGAGGCGAAAACCGAAAGCGAATGGGGCAACATAGTGGCTCATAAAATTCCGGGCGGGTTAACCACATCGGGCATCGACAAGATGCCTGACAACCCTGAAATCAACTGGGCCAATGGCGAAACAGAGCTCATGGATACTGAAGAACATGCCGAAAAATTAATGGAAGAAGTAAAAGATATGTTCGATGAATATTACGGGATGAAACTCGAAAAACCAATACAACTCGTCTTCGTAAAAAGGGATGACTACAAGACGATGAACGGCCCGCTTGGCATGGCCTCGGTATCCGGGAAGTTGTACGTGCTTCAGGGGCTGGAAGTTGCCGAAGCGTTCGGCGTCATGGCTCATGAGATGGGGCACATGTGGGTTTTCCAGCACAGTCCTAAAAGAAACAATATTTACGCCCAGGAATCCTTCGCCACATGGATCTCTTACAAGCTCTGCATTAAAAAAGGATACTACCATTACGCCGTATCCATATCCGGGTGGCTGTATCCCGGCTACCAGAAAGCTTTTACGATGTTTCACGAGCTTGAAAGAGAAAAAGGAGAGCAGGGAATATTTGAATACATGATCTCAAAAAAATATACTATCAAGTACGACCAATGAATGATAAGAAATCCGGTTTTTTAACCGTCATCATTTTTTTGTTCCTGTCCATCCCGCTGCCTTTCGGATTATCAACCCCTGAAAATATATGGGGGATAAATCCCGGCCAGAACGCTGCGGAAGCGCTGAACAAGCTCGGCGAGCCTTCCGAGACAAGGTACGAAGACGATTACGACGTATATATATACCGGGACAGGTTCGGCTTCGATTCCGTTTGTATCGTCAAGATCGGGCGGGATTATACGGTGAGTTCCATAGCGGTGAAAGGCGAAGATCCCGAAGTCCGGACGATTAAAGGGATTGGACTGGGCGATTCGTCCCGTAAGGTTAAACGGTTATACGGGACGCCTGATGAGAGTGGTGATACGGAGATCAACGGGGAAGCCGCATTTTATTACCTGTACGAATTGAAAAATGTCGCGGGCAGGATGAGGCTGGTTTTTATTTTTAACAACTTTACAAAAAAGGTAAATATGATGGTGCTGGAAAAAGAAGTACACAAAAGCCGCATATAGAAACAGGCATATATAAGTTCAGGCAAAGCAAAGGATAAGGCAGATGCAGTTAAGCAAAATCCCGCATTACAGGCTGATAAAAAACATCTTAATCTTCATAATCACAATTATCTGGATTTATACGATAATAGCAAGGTTCATGCCGGCATTCGGGGAGGTCGGAAAAATTACACAGGACCGTGTAATCCTCGCAACCGACATATACTTAAGGTTCAGCAACCTCCCGGATTCAATAGAAGACCCTGAGCTTAAAAAAACCTTAACAACAGTCCTGAGCGGCATGCTGGATAAAGAACTGGAAGAAGTCCGGGAGAATAAAGCTCTGGATACACAGGCCGCATCCCCGCCGAAAAAAGTGACGAATAAATCTCAAGACCGGGCCGGGGACCTGCATTCAAAAATCATTCAAATCGCCCTTACAATTTATAAAAATCAGGATATCGGAAAAGCAGGGGCCGGCTACTTCTGCCGCCTGGCAATCCTTGAAAACGAGCTGGGCAATAAGCAGGAGGCCGCCGCCGCATTGAATGAAGAACCGGTTATAAAAGAAAAACCTGAATGCAGAAAATTGATGCTGCCTTTAATTCAGACAGGCAGGCTCCCCGACGGGATGAAACCGGAAGATGCTAAAAATATTATCGGCATGAATTACAACGGCTGGTTCCGGGACACGGGCATGGAGATGGTCCTTGCCGCGGCAGGCGATAAAAGCGGGCTTGCCGCTTTGAAAGACGCCGAAAGGAAGGAAGCATACAAATTTTTTATAAACCTTGCATTGCTCGGCATGCTTTTGTTCCTTGGATTTTTCCTGGGCCTTTTGGGGGTCATACTTCTCCCCCTGCTTACAAAATGGCTTGGCGGAACGTTTACCGCCCCCCAGTGGCCGCTCATCGATGCATGGGGGGTGTTCCTTGTAATTTTTTTCCTGCGGAACTGGCTTTTCGAGCTTGTTAATTATGTAGTCTCGTCCTCCCTTCTGATTACTTTGCTCATCGCTTACATACCTGTTTCAATCCTGCTGATATCGATAGTTTTATATTTCGTCAGGGCTTACGGCGGAAAAATCAAAGAACTGGGAATAGGCCTCATGCATCCCAAAAGCCTTTTCCTGGGGCCGATAGGATTTATATGCGCTATTTTCACCGTGGCGTCCCTGTCGCTCGTCAACCTTTACATAGCGAAGGCGCCCAACGTATCGACAAACCCTATCCTGGAGCAGGTTATCACGAACATGAATACTTACGAGATGGTTTTTCTCTTTATTCTTGTCGGGGTTCTTGCGCCTGCATTCGAAGAATTCCTGTTCAGGGGATTTTTGCTCGGCTCGATAAGGAGCGCATGGGGGAGATGGCCCGCCATATTATTATCGGCGGTGATTTTTTCTTTAATGCATGCCGACCCGGCGGGCATCCTGCCTATAATAGGCATAGGCGTCCTCCTGGGATACCTGTATGACAGGACGGGCAGCCTTTGGGTTGCGATTATAACTCATGCCATGTGGAATTCGATGGTTTTCTTGTTAGCCAGGTTCTTTTACGGCATGGCCTGATCTTTTTCCGTGCCCGGCAGAGCCGGCGGCACCCTTGCCGTTTTTTCCCCGTGATAAGTAACATAGCCTGGTGCCGTCCCCGGAGGCTTTTTCAGATTCCCCGCCCTTGTATAATCAACTTCGATAAGGCCCGAATTCCTGGCTTTCGAATAATATGCCGCAATGCTTGCCGCCGCCTCGATCACATCCCCGGGCACGACATGCTTTTCGCCAGGGAGCCTTAATATAACATGCGCGCCCGCCGTCCCCCTGGCATGAAACCACAGATCATGTGGCGATGCTGTCCGCATGGAAAGCTCGGTATTTGCACGGGGGCTTTTGCCTGCAAGGATCCTGTAGCCTTTGAAATCGAATGTGCGATAGCCCGGCTGTTTCGAATCTTTTTTCTTCGATCCCTCTTTCTGCTTTTTGCCGGAGGGCTTTTCAAGCTCGGCTTCGTTGTACTCCAGATCGTCAATGGTATCCGCCGTCTCGATGTGCATCGCCAGGGATTCAAGGTGTGCGAGATCTTTCTCCGTTGCTTTTAAATACGGCATGAGGGCGTCGAAAGTACGCTTCCCTTTTTTATAAAGGGAATAATAATGTTGTGCGTTTTCCTGGGGGCTTTTCGTCCTGTCAAGCGGGATATCGACAGTTGTACCGTCTTGGGAAAAAAGATCCGGCAGCGTTATCTTTTCAATCCCCCTTTTGACAAGATGGAGATGGGCCAGGACAAGATCTGCGCGGCGCCTGTATTCTTCACACTTTTCGGCAAACGCCAAGTCTTTATTTTGCTTTTCAAGCTTCCTTTTCGCCTGTCCTATTTTCTTGTTGACGGTATTTAAAAGCGCTTCCTTCCGCGTTTTCAAAACTATTTCGTCGAATTTCAGGCCGACAGTTTCCTCCAGCATACCGGAAACGGAATTGTAACATTTATCCCCGGCGGCTTGAAAACCGGGAAGGGGCCACAGGCAGAAAGACCTGCCGCATAAGCACGGCCGGTAATCCTTATTCCTGATCCTGTCCTCCACTTTTCCGACAGCATCAATTAAGACTGCAAGATTTTTTTCACCGGCCCTGCCTTCGGGATCAAGTCCCGACTCGGCCATAACAACTGCCAGGTGCTCCTTCGATATGCCGTAGAAAACCTTGAGGAAACATTCCTCCAGCGTGAGATCGTTGCCTGGGCAAGCGGCCGTCAAATCGCCGTGCGCAGCCGTAAACGGGTTTATCTTATTCTTTGCCTCAGGAGGCGAATACAAATCGTGAGGTGAAAGTCTCCCTCGCAGGCTCCCCAGAACCCTGTCCTCATGCACCAGCAGGGCATCACAACGGGGCCCGGCAAGCTCTATGACAAGAGAAATACCGCCGGGGAATTTGAACCGGATTATTTTTTCACCCGGCAAAGATGAAACCGAAAGCACGGGGCTGTTTTCGATATATTTCCTGAGAAGCATTACGAAGCCGCCTGCGTCAAGGCCGGTGCCTTCCATCCTGCCGCAAAAAACACATGCTCTTAACTGGGGCAAAAGCGATACCAGCATATACATGGTCTTGCCGTATTTATGCCACCTTATTGTAAAGACAAGCGGGGAAGTCTGCCTGATTTTTTGAGCCCTGGCATCTCTCAGCAAATCATCAAGCTCATTTGTGAGGGCGTTTATTATCAGCGAATCAAAATTCATATCGGTTACCCGGTTTAAAAAACGCTTCCGTTAAATAAATCCGATCGGCCTTCCGGCGGAATTAAAACTTACCGGCACTATACCCGACAGACCTGCGTTACATCAAATCAATTCGTCCGCAAGCAGGGCGAAGGCTTTCAGCCCCGGCTTTACCGGGTAGCTTGCCTTCAGTATCTCAAGCCTTTCAAGTATAGATTTAACCTTGTCTTCCGGCACAGCGGTATAACATATAGTACAACTCCCCGGCCATACGGGCGTCGCGTTTCGCCTGCCCGTTTTTCCCATGCCCGTTACGCCTGACATCTTGGTATATCCGGGAACCCCCAGTTCATCAAGAATTTTGACTACATCGGGATCGACGGCGGTCTCGTAGACAAGCATAAGCATTCTCATATAATCACCTGCATTAAAGAATATGCTTTATTTCTCTGCGTCGGCTTTATAACCTGCATGAGACGGGCCCGGGAAGACCGACAACTTAATCATGTTCGTGCCGGTGGTGTAGATCCGGCAAATGAGAATGTTCATGGGAAAATATTTCATGCGAATGAGAATGGGAGTGATAACTATCAATCGGAATATCTTCGTCCGGGTGTTCATGTTCATGATGGCTGTCGTCATGGTTGTGCCCGTGATCGTGAAAACAGGCGGTATGAACATGATTGTGCGAATGTTTTTCCGTGAGCAACAGAACCGCTCCTATAACCATAAACGGCATGGCTATCAAGAAAAAAATGTCCGGGGTGTTTCTGAAAATAATAAAAGATAAGATCGCGCCTATGAAAGGAGCCGTCCCGAACAATGCGCCGACCCTTGCGGCCCCGATATGACGCATGGCTAAAACAAAGAACACAATACTCAGTCCGTAGGAAAAAAATCCTAAAATCATGATCCCTGCTACGACTGACGCCGACGGGATCGGGTCTTTAAAACAAAACGCCAGCAGGAGGGAAAAAGTCCCCGCAAATATCCCCTTTGTCAATACAACCTGGACAGGGTCTCGCGAAGAAATACAACCGGTCAAATTATTATCCAGTCCCCACAGGATACAGGCGCCGATAATTGCCAGCGCCCCCGGCGCAAAACCCCAGCCGCCGTTAATATCGAGCGTAAGAATTATCGAAGAAGCCGTAATAATCCCGACCGCAGCCCATACGCGGCGTCCCACCGCTTCGCGGAACAGGGCGGCTGCTATTAATGCGGTAGCCACGGCTTCCATATTTAATAGCAGCGAAGCGGTAGAGGCGGGGGTAACGCGAAGGCCCATCATTAAAAGGACCGGCCCGGCTATCCCCCCGGCAACTATTGCGCCGATAAGAAACGGGATGTCCTTTTTCCTTAAACTTGCTTCCGTATTTTTTTTGCGCCCGGCAATTTTTGAAATAATTTTAAAAATAATAAGCCCTGTCCCGCTGCCGAGATAAAGGAACGCCGCCATCGGCAGCGGCTTTACTTCGGTTAAAAAAAGCTTTGCCACCGGCGCGCTTGCACCGAATAAGACGGCGGCCAGGATGACGTATATGAAAGGGATCAAATAACTCATCAGTCCAGGAGCTGCTTTTGCCATTCGTGCAAAAGGTTCAAAGCCTGGAGGGGGCTTATTTCCATCAGGTTGACTTTTTTCAATTCGTCAATGACCGGGCTGTCATTTTTCCTGAACAGGCCCATCTGGACTGCCTCAGGCCCTGGGATCTTCTTTCCAACCTTTTTCTCCTGCTCCAGTTTCTCCAGGATCTCGGATGCCCTGTCGATAACCTCCTGCGGGATGCCGGCGAGCTTTGCCACGTAAAGGCCGTAAGAACGGTCTGCGCCGCCCGGCACCATCTTATGAAGGAATACCACGTCCCCGCCTTCTTCCCTCACGGTAACGCGGAGATTTTTGATCTGGGGATATCGTTTTGCAAGCTGGGTAAGCTCGTGGAAATGCGTCGCGAATATGGTTTTTGCCCTGACTTTTTCACAGATGAATTCGGTTACGGCCCATGCCAGGGACATTCCGTCAAAAGTGCTGGTGCCCCTCCCCACTTCGTCAAGTATGACAAGGCTTTGCGGCGTCGCGCTGTTTATAATATTCGCAGTTTCCTGCATCTCCACCATGAATGTACTCTGGCCCAGGTGGAGATCATCCGATGCGCCCACGCGCGTGAACACCCTGTCCATTATCCCCAGCGTCGCGCTGTCCGCAGGAACGAAGCTCCCGATCTGTGCCATGATGCAGATGAGCGCGGCCTGACGCAGATATGTGGATTTGCCCGACATGTTGGGACCTGTAACCACCAGATAACGGGTTTCGTCGTCCATGAAAATATCGTTTGGAACGAACCCTGTAACCACCATCCTCTCCACCACGGGATGGCGCCCTTCCCTGATCTCGACCATGTGGTCGCCCGTAAGCAGCGGGCGCACGTACCTGTGCCTGACGGCGAGGTTCCCGAACCCGCATAAAACATCAAGCTCCGCAAGGGCTTCACATGTCCCCATGATCCTGTCCTTGTACGTGGAAACCTTATCCCTCATCTCCTGGAAAAGCTCGTACTCCAGGTCTTTGATCCTTTCGTCCGCAGAAAGGACTTTCGATTCGTACTCTTTCAACTCCGGGCAGATGAACCTCTCGGCGTTAACCGTCGTCTGCTTCCTGATGTAGTCGCCGGGAACAAGCGAGAGGTTGGGCCTGGTTACTTCGACATAATAGCCGAACACTTTGTTGAAGCCTATTTTCAGCGACTTTATCCCGGTTCTTTCTTTTTCTTTTTTTTCAATCTCCGCAATGCCACGCTTCGCATTGCCGCGAATTTCCCGAAGTTCGTCAAGCTCCGCGTTATAGCCTTTCCTGAACATCCCGCCTTCTTTTATCGTTACCGGCGGGTTGTCCTCGACTGCTTTCAGAAGCAGGTCCCTCAGGTCTTCCACGGGATCTATATTTCCTGCAAGCCCCTTCAGGTGCCGGGATAAAAGGAGGTCCGCACTCTCGCGCACCTGCACGAGCGGGACGAGAGAATCGGCAAGCTGCCGGAGATCCCTTGCGTTGGCCGTACCGTAAGCTATGCGGGAAAAGATCCGCTCGACATCCCGTATCTTCTTCAGTTCATCCTTCAGGCGGGTGAGCAGGTTGTATGTGTTTATCAGCTCCTCGACGGAATCGAGCCTGGAGTTGATCTCGTCGATCGATGTCAAAGGCCGCTCCAGGAAACGCCTCAGCATCCTCGCCCCCATCGGTGTATCGGTGTTGTCAAGCGCCCAGAGGAGGCTCCCTTCCCTTGACGCGGTAAGCTGTGTCTTGAAAATCTCAAGGTTCCTCATGGTAGTGGCGTCGATAACCATATATTCCGACGGGGTGTATGTGCAGAGCCGCCCGAAAGAAAGCTCCCTGTTTTTCAAAACTTCCCGGAGATAAAATAGAAGGCTGCCGGATGCCCTTATCGCTTCAGGCTCCCTGGATACGGCATTCCCCAGGAGACTGGGCAGGCCGAACGTCTTTTTTATAATATCCTCGCATGACAGAAGCTCCCGCGGCGAAAGCTTCCGGACGGGGGTTCCCCTTTCCCCCAGGATACCGGCCAGACCGTCCATGTCATCGGCCGTGTTGACAAGCAAAATTTCGGACGGGTCGAACCTGCGGACTTCTTCCATGAGCCTCACGGCGCTTTCAACAACTAAAGCGGTGGTATAGAACTCGCCGGTGGAAAGATCCGCCGCCGCTATCCCGGCGCTGAAAATATTTTTTTCTTCTACAAGTGAAAACTCACCGCCGGAGGGTTTCTCCTCGCTGACCGTTATCGCCATTATGAAGTTATTGGCGCTCTCGTCAAGCAGGTCGTCGTCAAGCACCGTCCCCGGTGTAATTATCCTCGTTACTTCTCTTTTGACAAGGCCCTTTGCTTTTTTGGGATCTTCCACCTGGTCGCATATTGCTACCTTGAAGCCTTTCTGGACCAGCGTCCTTATGTAAGGCGCAACGCTGTGATGAGGGACGCCGGCCATCGCGATCTTGTTACTTTTACCTGCTTCCTTCGATGTCAGGAGTATGTTCAATTCCCTGGCGGCCGTTTCGGCGTCCTCGCCGTAAGTCTCGTAAAAATCGCCGACGCGGAATAAGAGAATACAATCGGGATTCTGCTTCTTTATCCCGAAAAACTGATCGAACATCGGGGTCATGGTCCCAGTATCTCCTCCAGCATGCTCCTCAACTCTTCAGGGTCGAACGGTTTCGCAAGGTACCTGTCCATGCCGAGAAGAGAGGCGTACCTTATATCTTCAATTTCGCCCCTTGATGTAAGCATAACGACGGGAACCGATTTCAAATCTTCACGCTCTTTCAATTTCAGGTAAAGCTGGACGCCGTCCATCTCGGGCATATTTATATCGGAAATTATCAGGTCAACTTTTTTTCCCTCAAGGATATCCAAGGGCTTCCTTGCCGTTACCGGCGATTATGACGGAATACCCGAACATGTTCAGGTACCTGGCCAGAAATTCGCCGAACGTCTTTTCGTCTTCAACCACCATGATAACGCCTGCCATTACACCCCCCGGAACAAACCGGCCTTCGGGAGAGAGAAGGAGAAACAGGCTCCGCCGCTCTGTCCTACACTGGCCCAGATCCTGCCGCCGTGAGCCTCGATGATTTTACGGGCGAGGAATAATCCCATACCTGTCCCCGGGGCCGTCTTCCTGTCGTTTTTGTCCGCCTGCAGCAGGTTCAGGATTTCTTTCCTGGCCGGGTCTTTTATCCCCGGCCCTTCGTCATAGATGTTGGTAATTATCTCCTGGGGATCTTCCTTGACCTCCAGGGTTATAGTGCCGCCGGACGGCGTAAAGTGTGCGGCGTTTCTCACGAGATGCGATACGACAAATTCAACCTGGGGCTTGTCCGCCATGCCCTGGCTGCTACAATCGACGACCACGCGGTAATCGTGATGTTCGTCTTCAGCCCTGAAAACGGCGACAATATCTTCTACGATCTTTTCTATGTGGGTGGGCTTAGGCTCGGGCGTAAGCGACTCGGATTCAAGCCGGGAGACTTCCATGAGGTCGCCGAGCATTCTGTTCAGCCTCTCGGTTTCCTCCCCGATTGTCTTTACAAACATGGCTAACTTTTCCTGGTCCTGGGCCGCCCTGGGATGTTTGAGACCTGCAATGGCGCCCCTTACGGAAGTTATCGGAGTTTTCAGTTCGGAAGTCAGGCTTGAAATAAACCTTGATTTCAACTCCTCAACTTCGCGGTCCCTGGATATGTCACGGAAAATAATAACCATGCCCCTACCCTCTCCCCTGAAAGGAGCAGGCGTACAGTGAAGGACTTTCTCCGTCCCCATCCTGGTCTTGACCATCATCTCGAAAGGCTCCGGTTGTGTTGTTCTGAAGGCCGGGCAAAGATCCTTGGCACATATCATCCTGCCGTCCTGGGATTTGCCTGAGAAAACCTTGTAGCAGAACTGCCCGACAACCTCGTCCTCTTTTATTTCCATGATCCTTTCCGCGGCCCTGTTGAAAGAGCGGATAATCTGGTGCTCGTCTATTGTAAAGACTCCTTCCCCTATTGAGGATAGGACAAGAGAAATTTTTACTTTATCATCGACAATGCCTTCGTAGAGGCGGGCGTTTGCTATTGCGACCCCGGCCTCCCTGCCGAGCATGGCCAGCAGGTTGAGCTGGTTTTCAGGGATCTGCCGGTTTTCGCCCATGCCTATTTCCATGAACCCGACCGTTTCTTTGTGTGAAACAAGCGGGACGGCATAATAAGTTATTATCGTCCTCAGCGGGAGCCTTTCGCGCAAAAATAGGTTGGTTACAGGCTCGTTGATCAACTGGGGCTTTTTGTCGTTGATAAGAGGGAACAGGATATTGCGCCTTCCCGGCATCGACAATATCCTGGCCTTATCGGCATCGGTGGGAGAAAGCCCGATGGAATCGGCAAGAATGAAGCCTTCGTCTCCCGACCTTACATAAACAGTGAGGAGGTCGGGCGCGAAGAGGTCTCTGACTATACCCGTCACCTGACGCGGGATCTTCCTGGCGTCCAGTGTGCCCGTAAATGTTTCCGAAATAGAGTGTACCGATTCCAGCTCCCCTATCCTCATCTCCAGCAGGTTCTGGCCGCGCTGCATGAGTGCTATGTTTTCATCGGATGCGGATTTCAGCGACTGGCGCATCTTCTCGATCAAAAACGCCAGGTGATCAAGTTCGTCCCCGCCTTCTTTTACCGGCAGTTGCCTGTCATAATTTCCAGCGGCTATATCGGCCGCGCTCTTTGCAAGCTGCTCCAGGGGAGCAGCCATGTTCCTGGCAATTACAGAGGCCAGGATGACGACTATGATTAACGCGATTATTAAAAGAACCGCCGGAGTTACAGCCATGCGGATAAGCGACGCTATGTATGAAGAAGCGGGCCTCTCATACACCAGGTACATCCCCGTCCCTTTCACGGGGAGCAATATGCGCATGAACGTTTTCCCGTTGCTCGATTCAACCTTTACACTCTCGCCCCTGGAAAGGGTAATGCGCTCTCCCGATGCGAACACGGGAATGCCTGTCCCCGGGTTAATAAACGGCAGGATCACTTCGCCCACGGCGTTTACAAGGTAGGCGTTGCCTTTAACATCCTTAAGACCCGACTGCATCCCCGATATAAGATCTGAAATATCAAGCTCCCCGACCCAGTAGCCCCCCGGGTATTTTTTGGCATTGAACCCGGGTTTTCGCTTGATGGAAACCTGGATGTAAGTTTTCCCGTCTTTCAATTTTGCCGGGGCCCATAGAAGCTCATCGGAAGCCCTGTTCCATACGAGGCGCATCTCGTCCGGCTTGAACTTCTCATCGCCCGCCCGGATAAGCATTCCGGCCTTATTGTCATAAAAACAAATCTTCTGCAGCTTTTTTTCTTTTTCCAGGTACCTTGCAAGCGCCTCCCTGTCAAAAGGAGAAATTCCCGGGAGGGCTGCGGCAAGCCCGTTACCGGCCAGGTCAAGCTCCTGCCTGAACGCGGCAACGCTCTGCTCCGCCGTTGTCAGTTCGTCTCCCAGCGCGGTTATAGACTGATCTGCGGCGGCACGGGACTGGAAATAAATGAAGAATATGAAAATAAGGATCGGTATTATGGCGGTCAGTAGGACTGCCATCCCCACTTTGTCGGCGAACTTTTTTCTAAAGAGCACTATCTACCTCCATGTGGAAGTATCGTTCAAACAATTTCTTTTTCGATATGATCATTTGTAAAGACACAGATGGAAGCCGCGATATGCAAAGATTCTTCCACGATCTCCTCTGCGGAAAGTTCGGAATGACGGGTAAGCGCCTTTGCCGCCGCCTGGGCATAAGGAGCGCCGCTGCCTATTGCGGCTATGCCGTCGTCCGGCTCTATGACATCCCCTGCGCCGGATACGATGAAGAGATGGTCGGCATCCGCAATTACCATCATAGCTTCAAGCTTCCGCAGCACCTTGTCGCTCCTCCAGTCCTTGGCAAGTTCCACCGCGGCGCGTACAAGGTTGCCGCTGTATTCCTCCAGCTTCGCCTCGAACTTTTCATAAAGGGTGAGGCCGTCGGCGGCGGAGCCTGCAAATCCTCCCAGCACCTTGCCCTGAAACATCCGCCGGATCTTTTTGGCGGTATGCTTGACTATGGTCTTGTCGAAAGTAACCTGCCCGTCGCCCGCCATTGCTACCCGGCCTTTGTGTTTTACCGCCAGGATGGTTGTTGCATGAAGCATTTTCCGTTCTCCGCGATGAATTTCTCCAGGCTTTCCGCTGACCTTTGAGAGATCTCTTTATTTCTCCGTCTTTTATCCTTTACCTTTTCCACCCCGGCCAGCAAAAGCCCCAGGTTAATATTGACAGGCTGAAAATTTTTCGGGTTCCCGGCGGTAATAGATGCGGGCAGCGCTCCCAGCGCACACTCCGTGGGAAGCTCCAGAGGCTCCATCCCTTTTCCGATAAGAGATGCGTTAAGACCCGCAAGCCAGCCTGTGGCAATACACTCCACGTATCCTTCAACGCCGGTTACCTGGCCTGCAAGGAGGACGTTCGGGAACTTCTTCAATTGAAGCGTCGGCCTGAGGCAGAGCGGTGCGTTCACATAAATATTGCGGTGCATTACCCCGTAACGCACGAACCCGGCTCCTCCAAGCCCCGGGATCATGCTGAAAACCCTTTTCTGCTCGCCCCATTTCAAACGGGTCTGGAACCCCACCATGCTGTAAAGGCTTCCTTCCCTGTCCTCTCTCCTCAACTGGACCACGGCGTGAGGCTCGCGCCCTGTCCGTGGATCCGGCAGGCCGACAGGCTTCAAGGGCCCGAAGCGCATCGTATCGACGCCTCTCAGCGCAAGCTCTTCTATGGGCAGGCACCCCTCGTAAAACCGCCCCCGCTCGAAATCCTTCACCGGTGCAGGCTCCGCTTTGATCAGTTCCTCGCGGAACCTGAGATACTCGTCCCTGTCGAGAGGACAGTTGAGGTAATCATCCCGGCCGGGCATCCTCCTGCTTGCTGCATAAATTATTTCTAAATCGAGGGATTCGGCCGTAACTATAGGGCTTGCCGCATCGAAGAAGTAAAGGAAGTCGTCCCCGATAAGCTCCCTGATTTTCTGCGCGAGCCGGTTCGACGTCAAAGGGCCGGTTGCAAGCACTGTAGGTTTACCCGTATCTATATCCGTAACTTCGCCTTTATGCCATGAAATAAGGGGGTTGCCCTCAAGCTCCCTTCCGACATGTTGAGAAAACTTTTTACGGTCAACGGCAAGCGCCTGGCCGGCAGGGACCCTTGTAGCATCCGCCGCCTGTATTAACAGGCTCCCTACCCTTCTTAATTCGGCCTTCAAAATGCCCGCCGCTTTTTGGGGATCGTCGTTCCCCAGGGAATTGCTGCAGACAAGCTCCGCGGGGTCTCCCGTATGGTGTGCGGGGGTCATAACATCCGGGCGCATCTCCCATAAATCGACATGGCAGCCCAACTTTGCCGCGGTAAATGCAGCCTCACTGCCGGCAAGTCCCGCGCCTACAACCGTAACCGTGCCGGGACATGGAAACCCGGAACATGGGACGCATTGATCTCTTTCGGACATCTCAAGCCCTCGGCAGCGGCGCTTTCCCGCTGTCGTTCAAATGTATTTTCAAGCCGCGGCCAAGTTTCAGCCTTCTGTTTCTTCCGCCGGTTTTGATTTTTTAGCCGCTTTTTTTGTGCCGGTTTTTTTTACGGCCGTTTTCTTTTTTCCGGCAGTCGTCTTCTTTCCGGTCGTCTTTTTCGATTTCTTCGCAGGGGCTTTGCTTTTTGTCTTTTTGGCGGCGGCCTTCTCGCCCTTCGGGGGAGGAGGCTCCGGGCAATTCCTGTTGCTGCAGGTCATGTAAGCCTTCCCGTCACGAGTGAACTTCAGCACCATTATCGAACTGCATTTCTCACAACGTTTATCGGTGGGCCTGTACCATGACACGAAATCACATTCAGGATACCTGCTACAACCGTAAAATTTCCCTCTCCTGGAATTCTTAACCACGACAGTGCCTGAACAGCCCTCGTTAGGGCAGGGCAAGCCTATCTCCTCAAGGAGCGGCATGGTAAACTTACAATCGGGGAAGCCGGGGCATCCCAGGAATTTGCCGAACCTGCTTTTGCGCACTACAAGATTGCGCCCGCAATTCGGGCATACTTTCTCGGATACTTCAGGCTCCATCTCAACCCGTACAACCTCGTTCTCCGCCCTGGCAAGTTCTTTTTCAAACGGGAAATAAAAATCTCCGATTATCCCTGTCCATTCGGTTTTCCCTTCTTCAACGCCGTCGAGCAGCCCTTCCATCTGGGCGGTAAATTCCACATCGACTATGTCGGGGAAATGCTTTTCCAGTATCTCGGTTACGATAAAGCCCAGTTTCGTCGGGTAAAAACGCTTTTCTTTCAGCTCTACGTATTCTCTCTTTTGAATCGTGCTGACAATGGGCGCATACGTGCTCGGCCTGCCTATGCCCTTCTCTTCCAGGATCTTGATAAGGCTTGCTTCGTTATATCTCGGCGGGGGCTGTGTAAACAGCTGTTCCGGTATGAGTTCCAGAAGATCCAGAGGCTCGCCTGCTTCCAGCGGCGGGAGCATGGTGTTCTTTTCTTCCTCGTCTTTATTGTTGTTATCTTTATTGTTGCCGTTTTTTACATCCCCGTAAAGGACTGTGAAACCGGGGGATTTAACGGTGCTTCCCGTGGCGCGGAAACGGTAATCGTTACAATCGATATCCGCGGTAACGATATCCATGACGATAGGCTGCATATAGCCAGCTACGAAACGCGACCATATAAGCTTGTAAAGGCGGAACTGTTCCGAGGACAGGTAAGACTTCACGGCATCGGGCGTTCTGAATACGGAAGTCGGACGTATGGCTTCATGCGCGTCCTGGACATTGGGGCGTTTCTTGACAAACGGTCCTTCTGTTGCCGCTTCGGGGCCGAATTCCCGCCGCACGAATTCTTGCGCCTCGGCCTTTGCCGCCTGGGAAACCCGGGTGGAATCGGTTCTCATATAAGTAATCAGGCCCACCGTGCCTTCGCTGCCGATATCGACTCCCTCATAAAGCTGCTGGGCTATCTGCATCGTCCTGGAGACACGGAAATAAAGCCTCCTGGATGCTTCCTGCTGTAATGTGCTTGTTATGAAAGGCGGGGGTGGCTTCCTCTGCTGCTCTTTCCTCCCAACGTTTACAACTTTCCAGGCTCCGCCTTCCAGGCGGGACAGTATTACATCCATCTCCTCCCCGTTGCCGGGCTTGATTTTCTCCCCGCTATATTCTATCAGAAGAGATTTTACCTGGGCGGATTTATCTTTCTTTTCCAGTACCGATGTCAGCTTCCAATATTCTTCAGGCTTGAACGCCTGGATTTCGCGCTCCCTCTCGCATATAATCCTGACGGCGACCGACTGGACACGGCCTGCGGAAAGCCCCCTGGTAACTTTTTTCCAGAGAAGAGGGCTGAGCTTGTAGCCGACAAGACGGTCGAGCACGCGGCGGGCCTGCTGGGCATTGACCATGTTCATATTTATCGGCTCGGGATGGTCAAGCGCGCTTAAAACGGCTTTCTTCGTAATTTCATGAAGCTCTATCCGGTGAGTGTTATCCGTTCCGATAAGCTCCGCAAGGTGCCAGGCTATAGCTTCGCCTTCACGGTCGGGGTCGGATGCGAGGTAAACGCTTTCACAGGTCTGTGCCTCTTTCTTCAGCTCGTTTACCACTTTCTGCTTGCCCTTGATCCTCACGTACTCGGGCTGGAAATTATTTTCGATATCGACCCCGAGCTTGCTTTTGGGCAGATCCCTCACGTGCCCCATCGTGGCCTTGACGGAGAACGACTTATCTACGAACCGTTGTATCGTACGGGCCTTTGCAGGCGACTCCACTATTATAAGGCGTTTCATTTACTATCCCCCTCGGATTTATTACACTCGGGTTTATTACAAGACAAATTCCCCCCTTATTTGATGCGGAATTAAGGATTCCTTCCCGTATCCCCGAAACTTCGGTAATTTATACCAAATTTATGATTGAGGTTCAATCGGCCCTGACGTAAGTGTTTCCTGGCATCCGCTGGACCAGCCTCCTGGTTTCCAGCATCATCAAAATTGCGGAAACTTGGCTGACGGGAAGACCTGTCGTCTCGACAATCGATTCAAGCTGAACCCCGTCATAATCGAGGCACTTGAAAATTTTTTCTTCGTCGGGTTCCATGGAAGGTCTGCCGTCTTTCCCGTCAACCGACGCATTTACAAGGGGTATCCCGAGTTCTTCCAGCACGTCTTCAACCCCCTGGATAAGCTTGGCTCCTTCTTTTATCAGGCGGTGTGCGCCGCGATGATTTTTTTGCCTGATATTTCCGGGCACTGCAAATACTTCTTTCCCCTGTTCGAGCGCGAGGTCTGCGGTGATAAGGGCGCCGCTCTTCTCCCCCGCCTCGGTGATTATCACGCCAAGCGAAAGCCCGCTTATGATCCTGTTCCTGGCAGGAAAATGCCATGCCATGGGAGGAGTCCCCGGCGGGTATTCGGAAATGCTTGCACCTGACACCTCGATCCTCTCCTTGAGCTTCCTGTTTTCAGGCGGGTAAATCTTATCAAGCCCGCAGCCCATGACGGCCAGCGTGCGGCCGCCGGCATCGAGCGCTCCCAGGTGGGCATAAGAATCGACGCCGCGCGCCATCCCGCTGATAACGGTAAGCCCGGCCCTCGCCAGTTCCCCCGCCAGCCACCTGCTGGTCATCAACCCGTAATTCGAAGCTCTCCTTGACCCCACTATGCTTATGGCCATCGAGTCTTCCGGCAAAATGCCGCCCTTTACGAAAAGAGTTACAGGGGGATCATATATTGATTTGAGGCCGGGGGGATAATCGGGATCTTCCGGCGTCAGCATCCTGATCCCCATTTTCTCCATCTCTTCCCATACGGGCACAGGATCTATCGAAGACCTTTTGGAAACCAGGTATTCTACCGTTGTCGGCCCGAGACCCTGCACCGCTTCCAGCCTCTTCCTGTCCGCTTTCCATGCGGCCCCGGGCGAGCCGAAATGATCAAGCAGGCGGCGGATGAGGTCCGCCCTGATCTCCGGGATCATCGAAAGGGCAAGAAGATACAGCCTCTCGTCGGTTTTTTTCGAATCCTGATTCATAAGCAATTAAGCACGGGTGCGGAACAAAAGCTCGGTACGGCCTATACGGATGAGGTCCCCGTCCTTCAGGGGATGAAGCTCGCCCGCTTCTATGAAAGTATTATTTATAAGGCTCCCGTTGCTGCTTTTCAGATCCTCGTAAAAATATTCGCCGTTTTCTTCGGTAACCTGGCCGTGCTTGCGGGACACGTAATTCTCCGGATCCTCACCTGTCAGATCGACTACAGGCACGATTGCTTCCGCAGGGCTTTTCCTCCCGACCAGGGCCGGTAGTTCGGCAAGCTCATACCTGCCGCCGGTTTTCACCGACAGGAAATAAGGAACCACTTCAGAGCCGATTGTGTCTCTCTCCAACACCTCCGGGCGACCCACCTCTTCCACATCTTCTTCTATAATCTCTTCTTCGATTTCTTCAGATGCTTCGATCTTTACAGGCACTTCGATCTCTACGGGCTGTCCTTTGCCCTCAAGATCTCCCGGCTCTTTCTCCTCACAGGGTTCCTCGCCTTCAGGAGCCTGGAATTCTTCTTCGCCTTCATCAATGAGAGAAGGGATTTCTTCCTCAAACGGCTCGGAAGAATCCCGTTCCTCCTCATCGGGAATAACCCGGTCAGGCTGAAGCACAGCCCCGCAGTCATCGCAATATACGCTGGTTTCGGGATTTTCGGCACTACAATCAGGACAGATCATTCTTCAACCTCCTTTTCATTATCCGGCAGCCTGAAGCGCGTAATCACCAGGGTACAATTATCCTTGCCCCCGCGTTCAAGGGCCAGTTCAATAAGGCGGTGCCCGAGGGTTTTCTCATCCGGGATCTCCCCGGATATTGTAAGCAGTTCCTCATCGTCAAAATAATCCCATAAGCCGTCGGAGCATAAAAGAAGACGCACGCCTTCTTCAAGCTCTACGATACCGGTGTCTATTTCAGGGATTTCACCCGAGCCTAAAGCCCTTGTCAGCATGTGACGGTGGGGAAGGTTGTGCGCGTTTTCCTTGCTCAACTGCCCCGAAGCTATGAGTTCGGCCGCAAGGGAGTGGTCTTTCGTGAGTACTCTTACGTTATCATCAAGCAGGTATGCCCGGCTGTCGCCGACATGCGCGAACGCCATCACCGTCCCTGAAACAAGCGCCGCGGTCATGGTCGTGCCCATCCCCTGCCTTTCCTCATCTTCCTGTGCATATTCCCTGATGGCCAGGTGGGCTTCCTGGAAGCCCTGGAGCAGGATCTGCCGCAATGCTTCTTCTTTTTCATCCGGCAGGAGGTCCTGTGTCTCGTACAACGATACCGGCATCATGGATTTAACCACGGTGTCTGCAAGGTTGTGTACGGCCAGGATGCTTGCTTTGTCGCCTTCGGCTTCCCCTCCCATCCCGTCGGCGACCACCATAAGATATGCCCTGCCTGACCTGTTACACTCCATAAAATCTATGCTCATTACAAGGCATGCGTCCTGGTTGGTCTTGCGGTGAAGACCGATATTGGTTTCTATATACGCAACGGGTTCTTCAGATGGAGGGTATTTTATCTCTTCCGTTATAATTTCCGCGGAAGGGGACGGCGTCCGCTGCTTTTCAAGACCGGCGAGTTTTTTCAGCAGCTTGCCGGGAGTTGTGCTTTTTTTCTTTTTTCTTTTTTTTGCCATTTACTTTTCCTCAAACTCAATAAAAACCTTCGAGCGTCCCGCATGATTCGCACATGTAGCGGGTCCCGTTAAGGGTGTAGTATATGGCGTGCATTCTTGCCGCACACTTGGGGCAGGTCATTATCCAGTAATAATCTTCATCCTTGATGGGGAGCTTCGGATAAGTGGTCTTCCTGTCGGACTCCATCGGGTGGGGCAATGTTTTTAATATCCTCTCCAGGGCCTTCTTGGCCTTTTTGCCTGGCTCCTTGTGTAAATGTTCGGTCATGCCGGATCCCCCCTTGTTGCTTTTTGTATGAATACGGCAAAAGACCTTATATTACCTTCCTGGACGAACCGATTTGGCGATCCTGTACAAAAAAGGATTGAATTACGCTGTCAGCATCGGACACCGGGACCTGGCGAATTTGAATTTTTACAACGTATATGATAAATTTTCCATTAGTTCGTACCGGAGGAATTTATATATGCTCTGCCGAAATCGCTTCACCATGACAATTGATAGAAAAGCGCTCCTGGCGGTAATGCTGGTTATACTTGCGCTTATTGCCGGGGGATGCCCGTTTAACAGGCAGGGCGCCAGCCTGGAAGACCTTGAAAAACAGGTGGCTTCTTTAACTGCAGCGGGCAAATACGAGCAGGCGGAAAAGCTCTGCCTGGACAACCTTAAAGGCGCTGACCCCGCACGCGCCGCGGCGCTTCACCGCGAACTGGGGACGATTTACATCGAACAAAACAAGCCTGCCGAAGCAAAATCTCACATGGAATCCGTCCTGAAAGTATATGAGGAGCGTCCGGAAGTTATAGAACTGGAAAGCCTCCCGTCTTTTCTGGACGGCCTGTCGGCGATTTATATTTCAAATGAAGAATATGCTAAAGACGATGAATTGATGGGAAAAGGCATAAACCTGTACAAAAAATATCTTGAGATACATCCCGCAGATAACAGGATCAGGCTCCTGCTGGGCAGGGCCTACCTTGACGAGACCCGGTACCCTGAAGCCGTAAAGGTATTCACGGAGCTTTTGAACAACAGGCCCGACTGGGCCACCGCGGTTGAGGCCCGGATAGGCCTCAGCCAGGCAAAAAGGATCAAGATCAAGTTCAATGAAGGGATAGCTGGCTACGACAAGCTAGGAACACCCGGGCTGGACGATCTTAAAAAGGCCAACGCGATCCTGGATTCAGGCAAAACCGGCGCTCAGGAATGTTACCTCCGCTGCCTCCTGGGAGAAGAATATCTGGAGCGTGCGGAACCGGACTACGTGCTGGGAGAAAGAAATTCCTCAACCGAACTTTCCCCCGAGCGGCGCGAAATGCTGGAATCGTCTCGCAGAGAACTGGAAAAAGCCGTCGCCCTCCTCGATATGGGAAACGTTATTGAAGACGAAATGCTTCCCATAAGAACCCAGATCCACCTTGCCAGAATTTATCTTGCGCAGGGTAAAAAAGATGAGGCCAGAACGCTGCTTGATAAAGCAAGGCAGGCTATCGGCAATGTCCGCAACAGGGAAGATCTCCAGAGCCTCCATTTTATCATGGCCGAAACTCTTCACGAGATAAAAGACGACCCCGCGGCCATCAACGAATTGAATACCGTCCTGAAACTGTCGCCTACAAACAAGGATTCCCTCCAGGCATACACTTATCTTTCAAGGATCTACCTGGCCCAGGGAGATTATAAAAAAGGGATCGATGAATTGAGAAAGGCAAATGTTCTCCTCAAGGAGCGGGCCGGGGCAAAAAGAAATGAAAACCTCCGCGACGACTGGGTGTTCGGCATGATGATAGGAACCATCGATCACCACATGTTCGGCGAAGAATATAAAGAAGAACTGCAAGAAAGCGGCTCGAAAGAAAAACAGGAACTATGGAATAAGACGGAGCCGCACATCGTCCTCCTCAATAAATACATAAAGGCCGGGAAATACGCCGAGGCTACGAAAGAGATTGATGTAATACTCGACCTTGCGGATAAGACCTTCAAGTCCGGGAAATAATATTTAACCTGTAATTTGATTCCTTCGCAGGCGCTTTTGAATACCGTGTTTTCTATTTCAAAATCATGCCTTTTGAAAATTCCTGGTACTTGGCGGTGGCTTCTTTCTGCGCGTCTATCCGCATCTGGTTGGCAACGTCGAAATTACGGGTCATAAGCGAAACAATGTGCACATCGAGAGCGGAGTTGTCGGCAAACTGCTTGAGGAGCTTCAGCGCCTGTTCGGGCGGCATCCCTTCCCTGTAAGGCCGGTTCTCGGTTATTGCGGTAAACACATCCGCTACAGCCATAATCCTCGATCCTATCGGGAGATCGCGCGCGCCAAGATGGAACGGGTAGCCGTTCCCGTCGAGTCTCTCATGATGGAAAGACGCCCATGTATTGATCTCGTCAAGAGCGTCCAGCGGCTCCAGGATGCGATAAGTATAAAACGTATGGGAACGCATGATGTTAAATTCTTCTTCAGTGAGCTTGTCCGGTTTTTCCAGTATCTCTGTGGGGACGGCAAGCTTCCCCAGGTCATGCAGGTAGCCTGCCAGCCTTATCTTGCGGCATTCAAGTTCCGAAAGCCCCATCATCCCCGCCAGGGCTTCGGAGATTGCCGCAACACCGCTTGAATGGGTCGCCGTGAACGGACTCCTGAAATCTATTACCTGGCTGAAAACCTCCGTGATTTTGAAAAGGTCCTCCATGTCAAGGACTGTATCGTCAATCCTTGCTCTCATGCGGATAGTGGTGTCCAATCCTCCGGATACCGTATCGAGCCAGAAATATTCCTTGTTTACAAGACCCTTAAATGCTTCAAGCACGTTCGGGGCAAACTTCCGGCTGTTTTCAAAAATCCTGGCTGCTATGCCTTCCGTCTGGCCCAGGATGCTTTTGTTTTTATCTATGAGAACTTCAATCCTATCCGCAAGATGCAATATATGACTGCCTATGGGAACAGGATTACCCCTGAACTCGACCCCTTCTCCTTCGTTCCAGGGCACGTGATGAAACCTGCCCAGGTAAGCCATATCGGCAAAAGGCTCGAAATTCTTCAGCAGCAAATAGCTGGTTTCCGCATGAATATGAGGGCTCTTGATCTCGAACTGGAGAGTGTCCAGTCTCTCCTTGAGGGAAAGCGCTCCGATATCATGCAGCGCGCCGGCCAGCAAAAGGTCTTTTTGCTCCTTGTTCGTCAGTCCCATTTCGCCGCCCATGGCATGGGCTATATATGCAACCCGTTTGTGGTGATTGCCTACCTGGGGGGTTACCAGATCTACCGCGCTTGATAAGGCCATTACAAGATCAAACAGCGGAACATGAAATCCTTTAAGCATGAAAATAACCCTCCTCCTTGATAAAGTAAATCCATTTTCTAAATAATAACACAAGATTCCTCTTTATAATTTTATTCAAAACGCCTATTTTATATTGCCGATAGACCTAAAAATCCATTTTTCCCAAGATTACGCCTTCACATTTGTTCTAAAAGAGCATATTTTAAAAAGCACTGGAGAAATTCAGAAACATATCGGACCGGGGGAAAGAAGGATGTGTTGAGAGTTTTCGGACAACGAACATCTGCCGGGTTATAAAACGCTCCTGGATGCTACCCGTGAAAATAAGTCTCAGTCCAATATGTTATGGACTTATACTACGGCTTGATCATAATTTTGAAAAAAAGTATAATTAAATTGACTTCGGGGGCGAGCATTAAGCACGGTCGTGACGCACGGTGACTTCGGTCGTCGTGTGACCGTGTGGGCCGTCGTCGGGGTCACTGTTTTTTTGACTGGTCGGGATGTCCTTGACTCAGAAGATTCTCCAGCTCGGCTTTTATATTTCCATCAAAGTGTGCTTTCTGCCAGTTAATTGCATTGAGGATGCTCTTCAAACTAACCCTATCAAACTTAGCCCCTTTGAAGAACGTATCATTAAGGTCGGCCTGTTCAAATTTCGCTCTGCGGAGATCCGCGCCGTCAAGATGAGCCGACTGCATCTTTGCCTGATGGAATTGGGCTTCGAATAAGTTTGCCTCTTTCAAATCTGAAGCAACAAGATTGGACCCGTGGAATTGTGCGCCTGGAATTTGTGCTTTCTGAAATCTTGCTTCGTTGAAATTAGCCCTACAAAGGCGGCCTTTTTTCAGATCCGCTTCTATGCCCCTGGCCCGATACAGGTTGGCACCGTCAAAGTTCGCATGCCTTAATCTGGCGAATCCGAAGTCCGTATTGGAAAGATCAAGGCCCGACAGGTCAACGCGGTTGAGATACATGTGAGACAGATCAAGCCCTTCCTGTTCGCCTTTTTCCTTTGCAGATTCAAGATGGAAACGGATCGCCTTTTCGAATCCCTTTATCAGCAACCTGTTAACGGCGTCCTCTTGTTGTATTTTCAAGTTGGCCAGAAGAATCAAAAACACCTGGTCATAGAAATCTTTATACTCAGGTTTAAGGAAGCTCATAATCGAGACTGCTGCACTTGCTTGTATCGACGGACTGTCGGAGCCCAGGCTCGTTATGACCGATGAAAATTTATCGTCCGAACGACGCTTGCTTTCAAGTTCCCGCTGTGCCCGATCCAATTCTTTCTGTCTGCTCCATTCGTAGATTTGCTTCCATATAGTTATGATGACGCCGATTATAGCTACAAGGGCGGTAATGAAAGTGGCATACGACGGAAGTATGCCCCAGAAACTATTTGATCTCTCGTTTTCCAGTTGTAGTTTCTGGATCTCATGGCGCGTCTTCTCGTTTTGTAGTTCTTGCTGATTCATTGATTCCGGCTGGGTGCCGGCGAACGCTGCGGGAGGCTTCCAGAAAAAACTCAAAATTACCGACAATGCCAAAACAAGTAATGAAAATATTATAAACTTTTCGATTTTGTTCTTCGCTATGGTTGACAAATTAATATCCCCCCGATGTGAGTAACTTAGAGACAATAGTTGGAAATAATACTGTAAATAATTGCCGAATTCAATTCATATTATAACCTTGATAAAGGTGGTTGTAAATCTAAAAGAATACAGAGTTTGAAAAAGAAAAAGGCACGTTTTTCAATTCGCGTGCCCATTTCAATATATAAAAGTTTTTACATATCGTTGGTAGCGGGGGTTGGATTTGAACCAACGGCCTCCGGGTTATGAGCCCGACGAGCTACCGGACTGCTCCACCCCGCAATCAATTATCCCATTATACAGTTTTTTTTGATGCTGTCAAGGAGCGTGCTTTTCAAGTTTTTATCGTATTCGTCTTTAGCTGGCACATTAACGACCTTACCGGACAGAGAAAATATCTCCCGCCCGGATTGCATTAAAGCCTTATGCCGCCTGACTTCCCTGGCACACAAAATTATACCGGCGATTAAAAAGCGGGATGGTGCTTATGACTCAATAACATCGTACGAATTGATAAAACCCCTGCTATCGAGGTTGTCCAAAAAGTCTCTGTAAAATATCATTCCCCTACCACGGAGGTACGCCACAACAATTCCCCTCCCGGGAGGGGTGCCGCAGGCGGGGTGGGTCGGCTGGAGACTAAGCAGGCGAGGAAAAGACAACCTCTAGCTCGAGAGAAGGGCGTCCCTTGCCCTCTCGTAAACTTCAATGGTTTTTTTGCTTATGTTGATGTAGTTATACCTGGCGGAGTTCTTCCCGGCGCTATCACCCATCTTTTTCCTGAGACCGGGAGCGCCGAGAAGCTCAAGGACTGCAGAAACAAAAGGTTCGGAGGCGTTGTCAACAAGTAAGCCGTCTTCGCCGTGAGTTATGGTATCGGATGCCCCCGCCCCCCGGACGGCGACTACCGGGAGACTCGAGGCTATGGCCTCCAGCAGCGCAAGGGGCTTCACCTCGCTGGTCGAGGACATCACATATACATCGGCGGCCGCGTAATACGGGGGGAGATCGCCCGGCTCCACCCTCCCGGTAAGAATGATTTTTCCATCGAGATTGAGCTTTTTAACTTCACCCTCCAGGGCCTCCCTGTACGGGCCTTCGCCAATCACCATCAGTCTCGTATCCGGCCTCGATTCCAATATTTTCTTAAATGCCCTGAAAAGCTCCGGGAGGCTTTTTTCCCGGCCCAGGCGCCCCACGTAAATTAAAATATTTTCATCATGAGAAATCCCGTATTTTTCCCGTACCCCTGCTCCGCCGGATTTACCGAACGCCGAAAGATCCACCGGGTTGGGAACGACATCCACCGGCACCTTTACCCCGTAATCTTCGAGGATCGGCAGTACCACGGGCGAAGGACATATCACCCGGTTACAACGTTTTAAAAAATCAATAACGCTGTTCCTGACATAAGAGACCCCTATGCTCTTCGGGACGAGCGGGATATAATGGACATATTGTTCGAACTGGGTATGAAAAGTATAAATCACTGGGATGTTCCGCTCCCTGCCGATGTGCGCCCCCAGCTTGCCCAGGAGGTAAGGATGGTGGGCGTGAATTATATCCAGGTCCAGATCCTTTATAAAGCCGGTCAGGCCGGGATTGAAGGGGATAGCAAGCGGATACTTGTTTTTCGGAAAAAGGTTTATCGACCAGAAACGGCGCACATTGGGGTTCTCATCCTTATAGCCTTTGAACCCCGGAGCAAACACATACACCGAATGGCCAAGCTCTTCCATGCCCCTGAAAAGGAGAGACACGGCGTGAACTACGCCGTTTATGGTGGGATGATAGGCATTGGTAAACAGCCCTATTTTCATCTACCCTCCTGAATTCGGAAAAAAGATTCTTCAAAAGGGCTTATTATCCTGTTTCTGCGGCTTCCACGAAGAACAAGATGCCATCCGGAAACCGGGTCGGCATGCCGAATCCGGGTTTAAGGCCGAAGATCAAAGCTCTTATAATATTTCTTCGCCTTCCAGAGATTTGAGAACCCTTTCGGGCTTTGCGGGGATCTCCCTTATCGGCACGCCGGTAGCGCTTCTTATGGCGTTGGTTACCGCGGGAGCAATGCCCATAAGCGGAGTCTCCCCGACTCCTTTTGCGCCGTACGGCCCTTCTTTATAAGGATGCTCGACTATGATCGGAGTAACGTCGGGCATGTCCTGAATGGTCGGGATCATGTAAGTGCTCAGGCTGGTGGTTAACATGCGGCCTTTTTTATCGTACAGGATCTCTTCCATCGTCCCATATCCCATGCCCTGCGAGGAGCCTCCCTGGATCTGCCCTTCCATGAGCGTGGGGTTTATTGCCCTGCCGATATCGTGGGCACATGTAAGGTGCTCGACGGTAACCTGCCCGGTACGCATGTCCACCTCAACCTCGGCTACCTGGGTTACCCAGGTATATGTGAAATAAATATTTCCATGGCCGTCTTCCTCGTTGAAATCGGTGTTGGGGCTGATGTACCATCCCTGTGCTGCAAGGTGTTTGCGTGTCCCGGTCGCAGCATTTACGGCCTCGCCGAACGTCATGAGCATTTTGCCGTTTTCCCTGTTATATATAGCGCCGTCCCGGCTTTCCATGACTTCCGGCGGGACGCCCTTTTTCTTCGATACCGCCGCATATAACCCGGCCTTGATTTTCATCGCCGCATCCCTCAGTGCGTTTCCGCTGACGACGGTTGACCGTGAAGCCACGGTCGGGCCGCTGTCAGGGACGTGGGAAGTATCCGTCATGATGATGCTCACGTTTTCCAGAGGACATCCCAGTTCTTCCGCTGCGATCTGGGACAGGACGGTTTTCATCCCCTGTCCCATCTCCGCCGTTCCGACGGCAAGCAGTACCGATGCGTCGTCATAAACCTGGATATGGGCTCCCGCCCGGGCCATGTAATTTCCGCCGGCTCCCAGGCCGACGCCGTAAAGGAAAGTTGACATCCCGATCCCTTTCCTGGTTTCACCTTCCTGGTTGGAGTATTTCTTCCGTTTTTCGGCCCATCCAGATTCTTCCGAGGCCCGCTCTATGGTTTCCATGAGGCCCATGCCCATCTCCTCGGTGATGACCTGGCCGGTCGAAGTTTCGTCGCCCACGCAAAGGGCGTTGATCTTGCGAATCTCGAGCGGGTCCATCCCCAGTCTGAAGGCAAGCTCGTCCATCATCGATTCATGCGCGAAGATAACCTGTGGCGTGCCGAAACCCCTGTAAGCGCCGCACGGCACCATGTTCGTGGCGACGGCCGCCGCATCGACCTTCACATTCGGACAGCGGTACGGACCTGCGACGTGGACGGTCCCGCGCCATAGAACTATCGTGCTCAGGGTAACATAAGCGCCGGCGTTTACTTTATAATCGGCTTCTATGGCCGTAAGCTCGCCCGTCTTTTTCGCCCCCATCTTTATCCTGACAATCGCCGGGTGGCGCTTGCTCATACAGATAAGATCCTCTTCCCGCGACAGGATATACTTGACGGGGCGGCCTGCTTTACAGGCAAGGACGGCCGCTATCGCCGCCACCAGTGAAGGGACGTCTTCCTTCCCTCCGAAACCGCCGCCTGTCGCCGCCTGGATTATCCTGACCATGTTCTGGGGCAGTCCCAGGACATCCGAGACCGCATGAAGGACATAGAACGGGCATTGCATGGTGCCGTAAACGGTCATATCGCCCACACTCCCGGGTACCGCCAGCGCTCCGTTGGTTTCCAGGTAAGCATGTTCCTGGTACGGCGTTACGAACTTGTGCTCTATGACTATATCGGATTCGTCGAACCCTTTATCGACATCGCCTTTCCGTATCTTATAGCGGCGGAAGATATTTTCCTCGCCGCCCACATAAGGCGCTTCGTCAAGCAGTGCGTTTTCCAGACCCAGGGCCGCAGGCAGCTCTTCATATTCCACCTTGATCTTAGTAACCGCATATTCTGCAAGCTCCCTTGTCTCGGCTGCCACCGCCGCGATAGCCTCGCCATAATGGCGCGCGACGTCTTCTGCAAAAAACGGCTGGTCGTCCGTAACCACATGGTGGCGGTTTTTGCCCGGCACATCCTCGTGAGTACAGACTGCATAAACGCCCGGTACCGCCTCCGCCTCCGATTTGTCTATGGAAAGGATCTTCGCATGTGCGTAAGGACTCCTCAAAACCGACGCGTGAAGCATCCCCGGAAATTTCATGTCATCTATAAATTTCGCCCTGCCCGTGGCTTTTTCCGCGGCATCGACCCGTACAACACGTTCGCCGACAATACTCATAACAACGCTTACCTGCCTTTCAATCATCAGACCCAGGAAGCATCCTCCGGGATCTTTTTGGTATCGGATTCGATTTTTTTATTATTGAGCGTTTCCCGCATGTGGACGCCTTTCCTGGGAGAACGCGCTTTCAAAATCTCGCCGACTATGCTGACCGCTATCTGGCCTGGGGTCTTGTCTCCAAGCTGGAGGCCGATGGGCGCATAAACCCGCGGGTCACCGGCTGCGCCGACGACGCCTTCTTTTTCCAGATCCCGGAAATTACTGGCAACCTTGTTCCTGCTCCCTATCATGCCGATATAGCCCGCATCAGTCTTGAGGGCTTCCTTCAGGCATATATTGTCCTGCTTATGCCCCCTTGTAACGATGACGATGGAGACGTCTTTGTCAACCTTGAATTTTTCCAGGATCTCCTCAAACGGGGCAACTACAACGCTTCCCGCATGGGGGAACCTCTCCTTATTTGCAAATTCCGCCCGGTCATCGCCGACCTGGTGTGGTATCCCTGCAGCCGAGCAGACATCGGCGACTTTCTGTCCTACGTGACCAGCCCCGAGAATAATTACCCGCTGCCCCGGCAGGAATACTTCAACGAAGATTTCCGCACGTCCGCCGCAGATCATTATGGATCCTTCATCCGACGGGTTGAATGAAAGCTCCCGCCTCCTGCATTTGCCTTCTTTGAGCGCGGCAAGAGCTTCCTTGATGGATTCGGCTTCCAGCCTGCCGCCGCCCACAGTCCCTGTTATTCGGCCGTCTTCCAGGACGAGCATCCTGGAGCCCTCCTCCCGCGGAGTCGATCTTTCGGCGTCTATTACCGTAACCATCGCCACCGGTATGCCTTTTTCATGAAATTCAATCAGTGATTTAAAAATATCCATGAGAATTGATTCTCCTCGAAAATATTTCTTCCCTTCCGCATCACCGTTGTATCCTATCAAATTGCTCCCCGGTATCCACATCGGAAAATATCCCGGAGTCCGTCACGCTGACATAGATGACATCTTCAGGATGTTTTCTTATGAGGGACCGGACTCCCTCGTCGTTCGGGCCGTTCAGGATCTCGGGGAAAAATTTCGATGGGAAAACCGTCGGATGGCCATGCCTGGGGCCGCATTCCGGGATGATTATTTTTCCCGGAGAGCTTTGTGCCGCTTCCAGAACTTTTTTATAAGTATCGGTTTTTGCCAGAGGATGATCCACAAGGTGTAATACCATCCCCTCGCAGTCTTCCGGCATCTCTTTCAAGGCGCATTGGATCGATGAAAGCATGCCGCGGTCAGGCTCCGGGTTGATCACGATTTTTGTGCCTTTCAGGTTAACGGCGTTTTTTACCCGTTCGGCCCCATCGGGATTCAGGACGACCATGCGGTTGAAAAGCCCGGCCGATTCCATATTATCGATGATCTCCTCAATAAAAGTATGGCTCATGAAAGGGAGCAGGGCCTTGATCCTGCCCCCCAGCCTTTTTCCTCTGCCTGCGGCAAGTATGACTGCGTAATGCATATTCATTTCTTCAGCGTAAGACTTTTCATCCCTGCAAGAGGCAGGTTCAATATTACAACGATTCAAACATGCAAGAACCTCACCGCGATAAAAAAGGGATCAGCCTTTATAACTGGGAATTTAAAGAAATAAGTCAAATGCAGGAAAAAAATATATAATCCGTCAACCCTGCTCCGGGAGGCGAAATGAATTTAACCTGTATTGAATGCGGCAAAACGTACGGATACGATTCCGTCCGCTATAGATGTGACTGCGGCGGCCTTATCGAGGCTTCGCATGATCTGGACAGGGCGAAAAAATATTCGCCCGGAGATTTCCCCGCATCATTCATAACAGGCGCAGGCGGGAGGCCCAGCGGCGTCTGGAGATATAAAATCCTGCTGCCGCCGGTCCCCGAAAGCGACATCATAACAAGGGGGGAAGGCGGAACAGGCCTTTATCTTTCTGAAAAAGTAACGGATTACGCCGGACTTCCATTACTGTTCCTCAAGCATGAAGGCGAAAACCCTACCGGCTCTTTCAAAGACAGGGGCATGACCGTGGGAGTCTCGATGGCCAACCACCTGGGCTTCAAAAAAGTCGGTTGTGCTTCCACGGGCAATACGTCGGCTTCCCTTGCATGTTACGCGGCATTGTGCGGGATGAGTTGTATCGTCATAATTCCCGAAGGAAAAATTGCTGAGGGGAAGCTTTCTCAGGCGCTGGCCTACGGGGCTAAAACATACCAGGTGCGCGGGGATTTCGATAAGGCTATGGGCATGATCCAGGAGTATTGTGACAAAAAGGGAGTGTACTTGTTAAATTCGCTTAACCCGTACAGGCTGGAAGGCCAGAAAACCATTATATTCGAGCTTATGGAACAGATGAAGTGGAAAGCGCCCGACTGGCTGGTAACCCCCGGCGGCAACCTCGGCAACACTTCGGCTTTCCACAAGGCTTTCATGGAACTGCTTTCAATCGGCTGGATTTCGAAGATCCCCCGCTTCGCGGTAATACAGGCGGAAGGGGCCGCCCCGCTTTATAACGCTTATAAATCCGGCTTCAAAAGCTTCGAGCCTGTCGAAGCGCATACTATCGCAACGGCCATAAGGATCGGCAACCCTGTCAATTATGCGAAGGCACGCAGGGCGATAACACAGACCGGCGGGCTGGTTGAAAAGGTAACCGATGAGGAGATCCTCGACGCCAAAGCGGTAATAGACGGGGCAGGGATCGGCTGTGAGCCTGCATCGGCGGCTGCGCTTGCAGGCGCGAAAAAGCTGGCGGCAGCAGGCGTTATGAAGTCCGGTGAAAAAATCGTCTGCATCCTTACAGGCAGCCTCCTGAAAGATCCCTCAACTACCGTGGATTATCACCTGGGAGGGCATGGGAACAGGTTTGCCAACCCGCCCGTAGTTATAGACAGCCTGGAGGAGATAGCATGAACAAAAGAGCCGTAAAGGTGTTCGCTCCCGGATCGATAGGGAATATCGGGCCGGGGTTCGATGTCCTTGGAGTCGCCGTGGAAGGCGTAGGCGATGTTGTAGAGGCATGTAAAATCAAGTCGGGCATTGTGATTTCCGAAATCACGGGCGACGGGGGCAGGCTGCCCCTGGATCCCGATGAAAATACCGCGGGCATCGCTGCGAAAGAAGTGCTCAACCTGCTGGGGACGCCCGGCGGCGCTGATCTTAAGATCCATAAAGATATTCCTTCCGGCGCGGGACTCGGCTCCAGCGCGGCAAGCGCAGTGGCCGGTGCTTATGCCGTGAACCTGCTATACGGAAACAAGCTGAGCAAGATGGAGCTTATAATGCCCGCCACGCTCGCAGAGGCCCAGGTCAGCGGGGGCTTTTTTGCGGATAATACCGCGCCTTCCATGCTCGGCGGCGCTACAATAACACGCAGCTCGGACCCCCTTGAAATCATCCCGCTGGGCAGTATTGAAGACCTCCTGTTCTGTATCGTTACCCCCGAGTTGGAAGTGCTGACAAGGAACGCGCGGGCCATACTGCCGGAAAAAATTTACATGAAAGATTTCATAAGCAACATGGCCAATGCGTGCCTCATAACCGCCGCGTTCATAAAAAACGACCCGGAGCTTCTTCGCGGCTCGATAGACGACCGGGTGGCGGAGCCTGTAAGGGCCGGGCTTATTCCCGGCTTTTACGACGTCAAACTTGCCGCGGTCCAGAACGGGGCTATGGGGTGCTCTATTTCAGGCGCCGGGCCTTCCGTCTTTGCAATAGTAAAAGACGAGAAGACCGGCAAAAAAGCCGGGAAAGCGATGGTCATGGCGTTTTCAAAGGCAGGATTGAAAAGCACATTCCGGTTGTCAGGAGTTTGTAAGGACGGCGCCCACGAGATAGATTGAAGTTCCGGATTAAATCCGGGCAGCTATAACTTGAACACCACTATCTCGCCCATGTCGTATAAAGGCGGCCCGAGCGCTTTTTTAACGGCGTTAAGCCTGTCGTCATTTTCGTCATATTTTATAGGCCCGTAAAAGCGGTGAAATACCAGGTACCTGTACCCGGCGGACTTTACCGCTTCCATATCTTCGCGGGTTATCTTTATATCCGGGATGCCGCCCTGCTGGAGTTGATCCAGGAATTCAAGGAAGCGGTCGCCGGGGGGGAAATATTGCCTCCCGATGTATCGTTCATTTACAATCTCGCCGAAATAAGGCGGCCTGCGCACAGCCGATCCAAGGATCTTTTTCTGATGTATCACCTGGAAAACATTAATTATCGAAGAGTCCCAGCCGGCAGGCGTTTCTATTATGCCGAAATCCCGCTTATCGGAGGCCAGCATATAATAAAATGCAGGGGCCTTGAAACACCCGGCAGAGACGGGATAAACCCCGTGGTTTATAAGCTCCATTATCAAAATCCCGGCAAGCAAAATGAAGACGGCAAGGCGGTACCCGCTCCCGATCTTAGATGAAATAACATCCGCTCCACCCCCCGCTATCACTGCAAGAGACATGACCAGATATATCGTCATGTACGGGAGCCAGTAAAAGATGCCCATATAAGGAAAGACCCGGAGCAGGAACAGGTAAGGCATCGGGACGCCTGTTACGGCGCCGCTTATCTTGAGATACGGCCCGAGAAGCAAAATGAAAAATAATAAAGAAGACAATATCCATGGCATGAATTTTCTTTTCGGGATTATAAATAACGAAATCAAAACCATAACCCACAATATTACCGGGATGAAGCCTCTCCTTTTCGACCAAAACAATTCGCCGGGCGAGAAAGATTGCGCATAAATCGTGCCCGGACCGGCATTGTTCCTGAATTCGGCAGGAGGAAGCTCGGCCTTATTTATTTCACCGGGTACCGGAAATTTCGTATAAGCCGACTGGCCCATCGGCTTCATATCCAGGGCTTTCATCTTCCAGAACGGAGCCGTAAAAGGCAGTATGAAGACAATGAACGCAAGAATAAAAACGATAAGATAAGCCGGCAGATGCTTCGGACTCGAACCTTTTTCGGCAGAAAATAAATAACCGGCCCCGTAAACAAGAAAAAATAATCCCATGAAAAGCAGGTTGTACCAGAACCATGCCCCGGCGACCGCATAAAATAAAGCAGCGACCAGGGCATTTAAGATCCCGGGCTTTTTCATGAACCTTACCCAGCCCCATGCCGAAAATCCGATCAGAAAAGCATACGCCGGAACTCCTTCCTGCATCCATGAAAACACGTAAGGCGTCATGCCGAAAAACAGCGCCAGGACAAGGGCGGCGGTCCTTGTTTTGAAAATTTTCCTCCCCAAAAGATAGCCTGAAAAAATATTAAGAAAAAAAACAAGGATGAACCGGGCGTTCCAGGCCGCAGGCATCCCCGCATATTTCGTCAGAAAATAAGAAAGTATATAATCCGGGAAATAAGTATAGTTGACATCGGAAGGGAGAGCAAAAATCAGGAAAAGCCTCCGGAGCGCGTCGCCGTGCGATTCAGGCGAAGTTATATCGAAGAGTTTCGAGAACCACCAGTGTCGCCATATAAAATTCTCAAACTCCCCCCTTGCGTCGCCAGCCCAGCCACAATAAAGCGTTTTGAAATACGGGAGTACCGGCAGAAAAGCAAGCAGGCCGAGAATAAGGATTATAAAAAAGACGAGAACGGCAGCTATCCGCTCTGAATTATTCTTTTTTGAAACGTCAGGAATCACATTAAAATCGCCGGTGTTGCCCGATCACGGCACGTAAGGCAGAGGCTCTCCTTTAAGGATCTTCATCAATGCCAGGCCGAACTTGTCGGAAATCTCCGGCCCTTTGCCTGTAAATATATTTCCGTCAAAAGTCAGAGTCTTGCCGGTATATTCTCCGCCGGATTCCCTGAGTTTCCCGGATTCGAAAAATATCAGCGTAGCCTGTTTCCCCTTCAACAGCCCGGCGTTGGCGAAAATTAACGGCGTATTGCCTATGGCGGCGAGCATCCTGCCCTTCTCGTGGGCTGCCCTCAGGGCTTCGTGGAGTTCTTTGTCGTTGAAATATTCCTGCGCCCCTATGCCTGCCGGAAAATATATTACATCATAATTTCCAAAATCCACGTCTTTCCAAAAATGATCAGGCCTCACGCGGGTTTTGTTCAGCCCGAAAATAATCGACGGCTTGGAACTTGCCACCTCGACGCTGTGGCCGTAACGCTCCATTATCTGGCGCACCTTCTGGTATGAATTGTCTTCGAAACGCCCTCCGGGCAATACCATCAGAATTTTCTTGCCGGTCTGCTCATCCCCCATAATAACCTCCGGAATTCTCTATTGAACGGACATGGCTTCTCCGCCCGGCGACGGATTCCCTGTCTGGAACATGCCTGATAAATTTTACCATACAAAAATTCAAGCTGAATGCTCCTTCTCCGGCTTATAAATCCCGAATTATTTTCTTCGTCTCTTTGATAAAATCGTCGTACCTGCCTTCATTAAGAATTTTTTTTGCATTATTAAGGCGTTTCGCCGCATATGATTTCCGTTCTTCGGACCGGCCGGAATTATTTATCAGCATCGATACTGCGAAATCCATTTCGTTCATATTCGCCAGGTATTTTTGTTTGTTATCCATGGCTTCATTCTCCGGCAACGCCGATATATAATCGCATAAATCCATCAGAACTTTTTTTGCTTCGTCGGTTTTTTCCATGGAGATCAAAGTGAGTGCAAGCCTCATCCCGCCTTCGAAAGGCGCCGAAGGATACGTTGACAATTCTATGCTCTTGCGATAAAGCCCGGCGGCTTTCGTCGTTTCCCCGACGGCCCTGTAAGCATCTCCGCATGCTATCAGTATCCCCGAGGTCTGGTATTTTTGGTCCGATATTTTCTTTTCCGTATTTTTCAAAATCGTTTCGGCCTTTTGCCTGTCTCCCCTGGCGGCATAAATCAGCACAAGATATAAATTCGCCTGGACTTCTTCCTGTGATGAAGGAAATTTTTTGACGATATATTCCATCTCCCTTGCGGCGCTTTTATAATCTGCTTTTTCGTAATAATTCATGGCGAACATCAGCCTGTTCTGAGGCGTATCCGCGGAACTGTTTTTGATCATTACAGTTTTTAATTTTTCAAGTTCCCCGCTTTCAGCCAGCCCTGACTGAACCATCAGGTTCCCGGCCTCTACCGACTGGGAGGAACCGGGTGAAATATTCATGAGGTGTGTTAATATTTTTTTTGCCTTGTCCTTTTCGCCCCTGTTCAAAAACAGGCGCCCCAGTTCCAGTAAAAGAACGGGATCGCTCGATTCCGTATCCAGCAGGCTGGAAAAGTAATTCGGGTCCTCTAGCTGTTCCCGGCTTATTCCGTCGATCCGGGATAGCATTTTAATACAACGATCTATTTCATCGACTGCCTCATGATAATTTTTTCTTTTGAACTGCTCCATTCCGAATTTCAGCCTGCTTTCGATGCTCTTTGACAGCATATTAATTGCAGCGTTGTTGCCCGGTACATTTTCAAGCGTATTGACTATCATGCCGAACAATACGCCGCCTGAAACTTCGACCTCGTTTTTCCCCCCGGCTATTTTCGATTTCACGGCCCGGCTTACGCCTTCCAGGTAAGACGCCGCCTTTCCGGGCTTCCCCTGCTTAAGCATAATCCAGGCAAGGTAAATGCGGGCTTCCTGTGAGTTGTCAGATTCCGGGTTAAATGCAATAACTTTTTCCAGCAAAAGGACGGCGTTATCGGTCAGCCCGACATGATAATACGTCTGGCCCAGGAGAAGCATCGGCTGGCTCTTCTCGGAATCCGGCAGGCTTTTTAAATCTTCCCCGGCTTTTCCCAGCTTTTTCAAAACCGTGGCCCTGTCTTCATCAATTACGGTGAGCTTTGCTTCAAGGATCCCCGCAACAATGCCGGGGTAGCTTCCCGGTGACCGGTCAATTATTTTTCGATATTCCTTTATCGCCGCATCCCTGAACCCGCTGTCTTCGAGAGTATCTGCCAGCGCCAATCGTTCTTTTTGAATATCGGGATCGTTTCCTTTCACCTTATCCAGCATGGCGGAGGCGGTATCGAAATGTTTTTTTATATCCTTTAAATCCTTCCCGCCTTCAGCCTCCGAAAGGCTGGAGCCGAATTTTTTCTCGTAAAATGCGGACTTTCCAAGAAGTATTTCCGCCCTTGCGGTCTGGAAAGACGTCAGTTTTTGTTTGAGGATTTCTTCCAGTTGTTTTTCGGCTTTTTTATAATCCCCATTTTCAGCCATTTCTCCGGCCCTGTCCAAAAGATAAGATACGCTGTCCGACTTGTCCTCCATTGATTTCACCGGCTGGCCCCCCGGTAACATTTCAGGCGAACCCGGGACGGGTGACCCTCCCGGTCGCTGGCACCCATGACAAAACAGGAAACAAAACATGATAACGACGAGCATTATATTTCCCTTAAAAAGAGAAATGCCGCGGGGGTCTTTCTTGATTTTTAAATACATATCATCCACTTTATCCCCGCGCAGGAATATAAAACATTTGAACTGACATATGAGTCCCTGCTTTTTTAAATGATATTATTCGAATAGACAGGTTCAACTGATGGTAAATAAATTCTCATATTAAATATTACACGTTCATATGACATTATGCAACTGACAAAATGAAAAAATGCGCCGATGCCCTATAAAAAAGGGCGTCTGATTTAACGCCCTTTTCATCTCGTTTTTTAACCGGGATGTTTCTTTTACTGTTTCATTTTTTCTTTTTCCGAAAGAGCCTCCAGCACTCTTTCCGGTGTGAACGGGCTCCTGCGAAGCCTTATACCTACAGCATCGTATATGGCATTTGCGATTACGGGTATCGGGCCGTTTATGTTTATCTCGGATACCGATTTCGCGCCGCACGGGCCTGTCGGCTCATAAGTGGGCACAAGGATCGTCCGCATTTCAGGCAGATCTACCGTTGTAAAGATCTTATAATCATGGAAGCTGGGGTTAAGCGTCCGCCCGCCGGAGTCGAAAAGCATCTCCTCGCTGAGAGCGAAGCCGATGCCGTTCACCACCCCGCCTTCCACCTGGCCTTCCGCAAGGGCAGGGTTTATTGCCGTGCCGCAGTCGCAGGCCGCAACATATTTCAGCAGGGTAACTTTCCCTGTCTCGGTATCGACTTCAACTTCCGCAAAGTGGGCCGCAAAAGGCGGAGGGGACTTGAACGATATCGCCGAAGCACCGTCCTGGATCTGGAATTGGTTATCAACGTAAAGCGAATCCATCGCTATCTCATGTAATGAAACGGATTTCCCGCCGGGGACAAACGCCCTGCTGTCTTTCAGTGTTACCTGTTCCGGCTCCGCCGCTAAAAGCTTTCCAGCCACTTTCTTGATCTGGGCGGCTGTTTTTTCCGCGGCCCGGAGAACCGCCATGCCTGAAAGGTAAGTCGTGCTTGAAGCATACGCCCCGACATCGAAAGGAGTGATATCCGTATCGCTGGACCTGACGATCATGCTTGTAAGAGGGACCCCGAGGACTTCGGCGGCTATCTGGGCAAGCACCGTATCGCTCCCTGTCCCGAGGTCGGTAGCGCCGACAAGGAGGTTGAAGGAGCCGTCTTCATTCAGCTTGAGGTAAGCGGCGCCCATATCGACATGGGGGATGCTGGAACCCTGCATGAACGTGCCCATGCCTATTCCGCGCCGCTTTATCCCCGTGCGGGGGAGATCTTTCCTGCGGGACCAGCCTATCGCTTCGGCCCCCAGGTCGATACACTTATCGAGACCGCAGCTTTCTACGAACTGCTCCACCCCTGCCTTCCCTTCACCCAGGGCTGAAAATACGGGCGAAGTTTCACCCTCCTTTATGTGGTTGCGTTTCCTGAATTCGACAGGGTCCATGCCTATGGCTTCCGCCATCTCGTCCATCTGGGTCTCGATAGCAAAATAAGCCTCGGTCGCGCCGTAGCCCCGGTATGCCCCGCCTACCGGCAGGTTCGTATATACCGAAGTCCCGTCGAATTTGATATTCGGACATCGATAAAGGGGGAGTGTCTTGCCTCCGGAGTTATAAACAACCGTGAGGGCATGGCTCCCGTAAGCGCCGGTGTTCATGAGGATGTCGAGGTGGACTGCCGTCAGGTCGCCGTTTTTCTTGACGCCTGTCCTCAGGTGGATTATTTCAGGGTGCATCGTGCGGCCCGATATGAACTCCTCTCTCCTTGTAAGTTCGATCTTTACAGGTCTCCTCGATGCCATCGCAAGAGCCGCCACCACCTGCTCCAGATATACCTCCTGCTTACAACCGAAACCCCCGCCGACCCGCGGCTTTATGACGTGGATCTTTTTTACGGGGATATCCAGCGCCCTTGCAACAAGGCGCCTCACATGGAAAGGCACCTGTGTGCTCGTTCTAATGACAACCCTGTCCTGGTCATCGAGCCACGCATAGCATATATGAGGTTCCTGGGGACAGTGGTGATAATAAGGCACGATATATTCATAGTCGAATTTGAAATCGGCTTCTTCCAGGCCCTTTTCGACATCGCCTATATTCATATTGACGCCGCCCGCAAGGTTTCTCTCCTTGTCATACGGGACGGGGATTATCATCTCTGCTTCAGGTTCGTCGTGGATCACCGGCGCGCCCGGGTCCATGGATTTTCGTTCATCAAGGATAGGAGGCAGGACTTCATATTCCACCTCGATCAATTTGACGGCTTCTTCGGCTGCCTCCCTCGTTTCCGCAGCCACTGCGGCCACACGATCTCCGACAAACCTGACCTTTTTGTCAAACACGAAGGTATCGTAAGCTGATGGTTCTGGGTATCCCTGCCCGGCCGTTGTATGTGCTATCCTCGGAACGTCCTCATGGCAGATGACCGCGTGGACTCCCGGAAGCGCCAGTGCCTTCGTCTTATCAATCTTCTTTATCCTGGCATGGGCATGAGGGCTGTACAGGATCTTGCCGTAAAGAAGGCCCCTCATCTCGATATCGTCGGTAAACATGGGCTTCCCGCAAACCAGCCCCGGCCCGTCAACCTTCCTCAGGTTTTTTCCGACAACTTCAAAATTCGTCTCTGCTGCCATCTCTATTCCTCACCTCTCATCTTCCTGGCGGCGGCAAGCACCGCGTTAATCGGCTTCACATACCCGGTACAACGGCAGTAATTGCTGTCGAGGGCTTCTATGACTTCTTCCCTTGACGGCTCCGGGTTTTCCTTCAAAAGCGCGGTTGCGGAAAGAAGGAACCCTGGGGTACAGAATCCGCATTGGACTGCCCCTTCGTCAAGGAAGGCCTCCTGTAGTGTATTTAAATTTTCAGGAGTGCCCAGCCCTTCTACCGTGATTATCTCGGCCCCGTCGGCCTTAGCTCCGAATACAACACAGGAATTGACCGGGCGGCCGTTCATCAAAACTGTACAGACGCCGCAATTGCCTTCTTCACAGCCCCGCTTAACGCCTAGATACCCCTCGCGGCGCAGAATATTCAGCAGTGTTTCATCAGGCTCAATCTTGAATTGCTTCTTCTCGCCGTTGACAATACAACTAATCTCCATTTACGCCTCCTGCCCGTTCAGCGCGGCCCATGCTTTTTCCAGGCAGCGCCGGGTAACGATTTCGATTAAATGGGAGCGGTAAGCCGCAGTCCCCCTGAGGTTGGTAACCGTCCGTAACGAATTCTTTGCGGTCTTTGCAGCTTTTTCGAAAAGCTCCGGGCCGGGAACCTGCCCGTCGAGAATTTTTTCAGCCTCCCCGATCCTGCGGGGCATGGGAACCGCACAACCGGCCGCTATGCGGGGCGACCTTATAACGCCGCCCTCTTTTTCGAGATATACCGCTATATCGAGCGTGGAGTAATCGATTTTCGTACGGCTTACTTTCTCGAAAACTCCGATACCTTTTTGATCACTGAGAATCCTTATCTCCTTTATAAGCCAGCCGGATCTTTTCATCAACTCGCGGTCGTTGTAGTAATCCGCAAGCGATATGTTTTTTTCTTCGCCGTCGTAAATCACAAGCTCCGCATCCAGCGCCAGGAAAGCCGGTTGTAAATCACACCAGGGGAGAGTTATAGCCAGGTCACCCCCTATTGTAGCCAGCTCCCGGATATGTGAGCCTGCCACCCTCTTCGATGCTTCGGCCAGGATGCCGCCTCCGAATTTCGCCGCTATGGGAGACCTCAGCAGGTCGGCGACTGTCGTCGTCGGGCCGATTTTGATAAAGCCGTCTTCCTCCTTTATGTAAGAAAGATCCAGGCGCGTAATATCGACCAGCGTTTCAACGCGGGCATCCTTGCTGAAGACCATCGTGGTGCCGCCTGCGACGATCCGGGCCGAAGACGAAAGAGCCAGGGCATCGACGGCCTCTTCCACCGTTTTTGGAAAAATATAAGACCTGATATTTTTCACTTTAGCTCCCCCTTTTTTTAATGGGATTTAATTTGAAAAAAATTGACTAGCCGCCGCCTACGGGTATCAAGACTTTTATCCTGTCGCCGTCAACGAAAAGTTCTTCGAGCGGTATCCTCGTCTCCCCGCGGAACGCTACGAGAAATTTAAGATCCCTCTCGTTGTACCCGAGATCTAATAGAACTTCCTTGATATTTTTTCCGTCGGCAAGCTCAAACTCTCTTTCGCTCTCGGGGAACGGCCTTTTAATGGCTCCTGAAAATTCAATTACAACTTTAATCTTCTCCACTCCTTCAGCCTGCAGGCAACCGGTATTTTTCTCATGTGATTTTTTCTGCCTCAACCATGAAATTTCCTTTCTGAGCCGGTTAAAGGATACGGGAATGAGGCGGCGAAAAAGCCTGCATGTCAACACGGGATATAACGCGGATAGCATTATTTGCAGCATTGAATTCGATACTGGAAGTCGCGGGAGGCGGGCTGCTCCACATGATGCAGGTGCCGTTCACCGGCAGCATCATGGTGGCGTTAAACCTGGTAATCTATATCGCGGTCAGGATACTTGTGCCCCGGACGGGGTCGATAGCAACAGTCGGCCTGATAACTTCATTAATCCGGTTTGTAACCACTCCCGGCTTTTCAATAACTCCGGGGTTTGCTATCCTCATGGAAAGCCTGGTCGCGGAAGTTATCCTGTCAGTGATGGGAGTGAACCGCATATCGGCCATAGTGTCCGGCGCGGCGCTCCAGTTGTTCGTCATCGTATTCCGATTACTATCTACTTTTATTTTATACGGCTGGGAAATGCGCAAAACGTTTTTCGCAACGGCAAATATAATCCTGCCGCCTTCTTTACATGGCAGCATGATATGGGCCGTCATCTTTTTCGCAGGCCTGTTCGCGTTAATAGGGGCAGGCGTCGGATGGATAAGCTATTCGATAGCCGGCCGCCTTGTACGCTCGACAAATCACACCCTGGAGAAAAAAGCAAAAATCGAAACCGGGCAGGGAAGCTGAGGCCGTATCATTTTTTACTTTTCAATAACGACGAGCGCATCGTAGTTTTAATGATATCGAGCATCTCGTCATGCAGGAAGCCGTTGGTAGCCAGGATTTCCCGCCCGTAAAGATCAGGGGGGTTACAGGAAAAATCCGTAACTTTGCCTCCCGCCTCTTCGATGAGGGTTATCCCCGCCGCGATATCCCAGGGATGGAGTCCCAGCTCCCAGAAACCGTCAAACTGCCCCGATGCAACGTACGAAAGGTCCAGCGAGGCGGAGCCTGGCCTTCTTATGGCAAGCGATTTCATAGAGAAAGTTCCGAAAAGAGAAAGCGGCAGGCGGGGGTTTTCTCTCAGATCATACGGGAAGCCGGTAACAAGGAAAGAGCGGTCAAGCTTCTTGACTTTCGAAACCGAAAGCTTCCTCCCGTTCATAAATGCGCCTTTCCCCCTGCCTCCCCGGAAAACAGTGCCGAGCACGGGGTTATAAACCACGCCCACCATCGGCAGCCCGTCATGACAGAGGGCAATCGATATGGCAAACCAGGGAAAGCCGCGGGCATAGTTCGTAGTGCCGTCAAGCGGGTCGACAAACCACTGCCATGACGAGCGCGAATCGCTCCTGGTGCCTTCTTCCGCAATAAGCGAATGGTTCGGGAACTTTGCAAGGATAAAATTCTTTATAAGCTCTTCGGACGCCCTGTCCATATCGGTAACGATATTGGTTTTACCCTTGTACTCCACCTGGTGCCGCTCAGTAAAATGCGCCATCAGCAACTTCCCGGCGGATTCCGCCGCTTCTTCAGCAACGGCAAGATATGATTGATACTCCGAATCTTTCATCATCTTCATTTCCCCCCTTATGAAGAAACCAAATTTATTTTTCAGCCCCCGCTTCCAATTTATAAATCCCCGGTTATTTTTTCACCGGCTCCGTCTTCTGCTGCAAAATATCTATCAATTCGGAGCCTGTATCGGATTCATCCGACTCTTTCAAAAGCCCGCTTACCTCGCCCCATATCTCGTCTGTCAGTTTTGAAATATCCCCCGGCGGAATATCACGCCCCGCCGCCTTGTATTGCTGACTGATCTCTTTCAGTAATGTATTCTTCGTCATGGGCGTCTTATCATTCTTTGTAGCCGCCGCCCAGACCGCCCACTGGATTATTATAAGCGCATGATTTTTTCCCAGGAAGCCCTTGAACTGCCCGGCTTTTTCCATGCTTTTCCCTTTTTCAATTATCTTTATCGCCTGGAGATATTCGTTAAATTTGCCGGGATCGAAATTGTCCAGCATTTTGTTAAATACCGGGTCGGCGGAATTTTCGCTCATTTTAATAATGTCCCAGACATCATACCCTGTTGCTACGGAGCCTTTTTCGGGGATTTTCTTTTCCGGCTCCAGGCATACACCTTCCACATTTACGTCCTGTTCACTATTCATTTTCAGCGAAACGGATAACGGCGTAATTAAGGTCCTGGGCTGCTCCACGGAGTCGGGCGGGAAGAAAACCGTGCCGTAAGGGATATCGATATTCAAAGCCCTGCCTGTCAGCCTTCTCAATTTTAATTTAAAAATATCTCCCGACCCTTTCCCGCCTTCGGTTACCTGCATTGACACAAGGCCGCCGTACAGGGCGTCAGGGAGCGTCAGGGTTTCCAGGTCGCCGGTCGCTTCGGAAACGCGGTAATTTTTATTTCCTGTTACCTGCCTGCGGTATTTGAAAGCTAATTTTTCAAAATGCCATTGCCGCGTCAGCTGGAGGGTATTTTTTTCATGGGCTGTCAGGCTGAAATTCCCGGCCTTTTCCAACGCTGCATCGAGGGCGGCTATGGAATCCAGGTGATATTGCTGGGGATCATCCGGGAAAGGATCGGTCTTCCTCATTTTAGAGAGTGTGACAAGCTGGAGGATGCTTGCCCCCAGCCACCCCGGGTTTTTAAATGCGGATTCGGAAAGGAAAGAATCCCTTGCTCCCAGTATGCCCCCTATTGCTCCCGGATACTTTAAGATCTTGGGGAATTCTCCAAGCTCCGTTATATTAATGCCGTAAACCCGGGACGCCAGCCTTACGGCATTTTCTCTTGACGCTTTTAATTGGTTGTAAATGACCCCGGCTTTGCTCCTGAGTTCCCCGGCCTTTTCGGGCTTCGATCCCTGGGCCGCATTGCTTAAACGGACATATTCGTTGTAATATTTATCGCTGTCTTCAAGCTGCTTCTTAAGTTCCTCCAAATCCCCGCCGCCCGGGGCCGCATAAGCCGGAAGCAAAATTCCGAAAGCGAGGAATATCATAAAAAAGATTGCCGGGATCTTTTTCAATGCTCTTCCTCCCCTGGATTTTTCGACTCGACGACGGAGAAAGTTTTTTCTTCGGAATCTATGGTTCCCACCCATGCCGCGCCGGGCGGCGGGGACAGGAAATTTCGGTAATAGGCCTTGATTTTATACTCGCCGGGCTCGACAATTATGAAGTAATCGCCGAGGTTGATGCGCAGAGTTGCAGACTGCCCGGGCTTCAGGTTTACATAATCATCCGGGCCGGGCAGCACGAACTGGGGCTTTGCTTCAAGCGGGACGATATTCCCGTCCGGGTCTTTGATTTCAAGCGCCAGTTCATAAAAGAATTTCCTGTCGTTTAACAGAAACCGCTTATTGACCTGGATGATTTTTACGCTCTCGTTTATCAATTTGACCTGGATGGGCATTTCTTTTTCAACGATATATACGGGCTTTCCATAAACAACAAGATTGAGGGGTAAGCCGCCTTCGGCGAACGCCCAGGCCGGGAATAAAATCATCAATAAAAAAAATATCAGAGACCTTTTCAACATCTCAGCAAATCCTGGGCAAAGGCTCCCCTACGGGCATATCCAGGATCCTCCTGCCACCTAATTTAGTTACCATGATGACCCTGCCGGGTCTGCCTTCCGTAACCTCTCCGATTATTCCGGCGCCTTCCCCGCCGGGGGTTTTTCTCAATATCTCAACCGTGCGTTCCGCATCTTCCCTGCCGACGACAAAAATCACCCTCCCCTCGCAGGCAAGATATAAAGGGTCTATCCCCAGGGCCTCGCATAAGCCTTCAACGCTTGACGACAGGGGCAGACAGGCTTCGTTGATTTTCAACTCCACCGATCCCGATTCGGCAAGCTCGTTCAGGACGGAGGCTGCGCCGCCCCGCGTCGGGTCTCTCATAAATTTAACGCTTTTTACCTCTTCCATGACGGCTGAAACAAGTGGAAATACCGGGCCACAATCGCTGGTGATCCTGTTATCCCTGAATATCTCTTCTCTTGCGGCAAGCACCGCCGCACCGTGTCTGCCGAGATCCCCGCTGGTTATAATATGATCGCCGGGGACGCACGGCCTGAAATCATAACCTGTCAGCCTTCCTATACCCGCGGTATTTATAAAAATGCCGTCGCCGCTCCCTTTCTCGACAACCTTCGTGTCGCCCGTAACAATTTTAACGGAACACCTCTTCGCGCCATGTTTTATAGATTCCAGGATCTTTGAAAGTTCATCCGTCGAAAAACCTTCTTCGATAATCAGCGCAAGCGACATATACTCCGGCACGGCTCCGCAAACAGCCAGATCGTTTGCAGTCCCGTACACCGAAAGCGACCCGATATCGCCCCCCGGAAAAAACCGCGGCGTAACTACAAACGAATCGGTGGTAAACGCAATCTCCCCGCCTGGAACACAGATGCGGGCAGAATCGTCCATGAGGTCGAGCGCCGGGTTGCTGAACAGCGGTATAATCATATTCTTTACAAGGTTATGCGAAAGCCGCCCGCCGCTCCCGTGAGCAAGCAAAATATTTTTTTCATTCATAATAATCAATCCCGCAAATAAATTACCGGGATTATTTCACGGAGGCTGCCGCGATCTCCTTGTAGGGTCATGTGCCGTACTTATAATAAGCGGCGCATGTGCCCTCGGAGGAAACCATGCAGGCGCCGATTGGCGATTCGGGATGGCATGCCTTTCCGAAAAGGGGGCATTCAAGCGGTGTAATGACCCCTTTTAAAACCTCACCACAACGGCAACCCGGGTGAACCTTTCCGGGCGGCACTTCTATGGGGAAGCGCCGGGCGGCGTCGTAACGGGCAAATTCTTCTCTTATTGCAAGGCCGCTTTCCGGGATCCGGCCGATCCCTCTCCAGTCCGAATCTACCGGGCAAAAAACGCGTTGTATCAGATCGCATGCCCTGGTGTTCCCGTCGTCCTTAACGGTGCGGGGGTACAGGTTGAGCACCTCCGGCCTGCCTTTATTCACCATATCCAGGAGGCGGGCGATAGAGAATAAAATATCGAGAGGCTCAAAGCCGGTAATCGCGCAGGGTATGGAAAACTCGGACGCCAGGAACCTGTAAGGCTCGACGCCGATTATCGCGCTCACATGGCCGGGGAGTATAAGCCCCGCAAGCTTGAGGTCCGGGCTTCCTGCAAGAACCCTCAATACATTGGGGACTGTCTTGCCTCCGAAAAGGACCGAAAAATTATCCATATCTTCTTCTTTTGCATAAACAATCGCCGAAGCTATTGCAGGCAGGGTCGTCTCGAATCCTATCCCCAGGAAAATCACATGTTTTTCAGGATTCCTGCGAGCAAGATCCAGCGCTCCCAGCGGGGAGTAAACGATTTTAATGTCTCCTCCGAGGGCTTTCTCCATTGCAAGGCTGGAATCGGAGCCTGGCACCCTGAACAGGTCTCCGAATGTCGCAATCATGAAGCAGGGATCGCGGGAGTATTGTATTGCGGCGTCCATGTAAGAGACGGGGGTTACGCAAACAGGACAGCCGGGACCTGAAAGAAGCCTGATATTTTCGGGCAGGAGGCTTTTGATCCCGTACCTGTGAATCGCCATGGTGTGCGTGCCGCATACTTCCATGAATGAAACTTCCCGGTCCGGAACGGTTTCCTTGATGCGGCAGACCAGGGAGGAGGCAAGGGCCGGGTCGGAAAATTCATCCTTATATTTCACTGCTCCTCCCCGCAGGAAAGGAATTCGCGCAAAAGCGTAAGCGTCTCTAAGGCTTCTTCCTCATCGAGTACCTGTATTGCAAACCCTGCATGAATGATAAGATAATCGCCGGTTTTCACGTCCTGGACAAGGGATATGTCAACGGGGGTGTTGACGCCGCCCATATCCACGACCGCCGTTCGGCCTTTTATCTCTAGAACCTTCGCCGGTATGGCAAGGCACATAAAATCATCCCTTTCAAAATCCACCGGATCCTGTATTTTATAGATGTTTGTTTCCCGCTTCGGCTTCAGCTTACATCGGGATCTGATCTTCGGGATATTTTTCCTTGTAGGCAAGATATTTTTTCATTGTCTGGAGGAATATATTCAGGAGTTCGGGATCGAACTGCGTATGTCCGCATTCGGCCATTTTTTTCAATGCCTCTTCGGGTTCGAAAGCTTTCCGGTAAGGCCTGTTGGAAGTCATGGCGTCGTAAGTATCGGCAAGGGCGAGGATCCTTGCGCCCAAGGGTATATTATCTTTTTTCAGGCCGCCCGGGTACCCTGTCCCGTCATACCGTTCATGATGATGCAGGACTATCGGGATCTCTTTTTTAAACAGGATCGAAAGCGGCGTCATGATATCGGCGCTGTGCGTGGGGTGTTCTTTGATTACATCGAATTCTTCATCGGTCAGCCTGCCCGGCTTTAAAAGGACAGCGTCCGGTATGCCGATTTTGCCGACATCGTGGAGTTTGGCCGCTATCTCCAGGCTTTCCGCCTGGTCTTTCGTGAGCATCATAGCGCGCGTCATAAGCATACAATACTGGGCGACGCGGTCGGAATGTCCCCTGGTGTATTCGTCGCGTTTTTCAAGAGAATTGGCCATGCTCACAATCTGGCCCACGGCCAGTTTCCCGATATAATCGTACTGGTAAGCGTTTTCCAGGGCGTAGCCGACAGGCTTCACGATAATATTCATTATCTCCAGGTCGTTCCGGTCGAATTTCTGGCCGTCTTCCCGGTCTGAAATCAAAAGGAAGCCGATCATTTTTTCTTTAACGTACATCGGGTATAACAGGACATGCTTGAACTTTTCCTTGAAGCGTGTGAAAAATTTGAAATCCCTGTCATTCTGGCCGATATTTATCGGGTGGGAGCTTTTCAGCATGAATTTAACGAAGGGGAGGCTTTCGTCAATTTTAAGCGCTTTGGCCGTTTCAACAGTTATGCCGTCATAAGATTTCAGGTTGAATTCATGTTCTTTTTCTTCATCTTTCAGGAAAAGAGCGGCATATTTCGCCTTCATGATATTTCTCACGGTGGAGGGGATAATTTCAAAAAGCCTTTCGGCGTCGGGTATCGATGTAAGCGATGTAAACACCCTGGAAACGGCTTCCCAGCGGCTGCTCAGCTCATCGATGCGTCTCTGGACGGCCTTTTCGTCCTTTGACATATCCGGGGCGCCTTTTTTGCGGGGCGGACGGAATAAAACGGGCAGCAATGCAAAAAACCCGATAATAACGATAATAATTAATAGTACTAATATCGAGTTCCCTTTTCCCGAGACGCTCTGCGTTAATGTTAGAAAAATCATTGCCGTCATAATAAATCTGTGAATAATTCTACCAGAAATGCCCGCTCCTGGCAATAAACCTTGATTAACGGCAATAAGCGAATAACCCGAAAGCAAGCTTCCGGGAATTATCAGGTTGACGCCAATAAATTAAAGATAACATAACCTCCGGCAAAAAAGCCTGTCTAAAAAGTTCAAAGGAGCCTTAAGGGGGTAAGGTCTTGAATCTTGAGCTTGCCGGAAATCCTGATGTTTATTAAGGTAAAAGTATATTCAAGGTACAAGATTCAAGCCCTGACCCCCGAAACAGGAGTGTGCAGAGACTTTTTAGACAGGCTCAAAAAAGGGAATGGCGGGGCTTTTTCCGAATTCAATACAATCAATATTGTGCGCCTGACGCTGAAAAGAGGGATCAATGAAACGTCTTCTCGTCTTTTTGACAGTTATATTCATCCTTATAACGCCCGTATCCGCACTTGCAAAAAACACCGAAATCATGCCGCTCGGCGAGATCAGGCCGGGGATGAAGGGCTACGGCCTCACTGTTTTCAAGGGCACGAAGATAGAAAAATTCGATGTTACGATTCTCGGCGTAATAGATAATTTCATCGCGGACGGCGAAGTCATACTTTTCCGGATAGACAGCGGCTACCCCGTTGACCACAAGATCGGCGTCATCGCAGGCATGAGCGGCTCCCCCGTTTATATAAACGGGAGGCTGATAGGCGCGGTGGCTTACGGCTGGGGGTTCACGCAGGAACCTATAGGCGGCATAACGCCGATTGAAAACATGCTTCAATACCTGCCTGAAAACACGGCAAGGACGACCGGCAATAAAATCTCGCATTCCCCCAGGCCGCTCCTGGAGCCGATCATTGTCAACGGCAGGAAATATTCCACGGTAAAGATGGGGCAAATCGGCGATAAGGCCCGGCCCGCGTCAGATACCCTCGTGTTGTATCCTTGCGATTCATACTTACAGGTGGGCGGTTTTTCCGACAGGGTTTTCAAAGAGATGCAGAAAGAGCTTGCCGGACACAACCTGATATGCGTCCAGGCTGGCGGTTCGGGGTACTCCTATACCAACAAACTGCCAAGCCCCGACCTTGTGCCCGGCGCCGCAGTGGGTCTTCTCATGGTTTCAGGCGACCTGACGATGACCGGGACAGGCACCGTTACTTACAGGAAAGGCGACCAGCTCCTTGCGTTCGGCCATCCCTTCATAAACTGCGGGGAACTCGATTTCCCGATGACCTCCTCGTACGTCTTCGGCATAATGCCCAGCATTTACCATGCTTTTAAAATCTGCGGCGTGATAAGGCCGGTCGGCGTTATTTCCAACGACAGGCTCCATGCCGTGCGGGGGATTATAGGCAAGCAGGGAAACGCTTTCCCGGCTACAATCAGGATGAAAGATTATAAACACGATCAAAATCTCACCTATAAAATTAAAATATCGCAGAACCCCTATTTTTCACCGCTGCTCTTCGGCTATTCCATTTTAGACGCTTTTGAAAACCTTTCCGTCGGCAGCAGCGATAACACCGCGAGGATCAAGTATAATATCTCGCTTCCCGGCAACAGGTCGGTCCAATTCGAGGACCTGGAAGCTGGCAATGATGTAGGGGCGTCTTCATTCCTGCAGGGCAGGGAATATCTTTCGATGCTGGCTGAAAACCAGTTCGCGCCGTCAAAATTCGCGGCGCTTAATGTAGATGTCGAGGTAACGCCGGGCAAAAGAGCATATAACGTGGAAAGAATTTTTACATTAAAGCCGTCTTATGCCCCGGGCGAATCGATAGACCTGGGAGTTCTTCTTTCGAAATACGGAGGGGGGTCGGAAATACAAAATTTCACCATCCCCGTACCTGCCGGTGTAGATGAGGACGAGATACAGATAGCGGTTACCGGGGGGGAAAACGCTTACAAGATGGCCCAATCGATGAATCTGGAGACCCAGGATATCATGGATTTCGACCAACTGCTTTATTACATGGTGGAAAAAGAGAAGAATTACCAGCTTGTAGTCAATGTTATCTATCCCAGGAGCGGGCTGAGAGTACGGGGAACAAATTTCCCCCTGATGCCGACATCTCTCGTCAACGCTTTCCTGGCGGGACCTGACAGCCAGGTCGGCCAGACGCAGGATTTATTGATCCTGAAAAAAGATTTCGACGGCCTGATCCAGGGGTCCCAGAAGCTGAAAGTATCAATAGAGAAACTCCCCGGGCCTCCCGAAAAAAAAGCTCCTCAAAAGCCGGTAACAACACCTGAAGAAAAAATATCGATAGATACAACGTACGGCAAATTAACCACCTACGATTATAATGACGGCGTCGCGCTCGATGACGAACTGGCGGACCTCGAAGCGGCGGCTCTTTCTAAAACTAAAAAAAGCCTTTCAAAGGCCAGGGAATTACCCGATCACGATACGCTTGCCTGGTCATGGAGTAAAATGTCCGATTTCGAGCCCGGCACATTCGAAAAAATAGCCCTCTCATCCACCGGGGAACTTTCGCTTGCTCCGACGGCTGATTCCATATTCTCCATGAACGAAGGTATCATCTGGAAAATTATACCCGACGATACACCGGGCGGAATAATCGCCTCCATCGGCTCGACGGGAAAAATCTACCGCATATCGCCTGAGGGGAAAGTCAAAGCAACATATAAAGTCCCGGATATTGCGGTTACTGCGCTGTGCCTCGATTCGAAAGGCGATATCATAGCAGGGACGTCTCCCCACGGGAAGGTCTTCCGTATTGCAAACAATAAAAACGAGCCGGAAGAGATATACAACGGCAAATGCACTTATGTCTGGTCTATTCTGCCTGAAGAAGACGGAGGCCTACTTATAGGTCTCGGGAACCCCGCCAAAGTAATACGCCTTAGAAACGGGAAATTCCCCACGACAGTATTCGAGCCTCCCTGCCTCCATGTAACATCGCTTGCAAAATTTTCCGACAGCGAGCCGGTCATCGGCTGTGCTTCTCCCGGAACCGTTTACCAGTTCATAAACGGCGTCCCTGTGCCTTTGATCACCCTGTCAGGAGATTGTGATGCGCTTGCGGTAACACAGAACAGGGACATCTGGGCTACAAGCGGCGATAACATTTACAAGATTTACCCGGACGGGAAAATAAAGAGACATTCTCTGAAAAACGGCCCGTTTACGGCTGTTGTAAGCACGCCTGAAGGGATTATATATGCAGGCGGGGGTAAGAACGGGCAGATATTCAAAATAACGCCCGGTGAGCGCATTTATAAGCTCCTGACTACAAACTCCGCCCAGGTAACCGGCCTTGCGGTGGATAAGGACGAAATCCTGGCCGGGTCATCGTTCCCGCCGGCAATTTTGAAATTCGGCCCGGGGCCTGCTCCGTCAGGAGTGTATACTTCACAGGTGCTTGAATCGGACATGATCGCCCAGTGGGGGACATGGAACTCGATATCCCAGGTCCCGCCCGGGGGCGATATCACCCTTGACGCCCGAAGCGGCGCCACCCCTGTCCCGGATAAAAGCTGGACCGCCTGGTGTACCGGGGCTCCGCTGAAAAGCATAACCGATGCCAAACTCCTGGTTACGGACAACCGCTATCTCCAGTACCGTTTACGGCTCAATGCCGATGATAAAAATAATTCGCCGAGACTCCAGGGTTTGAATTTGTATTACCGTTATCTTACACAGCCGCCGCTGATTGTGCTCGACTCACCGGATGCCGGGGATGCATGGTCCAAACAGCAAAACATAATCTGGGAAATTTTCTCTCCGGGCGGAGGCGCGCTGGCATTCACGATAGAATACAGCAATGACGGGGGCAATACCTGGAAACCTGTCATAAAATCATACAGCCCGGGCTGCGGCAAGAACGGCAAATACCGGTACCTGTTCAATACCGGTACGCTCCAGGACGGCGTTTACACATTGAAGATACGGGCCGAAAGCTCCGACCCGAAGAAGAACGGCGCTTTCTCGGGAGAAGCAATATCCCGGCCTTTCACGATCTGTAATACGAACCCGGATTTATCGCTGAGCATATTGAAGCTTTCCGAAGACGGCGATACGATCAATGTTATGGCCGAAGCATCGTCGCCCGTTGTAAAGATAAAGTCAATGTCCGTAAAGCTGGATGACCTGCCGGAACAGGAGATATTGCCGCGCGATCTGCTTTTCGATTCCATAAAGGAGTCGTTTACGTTCGGCCTTGCAGTCAATAAGCCGGGCCGTCATACGCTGGAATTCAAAGTTGCCGACGAGGCGGGTAATATCACAAAGATAAAAAGAAGGTTGTAAGTCGGGTTTAATCATAAAAAAAATGCGGGCCGAAGAAAGCCTGACCCGCAAATAATTTGGAGGTGTGGGCAATATGATGAAAAAGACGATGCTGACGGTTATACTGATTCTTGCATGTTCGTTGTCGGCGATGGCGCTCCCGTTCTCATGGAGCAATTATGAATGGGATCGCGAGCCGCAGGCTCCCCGTTTCTGGTCAACCGGCGAAAAAGGGGAACTGATTTATATCCCGGCTTCGAACAACCCTCCCAGGACTGACCTCAATAACGCCAAGATGTTCACCGGCGATCTGAAATCCCGTGATATCTCGGTCAAATATACCCTCAAATTCATGGACGGAGTTACAGAGATCCCCAATTTCATCCGCTACCAGGATGCCAATAACTTCTATGTTTTCGTAATTAAAAGTGACCTGGATCAAAACAACAGCTACGTCCAGTTCATAAAAGCGGTAAACGGCAAAAGCGAAGAGAAGCTGAAATCCAAATATAAATTCAACGTCGGGGTTAACCAGGCCGTAGAGATAACCGCAAAAGGCGACGAGTTGACCTTTACCATAGGCGGCAACCAGATCCTCGATATAGAGGACACCTCTATCAAAACAGGGAGCTTCGGATTCAGTTGTCTGTCGAAGGGGCCGGTTTATTTTTCAAATTTCCAAATGACGGCCCAGGTGGAAGCAGTCAAAACTGCAGAGGCGCCAAAAGCCGGAACCGCTGATAAAAAAGGCAAAGTAACCATTCCCAAATATACGCCTAAGACGACCCCTGCAGCTACGCCTTCGCCGGCGGTACAGCCATCCCCGGCGGCGGCACAGGCACAGTCAGCCCCGGCCCCGGCACCAGCACAGGCACAACCGCCGGTGGCACAACCTGCACCTGCTCCTGCTCCCGAACCCGCTCCTGCCCCCACCCCCCAGGCTCCTCCCAAACCCAAGCAGCCCGAGCTTCCCCCGCCGAACCAGCGCTATGCCGTAGCCCTGGTAGATTACCAGATTTACGGGAACAACAATAAACACAACGACCCCGCCGACAGTCTCGGACCGCCGGACGCATGGGGAGGCGCCGAGAATTACGTTTCGCTCGGGGGAGGATTCATAATCCTCGATATGGGCGACGATTTTACATGCATTCCGGGAATAGGATTGAAGGTTTATGAAGCTTCCAGCGCGTTTGCCGATACTCCCGGCGAGGCTTACCAGGTATTCCTGGCGTCAAGGCCCGACGGCCCCTGGAGGAACGTGGGACTGGGAGTCGGAATTACCAATTTCGATCCGACACAGGTCGGTATTACAAAAGCAAGGTACATAAAAATAGTCGATATGTCGCCCAGAGATGACAATTCCGAATCTCCCGGTTGTGATATAGATGCGGTCGAAACTTTCTATTGATACTCAGCCTCATAAAAGACCAAACCCGGCAGGCTGATCGAAATCACGGAGGACAAAATGAAGCCCCCTTAATGAAAGGGGGAAGTGAAGGAGTTTATCGCGCAGGAAAAATTCCCGCAATAAACGGAATTTATTCTCATTCCGCACCTCCAGCCTGATGAAAGATTTATGCTTCCTGTTCGATTTCGGGCATGGCATCCATTTCGGATACGGGAGAATATTCCTCTTCGATAACTTCGTCCGCGCCGGTTTCTCTGCCGTTCATAAATGCGCCCGATTCTTCCATCTCACAGCGTATCCTGCGGTTATTCTCCAGGAGCGTGATTATCATTGCGTCGCGGGCCGACGTCATAACGGCTTCGAGTAGCTGGAGTACGAACCGGGATATATTTATCTCTTCTCCGCCCTGGATAGTAACGTCTATATTGGCGGCATCCCAGTCAACTTTTTCACGGCATTCTTCCCATATTTCCGTATATGCCTGGTTATATATTTCAATCATTTCCCGCGGGTCAAGTCCGAATTCCATCTCCACCTCCGACCTCCTGAAGCCCGGTTCTCTCCGTTAAAATTTCAATTTAAAAGAGCCTTATTATCTCGGCATCTGAGGGGCGCTCATGCCGCCTCCCCCGAGTGATACCATGCCGACCGAATTCACATTGACCCTGGGGGCTATCTCATTCCACGAAAGCACGACAAGGTTGGGGAAGCTGCGGTCCGTAAGTTTCCTTACTGAAGGACGGATCTCCGGCGAACAAAGCAGGATCGGCTGGAGACCTTTTTCCTGAAGCTTGGCGACTTCCCTGCCGGTCGCCGTAAGTATCTGCTGGCCTATGTTGGGATCCAGAGCCAGGAATGTCCCCATCTCTGTGCGCTGGATGGCCATCCGGATAATCTGCTCAATTTCAGGATCAAGCGTTATTACATTTATAACACCCTCGTTATTCATGTATTCTTTACAGATAACCCTCGAAAGCGCCACACGCACACACTCGGTGAGTATCTCGGTGTCCTTGGTAACCGTAACGTTATCGGCGATGGTTTCCAGTATGGTAACCAGGTCGCGGACGGAAACCCTTTCCCGGACGAGGTTCTGGAGCACCTTCTGGACTTCGCCCAGCGCAAGCTGGTCCGGGATAAGCTCCTTGACGACCGCGGGGTGAGTCTTCTTGACCGTATCGATAAGTGCCTGCACTTCCTGGCGGCCCAGCAGATCCGCCCCGTGAGAGCGGATGACTTCCGTGAGTTGTGTTGCAATAACGCTTACAGGATCAAAAATCATACAACCCTGTCTTTCGGCTTCGCCCCGGTTTTCGGGAGCAATCCAGACGCCGGGCATGCCGTAAGTGGGGTCAACGGTATGAGTGCCGCGGAGATTTTTCAGCTTTTCTTCGGGGCCGATGGCGAGGAACTGGTTGACCATGACGTCGCCCGTAGCAACTTCTATTTCCTTAATTTTTATGACATATGCGTTGGGTTTCAACTGGAGGTTGTCCCTGAAGCGGACGCCGGGCACCACGATGCCCATTTCAAGCGCAATATGTCTCCTTATGGAAGTAACGCGTTCGAGCAGTTTTGCGCCCTGGTTGGGGTCAACGAGCGACAGGAGACCGCGTCCTACTTCCAGGCTGATGGGATCAACCTGCATGATCTGGACGACACTTTCGGGTTTTTTGCGGGTCTCTTTTTCCTGTTGTTCTGCGACTTCCTGTACCTGGACATCCATCTCCTTCTGCTGCCGTTCGAGGAGAAGGCCTCCCACGTAAAATATTATCGCCATGACTGCGAAAGAAACCCACGGGAGGGGGAAAAGCCCGATTATTCCCAGGCCGGCAAGTATTGCAAGAAAGATGGCGGCATATTTCAGCGCCCTGGGCTGTGCCGTTATCTGCCTGACCAGGTCCGTTCCGAGGTTGGCTTCAGATGCGGCCCTTGAAACCACCATACCCATCGAAGTTGACATCAAGAACGCGGGCAGCGTCGTAACCAGGCCGTTCCCGATGCTGAGAATAGCATAAGTGTTCAGCGCATCCCCGACGCTCATGTGGTGCATGACGATGCCTATGATCAGGCCGCCTATGACGTTTACGATCATGATAACGACGGCGGCCATGGCATCGCCCTTGACGAACTTGCCGGCGCCGTCCATAGCACCGTAAAAATCCGCTTCTCTTTCGATTTCCGTACGTCTCATCTTTGCGGATTCTGCATCTATAAGGCCCGAATGAAGATCGGCGTCGATGGCCATCTGCTTGCCGGGCATCGCGTCCAGGGTGAACCGCGCCGCCACCTGCGCGATACGCTCGGCACCGCTCGTGATTACCATGAACTGGATGATGATAAGTATTATGAATATAATAAACCCGACCACGAGGTTCCCCCCGACGACCACCTGTCCGAAGGCCGGTATGACCTCGCCTGCGCCTACGGGTTTGCCGTCCCAGCTTTTGATATGCCCGTTGAGCAATATCATCCTGGTAGCCGACACGTCCAGCGCCAGCCGGAAAAGCGTGGCGACAAGCAGTACCGGCGGGAATACCGCGAACTCGAGCGGGTTCTTGATGTATATGGAGATCAGGATCGTTATTACGCTCGCTGCGATATTGAGGCTGAGCAGAATATCCAGGACATGGGGAGGCAGGGGGATGATAAGCATGCCCACTATGCCTATAACCACGCCTGCTATTACAAGGTCTGTATATTTAACTATATTCCCGAACGGTGAGCCTGAACCGCCGCCCGGCATTCCTAATGACATATATTTCTCACTCCTGAAATAAGATTACCGGCTAAGTATATCATGTTTCATCGGCTTCCGTCATTACTTTCTAAGCTCCCTGCGCCCCTGGCTGCTGCCTTTTCTGCCTGGACGTCATCCTGTATCTCCTCCGGCGCATCTGTTCCTTTTTGCGTTTCAACTTGAAAATATAAGCGAGGACTTCAGCCACCGCCTTGTACATATCAGGGGGGATAGGCTGTCCTATTTCGCAGGATGAAAATAAAGTCTTTGCAAGGGTGACGTTTTCAATTATCGGCACCTCGTTATCTTCGGCTATGGACTTTATCTGGAGGGCGATAAGGCGCTCCCCCTTTGCAACGACCATCGGCGCGGCGTCTTCGCCCTGCTTGTACCTCAACGCCACGGCTATATGAGTCGGGTTGGTAACCACCGCCGTAGCGTCCGGCACGTCCTGCATCATCCGGCTGTTGACCCCCTGGCGCATTAATTGTCGGATCTTGGCTTTCACCTGGGGATTGCCTTCGGTTTCCTTATATTCGTCTTTTAATTCCTGTATGGACATCCGCATCTGTTTCATGAACTGCCATCTCTGGAAAATATAATCTATTATCGCTATCCCGGTCATCGCAAGGAGCACGTACTCTACAATCCTGACCACCAGCGTCCTCAACATATGCAGGCTCGTAGGCAGGTCCCAGATTATGGCCATCTTGAAATTTGTTATTTCGCCCTTGACGACCCTGAAGCATATATAGCCCACGATGAATAATTTCGCCAGTTGTTTTAAAAGCTCCATAAGGCTTCTGGCCGAAAAAATCTTTTTGAAGCCTTCTACGGGGCTGATTTTTTGAAATGTGGGCTTGAGCGGTTCGGCGCTGAAAAGGAATTTGACCTGGGCAAGGTTGGCCACCAGCGCCACTAAAAATCCCACGGCGAGAATGGGAGCCAGTATTTTCATGAATAATACCCATACCCGGATCATCAATTCTACGATGTTGGCCTCTGTCCAAAAACCCGAACCTACTTCCGGGATCAGATTCCATAATTCTTTTATGAAATCCGACAGGTTGGTGATCATCCAGCTTCCCAGGAAACCGAGAACAGAAGCAGTTCCCAGGAGTACCAGGGTCTGAATAATTTCCTGGCTTTTGAATACCTGTCCTTTTTTTCTGCCTTCCTGTAACTTGTGATCAGTTGGGTCTTCAGTTTTGTCGCTATCAGACTGGGACAACTATCTCACCTCCCCGGCGACATAAACTGTATCGCTTTTATGAGATCCTGGTAATTCTGCTCGATAAGACCGTGAAGCGCATACACGAAAATCGGCAGGCTCACCATCAGCAGCAGTACCCCTATCGCGATATTGAGAGGAAACGAAAGCATGAAAACGTTCATCTGGGGAGCAACCCTGGAAAGCAGCCCCAGAGCCACCTGGACGATAAATAATGCTGCAAGCACAGGGGCAGCTATCTGGATGGCCATGTAGAAAAGCGCTCCTACCAGGTGGATACAAAACTCGATAAGGCCCCCCGGAAAATTCAGGTTGGTAAGCGGGATAAGGTCGAAGCTCCTCCCCATTATGTAAATCAACTGCCTGTGCCCGCCGATGATAAGATAAATTATCATTGTAAAGTAAAACTTAAAGCGGCGGATAAGGTTTACCGCGCCGTGGCTCGCGGGATCGAAAGCCGCAGCCACCGAAAGGCCCATCTGGATATCCAGCAGTTCGCCTGCAAACTGGGCACCCCCAAGCACTATAAAAGAAACGAACCCTATAACCAGGCCGATCAATGCCTGCCCCATCACCATCAGACCCAGGCCCGGCAGCGTTACGTGATATAATTCCTGCGGAATCTGAAGCTGCGGGAATATTATGAAAGAAATGAGAGCGGCCATCCCCACCAGTATCTGTGTGGGCATGTGATGACTGCCCCAGACAGGCGCCTGGACGAAGATGGTCACCATGCGAGTGAACACCAGCAGGAACATCGCGAACAGGACCAGGCTGGTATCCATTTATCCTCCTTTGTTATTTCGGCTGGGCTATGGTAGGGATCGATTTGAATATTTCAAGCGCGAAATTACCGAGCATCTGTGCAATCCAAGAACCGGCGACAAGCACTGCGACAAAAGTAGCGACAATCTTCGGCACGAACGAAAGGGTCTGCTCCTGTACCTGGGTCGTCGCCTGCAGAATGCTGATAGTAAGGCCTACTACCAGGGCCGATACCAGCATGGGAGCCGACAGGATCATGATCAGGTAAAGCGCCTGCCCGCACACATACAGTATGTACTCTTCAGTCATATAAGCAACACCTCTTCAATCAGCTTTGCGGTCACATCCTGAAGCTCTTGACAAGACCGTCCACCACCAGGTCCCACCCGTCAATCATCACGAACAAGAGCAGCTTGAACGGTAATGAAATTGACATGGGGGAAAGCATGAACATACCCATGGACATAAGGACGCTTGCCACCACCATGTCTATGATAAGGAACGGCAGATATAATACGAAGCCTATCTGGAAAGCTGTCGTAACCTCGCTCACCACGAAAGCAGGGAGGAGCACGTAAATCGGCACGTCTTTTTTTGTCTGGACATCGCTTATTTTTGCCATTTTAAGAAACAGCTTGAGGTCTTTGGTTCTTGTCTGCTTGAGCATGAAATCTCTTATAGGCGGAACAACCTTCTGGAAGAATTGCTGTTGTGATATCTTCCCTGCGAAATAAGGCTGGAGGGCGTTTTTATTAATATCCTGTCCTACCGGCATCATCACGTAAAGCGTCATGAAAAGCGCAAGCCCCATCAATACCTGCGTGGGAGGCACCTGCTGCGTTCCCAGCGCCGTCCTTATAAATGAAAGCACGATGGTTATCCTTATGAACGACGTCGCCATGACCAGTATATAAGGCGAAAGGGAGAGAACCGTGAGCAGCATCAGGAGCTGAAGCATTACCGACATGTTTTGAGGCCCCTGCGCCATCTCCTCGCCTATCTGTATCTTGGGAAGAACGATTTCAGGCGCGTTCTGCGCAACTGCGGGCACCGAAGCAGCCCCGACCAGCATCAACAGGAGGATCCCTGTCGCCCCTATAAATTTTTTATCCATTTTTACCATGTCGTCATCACCCTCCATGCAGGGATTTTACTTTTGTTTCGAAGGCCAGCGCATTTCCCTGAAATTGGCCAGGAAAGACTGCAAGTTCATAGCCGGCGCCTGTACCCCGGGCGCCACTATTTTTTCTTTTACCTCTTCCGGAACGGATTCCGGAGGGATCTCCTCCAGCACTGTAATGTCCTTTTCCGTAACGCCGAGGAGAAGGTATCTGCCGAGCACTTCAACCAGGTACAACGATTTATTGGGCGGCATATCGAGTTTTTCCAGTAACCTTATCGACCTGTTTTTCCCGACGGGCCCAATGCCGTGACTTCTTTTCCCGTAAAAAAAGTAGAGCACAAGCAGGGCGAAGACGCATACTATAACCAGCCCGAAAGCTGCCTTGCCCAGGACACCCATGAAATTGGAAGTTCCTCCGACCGGCTCAATCTCGTCCAGCCTTTCTTCATCCGTGTTTCCGGCAGGCGGCGCCTTTTCACCCGTAACCGCGCCTGCGGATACCGGGGCGGAAGAAGTGCCGGCGGCGGCTCCACCGGCTTCGCCGACCGCGGCTTTCTTTGAAGGGGCCGCAGCGCTTCCGGGAGCCGTTTTGGAAGGAGTCGGGGAAACCTTGTTCGGCGGGGCGCCTTCTACACAAAATACAGGACCGCATGACAATGACAGGAAAATCATCGCGAGCACCGCCATGACAAGCACGGCTTTAGGAGCTATCCTCATCAACCTCAGCCTTTCATCACCTGTTAACTATCTCTATGATCCTGACCCCGAAATTGCCTTCAATCTCTACTACTTCTCCCTTGGCGATAAGCTTGCTGTTGACCAGGATATCGGCCGGTTCGCCGGCTTCTTTATCCAGTGGTATAAGTGATCCTACACCCAGCTTCAAAATCTCCCGTACCAGCATCTTTGTTCTGCCCAGTTCCGCCTGGACAGTAAGCGGGACATCTTTAAGAAGCTCGATGCTCTGCGGGGTCTTGGACTCGGATTCCTCGCTCAATTCCCCGAACTGGACGGAGCGGACTTTCGGGACTTCGGGCTCGTTCATGTTATCTCCCTTCATTACTTATCTCCTCTTAATCTTCGTATTCATCGTCGTCCTCGGTAAGCACCCGGGTTATCTGGACCACCAGCTTCCTGTCTTTCCTTCCCGGGCGTCCGAGGAACTTTGTACGCTCGTTGACCTTGATTTTCAAGGGCGAAATATACTCGGAATCCAGCCTGATAAAATCTCCGGGTTCCAGCATAAGCATGTCCTGAAAAAATACTTCGGCGATCCCCAGTTCCACAGAAATCGGGACTTTCGCCGCCTCGATATTCTTTGCAAAAAACGGCGCAACGGACTGGGGCTGAATGGTAGTCGAGCTTCTCGTAAGGAGGAAATCGTCAAAACTCGCCTTCGGCACCGCCTCCTTCAAATAATTGAACGGGATGCACATCTCCATAAATCCCCGGGCTGCGGCCATGCTGACCTGGTAATTGGCTATAACCATCGTATCGCTGGGGGACGCCGTCTGGACGGAAAGCGGCGAAAATTCGATCTCCCCGAACTGGGGCTTCAAATCGAGAACTTCTTTCCACGATTCGGCGTACGCATCTATAAACCTCAGCAAAAGCCGCTGTAATAAAGGCTTTTCAAGATCAGTGAAAGGCCGGAGCTCCGCAAGCGGCTTGCCGCGGCCGCCCATCAGCTTGTCCAGAAGGCCGAAAGAAAGCCCGTAATCTATGGCTATCAGCCCCCTGGCCTCGGGGTTTATCTTGAACGTAAGGATTGTAATGGGGTCCGATAACGAATTCAGGTAATGGTGATACCGTGACTGCTTGACCGATACGAGGTGGATGCTGACTTTCGCCTGTAAGACCGGAGCTATCTGGGCAACTATATTTTCACCGAACCTGTTGAAAATCTTTTCCAGGAACTTGCTCTGATCCTGCGTAAATTTATCTTTACGAACGAAATCATAAGCGTCGTAACGAGTTACACGCGCCTTATCGACTTCCGACCCCGCGGCCTTTACCAGCCTGTCGAAGGGAATACCGCTGTCGCCTTGCAAGGGTGTTCCTCCCCTCCTTATTTTATCTTTTAACTGTATTTAGTTCTCTGGGCAGTGAGCGCGTCCCTGCCTGTTGGGGAGGTAATATACCATTTTTTTCTTATATAAGCAAAAATCAAGGGTTAAGGTTAATCGCCTTTTTTATCATGGCATCCATTACCTTGAAGCTCGCGAAATCCGCATCATAACCCTGCCTTGCCATCCCCACCGCCGCAGCTTCCCGGGCAAAATCCACCGTTGACACCTCAAGGCTTGCAGGGACTATAACTCCAAGCGCACCACCGCCCGCCGTACCCGTTACGGGACACCCCGAAAACCCGCTCTCCTCATAAACCGTATCCCCTCTCATCTTCAGGCCGTTGGGGTTGGTAAACCCTGACAGCGCTACCTGGTAGAGCGGAGTCGAAACAGATACCACCTGCCCGGTAAGCGGATCTATCGAGTTCGTCTCCCCGTATAATTTACCGGATGCATCGAACTTGTAATTCGTATAACGCCCCCGGTACAACTTGCTCCCCGGGTCCATCTCCATCCGTATATCACCTAAGCTGCCCGTGATATTCCCGTTACCGTCCAGGGGATAACCCATTAATTTCATTCCGGTCTGGTGTATCAGGGTGCAGTCCTTCCAGTAAAACCTGCCGTCTCTAGTATAATGCTTCTTTGCTCCGTCACCTAAAATAAAGAAACCGGCCCCGTTAACCGCAAGGTGGGTCGGGATGCCGGTATAAGAGATCGCCCCCTGTGAAAATACTATCCCGTAAGTCGTTACTTTTGCAGGTTTGATCCCCGGTTCGCTGAACGGGATGTCGGTAAAAATCACCGACCTTGGCTTATAGCCGGGCATAAACTGCCCATGTAAATTATCGAATACGGCGTTTAATTCAACCTGACGGTTTCGGATGGAGGCGGCTTGGTAATTGAGATCAAACATGATCCATTCCTCCTTTATCATCTGCCTGATGACCCGCGGCAAATAGGAAGCCGCCTTTTCGAATTTCGGAAGAAGGGCCCCCCGGATGATTCTTTTTTTATCTATCTTCCGGGAGCATGTCTTGATAAGCGCCTTTACTAACGGCGATTTGCCTGCGGGCCTGGATACCTCTTTATATGTTTTTTATATTAAGGAGATTAACGGACCAGGTTGATTGCGTTCTCGGTAAGACTGTTCATGGACTTGAATGCCGCGAAGTTCGCCTCGTAGTTCTGCCTTGTCATGCCGACGGCGGCCGCCTGCTGGGCAAAATCGACGTTGGACATCTCGAGGCTCTGGGCGACTACCTGCCCCAGCGCTCCCTGGCCTGCAACGCCGACCACCGCCTGCCCGGAACTGGGACTGGCCGAATACGTGGTATTGCTCGTCATCTGAAGCCCGCTGGGATTGGCAAAAGCGGACAACGCCACCTGGTATAACGGCGTGGTAGTAGTTACAGCCTGTTTCGTGAGGGGGTCTATCACCGTGCTTTCGCCGTAAAGCTTGCCCGATTCATCGAAACGATAATTCATGTAACGGCCTGCGAAAAGCGCCGAATTGGCATCCATGCTCATCTGGACGGGACCCATTTTCCCCGCAATATTGCCCTGGGAATCCAGGGGGAAACCCATCAACTGCATCCCCGTGGGATGGGTCAGCGCGCCGTTATTCCAGCGGAACCTGCCGTCCCTGCTGTAGTGGATGCGGCGGCCGTCATAAACGGTGAAAAAGCCGTTGCCGTTAACTGCAAGATCCGTCGGGTTCTGCGTCTGGGCTATCGCGCCCTGCGTAAAAATAATCCCCTGCGACTGGACTTTTGCGGCCTTCCCGCCCATCGTCTGCCCCATGACATCTGTAAATTGAACCGTCTGGGCTTTATAGCCCGGTGTAAACTGGTTCTGGAGATTTGTAAATTGAGTGTTAAGCACCTGCTGGTTATTTGCTATCGAGTTAACCTGGTAGTTGTAATCGAACATGGAGTGCGCCTCCTTTTTTTCTTTTCCTGTTTATATTATAACAGGGAAAGATTAACTATTCTTTTCCAACTTATTAACAAGTTGTTAAATATGGCGGCGTTATGCCATTTCTTCTTCCGTCACCGTCCGGACGCTGATATGCGAAAGCTTGATCCCTTTACCGGAAAAAGTCTCCATTAGCTCGTCTTTGCTTTCGTCCAGCATTTCGCGGACCAGCGCAGAAGTGGTGTCGAAGCTGGCCGATACCCCGCCGTCTTTGAATTCCAGCTTGACCTTGAGCTGCCCCAGGAATTCCGGGTTCAGCTTTATGGCAACTTCAGTCTGGTTTTGTAGCGATTTTACTTCTATATGCTTGACTATCTGGTCGATGACATCTTGGCGCTTGACCTGCTTTTCGGCCTCTTCCGCAAGCTGCTTGGCGGATTGAACATCGTCGGCTTTCGACGCGGGTCTGCCTTCCTGGTGAAGCTCTCCCTGCTGAGCACCGACGGCGGCCTGCACTTTTTGAGAATCGCGGCGCTGACGTATAAGCTCA
>JAMCWD010000057.1 GCA_023475345.1 Chloroflexota bacterium | reverse complement strand
GAGCGCCTGATAAAGCATCATGGAGTTTCCAGGGAGAAGTTTCCTCTATATCTGAAGGAGTTGGAATTTAGGTATAATCACCGGGAAGAGGATATCTTTCACCTGATGGCCAAAATGATCTGTAATTCTGGATCAAATGTTGGGTAATTACCTTGATTTTTTTTATATGCAGGAGAGATTTTATATCCGGGAGAAACTCCCGGTTAAAGATATGAATACCAATGATAACACATTCAACGAATTCCTGAGAAATATTAAAAAATACCGCTTATTGTCGCCCGGAGAAAGCGTGCTCCTCCTGGTATCCGGCGGGAGCGACTCAATGGCGTTATTACATCTTTTTTACCTGCTCTCGAAAAATTTTCCCCTGCGCCTTACCGTGCTTCATTTCAATCACGGCCTGAGAAAAGACGCCGCAGGAGACGCGGAGCTGGTGGAGCGGCATTGTGCCGAACTGGGAATAGATTTTCTGCTTGAAAAACTGCCCATCAAAAAATATTCGAAAGAAAATAAAATTTCCATCGAAGAGGCCGGAAGCCTCCTGCGCAAGGCCGGATCTCTCAGGATCGCTTCAACGATTAAAGCCGACCATATCGCCACGGGGCATACCCTGGACGACCAGGCGGAAACCGTATTGATGCGCATATTGAGAGGGGCAGGTACTGCAGGCTTATCCGGGATCAGGATTAAATCTCATCCCATATTCATAAGGCCGCTCCTGTCAATATCCAGGAACGATCTCTCCGATTTCTGCCGCCGGAATAATATCAAATATAACGAGGATATAACCAACAAAGATATCAGCATAACGAGAAACCTCATCCGCCATGAAACCCTCCCCTACCTTGAAAAAAGCAATCCCGGGCTGAAGCTCTCTCTTTTTCACACAGCTCTTTTATGCACTTCCGACGACAGCTTCCTGGAAGACACGGCAAAAAAACAATTTGAAAAGATCGCCGAAAAGGAGAAAGGCGCCATCTTAATACCCGCAGATAAAATTTCAAATCTCCACGATGCGGTATCCTCAAGGATAATCAAGCTGGCCGTTTTTCAACTGACCGGCACTTTGAGGGATCTATCTTTTTCACACATAGACCAGGCGCTTTCGCTTATCCGGTCACAGAGCGGCAAAGAAACGGTATTGCCGCCGTCGGTAAAGGCTGTAAGAAAAGGCGGATACCTGGTTTTAAAAAAAATAACATCCGAAAAGATCCCGCCTCCGTTACCTGAAAAGATCGATTTCCCCGGAGAAAGCATTCTTCCCGGATGGGGGATCAGGTTTAAAAGTGAAATTGTGGATAGACCTGGAAAGCCTGATAAATACACGGTTTACCTGGATGCAGGCAAAATGAAAAATCTTGAAATAAGGGCCGCACTACCCGGAGACGCCTTCAATCCCCAGGGAATGGCGGGCAAAAAAAAGGTGAAAAAGTTCCTGATGGAAAAGAATATATATGAAGAAGAAAGGAAGAAATTCCCGCTCCTTGTTTCCGGTGACAAAGTTGTATGGGTTATAGGATTCAGGATTGACAGGGATTTTCTGCCGGTTTCATCTGCGCCCGTAATGAGGGTTGAGGTAGAAAAATTGCCGGGGGATGAATTATGAGCAACTTTTTGGAAGAAGATATAGAAAAAGTTTTATTCTCACACGAGCAGCTTGAAAAGCGGATAAAGGAGATGGGGGAAAAGATTTCCCGCGATTATGAAGGGAAATATCCCCTGCTTATAGCGATCCTGCGCGGGGCGATCATGTTTATAGCAGATCTCTCAAGGGCGATAACGATCCCTATAAACCTGGACTTCATGGTTTGTACCCGCTATGGAAGCAAGGATCAACCCGGCAGGGTCAGGATATTGAAAGACCTGGAATTATCGGCACAGGGACGCCATCTTTTAATAGTTGAAGACGTTATAGACAACGGCGATACGTTATTTTACCTGTCGAACACCTTGAAATTACGAAAACCTGCCAGCCTGAAAATCTGTACGCTGTTCGATAAGCCTTACCGGCGGCGTGCCCCGATTCAGGCCGACTACAGCGGTTTTATAATACCGGACCGCTTTGTAGTGGGGTTCGGTCTCGATTATAAAGAGAAGTACAGGAACCTGCCGTTCCTCGGAACGCTCAAGCCGGGGCTTTGTAGGGCGCCGGGCGAAACGGCGGAAGAGCAAAAATAAGCAGAAGACCGAGACTCAATGCCTTGCCTTCAGGGATTATCAAATTGAAAAACCAATAAAACCCGGGGGTCAGCGGCCTTTGCTTGTCCACTCTTTCACCCAGAACAACTTCCCCGCCGCGTCATACTTGAAGAACAGAGGCTTTTCTCTGGAATTCGCCACTGTAGTGCCCGCCATGTAAATATTTCCTTCCGAATCGGACGTGATACCCGGCGCTTCATCCCATTCGCCTTTGCCCCATCTTCTCGACCAGATGAGTTTCCCGTTTTTATCGTATTTAAGAAGGAAGGCGTCGAAATTATTTTTTGCCCTGAAGCTGTTCGTTCTCCCCGTTACGTATATGTAGCCCTTGCTTACGGTAACATCGGAAGCCCATTCATCATTTTTGCCGCCCCATGTCCTGGTCCATTGATGATTCCCGTTCCTGTCATATTTTAAAAGGAGCGCTTCTTCGTCCCCGTCCCCGAAGCTGTCGGTGTGGCCGCTTACGTAGATGTTCCCTTCTTCGTCCAGGGCGATACCGAAGCCCGCATCACATTCCTTCCCTCTCCAGACTCTTGTAAATATCACGTCTCCGTTCTTGCTGCACTTCTGCATAAAAACATCGCCCTGGAGGTATTCGGTCCTCCCTGCCATGTAAATATTTCCTTCCGAATCGGACGTGATGCCCACATTCTCGCCCCAGTTCAATCCTTCGACAGGTCTTACCCACCCGCCGTTATTGGATGTAAGAGGCTTGTTATTCAGGGATACTTCAACTCCCTTTTTCGTAACGTCTTTCCACACGATCCCGGCTGCAGGCGCGGAGCCGAGGGTTCCCCTGTCTTTTTTTAAATTACCTTTTTCGTCTTTTCCCTGCATTTGCTGAAGGTCGTCGAGATCTCCTGAACCTTCGGGCGGCCCGGGCGTTTTCCTTATGCGGTTGGGGTCGGGCGGATCAGGTACATCGGTCGATCCCCTGTCAATCTCCTCTGAAGAAACCCCTACCTGATTATACTTGTTGGATTTTCTTTCATCGTAAGGGACGCCTTCCTGTGGCCCGTATTCGCTTGAAATTGTAATGTCGGCGGTGGCGGTAGGAAAAGGTTCGGCGGCATGCCTGCCTGCACAACCGGATAATAAAATAAACGCCGCCAGTAAAATTACCAGCGGGAATGACGACCTGATAAATTTCATAATTTCACCCCTTAATCAATCCCGGATACAACGTAATCCGGGCCACCGTTACAATGTCATTTTAGCATTTAAGACAGGCCAGGAAAAGGGCGGGGCTATAAAAAAGGGGATACCTTGCGGTATCCCCGTCCTGTCTAAAGTATCCTGTTGCTTTACCTCATGGTAAGAGCCATGATGGCCTTCTGGACATGGAGCCTGTTCTCGGCTTCATCATTGACGATTGAGATCTTCGGGTCGTCAATCAGTTCATTGGTAACTTCCTGGCCTCTCTTTGCAGGCAGGCAGTGCATGTAAGCGGCGTTGTTATTGGCTTTTTCGAAGTGCTTGTGACTGATGCACCAGTCTTTCTTGAACTGCCCACTGAGTTCGGCATGCTTGTCGGGTTCGCGCGCCCATGATTTGCAGTAGATAACATCGGCATCTTTGCATGCTTTCCAGATATCGTGTTCTACGGTTATCGAGCCGCCGTTGATCTTTGCCTGCTCGACGGCGTAGTTGTAATATTCGGGGTCTATGTCGTAGCAGCCGGGGACATCGGGATAAGCAAGGACGAGGTCCATGCCCAGGATGCCTGCGGCTACGGCCATCGTCTGCGGGACGCCCGCCGACTTGGCCCTTTCGTCATAAGCCCAGCCCATGACGACCTTTTTCTTCTTGTAATTTTCGCCGAACTTTTCCCGCATGGTCATGATATCGGCCATAATCTGACAGGGATGCTCCTTGTCGTCCAGGGCGTTATAGACCGGGATGGTGGCATATTCGGCTATGGCGCGGATTACGTTGCGAGCATCGCCGTAATCATAGGTATCTGTGCCCATCTGGGTTTTCAGGTTGTAAAGGCGGATCATGAAGCCGTCGAGGAACCTGCTGATCATCTCGGCGGTGTCTCTCCATGACTCCTTGTTTTTCAACTGGAGCTGCTCGGGGCTGTAGAACTGGCCTTTTCCGCCCAATTGCGCGATGCCCGATTCGAACGACATCCTCGTTCTCGTCGAAGGAGATGCAAACAGCATTCCAAGGTTTCTGCCTTTCAGAATTTCATGCGGCTCCCGCATCGCATGGCGTCTTTTCAGGTCGAACGCGATTTCGAATATAGTCTCCAACTCCTCTTTGTCGAAGTCCATGATGCTGATAAAATCGCGGCCTTTCAGATTGGTTTTCACTTTGATTTCACTCCTTTTATAAAATTTAGCTTTCCTGATTCTCCACAGGAAAAGTTTTACCTTCCGTTAAAAACCCGTTCCCTGCCAGAACCCGCAGGCTATTCCTCTTTTATCCCGTCCTGTTTCTTGCCTGCTGAATAAGCCCATTCCAGGACACTGTCTGCGGCTTCAGGTATTATATCCTGAATTACTTTTTCCTCCTCCGCCGTGAAACTGGAAAGGACAAATTCCACCGCGTCGTTTCCATGGGAAACAGGACCTATCCCTATGCGAAGACGGGCAAACTCTTCCGTGCCAAGGCAGTCTATTACCGACTGGATGCCGTTATGACCTCCGGCGCTCCCGCTCTTCCTCAGGCGTAATTTCCCCAAGGGAATATTGAAATCGTCGCTGATTACCAGCAGGTTCCCGATGCTTATCTCGTGCCTGTATAAAGCCGATTGGACCGCTTTCCCGCTGAGGTTCATATATGTCAGAGGCTGGATTAACAGGACATTACGATCATCGATCTTCGCCCGTGCCTCCCTGCCTTTGCCCTGCCTTTTCAATTTCACGCCTGCCCTTTTCGCAAGCTCGTCGATTACCCTGAAACCCAGGTTATGCCTGGTTTGAGCATATTCGGTTCCGGGGTTCCCCAGCCCGACAACCGTGAGCAACACTTAAAAGTTACTCCTGTTCCTCGGTTTTGCGGCCGACAAGCTCAGGCTGGGCAGGAGCGGCTTCAACAACGGCTCCTTCGACAACAGGTACTTCAGCCTCTTCCAGTTTGCGCGGCGGGTTTACAACAACTATGACTTCATCTTCCTGAGTAAGTATATCTATTTTTTCGTTCCTGGGGATATCCGCTACCGTGAGGGAATCGTCAATTTTCAAATTTGTAACGTCAAGCGTCAGGTGGTCGGGCAGATCCAGCGGCAGCGCTTCAATTTCGACTTCCCTGAGGATGTGTTCTATCGAGCCGCCTTCCTTTATGCCTGCAGCCTCCCCGTGGAGGTGTATGGGAACCTTTGCAGTAACTTTTTCATCGAGCTTGACATGGTAGAAATCGACGTGGATGTATTCTTTATGAAAGTTATCCTCTTTCGATTCTTTTATGAGCGCAAGGTAAGCTTCTTCGCCGTTATTGTCCAGCGCAAGGTTGATCAACGAAGTATAACCTGCGCGCATCGCAAGTTTATTGAACTCGAGTCTGTCCACCTCAAGCAATACGGCATCGCTGCCCCGCCCGTATAAAACGGCGGGGATCCATCCCTCGCGGCGTACTTTCCTACAATAACTCGTCCCTGTGCCTTCTCTCTTTCTGGCTTTGAGTTTCAACTGTTCCATGACTGTTCCCCTTTCAACTTTTTAATGACTCTTTAGCGGTTTCGGAATATCTAAAGAGCTTGCTTACGGAGAGGTTAAAATAATTTCTTTTAATCGCCTCACCGAGAAGATTCGCGATAGATTGTACCACTATCTTGCCTGAAAACTTTTTGTTTTCCGGCAGGGGTATTGTATCCGTTATGACGACTTCTTTCAAGGGGGATTCCTCGATAAGCTCCAGCGCCTTTTTGCTCATGATGGGGTGTGTGGCGCATGCATAGACCTCTTTCGCCCCCCTCTGTTTGAGAGTCTCCGCCGCCTGCATCAGGGTCCCTGCGGTTGCTATCATATCATCTATAATTATCGTCGTCTTGTTTTCAACCTCGCCCACCATTTCAATAGTCTTGGCCTCTTCGGGAGACGGGCGTCTTTTGAAAATAATCGCCAGCCCGGCATCGAGCCGTTCCGCAAATGCCCTGGCCCTTGCAACCCCGCCTACATCGGGCGAAACTATGACCAGGTCTTTTCCGTCAAACCCCTTGCTCTTGAAATAATCCACCATGGTCGGCAGCGCCATAAGGTTATCTACAGGGATATCGAAAAACCCCTGAATGGCGCCTGCATGAAGGTCTATCGTAATTACGCGCGTGGCGCCTGCAATCGTAATCAGGTTGGCTACAAGCTTCGCGCTTATCGGCTCCCGCCCTGCGGCCTTCTTCTCCTGTTTTGCATATCCGAAGTAAGGTATTACCGCCGTAATTTTGGTGCCGGACGCCCTTTTAATCGCATCTATCATGATCAATAATTCCATAAGGCTGTCGTTCACAGGACGGCAGGTGGGCTGGATTATAAATACTTCCTTCCCCCTTACGGTTTCTTCAATCTGGACGCGTATCTCACCGTCCGAAAAACGTTTGACCATAGCCCTCGCAAGAGGGATCTCCAGGTAATCAGCAATCTTACCGGCAAGCTCGGGATTGGCATTACCGGTGAATAAAAGCACATTCTGGCCTTTAAGAGAATACTTGTTTTCTTCAGGAGATATAGTCAACTTCTCTTACCTCCGAATTCATATTTCGAACATCTCGCAATCTTCCGGATTGCAGCGTTCAGCCTGGATATATTTTTTGTTCGTTTTTGAACAAAAAAACCTGACATCACCTTCCAACATGTCCAGTGCCTTTATATATTTACAACACTTCCCCGGCTGCATCGTCCTGGGAATAGTGCAATCCGCACATATCGACCTTTCTTCGTCCAGGTCCAGGGGAGGCACAAACGCAATACAACGGTTCTTAACGACCACCCTGCCTTCCACCGACTGCTTCGCCGGTCTCACATACCTGCAGTCCTTCCTGGGCATTTTTTCTTTTCCCTGGTTGGTTTTGGCTTTGCCGGGCGAAACGGAATCTTTACGCTTTAAGAAATATTCTTCCTTCCTTTTCAACTGGGGACGGGCTTTTTTCAGATCCCCAGGCTCTGTATCTTCTTCATCAATCTCCCCGCTCTCGTCTGTCTCGCTTTCCGCAGGCGGCATCTCATCGATAAGCTCCGAAACTCCCGAAAGATCGGAAGCTTTATCGAAAGGCCTGTCAACTTTCCGCCTTATTTCTTCGACTGAAGGCGGGATAAAATCGGCCATCGAGGCAAGAACATCGTCTGCGGAAGGCTCATTGTCTTCCATTTCTGCACTGCCGGGTACATCTTCGGATTTAGGAGAACCGGCATCTTCTTTTTTTGTTGCCGGGAAGAAAAGCCGTTCGGGAATTTTCCTCTTTGTAGGAGGTTTCTTCGGTTCCGGCGGTACGTTGCCTGCGACAGCGGCGCCTGATTTTTCCTTATCAATGCCTGGCATAACGGCAGGAGGCGGGAGGGTCTTTTCTTCCGCAGGAAGTTCTTTTAACTTTGCTTCTATGATGCCCCTGACCTTTTGAAACTCTTCAGCCGGGACCATGCCTGTTATATATCTCAGTTGTAAATTTTCAAGCAGCATTATAAGCTCGGATCTCGTCGGTTCTTTTTTTTCGGCAATTTCGGTTTTCTTTTCAGGAGACCCGGTTTCGCGGGGGGCGGGTTTAGCCTGTTCGCGATTATTGACAGGCACGAACCGGACTTCCACATCTTCCTCTTCATCCTGTATTACTGTGGGAACAAACTCTACATCCTCTTCAACGATATCTTCGCCGACAACATCTTCTTTTTCTTCAACTTTTTTTTCGGGGACTTCCTCCGATCTTCGCTTGAAAGGAGAAACTTTTTCGGGTTCCGGTTCCGTTGTTGGTTCAGCAGGCTTGCGCGACAGTTTTTGCTCTTTCAATTGCACTTCCCTGGGCAGCGCAGGGTTTATAAGAGGAGCTTCGACTTTCCTGTGCTTACGGATTTCCTTAACGCTCCGGGCGAGGTCCTGGGAGCGGCGCTCTCTATTTTTGTCTATAACGATGCCCCCGGCCCTTTCCGGTATTGCTTCGGTAAGCGAAGACAACCCTGATTCCCTGCGTTTCCTGTCGAGCAATTCCTCGCTCCTCAGCCTCTCCTGCTCGGCGGCCTTTTCTTCGTTGGCCTGGATAACCCACCTTTTACACTCAACTACAAAGCCTTCCATGCTGGTGTGGGTTATGCTAAGCCCTTCATGCCCGATTACCAGGAAGTCCAGGTCGTCCCGCTCGTTGAACATTATCGAATATTTAAGGCGGCTGTCTTCCGGGCCGTTTAAATCGGCTATATTGCTGCGGCGCTCATCGAAGCTCTTCTCTACAAGGCGGTTCTTGTCGGTTTCTTTATAGAAAAAGCTCATCTTGCCCAGATAAAGAAGTTCATCGCTTTTCTTCTGCTTGAAGCTGTATTCCTGGCCTTCGATAGTAACGAAAAGCCATGTTTTATCATTGCCGTTTTCAAATTCCACCCAGGAAGTGCCGTCATCATTTATCGTCGAATTCAAAACTTTTGCTACAGGTATATCAAAATCGTGATAAATGGTTTCAACCGGAACATGAACGATAAAACATCTCGTCAGGGGATGCTTGCCTCCCCTGCTCTCAACCATCAATACATAGCCGAAACTGCGGGAGACGTCCCACTTGAAGCCGGTATCGCCGCTTTTGACTTTATAGTTATAAAAGAGCTTCTGGGAACCTTTCTGTACATTGAAAAAAATTATCTCGTGATTATTGAGATCCCTCTCAACGGGCAGGCTGGTCAGGAAGTGGCGGAGGTGGCTGGAAATGCTGCTCTTGAAGTAAACGCGCTCCACGCAAATATCTTCGCCCTTGACATCCATGCGGGCCTTGTTGATGATGTAGCCGCCTTTTTTTTCGGCTTCCCTGCCGTGAGATTCTATGAAAAATTCCGGCTCTTCAGAAAAAAGCGGGTAATAGTAAACGCCGTCCTCGGAACGAATACAAACGGCCCCGTTATTGCCGACACCTACCACTTCAAAATCCGATGACGGCATATCCTTTTTCCAGAGCAGGTTCTCGCTCCGGTAAAGGCTCAACTCTTTGCCCGATTTCAAGACAAAATATCTGGAATTCCCGCTTCCTTTGAAGTCAAGCATTTCCGCCTTTTACCCTTCAGGTCTCCTTTTAAAATAAAATAATAAACCCGGGAATGCGATTCCCGCTTCCCAATTATACAATATCAAGTCAAATAGGAATCCCGTCCATAGGATTCCATCGAATATTCATTCTTCATTTTTTATCAAAACCCTTTCCGGGGGCATCCAATCCTGGCAAAGTGAGCTTCAGCCTGAAATCTATAATCAGACGAAATCCGTCATACCAGCCCCGTATCGGAGTACGGGGTAAACTCCGGCTGGTATCTATTTCAGCAGCGAAGCCACGGAACTTCAGCCGCAGCTAACCGAAATACCAGAACAAGTCCCCCTTGTATCTTAATGAAGGGAGTGGCCCGTAGGGCCGGAGGATGTCGGGTAGGCACAAACTCCCATAATAAATTACACTGAGCCGCTGTTGCCGTGTGCCATAAGGCCAAATAAATTTGGCCCGATCCAGGGCTGCGGTGAACGAATAGGTTGTTCTAATCATATCTGCATCCAGCTTGAAATAATATGCGGTGAATCATGCCTGTCCAGAGGGAGCAAGGAGTATACAGGAACTGCGGAATTTATTCCGCTCCTCATGCCTGATGAATTCCACAAATGGAGGATGTCGGGCAGGCACTGTCTCCTTAATTTATTTAACCGCAGGGGTCGCAGAGATATACGCAGAGGCCGCAGAGGTTTCAAAAAATCAGATCCGGGGTTGAAAAATTTTTACCTATAAGCGTCATTTACAGCTTCTTTCAATGCCTCTATAAATTGTTGATATCCTTTTGAACCCTCATGAATATCAATGTAATCGAAAAATTGAAAGAAATTCTGCCTTACAAAATGAATTCTGGTTACATCTCCAGTTATACCCAGTTTTCTCGGTGCCCATGAAAGACCATGTAGAATAAGGCCTAAAAAGGGATCGGAAGAGTCTAGATAAGAACCAACATATAAAATATCAACAAGAGGTATTTCAAATTTCCCGAATATCCATTTACATATCAAAACTTTTTTGGCAAGAATTAATTCTTCTATAAAAAGCGGCGGCATTGTAAAAAATATCATTAATCCCGTGCCTATAGAAATAAAAAGCAGAATAAGATTATTTGGGAAAGATATTTTAACAATTGAATTAGCAAAGATTGACATTAAAAAAAGTAGTAAACCAACACAACAAGAAGCAAAGAAACCAACAAATATTAATAAATTTACGATTCTTACTGAGAATGATTGTTTATAGATTGGCATACAGACCCTCTTCGATCCTCTTTGACCCCGAAGCTTGATTTTTGAATCAAGCTCTCTTATAAATTTCTTCCTTTTTTATCAAAACCCTTTCCGGCAGGATTTACAGGCGGCCGAAAGAATACTGTGCCGAGGTTTGATGAAATGTACTTTATTCTTATTATACTGGCATTAATCGCAGTACTGGCGGGAATTTTTATACTGACCCTCAAGTTGTGGGGCCGGCATGTAGGAGATTTCAAGCTTGAAATCCGCCCGGACGAATCCCCTGTTAAATGGTACCGGTTTTCTCCTGATACGATAATCTTTACGATACCATTTACCTTTGAAAGCAAAAGTCCAAGGCAGCAGGTGATGATTATCGATCTTTTCGCCAGAGTAAGGCCTGAATGTGATCTTCCGCCCGGCAAGATTTTCCTGGCTTTTCCTTCGTCGCCGGAAGGCCCCAGGCCCGACGGCTACTGGCAGGCATTTATCATAAAACCCGGGAAATCAGCAAAGGTAAACATGGAACTGCTTTTTACATCGAACGAAGCGGTGCCTGATGATTTCCTTGAAGATTTTCCTCCTTTAAAACTCGATATTTATACCAAGGCTTATGCCAGGAGACTTCTCAGGTATAATCTCCACACCTTCAGGCCTGAATGGAAATCGGCTGTTCAGACCAAAGATGCCCCGCCATATCTTGAAGGTACTAAAAGAGACAAATCGGGGACATGCCCCAGGGGGGTAACACTGGTCAGGACTCCTCTCCTTCTCCCCGGCGACGGCCTGGTTGAAATTGCCGAAAAATACGCATCCTCTCTTGCAAAAAAGGGAGATGTTTTTTGTATTGCCGAAAGCGCGCTTGCCATAATCCAGGGCAGGATAATCTATTGTGAGGATGTCCACCCGGGCTTCTGGGCCAAACTTATATCGCCTCTCTTCTCACGCGACAGCAGCATATCTTCCCCTTACGGGGCCGAGATGGGAATAAGGGAAGTGGGACTTCCCAGGATGATTACAGCGGTAATTATAGGGTCTTTAACAAAGCTCTTCGGGAGGAAAGGCGATTTTTACAGGATCGCAGGGAAAGCCGTAACGACTATTGACGATTGTACCGGCACTATCCCGCCTTTTGACAAGTACGTGGTGCTGGGCCCAGCCGACCTTGAGAAAACTCTTACAAATTTCAAGAAAGAAACGGGGCTTGATGCGGCGGTCATCGACGCCAACGACCTGGGGAAGGTCGATGTAATCAAATCCACCCGGCCCGAACTCAATGAAATAATTTGTAAGGCGCTAAAACAAAACCCCCAGGGAAATGCAAACCAGCGGACGCCGATAATACTTGTCTCGCCGGGAGAATTCGCCGGAAGCGGCGGCGAAAAGTAAGCGGATTGATTTAACCGCGGGGGCGGGGTTTCCCCCGCTCGCCCGTCTTCCAGCACTCAGTCTCCAATATAGAATAGAAGTCTGATTTCCCGACCCGTCTAGTCTCCAGTTTCTAGAACCCACCCCGCCCTTCGGGCACCCCTCCGCAGGAGGGGAATTTGATTTGTGAGCTTTAACCTGTAAACTGAGTATCGGCAAAACGAATTGGCCTTTGAACTTCTGCCACAACGAACCGAAATACCGAAAAAAAATCCCCCTTCGTTAAGGGGGAACGAAAGGGGGTTGTCGCGCAAGTAAAATTCCCGCCATGAAACGCACTTAGTCGAAAAGATCGACTCAACAGACTTGACCCTATATTGAAGAACCCGGATCATGTCCTGCGTGTTGATCTTGCATAAAAAAACGCAGCCTATAAAAAACTGCGTTTTTTATTTCCGGTTTAAGATCGCTTACTTGATTACGACTTTTGCTCCGACTTCTTCGAATTTAGCCTTGATCTTCTCGGCTTCTTCCTTGCTGACGTCGGATTTGAAGACCTTGGGTGCGGCCTCGACAAGTTCCTTGGCTTCTTTCAGGCCGAGGTCGGTGAACTCGCGAAGAACTTTAATAGTCTGGATCTTCTGGGTACCGGCTTCTTTAAGCTCTACATCGAAAAGGGTCTTCTCTTCTACGGGAGCTGCGGCTGCTGCAGGCGCTGCGGCAAACGCTACCGGGGCTGCGGCTGATACTCCGAATTTTTCTTCGAGTTCCTTTACAAGTTCGGCGACTTCCAGAACCGTCATCGATGATATGGCATCGACCATTTCTTCTTTTGTCATTTTATTATCCTCCATAAAATTTTTTGCGGCTTAAGCGGCCGCTTCCGCTTTTTGTTTTCTTATCGCATCCAGGACGTTGACCAGTCCTGCCAGCGGGGCGTTGATAACCCGTGCGAGGCTGGATATCGGCGCCTGCATCGTTGCAAGCAGGGTTGCCAGAAGCACGTTGCGGGAAGGTAAAGAGGCAAGCACGATAATCTGGGAGGCGTTGACCACCGCTCCTTCCATGAAACCAGCCTTCACCGTGGGGACTCCGGCGGGATTGAACTTGCTCTGGGTTTCCTTTGTAAACTCGACAAGAGCCTTGGAAGTGGACGCGGCGTCTTCGAAGGCGAAAACCACCGCCGTCGGATCCTGGAGGACTTTGTCAAATCCTTCCGCTCCTATCTTGTTCAAAGCGCGCAAAAGAAGCGTGTTCTTGGCGACCTTGAATTCTCCGCCGCTTTCGCGGATGCTCCGGCGGAGCTTGCTGATCTGTTCTACCGTCAGGCCTGCTTCACTGCCGCGGTAATCGGTAAAAATCGAAAGCGACGAGCGGCTGAATTTATCGGCCAGTTCGTCAATCAGCTCCTGCTTTTTTATATGAGCTTTTTTCACTATTTCACCTCCTCTCCCGCTGGGACAAGCGGCCCTAACAAAAAATGCCTCCTGTAGAAGAAGGCATACAACAATAAAATTACCACTTGAGCCTCGGCAGGCGGCTTATCGCCATTAACAGGAAATCCTTACCTGCTTTCTACAGCAAGTTGTATTATATCATAAAGTCAAAGTGTGTCAAGGAGATTTCGCCATCCATGCGAAACTTTACAGAATCGGTTCATGATGATAGAATTTTTGGAACTGAATAAACGGTGAAAAATCCGTACGGTAAATTAAATACAATGGAAAATCATCCCGATACATATTTTGCCCCGGGCAGAAAGCCCGGTGATTTCAGGGTGCGGCGGACAGGCCGCCATGCCCATACACTGCGGAAAGCCCTGGGGGTCCCGGGGCTGTTCAGCATGATATATGCCAATGTAGGCTCATCCATCTATTACGCATTGGGCGTAACCGCGTTGTTTGCGCTCGGCGCAACGCCCATCGTTTTCTTAATAGCCGGGATATTTTTCATATTCACAGCGCTTTCGTATGTCGAAGGAACGGCCGCGATGCCGGAAGCAGGCGGCGCAAGCAATTTCGCAAGGCACGGGCTTAATGAATTCTGGAGCTTTTTCGCAGGCTGGGCCCAGATACTGGATTACATAGTTACAATAGCCATCTCCTCATACACCGCCGTAGGCTATATGGCTTTCTTCTTCCCGGCATTAAATCAGCACCGCCATCTATACATTGCCCTGGCGGCTTTTATTATCCTGGCTCTGATGGTTCTGAATATACGGGGAGTGAAGGAATCCGCAGGATTCAACGTGGGTGTAACGATATTCGATCTCGGGACGCAGATACTCCTTGTAGTGCTGGGAGCGTTCCTTCTGCTCAACTTTAAGACTTTGATAACCCAGGTTCACTGGGGGACAGCGCCCACCTGGGGTCAGTTCATTATGAGCATTTCCATAGTTATGGTGGCTTTCACCGGTATAGAGACGACCTCCAATATGGCTGAAGAGGCAAAAGATGCGGTCCATTCCATACCGAAAGCAATATTTATATGCGTTGCCTTTGTTATCTTTATTTATTTAGGCATTTCCAGTATCGGATTATCCGCGATGCCCGTCCACATGGTTGACGGGAAATGGACCACCGATCTTGCGACCAAATGGATTAACGATCCTGTCGCGGGGATAGCCGCGTCGCTGCCGGTGGCATCTAAATTCGTGAGCTTCTGGGTAGCGCTGCTTGCATGTACAATCCTGATTATAGCAACCAACGCTGCCATCATGGGGATTTCCAGGCTCACCTATTCCATGGGACGCTACCAGCAGCTTCCCCCGTTCCTTTCCCGGATCCACAAAAATTACCGGACGCCGTATGTTGCAATAGCGGTATTTTCGATACTGGGCATCCTGCTTATTCTCCCCGCAGACATACCCATGCTTGCCGACGCTTACAGCTTCGGAGCCATGCTCTCATATACGCTCGCGAACCTGTCCATAATCGCCCTCAGGATCCGCCGGCCCGACATGGAAAGGCCGTACAAACTCAAACCCAATATTGTAATCAAGGGGAAGGAAATACCCGTGATCTCGGTTATAGCGACGCTTTCCACCTTCGCTGTCTGGCTGATAGTCGCCATAACTCATCATTACGGCCGCCTTATAGGCGTCCCTTTCATGCTGACGGGCATATTGCTTTATATATGGTACCGAAAATCTCGCAAGCTCCCCCTTTGCGAAACCGTGAAGGCCGAAGCTTCCGATATCTATTCCAAAAAGTAAAAAAGAGGACGCCCGCATCGCGCCCTCTTTCAGTTTTTGATCTCAAAGCCGGCAAATTTACTTATACAGGAGCCGATATGTGCCCTGCCACAGCCCTTGCCACATCGAGTGTCCCGGCTGTCCCGCCCAGGTCATAAGTAAACGCCTTGCCTTCTTTCATGACCGTAGCGACGGCCTTCTGGATCCGTTCGGCTTTTTCAGTCTCGCCAAGCCAGTCCAGCATTATCTTCGATGCCAGGATCGCAGCAATGGGATTTACCTTGTACTGTCCCGCATACTTCGGCGCGGAGCCGTGTGACGGTTCGAAAACTCCATATTTGTCACCGATATTGCCGGAGGCCGCAAAGCCCAGGCCGCCGACAAGCTGGGAGGCTTCGTCTGAAATTATATCGCCGAACATGTTGGTGGTAACCACGACATCATACCATTCCGGCTTCTTTATTAACCACATCGTCAGTGCGTCAACATTGACATCTTCCATCTCTATCTCGGGGTAATCTTCTTTTACTCTTGCCGCCGCTTCGAGGAAGATGCCGTCCGTAACCCTTATCACGTTTGCCTTGTGAACCACCGTTACCCTTTTCCGGCCGTGCTTCCTGGCATATTCGAACGCGGCCCTTATGATCCTTTCCGATCCTTCCGGCGTGATGACCCGGAGAGAAATGCCCGCGCTTTCCGGGACCCTTTCCATGCCTGGAGTTTTCCTCCATTCATCCGGCACCTTTTCAAATTCGATGCCCATATAAAGATCTTCGGTATTCTCCCTGAAAATCACCATATCGATGTTGTTGTTGTAGTTGAGCGGGTTCCCTTCGAACGCTTTTATCGGCCTCATGTTGATATAAAGATTGAACATCTGCCGGAGGCGGACGATAGGGCTGCGGTAGCCTTTGACATTGGGCTTTGAAGTGATGGCCCCGAACATGCAGCAGTCGGTGCTCTTCAAAAGATCGACGGTGTGCGGCGGGAGTGCGTCTCCGTATTTCTCCCAGCATTCCCACCCTATCTCGCCGGGGATATATTCCGCGTCCAGCTCGATGGCGTCAAGCACAATCTTTACCGCGTCAAGTACATCGACCCCTATCCCGTCACCGGGAAGCCATGCTATTTTGTATTTTGCCATATATTGTTTCCCTCCTGAAATATTGTTAAGGCGGAAGACCGCCTTGCTCCCGAAAATTATTGGAGCCTTACCAGTTCGTATTCCGAAGCGCCTGCGCCAAGCTCTTCCGCGATTATTATCTGCCGCCTGCCGTCAACGCCGTGAAATTTTCCCAGGCGGTCGGGACCTTCCGGTACGCCTGTCCCCGGAAGCGGCTCGGTTTCATCTATCATGTCCAGGGCCGCCGCATCGGCAGCTACAGTGTCAAGCGATGCGAAAAGACCTATATTAGGAAAAATAGCACTACCAGGACTGGCCGCGCAGTCACAAAGCGGGGTGATGTCTTCAACGAAATTGAACGCCGCCGACCTGTTTTCGAAATGCTTCAACACCGCCGACGCCATGTGTACCATGTACAAGATCATCTCTCCCTTGTAGCCGTCTTTCCAGTAAATGCACTCATTTTTACACGTAAAAAAACAGGCGGTACAATTCATACAACGGTCGTAATTTATATGCACCTTGCCGTCCGCTATCTCGATTGCGCCGTAGCCGCACGCATCGGCACAGGCGCTGCAGCCGATACAATTATCCTCATTAATCAACGGGCGGCTGGGAGAATGCTGCTTCGATTTCCCGGTTTTATCGACACAACCCATCCCCACGTTTTTTAAGGAGCCTCCGAATCCCGAAACACAATGTCCTTTGAAGTGTGTCAATACGAGGAGAAAGTCGGCTTCAAGCAGTCCCTTCGCCATGGGAACTTCGTCGAAGTTGACATCCCCGGTTTTTTTTTCAAGCGGGATAGGGAAAGAATCATAGCCGTCGCCGTCAATTATCATTATCGGGCATCCCATCGTATCCTCGCTGAAGCCGTTCCTTGCTGCGGTCTGAAGATACTCTTTCGCGGTGAAACGTTTGTACGGGTAAAGGGTCGTGGTGTCGCAAAGGAAGGGTTTGCCGCCTGCTTCCTTCACCCTGTCAACAAGCCTGCGGACTTTGCCGGGACGAATGTGTGTCGGGTTGCCTTCTTCGCCCATGTGGAGCTTGACTGCCACGCGCTTCCCTTTCAAAGCTTCATCAAGTCCCATCGCGGGAAAAATATCATCAAGGCTGCGTTTTAAATTCTGGGACTTGCCGTAGTCCATGAAATAAACTCTGGATGCCATGAATATCAACTCCCCGATAAGGTTTTTTTTAGGTGAGGGATGAGACCCCCGTTCTGAACAATCTGGAGGACGAAAGGAGGCAGGGGCGTCCCCTGGATCTCGACGCCGCCGGTAATGTCCTTTATTTTCCCGGTCTCGAAATCGACTTCTATCTCGTCGCCGTCATTGACTTTTTCCGTAACGCCTTTTGCGATAATTATCGGGAGACCCTGGTTTATGGAATTGCGGTAAAAAATCCTCGCGAAAGATTCCGCGATGATGCCTGCGATGCCGGCTACATGGAGGGACGTCGCGGCCTGTTCCCTGCTGGAGCCGCATCCGAAATTCCTCCCGGCGACCACGAAATCGCCTTTTTTCACCTTCTTTAAAAAATCGGCGTCCAAATCCTCCATCGCATGTTTCGCCATCTCTTCCGGGTCGAATATGTTCAGGTACCTCCCCGGGTAAATGACGTCGGTATTGATGTTGTCGCCGTATTTATGAACAAAACCTCTGACAGGCATATCGTACCTCCGGATTTATATTTCTCTCGGGTCAGCTATCTCGCCCTTTACCGCCGATGCTGCAACCGTTGCGGGCGAAGCAAGATAAACGCTGGAATTGCGGGAACCCATCCTGCCCTGGAAATTGCGGTTCGTTGACGAGATGCAGACTTCTCCCTCGGCCATCAAGCCCTGGTGAGCGCCCAGGCACGGGCCGCATCCGGGATTCAAAATCACCGCCCCTGCCTGTACGAAAGTCTCCAGTATCCCGCGCTGAATAGCTTCCAGGTAAACTTCCCTCGATGCCGGAATGACAAGCATCCGGACGCCGGGATGGACAGTTTTTCCCCGGATAACCCTGGCGGCCGCTTCGAGATCCTCGATCCTCCCGTTAGTACACGAGCCGAGAAGCGCCTGGTTTATTTTCACGCCTTTCACTTCGCCTACAGGTTTGACGTTATCGACGGCGTGAGGGCAGGCAACCTGGGGCACAAGGCCGGAGGCTTCCACATTTATTTCCCTTTCATAAAAAGCATCAGGATCGGCATATACCAGGGAGAAAGATTTATCCGTCCTTCCCTTGAGCCATTCGAACGTCTTTTCGTCCGGCGGGACTATGGCGTTCTTGGCCCCCATCTCCATCGACAGGTTACAGAGAACCATGCGCGACGGTATGCTCATACCACTGACGGTATCGCCGTAAAATTCCACCGACCTGTAATCGGCGCCATCAGATCCCAGCTCTCCTATAAGATGCAAAATGACGTCCTTTGCAAATACCATTTCGGGTAGTTTGCCTGTAATAGTGATTTTAAAGCTGTCGGGCACCTTCATCCATAACTTACCCGTGGCCCAGACCGCCGCCATCTCGGTCGCGCCTATGCCCGTGGAAAAAGCCCCGAACGCCCCGTGAGTCGTTGTATGGGAATCGGTACCTACGATTACCTCGCCCGGCCTTACGTGGCCTTTTTCCGGCATCACCTGGTGGCAGATGCCGCAATTTATATCGTAGAAATTTTTTATGCCGAATTTTTTCACGAACTCGCGGACCGCTTTCTGTCCCGCCGCTGTCTTCTCGGATTCCGCCGGGACGCGGTGATCGAAAATGATTACTATTTTCTCTCTGTCCCACACATGGTCAAGCCCGAATTCCAGAAAAATCTTGCTTACAAGGCCGGCGTTCTCATGCGACATTGCGATATCCGGGCTGACGTTGACGATGCGGCCTGCAGCGGCATCGCCCTGGCCCGAGTGGGACGCAAGTATCTTCTCAGCTATGGTCATCGGGGGCATCTATATTCCTCCTTAAGCCCCGGCTCCGACGCCGGGGAACATGCCGTGAGATTTCATGTACGGTATAAGACCCCCTGCCTCCAGGATCTCCATTTCCAGATCCGGCAGGGGAGCGCCGTGGATTTCAGTATTCTTCGTTATGTTTTTCAAAAGCCCGGTCTTGATATCGACTTCGACGATATCCATCGGTTCCGCAAAACCCGGCAGAGACTCGCATTCAACCAGCGGGAGGCCGATGTTTACTGCGTTCCTGTAAAATATCCCCGCGAACGATTCCGCAATAACGACCTTTATGCCGCAATACTTGAGAGACATCGGGGCGTGCTCTCTGCTGGAGCCGGAGCCGAAATTTCTGCCGCATAAAAGCAGGTCGCCCTCCTCCACCTTCTTTGCGAAATCTTCTATGCCGGGCACATACTCCATCGCGTGCTTCGCCATCTCTTTAGGATCTGTTATGGGAAGATAAGTCCCGTGATAAATCTGGTCGGTATCTATATCGTCGCCGACGACCCAGGCTCTTCCCCTGAAAACTTCTTCCATATTTTCCCTCCTGAAAAATCTCTGACTACACTTTTGACAGTACCCTTGCCGGGTCTGTGATTTTCCCTTCGATCGCTGTCAGCGCCGCGGTTACAGGGCTTGCAAGATACACCTCGGCCCCCTTCCCTATTTTGCCGATGAAATTCCTGTTGCCGGTGCTCACCGCAACCTCTCTTTCTCCAAGGATCCCCGGATGCCCGATGGTGCAAAGCGCACAACCGGGGTTCGTCACCATCGCGCCTGCTTCCATGAATATTTCATACAACCCGTCTTTCAGCGCCTTAAGAGCAACTTCCGAAGTGGCCGGTGTAACTATAGTCCTGACGCGGGGATGAACTTTTTTGCCTTTCATAACTTCAGCCGCAGCTTTCAGATCCTCAAAAGAGCCGTTGGTACAGGAGCCTATGAAGACCTCGTCAACTTCCACACCTTCGACTTCCCTTACATCCTTAACGTTGTCCGGGGTGTGCGGGCATGCTATTTTAGGACGGAGTCCTTCTATGTTGATGACGATCTCTTTTTCATAAACGGCACCGGGATCGGAAATTACAGGCTCGATTTTCCTGCCCGATCTTTTTTCAAGGAAGGCGGCGATCTCGCCCGAAAGCGGGAAGAAGCTGATCTCGCCGGACGTCTCGGTTACCATGCTGGCAAGCGTCAGGCGTCCCGAAAGCGGCAGGTTATCTATCATATCGCCTTCGAATTCCACCGAACGGAACAGGCTCCCATCGGCTCCCATGACCCGCACGAATTCCAGCGTCAGGTCTTTTGCCGTGGCCGGGTAAGTGAAACCGCCTTCGAAAATAACTTTAACGCTGGGAGGAACCCTGAACCAAAGCCTGCCCGCCGCAAACGCCGCCGCGATATCGGTCGTGCCCATGCCGGTGGCATAACATCCCACTGCGCCGAGGAGGTTCATGTGGCTGTCCGTTCCCACTACAATGCTCCCAGGCAGGATCATCCCGTGTTCGAGCAGTGTATGCTGACCCACGCCGCAATTGACCTCGAAAAGGTTTTCGATGCCCTGCCTTATTGCAAAATCCCTGCATATACGCTGGTTCTCGGCGACTTTGGCAACCTTGGCGGGCGCCTGGTAATCGAAAGTAATCGCTATCTTGCCGGGGTCCCATACCTTCCCTTTATTCGTCGCCTCATCGAATTCGAGGACGACATTGGGGCCGCCGAAATCCCTGATAACCGCAAGATCGATATTCGCCCAGACACGGTCGCCTGCGGATACTTCTTTACCCGCATGGCCGCCGATTATTTTTTCAATTATAGTTTTGCCCACAAAAGTTCCTCCTTGCTCAACTGTGCTTGAATACAGATTTCAAAGGCTCAAAACTCATAAAATCCGCATGGTGGATTATCGCCGCCTCGGGGATCCTGCTTGCAAGGTCGCCTTCCTTCGCATGCGCGTAAATCATGTGAATAACTTCCGAAGGAAGCCCGGCTTCCCTTGCAATAGCGGCGCCGGTGAACGGGTGCCTGTGGAGAATCCCGTTCTGACTTTTGATAACTTTTCCGCCTTCTTTTCTGTACTCGACAAGCTTCCCCACATCT
>JAMCWD010000038.1 GCA_023475345.1 Chloroflexota bacterium | reverse complement strand
ATATTCCGAGTTCCTGCCGTCCAGCGTGGCAGCTTTGCGCATCTCGTTTATCGCGCCTTCCAGATCGTTCCTGGAATAATATGCCATGCCAAGATTCTCATGGTAATCGGCGTTATACGGGGACAACTCCACGGCCCGCTGATATTCCTGAACGCTTTTTTCGCCTATCTTCTTTTCCTGGTAAAGCTTGCCGAGCCTGTTGTGGAGTTCGGCGCTGCCCGGGGACAGGGCGATGGTTTTCTCGAAATGGTCAAGCGCCCGGTCAAGCTGGTTGAACCTGAGGTAAAGCTCCCCCATCCTCCTGTGAATCTCGGGATCCTGGGGATGATAGGAGACCGCCTGTTCCATCTCTTCAAGCGCCCTCGAAGGCTGATCATGCTTCAAGTGATAATCCGCTATGCTCAAACGGGCCTGGAGGTTTCCCTGGTCGATGCTGATGGCTCTTTTGAAAGAGTGGACGGCCTGGTCTTCCTTTTTCTGCCTCTCGTATATGGCGCCGAGGCTCGAATACACATCAGGGTTGTCCGGGTTTATGGAGAGGGCAGTCTGGTAAGCCCTTTCGGCATTCCCATACTGGTTCAGCCTTGAATAAAGCCTGCCCAGCCATTGGAACGCCTGCTCATCCCCTGGATCAAGCTCGATAACTTTCTCAAATGCGGTAATCGCCTCTTCGTTTCTCTCGGCGGCCGCCAGCAGGAACCCGAGCTGGCGGTTGGCTTCAAGGTTGTACGGCTCGAAAGCACACGCCATCTGGTATTCTTCAATCGCATGCCGGACGTCTTCTTCCTGGGCGTAGAGGAATGCCAGGCGGCATCTCAAAGTCGCGTTTCCAGGCTCCCTTCTGAGAGCCTCCCGGTAAGATTCGATGGCGGCTTTCCTGTCGCCCGCAGTGCGGAACATATCGCCCGCGTAGATATGAGGCTTGGGATCGCCGGGAGAAAGGCGCATGACTTCCTTGAACTCTATTTCGGCCTGCCCGGTCTCGCCCATCTCGGCAAGCGCCCTGCCAAGCTGGAGCCTTGCTTCCAGCAGGTTCGGATCCCGGTGGAGGGCCTCCTCGAACTCATACCTTGCATCCTTGTATTTACCGGCTTCCATGTAGTGGAGACCCTGCCGGTGATAAATCATTGCTTCCGCCGCCGATGCAAAACTTGCCGGCGTTATAAGACTGCCGCATTCCTCGCAATATTTCTTGTCGCCTGAGTTCTCCATGCCGCATACCGCACAAACGACCGATACCGGCCCGAGTTCCATCTCATCGTAACCCGCCTTCAGGCGCGCATCCTCATCACGCCTCAACTGATCCATGACCCGCGCGTATTGTTTCCAGTGAGCCTCTTCTTCCTGTTTATCCACCTCGCTTACGGGCATCGCAACCCCGGCGCCGGAAGGCATGGCAGAAACAGGCTCTTCACGCGGGGGAACCTTTTCTTCAACTTCGGGGCGGTTTCGCAGCCCGTTGTACCGGCCATCGTAGTGTGAAACCTTTTCCTCAGGCTTAAAAGGAACTTCGGGAACAGGCGCTTCCCCGACTTCTTCTATTTCTTCGACTTCTTCGACTTCGTCAGGCCCGGCAAGGGACACTTCCGGCTCTTCTATTTTCTCCTCGACAGGTTTCTCCTCAACAGGCGCTTTCATCTCTTTAAAGAAGTTGTTCTCCCTGGGCGGGGCCGGGGGCTCGATGATATCTATCATCTCCTTGACCGACTGGAACCTGTCCTGGGGCCTTTTCTCAAGCGCCTTGAGTACCAGCTCGTCAAGCTCGCGCGGGATATTGGGGTTATAAGTGGAAGGCGCGACGGGCGGCTCGTTCAGGTGTTTCTGGATCATCTCCGAAGGGTTGGTTGCGGTAAAAGGCAGATCGTTGGTGAGCATTTCATAGAACACCATGCCCAGGGAATAAATATCCGTCCTGAAATCGACCTTTTCGCCCCTGGCCTGCTCCGGCGAAAAATATGCTATGGTGCCCATCACTGCGCCTGCCTCGGTCAGCGAATGGCGGTCTTCCAGGCATGCGAGGCCGAAATCCATCACCTTGGCCACCCCGCCCGGCGTTACTTTTATATTCTCCGGCTTCAGGTCCCTGTGGATGATCTTCAGCCCGTGAGCATATTCCATCGCGCGGCCTATCTGGACGAAAAGCCGCGACATCCCGGCTACATCGACCTGGCCTATGCCTGTTCTATTTTCAATCAGATCCCTCAGCGTATCGCCCGCCACATACTCCATAACTATGTGATAGATGCCTTCTTCTTCGTTGACATCGTAAACTTTGATAATGTTGGGATGGTCAAGGCGGGCGGATACCCGCGCCTCACGGAGGAAGCGGTTAAGGGCGCTCTTCTGCTTTAATTTTTTCGGCGGGAGAACTTTAATGGCGACGACCCGCTCAAGGAGGGGATCCTCTCCGAGGTAAACTATCCCCATGCCTCCGCGGCCTATCTCCTCTACTACCCTGTATCGCCCGATAAACAGGCTCTGCTGGTTCACTTCCTGCTTTTCTCCTGAATTTAAAAACCGGAGGGCCGCTTGTATCCCTCACGATCATAATTTATCATTATGAATTGTACCTTCTATATTTATATGTTGTCAATTAACAACCCTTTCTGTCCCGGAAATAAAAATAAAAAATGAGTCCCCCGGCCGCAGCTGGTACAACTGCCGGGGGACTCAAGAGAAGTATAGGGTGAGATTATAGCATGACCATGCCGAAATTTGCAATAACCTTCAGGATTTATTTTTCATAGGTCCCCCACCACGGCACTTTGCAAGATCAAAGAACTGACCACCTATATTTACGGTCTTTCAAGAGAAAAAACTGAATGATAAGATTTATGGCAGATCCCCCTTTGTAACTTTTAAAAGCCATAATTGATAGCCTTTATTATCACTATAGCCTATATTGCTACTATTAGAAAATACGATGTACTTTCCATCGGGAGACCATTGAGGATTTTCTCCGAAGTCTGTCATTATTTTAGCATCATAGGTACTAAACCACCATATAGGAGAATTAAATTTATATTCCTGCCCTCTTTCAAAAGAAGTTTTCACTATGAGAATAAAATGCCTGGTCAATTTTTCCTGAATTTCAGAAAAGTATCTCTCTGGTAAACAAAACAATCCTGTTGAAGAGAAAACCAGGTATTTTCCGTCTGGAGATATATCAAAGCTAAAAACTTTATCGGAAAGAAATTGGAACCACCTGGATTTATAACTATTTGGTGTCTTTTTCGTCAGTCCTATCTGATTTTTAGGAAGATAATATCCATCAAACTCATGTTCTATTACATAGAAATGCCCTTTATAAGAGTACCTGCCAACGGAGAAATCCTTTTGGGGAGCAAATACTTGTTTTGTTACACCTGTATCACAATTAAATTCATATAACGAATCATACCATTCTCCAAGAAGTTCCCCTTTTTTCTTGATAAGATCACCTCTAGAATAATGAATCACATTACCAGGCGACCAGGCTACAAGATTATATTTTACATCAGATTCATTTTTATTCTTAGGTTCTTCCATTGGGATTTGTCTCAGCTTTTTCCCTTCTAAATTGAAAATATCAATCTTTCTCGTCTCATTATTGATGCACGCTATCGCATTGCTATCAGGAGACCATATGGCATCTGCCCAATTTAAAGATTCAGTACCTGAACCTTGCTTATATAAAACTTTTTTCTTCCTGCTATAAAAATCGAGAATATTGGGGGCAGAATTCTCCCAAAAACGAAACCACTTCCCATCAGGTGACCATCTGTTATTTATACGACCGGTTGTTGATTCCGTAATTAATTTTTCCGTTTTTCCTGTTAAGGGATCTATCAGCGTCACATCCATAGGATGCTCAATTAACGAATCCTTGGAATGCATAACAGTTATATATTTACCGCTTGGATGCCAGCAATATTGAACAAGATACCCCGGTGCTTTGAATATCTCCACTGGCTTAGTTGGTGTCGTTTGAGTATCCTCGACTGCAAAAACTGATGTTCCTGCTTCCAAAATCAAAAGTAATATCAATACCAGCTTTACTACTAAACTGGTTTTTCTTTTTATGTTCATTGTATTCTCCCCTTCCCCACTCACAGCAGCTTCTTATTTGTTTCCTCCAGCGCGTTGACGAGGCGGTGCTGGCTGATGCTGGCGGCAAGCTCGCTCCTCGTTTTTTCGATCAATGTCCTTGCGACGTCCGTCGAGCGGCGAAGCCCCCTTGTTATCACGTCGGGGAAATCGATGGAAGTGAGCAGATAATATATCTCCTGCATCTCGTCCAGGACAGGCTCTCCTTTTTCAGGGTTCGAGTGCATGATTTTATCGATAACGTATCTTCTTAGCTCGCCCACCGCCTCCGCAAGGCCGTTGAGATACGCCGCGTATTCCACCCCTATTTCATCGGGATCGGGGATTCCCTTGCCCTCGATTAAATTCAAAGTGATGACCGCCTCGGCATATTCTTTATGAGCGTCGTCGCAAAAGCCCGCGTAGGCTATCCTGGGGTGTTCCCTGACCAGCTCGTTAAGGTCGGCGGTTTGTCTTGCGGCTTTATCGACCAGTTCCCTTGCTTCGTCAAGCTCGCCCCGGTGAGCTGCCCTTATGGCAAGGCTGGAAGTCCTTATCGCTTCCCTGTGCTTTACCAGCGCCTTGTCCCTGGCTACATTTATTTTCTCGAAACTTTCCCTTACTTTTTCTCCGATTTCGTTAAGCTGTTTTTTAATCATCTTTATCTCCCTTATTTTTTATGTTATAAATTATTCGCCTTTTGCTTCATGCTCCCTTTGAATAAAGAAAAAGGATTTGCTTTTTTTAAAGAGAAAGCTTCATGAAATTTCTCAGGAGGTATCTAACAACATGAAACTGTCTGGCGTCAAAAAACATTTACTACTCATCGTCCTGCTGGCGGCTTTTATCCTCCAGGCGGGAGCAGGCCTTGCATTCGCGGCGGATACTGTAAAAATAGTAGTCATAACCACGAACGACATGCACGGCCAGCTTACACCGAAAACCAACAAGCGCATGATTGAGCCGCCCCAGACTGTAGGCGGAGTCGCTTATGTGGCAACGGTTATCGGCGACATAAAGAGGGATTACCCGAATCATTGTCTTACGCTCGATATGGGCGATTTCGCCCAGGGCACTATCGAATCCAACTCTTTTGTCGGCCTGCCCATGATAGAATTCATGGATTTCGCTGGCTACGATGCGATGGCTGTAGGCAACCACGAATTCGACTGGGGCATCGACAAGATGGGCAAAACATTGAAAAAGGCGAAGTTCCCCGTTTTATGCGCAAATGTTACGGATACCAAAACAGGGAAACCTCTCCCTTTCTGCAAGCCCTACGAAGTTAAAGAAATCGACGGGGTAAAAATAGGCTTAATCGGCGTATTGACACCGGTAGCAAAGACAATAGTAAAAGCCGAAAACATCGCCGGATATGACATCGAAGACCCGGCAAAGGCTATAAACAGAATAGTCCCCATACTCAAAACCAGGGGCTGCAAAATGATAATCGTCATGTCTCACAACGGCCTGGATGAAGATAAAGAGATCGCTGAAAACATTCATGACGTCCAGTTGATAACCGGCGGCCATTCGCACACCTTCCTCGAAAAACCTGAAAAAGTAAACGGCGTCCTGATAACACAGGCCGGTTCAAGCGGATGCTATGTGGGCAAGCTTGTCCTCGATGTAGATAAAGATACAGGCAGCATCGTCAATTATAACGAAGACTATCTCGTTCCTGTAATCGACAAAGACATAACCCCGAACCCGAAAATGGAAAAGATGGTTGCCGAATACAAGGAAAAAGTAAGACCCATACTTGAACAGCCCGTGGGCGAGTTGGGACAGGATCTGGATAATGAACGCGCCTACCAGGGTCTCGACAGCAGTATCGGCGATTTCATTACCGACGGCATCAGGCATCAGACCGAAGCCGACATCGCCTTTTACAACGCGGGCGGTATCCGCTCAACGTTTAAGAAGGGGAAACTCAACTTCGGAGACGTATTCGCAGTGCTGCCTTTCGACGATGCGGTGGTGTCAATGGATCTTACCGGCGCACAGGTGAAAGAGATAGTCGTTCGCGGCTTCAGCAAAAAAGGGGTCATCCAGTTCTCCGGTATGGAAGTTACTTATGATCCGGGCAAAGAAGACGCCGACAGGATAGTCGATATCAAAGTAAGCGGCGCGCCCCTTGATCTCAACAAGGTTTACCGGGTTTCTACGACCGCGTTCCTTGCAGGAGGCGGAGATAACTTCACCACTTTCAAAGAAGGCAAAAATGTCCAGTACGGCGATTTTGCCCGCGACGTTATGGCACTTTATATCAAGAACGCATCCCCCATAAAAGAAGTGGAAGTGGGACGCACCAAAAAACTGGGAACGAACGAAGTGGAAAAGGCTGGAGAAAGCAAGTAACATCCCGATAAGGCAAGAACAAAAAATCCCCGATCTAGGTGGGGATTTTTTTCTTGGGAGTTATCCTATATAATATAGTGAATTCATAATGGAGGTTTTTCATGAGGAACTGGAGATCATCGACCGTATTATTTTTTATCATACTGATAATGCTCTGTGCTTTCCCGGCATCGGCGGCGACAGACTCCGCCACGCAGAGGTCCATACTGCCGAACGGGATGGTGCTTTTGACGAAGGAAGTCCATTCGGCGCCCGTCGTCAGCCTTGTTGTCGGCGTAAATGTCGGCTCGAGGAACGAGAGGCTGGGGGTTACCGGCATGTCTCATTTCCTGGAGCACATGCTTTTCAAAGGGACGGAAAAATTTCCACCCGGCGAAATCAGCAAGATACTCAACCAGAGGGGCGCAGAGTTTAACGCGTACACCTCTAATGATCTCACGGCTTTTTACGAAACGCTGCCCAAAGACTTCTTAAAAAGCGCCATGTATATAGAAGCGGACCGTTTCGTAAACTCCGTCATTGACCCGGAGGAATTCAAGCATGAACGGGTCGTAATCCTGTCCGAGCTGGAAGGCGGCGAGAACGACCCGATGGACGCCGTTTACAAATCCCTCGGAGGCATAACCTTCCAATCTCACCCTTATCACTGGCCGGTAATAGGTTATACGAAAGACGTGGAGCAGATAACGAACGACCAGATAAAACAGTATTATAAAACATATTACGTTCCCAACAACGCGGCGCTTGTCATAGTCGGAGATATCGATACCGACAAGGTAAAGGAGCTTGCCGGGAACGTATTCGGCAAAATCCCGAAAGGGAATGACCCCCCGCCGGTGATTGCAAAGGAAGAGCCTCAAACAACCGAGAGGCGCGTCATAGTTCGCAGGAATGGATGCCAGCCGCTGGTTGCCGTGGCGGTCCACGTGCCTGATGTAAAAGACCCCGATATGCATGCCCTCCAGGTACTCGACGCCATGCTCACTACGGGGCGCACAAGCCGCATGTACAAGAGGCTCGTCCAGGGGAACCTCTGCGTATCGGCCGGCTCGTATATGCCTACCGCCCACGACCCTTCGGCATGGGAGATATTCGCCCGCCTCCGTCCCGGGGTAAGCCACCAGAAAGTGGAAGACGAGATCTGGAACGAGATAAAAAATATCCAGGCCGCTCCCCCGGCGGAAGAAGAACTCAAGAAAGCAAAAACCCTGCTGAAGTCCGATTTCTTCCGGAACTGCGAAAGCGCGTCGGAAATAGCCCAGAATATCGCCTACTACGAAGCTGTAGGCGACTACACCTTCCTTGACAGGTATGTCGAGAAAGTTGACGCGGTAACTGCAGCCGATATCACCAGGGTCGCCAATAAATATTTCGACCGTCAATATCAGAACGCCGCATGGCTTATACCTGAAGAAGAAAAGAAATCTACGGCAGGCTCATACTCTTCCGGGGATTATGCCTGGAACATCAGCAGGTTCAAGCCTTCATCAGTTCCGCGGGCTTTTTATTCGGAAAGGGCGCCGGCTCTCAAAGCAAGCCGGGAAACGCCCCCGGTGATCGGAGGCTTCAACCTCAAATACAACCGTTACCTTATATCGAACGGGATGGTTCTCATGGTCCAGGAGAACCACGGCACTCCCGGCGTAACCGTGGCCGGTTACCTGAAAGGCGGCTCCGGCTATGACCCGAAAGGGAAAGACGGCCTGTCTAATTTCACATCGTCCATGCTTTTATCGGGAGCCGCAGGTCAGACCTGGGAACAGCTCTCGGCAAGACTGGACAACATCGGGGCGACCCTCAACTATAGCTGCGACCGCGAGAAACTGAATTTCGGCGGATGGTGCCTGAAAGATACTCTCCCTTCGTTCCTGTCTGTCCTGCATGATACGATGACCGCCGCGGATTTCCCGAAGGATCAGATCGAAAAAAACCGCCAGCAGATTTTAAGCACGATAAAGAAAAGAGATGATTCCCCCGGCGAACGGGCGTTCGACGTATTTCAAAAACTGGTGTATCCTGAAAATTACCCGCTCGCCCACAGCGTTTACGGGAATTCAGACTCCGTAAAAAGCATCAACCGGAACGACCTTGCGGCATTTTATAAAAACCTTTTCCGCCCGGATAACGTCGTAATTGTAGTGGTTGGAGACGTGGATTCGATGAAGCTTGCCGAGCAGTTCGAAGAAGTATTCGGCAGTTGGAAGGCCGAAGGTCCTCCGCCGTCTCTTTCCGCCGAAGAACTGACAATCAAGCCGGGGACAAAATTAGAAATTATAAAAATGCCTGGGAAAATTCAGGAAGAGATCATAATGGGACATGTCGGCATCTCCAGGCTTTCGGAAGATTATTACGCGTTTAACCTGATGAATTTTATCCTGGGCGGAAGCACGCTCACAGGCCGCCTGGGGACTGAGATCAGGGACAAAAACGGCCTGGCGTACGGGGTGTATTCGTATCTCCTCCCCTACAGGCTCCAGGGGTCATGGTTCATCGGAATGGGAGTCAACCCCAGGAGCGTCTCGAAGGCGATAACCCTGGCCAATAAAGTAGTGAAGGAATTCCAGGAAAAAGGCCCGACCGAAGAAGAGCTTGCCGCCGCCAAGGCCGCGCTGATTAACAGGCTCCCTGCATCGCTTGAAAATAACGCCAGCATAGCCGATATGATACTTAACATTTATTACTACGACCTGCCGGACGATTATCTTGAGAAATATCCCGAAACCTATAACTCGATAACGGCCGACAAGATCAAAGAAGTCGCAGGCAAATACCTACAACCGGATTCTTTCGTAACCGTTACCGCCGGGCCGATGGAGGAACTGAAGACAAAAGAAGATCAGCCCGAAAAAGCCGCGCCTGATAAAGATCTGCAAAGTAAAGAGGAACCGAAAACAATAAAGGAGTAAGCCGGGAGTTGTTTTCAGACATGTTTTCAAGGAGAGATATTTTCTACAGGCAGCTCGGGAGCATGCTGGATGCCGGGATCCCGGTATCGTCCGCATTTGAATCGCTGAGCGGCCAGATAGGCTCATCGGCTTTCGGTAAGGCGCTTCGGAGAATATCCGCCCGGCTCTCCGGCGGCGAAAGCATAAGCTCGTGCATGGAGCAGGAGAGAAAGTTTTTCTCCCCTTTCGAAATAGGCATCATAAGGGCAGGCGAAGAAAGCGGGGAGCTTGCCCGGCTCACCAAAGACCTCGCCGGCATCATGGAAGAAAACCGGAGAATAACGAATGCCGTAATAGGCGGCCTGATATATCCCGTTCTGCTTTTCCACATGGCGGTCTTGCTCCCGCCGCTTTTCTTATTGATAACAAGAGGTTTAGGAGCATACCTCGGCACGGTATTGCCCGTCCTGTTAATCGTTTACCTGGTAGTGGGCGTTTCGGTTTTCATTTATAACAGCAGTTCCTCAAATGACAGGGCTGTTTCGGCGATACAGAAAACCCTGATGGCCGTCCCCATTCTCGGCAAGCTTATGGTACAGGGGGCTATAGTCTCCTTTGTCCGTGTAATGGGATACCTGCTGAATGCCGGTCTGACCAACGCCGAAGCTTATGAAACGGCGGCAAACGCATGCGGCAACCTGATAATAAGAAAAAAACTGATGGACCAACTGCCTTTCATAAGAGGAGGCGGCAAGCTGTCCGACGCCCTGTCACAATACCGTTTCATCAACCCTGTGATAATCCAGATGATCCATACAGGCGAGGAATCGGGCGACCTTGGAGATATGCTTTTGAGAGCCGCAGACATGCTGGAAGAAGATTACAGGAACGGCATCAAGGCGGGTATTGTACTGCTTACAGGTCTGATTTTCTTCATCGTCGCGGTTTATATCGGGTACATAATCATAAGCTTCTACGTGGGATATTTTAACCGGATCTTCCAGTTGATACCGCATAATTAATGCTTTGCGGATATTTAGATTTGAATGATTATGCTGTCTTCACCAATCCAATAAACTGTAAAAGATCACATAACCGGCCAGATGAGCGAAATTAAATGATAAGAAAACATATTGCCCAGAAGATAAACAATCAAAATTTCGCCTCTAAATTGTAGTTGGGGGATTTAAATTGGGCTGAATATTTTTTGGACGGCAAATATTTTTTATTTGATGCCCATTTATCCCAATTCCTGATTACTTTCTTTAAGCAAAGGAAACTCATTTACAGGAAGTGGTGAATCTCTTTTAAGATAAATCAGAAAGCGATCAACAACTTTCCAAGCATGTTCCATTAACAATATACGGTCTTCCCCTGATATAGGCTTAAGTTCTCCATGACGTTGTGGGTCGCCATATACTTTGAGTTTATCTATCCAACTTTTATCTATCCTGAGAGCATTTCGCATTCTTTCCCAAGAAGATTTCTTGTCATTACCATTTGTATTTTTTCTAAAGTTCTGTCTAATACTTTCCACTGCGCGATAGCAAAAGAATCCGGTATCGTGTGGCACTTTGATGGACTCTCTAAGATTCGCAAGGGCATGTTGTAAGAACGGTGACTTGCCAACTATTTCCCAAGTTTCTTTGTAGGAAAAGGGGCGTTCATCCTTAGCTTCATGAAGTGATTGTATGCCCACACCAAATACTCTATGATTACCATTAGGTTCCACAACTGCTGTAATCTCAACATCATACCCCAGCCCAGAAAGATATCCGTATATATCAACTTCCCCCCTTACTAAATTTTCTATAATATTCTTTAATGTTTCTAAATCGATCGTGTCATCACTTAAATTAACTATTACGGATACTTGAGATACTTGAATTGATAAAGATGCTTCAAAATCATAGACGGCGTTACTGGTCTGAAAGCGCCCATAACTCTTAGAAGCTGGAATATTAACATTTGCTCTTTCCGGAAATATTTTACCGCTAAATATATAAGTACGCATATTATCCATATTCCTCCCATTCAATCACATATTTGATCCTTTCCAGGCAATAAATTAAACGACTTTAGCAGTCTACCTTCCGCCATAGGAATTACGTATGTCTAAATTTAAAGTTTTTTAGTTTATTTGGTTTCAACCCCGTACCCTCTTCTCTCCGCATAAATTAATTGCCCCTTCTGCTCAATAACCATAAGACAAGCCATGCAAACGCATATAACAGGACAGCCAGGATCATAGTCGATTTTAAGCCGAGATATATCATCATCAGAAGCCCCAGCACCGAGAACAAGACCGACGCTCCCCCGTTAACCGCCCACAGGTAAGCAAGCGTCTTTCGCTCGTTATAGCCGAGAAACCTGACTCCCAGCGGCGTAGCCATACCCATAACAAAACCGGCTGGAAGGACAATCAGCAAGCCGGTGAATATCCTCGCCACGAGGCCCGCGTCCCGTGTCACAGCCATCGAAACGCCGCCGAACAACAAATCCAGTATCAGGACAGCCAGGAGCCACCTGTAAACGCCGTTTATCCTGCCGGGTTCCGATCCCTCCGGAACTATCATGCCCAGGACAAGGCTCCCCGCCCCAGCGGATAAAAGAAGCCCGCACAACACTATAACGAATACCGCGGCGGGCCTGGTTATATAGGGAAAAAACTGCTGCAAAAAAATCACTTCCATCAACAGGAACGCGCCGCCTGTCAGGAAAAAGTATAAAATCCACCCGGCGCCCGGAGCCGGCCTCCCCTTAGACCGGGAGAGCCGCAGCATTAAAATCAAAAAGGCCGCCGCCATGAAGAAAAGTAAAATCACTGTAATCAGGCTCATATTTACGGCCCAATCAATCTCCGAAGGATTGAGAAAAATTGTCCACGGCTTCAAAGTCATGAAGAAAAACGGCCTGTCGTCGCAAGTCGGCGAAAGATCATGCAGAGCATTGATATTGCGAGATTCATCCGAATCTTTAAGCATCATGACGTCCGAAACAACACGTGGCCCCCAATCCCGGCCCGGCATCCAGAGTATTTTGAAACCGGCTTTTTTGGATTTTTCATAAAGCAGGTCAAGCTGGCCCGTAGTAAAAGCTGATTTCTTAAATAAAAACAGCATGAACCTGTCCAGGGTGCTTTCATCCGCGTTCTGGATAATAACTACATGACCGGGAAAATCTTTAATGCCGGAGGCCTCCGCCGCCCGGCGGACAAGGTTGGTCATCCTGACTGAGTGGGTTAAGTCAAGCGGGTCCCAGAAACTGAAAGCCAGCATCCCGTCTTTCTTGAGATGGGCTATCTCCTCGATGATTGACTCGACGGTGTATATGTGATTTTCAGTAAGGTTCATGGCCCCGGAAGCCATAGAAGTGCCTGACAGAAGAGAGTTGGAAACGATAATATCGTATTTTTCTTTTGAAAGCCGGAGAGTCCGCCTTGCATCGCCGGTAGCGATGTTGACGCCGGGATAGTTATATATGCTGCCGGAATACTCCGAGAATTTATAGCTCATAAGAGGGCCGGTGATGACCGGGTTTATTTCGGCCCCGTCAATCCTTTTCGAACCGAATCTGACGGCGCGCAGGATATCCTTCCCTCCACCTGCGCCCATTATAAAGACTGAGGGATTTTTATAAACATAATAAGGGAGCGACGTTATCTCGTAATCCAATATCTCCGGGAATTCCGTGCCGCGCTCCCAGCGGATTATCGGTGTAAATGCGAAGAGATCCATTACTACCGTAATCTGCGGAGGCATCGGCGGCAGTTTATCTTTCATGCCGCTGTTGATTTCTCTGGTCCACTTTACATCGTCATAAGCCGTAACGTATGAGAAAGTAGTCCACGCGGAAAATATGGGTCTGGAATTGACGGACTTTGTCCCGGGCAAATGCAGGAGTCCCCAGGGGTTCCATATAGAAAAAACCAGGATTAATATAAGCCCGAAAACATACAGGGCGGATTTCTTAGCTGATGTTTTTTCAGGCACGGCCCCTATAAGGCCGAAAAATCCGGCCAGCATAAGGCATTGAACCCCGCCGAGAACCGTCAGGCAGGGAAGCGCCAGGGCTCCCCCTATCGCCGAGCCTCCAAGTACATACCCTAAAAGGATCGGAAATTTTTCAGGGAACCGGGTCAGCCCGACCGCTGTTCCCAGCCCCGCCCAGAAAAAAGGGAGCGCACCGAAAATACAGGCAAGGAAAAACGATACGAGATACAACGGACTTATTCCGTGAGCCTGTTCCCCAAGAGTTGTGCCCGAAAACGGGATGAAAATTACCAGCAAAACCACGCATATCGCAAACATAACGGAAGCTTTTTTTATCTGGTTATCGGTATCATAGACAGGAACCCGCCAGGGAAAAAGATACAGGTAGAGACTTCCCGAAACGCATCCCAGCAGGGCAAGCGTTATGGCAAAAAAGGAGGCGTAAAAGAAAAACAATACCGAAAAAGTCCTGGTGAGACTGACTTCAAGAAAAATAAGGGCAAGCGAGATAAAAAACAGCCTGAAGGGTGTCAGCCGCGGCATTATGCCCTGCTCAGCCAGTTATTGAAAGATTCCCTCGATGCGTCAACTTCTTCTTTTGTCGTAATGCCGACGGTGATTGCCGGAACATGGTCGAGGGCGAACGGGAAAGCTTCGCCGGGCTTGAGTTCTCCTGCCGCAAGCACCTTCATGCCGATTACAAATGCGTGCGTATTTTCAACGGCCTCCAGCGTCGAATCAAGATCGGGATGGACGTGTTTGCCTGTAAGATTAAAAGCGGCAAGATAAGCTCCTGCATCGATTCCAAGGGAATCCAGCTTCGGTATCGACCACCCCGGCCGGTGTGTTGAAAATCCCGGTATTACCCCTATTTCCCTGCATGAATTACAAAACTCCTCCAACTCCCTGCGATAAATCCTGTCCGTTATCGTGGCATGAAGGAAAAGTATCCCGACATTCAGTTCCTTAACCCAATCCCATTGCCTTGCCATGTCATCTCCGGGCATCAGTGTCGCAATTAACGGGAACCTGCCGCCCAGCTCGTCAAACGCCATCCGGGCCGCTTCAACCAGTGGCTCGTAAAGACATAAATGAGCGCCCGGCTCGCCTGTCCGGGCAAAATATACCAGCAATTCGGAAATGTTTTCGGGATGAAGGAAAAATTTTTCATAGTATATCTGCGCCCTGGCTCCGAACTGGCCTGCTCCTAAAAAAGGAGAAGAGCCGATAATAAGCCGGGGCAAAGTAAAATCCTCGATGGAAACAACGGGGCTTTTCACTTGAAACTCCTCCTGTCGCTCAGTTGAGCAACCTGATGATATAAAATGAAAATACAGTCAAAATGAGATTTACGACAATATCCTCGATTTGAATGATACCCATATCTTTTCCATTTCTGCGCCCGATGCCCGCCCACCATATTATCCGGGGCAAAAAAACCAGCGGAACGACCCACATAGACGACCACAGGGCCGCCGCCAGCAGCGCCCCTCTTTCAAACATGCCGTAGTATCTGCGAAAGGGGGCCTCGAGGATCTTCTTCCGTCCCGGGTGGAGGTCGCTTTCAATACAATTTATCAAAATGACCCCTGCAAACATTGTTATTATAAACCCCGATATTATCACGAGGGGCTGATCGTATTTCAAGATATTAAACCACTCCCAGCCTCCCGAAAGCCACCTTTCCCAGTAATATTGCACTTTATCCGCAATCCCCAGCGGTATAAGGAGCAAAATTACGCCTATATGCATTGCCTGGTCGAGCAAAAAGCTCAGCGTATAGCCTATCTTTAATTTCGATATCAAATGAATTTTGCTCCAATCGACAACTACATGAAATACGGTTATCAACAATACGGGCCAGAATACATCAGCTATTACGGGCGCGCATAAAACAAACGAGGATAAAGCAAATACCAAACCGTGTATTATAAGCCCCGCCCAGCCCCTGGTTTTTATCCTGTAGATATAATCGGTTTGAAAAGCAAAATCGGCAAGGAGGTGAGCAAGGATAAGACGCCGGATCAGGAACAAATTATTTGCCTCCGTTTAAAAGCCCCGATTCGTTGGCTAAAATCAACACCTCGATTATGTCGGGATCAAACTGAGTCCCTGAATGTTCTTTCAATTCATCAATCGCATTATCTATCGACATCTTGGACCTGTGAGGGCGTTCGCTCGTCATGGCGTCAAAAGCGTCCGCTACGGATATTATTCTTGCCATGGCCGGGATTTCCTGTCCTTTCAAGCCCCGGGGGTAACCTTTCCCATCCCATCTCTCATGATGATACAATATGCCCGGCAGCATTTGCTTGAGGTGTGTTATGGACTCGAGTATTTTAAATGAATCGACCGGGTGTTTCTTTATATGCTCGTATTCGTCTTTGTTCAGCTTGCCGGGCTTTTTAACAATATTGTCGTCAGAATACAATTTGCCGACGTCATGGAGCAGGGCGGCTACTAGAATTAATTCTTTCATCCTTTTATCCGGGTGTATCAATTCCTGGATAAGGCTGGAAATTTCCGCGACTTTTCGGGAATGCCCCCTCGTAAAGTTGTGTTTGGAATCGATTGCTTCGGAAAGAGTCATTATCGTATCGAAGAACATGCTGCGCAGCTTGTCGTACATTATCCTTTTTTGAATATTCACCGCCGTCAGCCTGGCAAAAGCATTCAGATTTTCAAGGTCATCATTGTTGAAAGGCCTGTCATGCCGGTCATGGGCCATCATGACCCCGATTATCTTTTGCTGATTGCTTTTGCCCGGCTGGTCGAAAAATTCCTTTTCGCATACGGCTTTCAGAGGGACACATGCGACGCAGAACGACTCCTTGCCGCCGTTTCCATTGATTTCAGGATCATAACAGGGATGAGATTTCGGATCATTTATTATGACCGGCTCGCCCGTTTCGGCTACCATTCCGACTATTCCGCCTAATTTTACCGAGATGCGTTTTTTAATTTGATTGTCTTTTCCCAGAAACACTTTCAAATATAATTCTTTTTTATCCTTATCAATGAGCCATAAAGAACTTGAATCGGCCCTCATTACCTCTCTGCCGGCCTTTAAAATCTCGGTTATGATATCGTCCAGTTCGTTAACCTGTATGACATTTTCAATCATGTCCATGATTGAATGGAGTTTTTTTATTTTGGTTGTATATGTTGCTATATCTTCTTTCATCTTCTCTCCTACAACATCAGGTCAGCATATTCATTTTATTGGAAAAGACTCGAAAATACCATATCCTGTAATACTTATTTTTCTTAATTTACTAGCCGATACCTCCTGGTGATAATTTCTCATTAAAGAGCCGGATCAACCGGTAATATATTACGCCTTTTTTCGATAAAACATAAGATATACCTCTATTACATTAGTACAAAAGAATCCTTTACTTTAGAAGTTGACAGGCATTATAATAAAAGAGAGGTTAAGTTATGAGAAGACAGCAAAACAAAGCATTCAGTTTATTGGAAATCATTCTCGCAATGGGTATTGCCGGAGCGGTGGTGGTTACCATGTTTACGTTTCTGGGGTTCGTTTTTCAGGGAATAAAGCACGGCAAGCTTTCGGCCCAGGGCACCGCCCTGGCTTCGAAATTCATAGAAAAAGTAAAAGGGGATAAAGATTTTGCCTTAACTCTTGCGGATCTCACATCACCTTATACGGAAGATGAAAAAATAATCGACCCGATAACCGGGGAGCCGAGAACCTACACGGTAACGCTGGATATGAATCCGGTAATAACAGGGAGCAGCCTGGAAGACCTCGTGGTAAAAGTCGAATGGGTAGAGGAGAGAAAAACAGGCAAAGTTGTCATGGAAACATACATAAATCTGCCGAAATGAAAGGTGGCGTAAAAAGCTTGAAAAAGCGGCGCGGAATGACAATAATGGAGTTGCTTATAGCCAGCTTCATGCTCATTATGCTGCTGGTACTGGTTTACAGGCTGTTTATGCCCGCAATACACGCATGGCTCCGCGTAGATGCCGACAGCCAGAGCCAGCAAAACGCCGTCATTTCGATGGACCGGTTTCTCAGGAAAATTTCAGCCACTACCCCGGCATCCATAGCCATTTACGGCACTCCTTACGTCGGGATCAGTTTCCTGAGCTTCGACGCACCGGAAGATCCTTCGGCGCCGATGCTTACAGACGATGACTTGCTGGATACCGAGCAGAAATCGAACCCGTTGATATGGAAAAAAGTCGTTATTATTTATAATAACAGCGATACCGGCGAGCTTATCATGAAAGAAGCGGCCTATCCCCAATCCGGCCAGATAAAAAGGCTTATAACCTCTTCTTACGGCAAAATAGTAGCGGACGATGCCTATACTCCCCGGCGGCTGAGCCACCATGTTCTATTCCTTGCTTTTTCGCAGGGCCACTACCCTCTTCTTGATGTAAGCGTTACGACAAGCAATAAAGACCTGAGAGACGAACGGACAACTACAACCAATTTCGTCGTTTATCCGAGAAATTAGGAGGTCTTATGAATATAAAAAATAAACGGGGAATTGCGCTTATAACGGTAATGCTGATTTCTGTTATCATGCTGATAATGATCTTGTCGGTATTCGGAATCACATCGAACAATGCTCTTTTCATGAGCAATTTCAGGGACAGGACATCGGCGTTATATGCCGCCGAAGCGGGGATACACAAGGCCATGTATCAGCTTTCGACAGATCCTTATTTTGCAGGAAATATTTCCGAGACGATGTCCCAGGGTCTGGGCAGTTTTTCGGCGGACGTTACAAACGGCGGTCTTACTGCAACTATCATATCCACCGGCACGATAGGCGCATTCAGCAGAACGGTCCGGGCAGTAGTCGAAACCGATGCCAATGCATACAGCGCGCTTGTCTGCGACGGCAAAATCACGCTTTCCGGCGATTCCGTTTACATCAACGGGATCAAGTCCGTTAAATACCCTAAAATCGAACTGGGAAATATTCATACCAATTCCAGCGCTCTTGACGCAATAGCCGGCGACCCTTCGGTTACCAAGGTAACTATCACAGGGAAAGCTACGGCAGTCGGGGGTGTGCAAAACGTCATACCGGACGGCCACCGCCAGAGCAACGCATCCAAGATCGCCATGAAAGACCTGGACAAAAGCGCGCTGTTGAATGTTACTTTTACCCAGTCGTCTATCCCTGCCGACGGGCAGATCACTCAAAATACCCGGATAGAAGGCAACCTCCAGATAAACGGCAACCTGCGCCTAAATAACAATACCGTCCTTTATGTAGTGGGAGACCTTAATGTTAAAGGCGCGCTGACCGGGCAGGGAGCGGTCGTCGTTGAAGGAACGACAAAACTGGAAGGAATAACCGAGCTTGATCTTGACAATAAAACCGGCGTGGTCATTTACGGCGAAGGCGATGTCAGCGTCGCCCATCCTTTATATACCGAAGAAGGCAAGGGATACACCAGGGTGGAAGATGTCGATGTAGCTAAATTCTTTGCCGACATGCCTGCGAATGCACCTCAGAGCATAAATTCCAACCTCCCGCCCGACGCTCCCCGGGATTCCAGCTTTTTTCAATGGTATTACGAACAGTCGGCTGCAAGTAATCCCAGTTCATCGTTTATTATATGGCGCGACGGCAACCCGCTGCTGGGCCAGGAAGGGCTTTCACCCGACGTCAAGGCATGGCTGGACAGCGGCAGTCCTATGTCAACCAAGGTACAGACCTGGGATGCAAGAAACAGGGTAAAGAACAGTGTGGAATATTATAAAAGCGAATAAATCGGCTTAAACAAGGCTGAAAGGGGTGCTTGATATGAATAGAAAAACGCTGGTAATCGCAATAGGTGTCCTGCTGATATTTACATTTATGCTATCGAATGCCGCTCCGGCTCACGCGGGTTTGTTATCGAGTTTTTTCAAAAATGTTTTTGGATTAAACATCGATATCAACTTTTCAAAGAGCAGTGAAAGCTATGGTCTCAGCAAAACAAACGTTAAGGATAGCAGCGGCAATAAGATAGGCACAGCATGGACAATCAGCGGCAGTGGCATTTCAATTAATGTCAGCATAACGAAAGCCGACAAATCAAGTTCTTCACAGGTTACTTCCGAAGGCCAGTTGAAATACGAAGAAAAGCATAAGGGCAGCAAAGACAAGGACGGTAATACCAACAGCCAGGGAAATCAAACCAATTCGGATCACGATTTCGGCACCGGCACGACCGGCGGCCAGGATAACATTGTTACAACCACTACAACTCCAACCGATACCGATACTCAACCCGGCCAGCCTCCCGTTGCCGCCCCTTACGATGATTCCCCCATTATCGGCTATGACTTAAACGGCAATCCCATTACTTTCCTCCAGTACAATACCGGAACTACAATCTATGATTCCAAGGGCAATCTTATACCTTCATATAAGGCGGAAACGGTTTATAACGACTATAAAGACGGCAGCCTCGCCACGGAATACAACCCCGATACGGCCTCAACCGCAAGTACCCCCCTGGATACCAGCCAGCTCCCGGTATACAAATTCGAGACACTGGACACGACATACGCCGCGGTTGAAAAAGCGCCGACCTTAAGCGACGAATATTTCGATCTCTTTTTCTATAACTCCACCAACGGGAGACTGAACCTTTACATCCCCAATTACGCGTACTTCCAGGGTCTGGTTTACTCCCACGGCAATTTTACCGCCGCGGGCCCCCTGCGTGTCATAGGCGGTGTAGTGGCTCTCGACCCCTCATCCGCTATCGGCAGAAACATCAACCTTGAAGACGGGGCAATGCTGACAACCGACCCCGAATACCTGAGCCAGGTGTTTCCACCGTACACCCGTTCCTACAGGGTTATAGAATGGAAAGAAATCCCTAATCCCTAAGTTCCACCGATTCAAAATTTCAGGTATTGAAAAAAAAGGAGTCTTGTAAAACAGGCTCCTTTTTTTTATGTCTGTGATGCGTCGGCGATATGTGTCAAGGCCGTCTCTTGATAAAATCTTCAAAGTTAAGAAACGAAACAGGGGCAGTATAATCAAGAAGAGAGGACTCGGCAATTCAAGCAGTCGAAGAATTGCTCCCCAAGCCGGCCCCAAGTCACCTTTTATAGACTTACAAGGCAATATTCGATATAATAACTACAATTGTAGAACAAAGACAAAAAGAAATGTCAGCCCTTAAAAAGAGAAACGAGAAATCATGAAATCGAGTAGTAAGCATTGGGATACAATATTTTCTAATACAGAAGATTCAAAATTAGGATGGTACGAAAAAACCGTATCCCAAACATTGAAATTATTGAATCAAATCCCGGAATGGGAGAAATCTACGATATTCCTCCCTGGAGTCGGTACTTCAGTTTTAATAGAAGAACTTTTGTCTAAAAGTGTAAGATTGGTTCTTAATGATATCAGCATCGAGGCTCTAAACCGGGTCAAAGACAGACTAAATGACAAGGGTGAAAAAATTGTTTGGCTTTGCCAGGATATCGCACAACCGATTCAAAGTACACTGCCGGAGATCGATATATGGATTGATAGAGCCGTTTTACATTTTCTAACTGATGAAGATGATATTAACGGATATTTTGAAAGTGTAAAATCAACATTGAAAACAGGTGGCCATGTAATATTTGCCGAATTTTCAAAGACAGGTGCTCCAAAATGTGCAGGCTTAACTCTTCATAGGTATTCTATCGAAGAATTATCAGAAAAATTGGGATCGTCGTTCAAACTTATTTCAAATTTTGACTATACATACATAAATCCTAATGGTGACCCAAGACCATATGTTTATGCTTTATTCAAAAAAGAAAAATAAAAACATGGCTGACAAATGAGCGTGTCTCAATTTCCTCTGCGCTCCCTGCTTGTCTCGACGCGCTTTGCGGTTAATTCCTTTTGCCATGCGGGGATCTGCAGGGCTTAAGCTACAACATAAATATAAATACCGGCAAAGAAAAAAGCCCCGGTAAACCGGGGCTTTTCGGGATTGCTCCAGCTTTAAGCTTTAGTTGAGGATGTTGTTATAATAGGCGACTTTGCTGAATATCTCGCGGACGGAATTCTGCCAGATGGGGTCGCCGTAATATTTCCAGCCCATTGTATCAACGTTCTGGCCCGTGGCGACTTCGCCTGCTGCATCAAGGGCTTCCTGCTCGTCCGGGTCGTATTTCTTGTGCTTGCGCCATTTGGTGTCTCCGACGTCGAGGTTTTCAAGCCAGTCATCATCATAGAACGAATGCTGGCTCATGAAAACGTTGGCGCCGCTCTGTGACCCGATGCCGCCTTTTGTTATATCGTAATCCTGCTCGAACTGCTCTACATCGATATTGTAACGCTCCTTAACTACATCAAGGGCCGCCTGGAACTGCAAATCATCCTTGTCAAGCAAATTGTTGCCGTTTCCGTCAGCGATCATGACATTACCGGTCTTGGTGTTGACCAGGGCTTTGCGGCCGTCAATCTCCTTGATCTCCGTCTCTATTCCATAGCGATCCTTTAGAGCGGTCTGCATGTCTTCCGGCGTTCTGTTCGCACCGTCCTTGACAACGGAATAAACGGCCAGAAGTTCACCGGCATACATCTTATATTTTTTGTCGGATCCCATACCGGTGCCGGCAACCTCGATGGTGTTGTCAATCTCCTGGGTATTGGCGGCTTCCGCTTCGCCCACGGCGCTCATGGCGTTAGTCCCGATGTAATTATAATTCTGGATGGAGAACGAAACACTGCCTGAGGACGTGCCGTTGATGCTGGAAAGCCCTGCTATGCCTCCCGTCAGGCCGCTCCAGGTGTAGTTCAAAGCATCGCTTGCATTGAGCTGGCCTACCGATACGGTTGAACCGCCGGTAGTTTCCTGTTCCTGGTCCTCCGCCTGTGTACCGTAGGCAAGCAACTGCGCCGGCGTTATCGCTACCCCGGCCGATTTAAATGCATTTATTATTTGATCCATAACCACTCCCCACCGGGCCCGTCTTTTCAATTATCCCACATTTTTTTGTAAAGTTAACAGGAATTATGAAATTTTTCTATATAAATTTACTACAAAAAGCAATTAGTTATTGAAGTTTTCTTTAAAATGTGATAAATCAAACCCCGTTTCCAATTTTTGCCCCTGTAAAAAATTTTTTTTGCATAATCCGACTGTTTGCAGGGGAACTGCTTCTTCGATAGAAAGATCATTTTGAGGGGAATTCTATGTTAAACAAAGACGAAATCGAACAGAGAGTAAGGCGGTTCTCGGAGTTCATGAGGCGGGAGCAGGAGCTGCGCGATGAGATCATGACTCTCCAGTTATACGGCAGCAGGGATAAATCCGCCAAAAATACGGCCCGGCACGATGAGATACTGGAGGAGATCGAGAAAAACCGGTACGAGAACATGATGCCCATACTCGAAGAATTGATGGCTTTTATCGCCGAATGCGAAAAACTGGAAAGAGAAGGAAAATTGAAAAGACGGGCCCGGTGAAGGGGAAAAAGAGGACTCCGCAAAAGGGAAGGAAGCCTGTCGCCCGGGCCGCAGCGCTTTTGATTTTCCCCCCCCAATGGACCCCTCAGAACCCTCATTATGCGATGTGTTCTCTGGCGGGACACTTGAGGAGCAAGGGATACGAGGTACGCCTGTGCGATCTCAACCTTGAATTCTATGATCATGTACTCACCCCGGAATATCTGAAACTCTCCGTCAGCCGCCTCAAGTTGGCCTACGATTACCTTAAGACCAGGACATATCTCCACTCCCTTATAGACGACCGGTCGCTCGATTCCCAGATCGAAGCATCCCGCTTCCTGGCAATAGAGGATTTTTTCAAGGAGAAGCTGGATATTGTTAAAGAGCTCCCTTCCCTTATACTTGACGCAAAGGAAACCCTCCGCGACCCCAGGCGCTTCTATAACCCGGTTTTCCTCGTGGAGGCGTTCAAGGTAATAGACGACGCCCTTAAGCTTGTCTCGCTCCCCTATCACCCGGCATGCATTTCCTTCAACGGATATTCACATCCCCACGGGCTTCTGACCACCTATGACCTCATAAAAGCAACCGCCGATCCCCGTGAAAATATGTTCTACGATTTCATGAAGGATCACGTGCAGGATCTGCTCAAAGACAGCCCCGATTTCATCGGGATCTCCATAAATTCCACATCACAAGTGCTTGCGGGCCTGACAATAGCCCGCATGCTGAAGGAAGCCGCGCCGGAAAGCTGCCACATCAATATCGGCGGGAATTTCTTCGGCAGGGTCCAGGAGGCGCTCCTGAAAAGGCCTGAATTCTTCAGGACGTTCGCACACAGCCTCAGCATGGGCGAAGGCGAAAAGCAAATCCATACTTTCATCAAAACTCTCGAAGAGCATAAAGATCTGTCAGGCGTCCCCGACATCCTCTACCTTGACGAGGCGAAAGGAAAAGTACTCAAGACCCGCGGTAAAAAACCCGAAAAGCTCGATAAGACCGGGTGCCAGGACCCGAAAGGGCTCCCGCTGGATCGTTACTTCACTCCCGACATAGTATGTTGTATCCAGGCAAGCAAAGGATGCTACTGGGGCAAGTGTACCTTCTGCGATACTGATTTCGGCATCAACCGGGACGTCAAATCCATCGACCGTCTTATCGGAGAGCTTCGATACCTTAAAGAAAGTTACGGCATAAGCAACTTCGAGTTCACCGACGAATCGGTTGCACCGGAATACTTGAGGGAATTATCCGAAAAGCTCCTGAAAGAAGACCTGAAAGTACACTGGTTCATAAACGGCCGTACTGAAGAAGGCTTTACAAGGGAACTCCTGGAGCTTGCGCACAGGGCCGGGCTGACCCTGATACTCTGGGGATTTGAATCCGGCAGCGACAGGATCATGAAGCTCATAAACAAGGGCATAGATATGACAGATCGTTACAGGATCCTCCGGGATTCGAAAGAAGCCGGGATCTGGAACTTCGCATACATCTTCTTCGGGTTTCCCACTGAAACCGGCGATGAAGCAATGGCAACGATAAACGCCATCTGTGACAACAGGGATATCATCCATTCCTACGGCCGCTCGGTATTCACTCTCGGCAAACACAGCCTCCTGCACGTGGAAGCCGAAAAATATGGAATCGTCGATATAACGGAGGATATCGAGGAGTTGTCGTCTAACCTTCATTACAGTTGTACCAGGGGGATGTCCGACAGGGAAGTCGATGAGATGATGCGCCATTGTACCCGGATTTGCGCCGAAAAATACGATTACGGCCTGTGGTATTACCTGAGGTACAGGGAAAACATCCACCTGTATCTTGTCCGCCACGGGCTGGAATATATTGATAAATTCAAGATGCGCCAGGCCCTGGAAGCAAGGGCCAACGTATGGTGAGGGGGCAAGAAAATGAGCGAAGAAAAATTTGAACAGTTCATGGAGAAAATAAATTCCCGGATAGAATCGAGCAAGGATTTCAAGAGCGGGAAAGTAGATATCTACGGCCATGTTGTAGGCATCAAGGAATACCCTCCCGGGCGCGTTCCTCACCAGCACCAGACGCACTATTACGATAATAACGGCAATGTGATCAAGCTTGAAATTTTCGAGCCGGAATTTACAAAGCCCCTGACACGCATATACTTTTACAACCCGGGCGAAGACAAGTTGATTGAATCGATATGGTTCAACAGGTACAACAGGCTTATGAATATCCACCGGTACAGGTACGATTCGGAAAACGGGCTTATGCTCGAGCGTTACGAATACGACAAAGAAGGCCAGCTTTTTTATTCTATCAAATCTGTATATTTAAGAGGGGAGCTTATCGGGGAAAGCTGGCACAACCCCAGGGGAGCATTGATCAAGCGTTACCGGTACGAAAATTATCCTGACGGGGAGTTGTCGCTTGAGGAGACATATAATTCGGCCGACAGGATGGAAGGGTTTTTTACATTCACGTACGACGGCAGGGGCAACCTGCGGGATAAAGTCTGGCATAATGCCGAAGGCCGGGTGATGAGCACATTCAGATATACATGTGACGAAAACGATAATGTCGTGAAGATAGAGCTTACCGGCCCCGACGGCATGCTGGAAGCCTGGCAGGTATTCACACATGACGGCGTGGGCAATATACTTACCGAAAGATGGTATGACGGCACGGGCGAAGTCATCAAGGACATAAGATACTAGCAGGGATTTTTCCCTTCTTCAAGCTGTCAAAAGAAAAACACAGGATACGCCACAGGCTTGCTTAATTCATTGAGAGAAAATTCCTTAAAAGAAATCCCCCGGTCAGTAATCCCTGATCCCGGCTGTTATCTGCCGGCAAGAGCCTCTTCATAAAATTCCCTGACGTATTTGTCCTGCCCGGAAGGCTCCAACTGGGAAAAGATCGTGGTATCTTTATGTACGTCATTATTAATTTCTTTAACCCTGTGATAAATATTAATGATTTCCCACATGTCGCCCGCATCGATTTTGTCCGGCAAATATCCCGCTTCGAGCAATGCCCGGTCATTATTGATCTCGAGCGCCTCCGCAAGGTTGACGACCTTGTTGCGGCTCGGAATATAACCGTCGTTCTCAATCAAGGTTATATAACTGGGGTCGATGCTGGCTTTCTGCGCAAGCTTTCTCCTTGACAGACCAACTTTTTCCCGGTTCCTCTTCACGAATTTCGCCCATTGTTTGTTTTTCATAGCTGCCCCCTGATAATATCAGTTTGCCAAATAATAATAAATGAAAACTATTAATTATTATAACGTCAATTTTAAAAAAATTCCTAGTACATATTTACTATTTTGTATTAGCAAATATGTACTAGTTTCAAAATCGGCGGCAAAATTTAAAAAAAATTTTTATAGAAAAGGGAGAAATGCCATAGATGTTGAATTATAAATTATGCTGAAAAGGTTCCGGTTCATTATCATATTCATATTGATTTTTATGAGCCTCCTTCCGGCCATGGCGGCGGATATCCCGTCGGAGAAAACGATACTTAACGACGGGGACAGGTATTTTCTTTCAGGTGATTACGAGAGCGCGCTGAGAGAATATAGGAGGGCCGCCCGTCTTTATCCCGAGAGTCGCACGGCCTATATTTCCCAGGGCAATACTTATGTTAAGATGGAGCGCTACCCAGAAGCGGTAAAAGCTTACAAGGAAGCGCTGGCCATCGACCCTTCGTTCGCTCCTGTCCATAATAACCTGGGCTGGGTTTACCTTCATAGCAACCAGTTCGACCTTGCTAAAAAAGAATTTTACGAAGCGTTAAGACTTGACCCCGAATATGCCAGGGCTTCAGTTAACCTCGGCCTTGCATACCTGGGCGGCGGTGAATATGTGGCGGCGGAAACCATATTCAGGCAGTTGTGTGAGAAATATCCCGATGAGGCTGCCAACTACAACGATCTTGCCATTTCCCTTGCCGGGCAGAACCGGATCGCCGAGGCTATGGAGGCTATTAAATCCGCCGCCGAGTTGTCACCCAAAAACCCGACAGTCGAAGTGAATTACGGGTTCCTGGAATACCTGAGCAGGCTTCCGGGCAAGGCAATACAACGATGGAAAAAAGCGCTTGTTATAAGTCCCGATTTTGTTTATGCCCAGGTAAACCTGGCATCCGCCTATTACAACATGGGCAACCCCGTGAAAGCTGTTTCAATATGGCAGAGGATCCTGGAAAATCATCCGGGGAACCCGTCGGCCCTGGGCGGCCTGACAGGAATATATTTCATGGAGGGAGATCTTCCGAAAGCCCTGCTATATGCCAAAAAACTCGTATTTTATAACCCCGATTTAAAAGCAGGCCACCGGAACCTCGGCTGGATATATCTTTCTTACGGCAATACCCGGCTTGCCGACAAAGAATTTGAACAGGCCGGCGGATTGGAATCGAATGATCCCATTGTAATATTCGGCGTAGCGGCGGTTGCAGAGAAAGATGAAAACCTTAACCTTGCGTTCCAAGCCTATTCGAGAGGGCTGGAGCTCGCCTCAAACTGGGGCGAAGCCCATTACAGGCTTGGACTTTTATACCTGAAAATGAAGAAGATGCCGGAAGCCCTTGCCGAGACGGAAAAGGCGGTCGAATACGGGTACAAAACTCAGGAAGCGCGCCTTCTGTACGCAAGGCTCCTGCTGGAAAACCAGAGAGGCTCGGAGGCCGCCGGCATATTAAAAGAGCTTCTCGACAAAGACCCTGACCTTGCCGAGGCGGAATACCTCCTTGCCCGTTACTATGCAAGGAAAGAAATGAAAGAAACCGCCGTCCAGCACCTTAAAAGGGCATGCCTGCTGGAAGAAAAATATTGCCAGACATGGTCCAGCGAGCCCGACCTCTCACCTCTTATCCCCCTTATGAAAAAAAGCAATGATAACCAGGAGCCTTCAGGCGAAAGGCTTCTGAATACCTGAGAAACCCGGCGCGATCTTAAAATATGAAAATCAAAGAGATGTTCAAGCGTATAAGCCCGCGGTACGACCTTGCAAACAGGATCTTGAGCGGCGGCCTGGATACTACCTGGAGAAAACAAACTGCGGCCCTTATGGGAATCGGAGAAGGCGGTAAGGCCCTGGATCTCTGCACCGGCACGGGGGATCTTGCAATGGAAATTTACAGGCAGGCAGGTTTTGCGGAAGTGACAGGCATCGATTTCTGCCCGGAAATACTGGAGCTTGCAAAAAAGAAGTTCCCGCAAGAACGTTATCCGGGCCTCACTTTTATCGAAGGCGATGTCTATTCCATCCCGTTCCAGGATAATTATTTCGATGCGGCAGGCGGGGGCTTTTTCCTGCGCAACCTGCCCGACCTTGAAAATTTCATGAAGGAAACTTTCAGAGTGCTGAAGCCCGGCGGCAGGGCCGTTTTCCTCGATATGTTCCCGCCGGAATGTTTGATGGCCCGGTTGTATATAAAATACGGAGTCCCTTTTGTCGGCTGGATGATTACAGGGATGATGTCCGATTATAAATACCTCGGCATGTCCATCCTTAACTTCAAATCCACTCAGGACGTCATGAAAATGATGGAAGATACAGGCTTCATCAGCGCCCGTTGTAAGGCCATGTTTTACCAGTCCCCTAACATAGTGTGGGCCGTAAAGCCCGGCGGAGGTGAGAATTGAGAAGGCTTATTGTAAATGCCGACGATTATAATTTCACTCCCGGCGTATGCAGGGGCATAATCCGCGCATACCGGGACGGCATCGTGCGCAGTACAACGGTAATGGTCAACATGCCGGGAGCCGAAGAAGCTGTTGAATTGCTGAAAACCGTGCCGGGCCTTGCGACGGGCATCCACCTGAACATAACGAAGGGAGCGCCTGTTTCGCCTCCTGAAAAGATCCCGACTCTCGTCGGAAAGGAAAATAATTTCAAGCCTCATAACAAGTTCAGGATGTCAACCGTGGATATGGCCGAGCTGAAAACCGAGTTGGACGCCCAGGTCGAAAAAGCCCGCGCGCTGGGACTGACACTGTCCCATATCGACTCTCATCACCATATTCATACCTTCCCCGATTTCAGTGATGTGTTCTTCCGGGTCGCAAAAGAACAGGGTCTCCCTCTCAGAAGCACCGGCGGAGGGCTTGCCGAAAGGCTCATGAACGCCGGGATCAAAACTACGAAGAATTTTATCGGGGAGTTTTACGATGAAGGGGCGTCCCTGGACAACCTGCTGGAACTTTTATCGAAAACGCCGGAAGGCGAATCCGTCGAGCTTATGTGCCATCCCGCGGAAATCGATCAGGAACTTATCGACAGCAGCTCTTACGTCGTGCAGAGGGCAAAAGAGCTTGAGATACTTACATCGCCCGGCCTCGAGGAAAAACTTAAAGGCTCAGGTTTCGAGTTGATTACTTACAGGGACCTGTGAGCGCGTAAAAATGGGCATCCTCAGCTACAGGGACAAAAAAGAAAGGATAGTAGTCGGCCTGATGTCGGGCACATCCTGTGATGGGGTCGATGCCGCCGTCGTCAGGATCTCAGGCAGCGGCAGGGACACGGAACTTGAAGTAATACACGGCAGCACATTCCCGTATCCCGCCGACATCAGGAATTATATGCTGTCCCTTGTATCGGGCGATTCATGCTCGCTTTCGGCCATGTCGTCTTTAAATTTTCTCCTGGGCGAGATATTCGGAGCTTCCGCACTCAAGGTCATCGAGGAATCCGGCGTCAATTTAAAAGATGTGGATCTCATCGCAAGTCATGGCCACACCTTGTGGCACTCGCCTGAAAAGATGTTCGGCACTTATCCCTCGACATGGCAGACAGGCGAAAGCGCGATCATAGCCGAGAGAACAGGCATCATGACCGTATCGGATTTCAGGACGGCCGATGTAGCCGCAGGCGGCCAGGGCGCGCCGCTTGTCCCTTATGTGGATTATCTCCTGTTCGCAGATGACTCTGAAAACCGTGTCGCAGTCAATATCGGTGGCATAGCAAACATCACCGTGCTGCCTGCGGGCGCGGGCAAGGAAAGCGTTACGGCGTTCGATACAGGCCCAGGAAACATGCTGATAGATTATTTCGCAAAGGTCATTTCAAACGGAGAGTTCGACTACGATCCCGACGGCAAGTTCGCATCATCGGGGAACGTCAATGAAGAGCTACTGGCGAGATTTTTAACCCATCCTTATTTTGAGAAAAAGCCTCCCAAATCCACAGGCCGCGAAGAGTTCGGCGAAAGATTTTTCAAAATATTAGAGGGTTCGGGTTTCAAAGTCCCGGAAATGTCAGCCGCTCCGGGCGGAAAATATGATCACGGCGGGTACGGCAGAGTCCGCTCTTACAGGGATATTTCGCTCAAAGACATGATAGCCACGGTAACCGCGCTGACTGTCGAAACCCTCTCCAGTTCCATAAAGCAATATTTCATCCCCGATCTGTTGATCGCATCGGGCGGCGGCATACATAACAAAACATTGATGAGGTTCATCCGGGAGCGCCTTCCGGGCGTGAAGATAGTGGATACAACGCATTTCGGGATCCATCCCGATTTGAAAGAAGCGGCGGCTTTCGCGGTGCTCGGCAACGAGACCATAATGGGTAAGCCGGGCAACCTGCCCTCGGCCACCGGCGCATCAAGACCCGTGATACTGGGCAAAATCTGCGGCGAACGGGCGTTGTAAACTAGAGACTATCAGCAGCGGAATAAATTCTGCAGTTCCTGTTTCCCCTTTTTTCGGCCAGTGACTGGGACTTGAGACTAGACGGGCGGGAAAACCCCGCCCCTACAAATAAAACGAACTCGCCGTCATTCCTGCGAAGGCAGGAATCCATTGTACTGGCGAAGCTATTGAACTTTAGCCGTAACCGAAAGAGCAAAACGAATTCCCCCTTTGAAGGCCCGCGACGAGCTCGGCCGAGTCGGGGCGCGGGGGATATCGCGCAAGGAAAACTCCCGCGTTAAATTGCATGGAAACTGATTGGGCAGGGTTGCCGTATTAAATGGACTTCTCCGGCAGGAAGAAATATCGGAAGATATAATAATCCAATAATGAGGGGGCTTTTATGAAAAAGAAAACATTTACTTGTATTTTATTTTTTATTGCGATGATTATCGGGATGTTTATATTATCTACACCATTGAGGGCGGGAGAGAAGCCTCTTCATGAGCAGCTTTCCCCCGGTGACTGGCCCCTTGTCCTGCACGATATACACAATACAAGCTGCAGTCCGACAAAGCTTCATTTGCCGCTCAAGCTTCGCTGGAGAAAAACTTGTACAGATAATTCAGATAACAGTGAGGTACGCGCGCTTTTTAATTTGCCTATCCTTTACGCACAGGGGCAGCTTTTTATTACACGTGTAGAGTACAAGTCCGCAAAAGATCAAAAACCGTCTCTTATGGTTATTGACGGTTCAAGCGGGAAAGTTGTTCGGGAATTTCCCGGTTATTATGCTCCCCAAGTACTTTTGCCGGACAGGGCGATTTGTTTTAAGTTGGAGGGGGAGTCATGTTATCTTACCTCCCTGTCTCGAGTTAACGGTAAAGAGTTTGCCAGAAATCAACTTAAGGATTTAGGCTTAGGAGAAAAAGAAATAAGAAGCTGTTCGATACTTCCGTATAAAAATAAATATTTTGGTAAGACTCTTTTTCATTTATTTGCACTTGATCGGAATCTTAAAACTCTTCAATACACTGACAAGGATGAATCACGTTGGTTATGGGGAGCAGGGCCTCCATGTGTGCTGGATAAATGGATAATTATTGGAACAGGCCATAGATTGGAGTTTCGCGATTATGATGATCTCTATAAAGGTTTTTATTTTTATGATGGCGGCAACATAGATCCCATGTCATGGAATGATCATCTTTATACTAAAGGGTGGAACCAAACAGCCAGGGAATTTATCGTTAAAGGTGAAGATATTAACCTGTTGAGCTTGAGTTGTAACCAGAAAGATTTACCTCATTGTATCCTGGAATATAATGGGAAGCCGCTTTTAATAGAAAAATACGGATTTGGAGATTATGGGCCTACTTACTGGAACAGTAAGGCAGTATGCTATGACATTCTTGAGAGGAAAGTACTGTGGAAGCTCCTATCCGATGATAATACCGGGCTTGCTGCGGCTGAAAATGTAGTAGCTTTTTCTAATAATGGAAATATCGAGATTCTGGATGGAGGCGGCGGACACTGCCTTCAGACGATAACTCTTCCGAATGGAAAAGCAAATTATGACACACACATAATTATTGCCGATAGCCGCCTGTTTGTTTTATCATCTATAAATCAGAAAGGTAAAGTTTATCAATTTACTTCTTATCTTTCGTGCTATGAATAAATATGAAATTTAGAGTTTAGGCTACATATTATAGGCGAGCGGCTCCCCTACAATGGCATTGGAAAGCCCCCGGATCTCTGCGGCCTCTGGGTAAATCTCCGCGTCCTCTGCGGTTAAAACACATAACGGCACAGAGTTGAATAGAGAAAAAATAATCCCGATTTACGGTGGCACGACATCCCCCAAACCCCCTTCGGCAATGCTCAGGACAGGCCTTCATAAGTGGGACTTGTCATCCTGAACTTGTTTCAGGATCTATCGTTGCAGCTTTTTGAGATTCCGAAACAAGTTCGGAATGACATCATTGTCCGCCTGCGCGGGAATGACGAATTTCTGGTTTCCAGTCTCCTGCTCACACTTTACTCATCCTTAAAAGCAGGTAAATTCCGATTCCGCCGAATACTACGTTCGGCAGCCATGCTCCCATAAACGGCGTCAGGCTGCCATTTTTTCCAAGAGCCATGCCCATCATCATCAGCACGTAATAAATAAAGATAAAAACAAGCGAAAGCCCCAGCCCTATGGAAGTGCTGGTACGCTGGGGCCTAACCCCGAGCGGGATGCCGAAAAGCCCGAATACAAGGCATGTAAAAGGGGTTGCAAGTTTCTGGTAATAAGTAACAAGAAGCTCGTTATAATCTCTTTTCAGGTCGTTATTTATCAGTCCCTTTGCCATTACCTTGAGCTTTTCTTTCATCATTTTCGAATTCATCTCGTCCCTGGGGCTCCGCTCCCTTTTCGAAAGCTCCTGGGGCGTTTGTAAAAGCGGCATTACGGCTAATTTCGACGCCGATTCGTATTGTACCGTCCCTTTATCATTGAAATCTATGGTACGGGGCTGCTCGAGCAGCCAGGAATTGCCGTCCCACCTCGCCCGGTCGGCGAATACCTGCCTTTCCCTTTTGCCGTTCTTGTAATAAATCACTGTAATGTCTTTCATGACGCCCTGTTCCCCGTCCATCATCCTGATTGCATAAAGCCTTTCGGAGCCGTCAGGCGCAGTGTCCTGGAGCAGCATGTTGTGCCGTATCTGCTGTGTGTTTTTCGACATGTATTCGTACAGGATGTTGTTTGCCCGGTAAGTTGCATCCGGCGCGATGGAATCGTTCAGCAGGTATCCGACAACGGTGATTAACAGGGCGAGTATAATCCCCGGGACCGCGATGCGGAAGAAGCTGATGCCGCCTGCCCGCATGGCTACAAGCTCGCTGTCCCCTGAGAACCGGCCGAAGGCAAGAAGCGCCGCAAGGAGCGTCGCCATGGGGAAAGTGAATACAAGGATATAAGGGATCGAATTAACTACATAACTAAACGCCATGACGAGGGGGGCCTGTTTTTCGCCCAGCATCTGGACTACGGGACGCAGGAGGCCGCCTGCAATGAAGAGGATAGTGAAAGTAGCCACTCCGAAAAGGAACGGCCAGAGCATCTCCTTCATGACATAGCGGTCGAGAATCTTCACTTGATTGAGTTCTCCAGTTCTATCGACAGTTTTTCGCCGAGATAAAATTTCCTGGCAAGCTCGTTTTCGGTGATTTCCTGGGGCGTCCCGCTTGCAAGGATCTTGCCTTCCCGGATTATATAAGCCCTGTCGGTTATGGCAAGCGTTTCGCGGACGTTGTGGTCGGTGATGAGGATCCCGATGTCTTTCTTTGTAAGCTCCAGCACGAGTTCCTGGATCTCCGCCACCGATATTGGATCGACGCCTGTAAACGGCTCGTCAAGCAGGAGGAAATCGGGGGAAAGAGCAAGGCTGCGGGCTATTTCCACCCGGCGCCTTTCTCCTCCAGAAAGCTGGTACGCCATCCGGTCGATGAGATGCGTGAGGTTGAATTCGGAGAGGGATTTTTCCAGCATCTTCTCCTGATCTTTTTTCGAATACCCCTTCATCTCCCACAACAGGCAGAGGTTATCCCTGACGGAAAGTTTCCTGAAAACCGAATTTTCCTGGGCCAGGTAGCCGATACCGGCCTGTGCCCGACGGTACATCGACCAGCGGGTAATCTCCGTGGAATCGAGAAAAACCTTGCCGGCATTGGGCTGGATAAGCCCCACCGTCATGTAAAACGTGGTCGTCTTCCCTGCTCCGTTAGGCCCGAGAAGCCCGACGACCTCGCCCTTTTTCAATTCAATCGAAACCCCGTCAACTACAGGGTGCCTGTTATATATTTTTACCAGGCCGGAAAGAAGGATCTTCATCTTTTGTTTTTCTTCGCTCCGAGGGGATTTTCCATATCTTTTGCCCTCATCCTGACATTCCCCTTTAATTTAAAATCCGTAAGCTCCGGGTTCGTATATATCTCGTCCGCCGTAACAAGCGTACCGTTCCGGTCGATCCTTACGCCGCTGCTCCCGACGATGATTTTTTTCTTCCCGTCCCATCTCAGGGCGCCCACGTCCAGGGTGCCCTCGCCCTGTGTGCTCAGCACTTTCACCTTCCCTTTGAAAACCACGCTTTCTGTCGCCATATCCAACTCCGCAAGGGGAGCCTCCACTTTAAGGATCGGCTCGTCCGATTTCCCGTAAAAATTGCATTTGATATCGAGCACCCGTCCCGTCTTTGTTTCCTCGTTAATTTCGATTTGCCCGGCGTTTATCTCCCAGTATTTATGGCTCCCGTGCTTCGAAGCAAGCCAGGTCGATTCGAAAGTCGCGCTGCCGGGCGTGCCTTCCGGGACCCCGAAATCCGCCGGTACGATGGACGGCGAAGCATGCGGTTCGGGAGCTTTATTTCTCGAACACTGGCATATAACGGCGGCCAAAATTATTAAAAGGCAGACAAGGAAATGCCGCGCGCAGGAATGAGAAAAATCGCCTGACTTCATAATGCTTCATTTTACTATAATAATACCGCCACAGCAAGGCCGTATGTGTTAGTTTGTGTTAGCAACCTAATTATGTTACTGGTTGGGAGTTACTTGAAATGGAGGTTTCGGTTTGACCGGAGTTGTGTCCCCGGCTCCAGCTCCGTCCCAAGCCCTTTGAAGACAGCGGCTGGCTTGCTCTGCAGCACCATTCAAATTTGTAAGATCAACCTCGGTCGGGAAACTTTCAGGGCATTCGCTGAAATGTTTAATACGAGCAAGTAAGGAATTGAGCCTTGCGACCAATTCATTCATCTTTGCGTTGCTCTCTTTTTGCATGGCCGCCCATTCCAATGTCTTTTTTGTGCACTGCTCCCGGGACCATTTCAAATCATCTTGCTTCTTGGTAAGCGCTTCCTGGCGATTTGACAGATCCTGTCTTCTCAGTTCCAGTGTTTTTTCCCGATTTTGCAATTCTTCTTTTTCCGAATCGATTCGTCTTCCCCATTCGAGCAGGCTCTGACGTTCAGAATTCAATTTAACTCTTTCCGTTTCGAGACGCCCTTTCTCATCATTCAGACTCTGTGCTTCAGCATTATACGCAGAAACCTCACCGGAATTGCTTGGGTCCGGTTTATAAGAATTGTGTCTTTCTATACTGGCTTTCAATTGTTCTTCATCGGCTTGATGCTGTTCAAATACGGGTTTTGCAGAAAGAACCTTATTCACAAGGTCTGCATCTTCCGCCTTATGCTTGGTGACAGCATTATTGAAAACTTCGGCCTCTGACGCAAACTCGTCGCATTCTGCATTCAACTCAGATAAACTGTTAGCAAGATTAGATTCTTCTTCCTTAATTGTGGCATCGAGTTTGATGAGCAAATCTTTATTAGTCGCCAGATCTCTCTGTATCTTTTGTTCCTTAGCAATATCCGTTTTTAAAGAATCTAACGCATTTATCTGCTCCTTGATATCTGCTTTGGTTTCTGATAAAGCAGGCTTCAGGCCGGTTCCTATAAGAACGAGCATTAAAATGGCCAGAAAAAACAACTTCTTCATCATTATCTCCCTTCTTTCAGGTGCTCTGAGAAGTAATGAGTAGAAATGTCCCTCTTTCTTATAAATCTTATTTTAACATGGGGCGACTTATTTATCAATCAGACATTGTCGTCCTGTTAATGGACAGGAAAAGGCCCCACAAAATCCCTGTCCATTAACAGCCGTCCGGCCTCCACACAATTTTTAAGCAGGAGAGATGACATCGAATTTATACAACATTTTAAAAATTTATTAAAAAACGGCTTCGTGACTACAACTTTGTCAAATAAAATAAAATTTCACATAATTTTTCATAGAATTAACAAGAACTAATCGGGACTTGCTTAATAATTCGATAGTATGCTTTACTTTTTAATTTCAATGCGTGATAATTAAGATGAAAGTACGCGAGCTTTGCTATTTTTATAAAATCTCAGAGGGGGCAGGCAATGGACGTTGGAAGAATACTTGGAGCGATCGGAGGGGGAGTAGGCGGAATGCTGCTCGGCGGCCCGATAGGGGCAGCAGCCGGCTCCAGCCTGGGTTACTTCGCCCCTGAAATAGGTTCCGGCGCCAAACAAGTACTCGGTAATCCCGTAGGAGGAACTATCGCCGGCGGCGCTATAGGCGGAATCGCCGGTTTTGCTCTCGGCGGCCCGATAGGGGCGCTTGCAGGCGGAATGCTCGGAGGAACCGTAGGCGGCTCGATAGGCACCATGATCCAGATGAGCGACATGCAGCAGCACCAGCAAAAAGCCATGATGCAGATGTATAGCGGAGCAAACTATTACGGTTCTTATGGCGCAGGCATGGGCATGGGCTATCCCGAAGCGATGGGCGACTCCGCCGCTGCTTACGGCTACGGCATAAATTCAATGTATGGACAGGGCAGCGGCCAGGCATACGGCTCATACAGCCAGAACGCATATAACGCTTCAGTCTGCTACGGCTACCTGGGCGTTAACCAGTATCAGATGCAACAACAGCCCAAACAAAGAGCCCGGGAATACAGCGGCATCACATCCAAGCTGGAAAACGGCAGCGTCGAATACCTTTCCAGCGGGGGCTACAGGATCAATGTCAACGGTAAAAACCTCTATACTACCGACACGAACGGCCAGTCCGCCAAGATATGGGGAGATACACATGTTACGGAAGCCGGCGGGAGCGGCTCCATCGTATTCCTGCTCGGCGACGGGACCAAGGTAACGTTACAGGTTGATGCCCCCAATGGCCATGTAAAGGAAACAAACATATATGACGGAAACAGCCAGGTCAAAATCGACAATGATAGGATGAGTTTTACAACCCACTATTCCCAGTATAATGAGGATGCCGGCGAACTTGACGCAGAACATGGCGACAAGGGCGAAATGAAAGAATTATACAACCAGGGCGGCGCTTATAAGCAAACCGTAGTAGCCGATCCTGCAAAATCGGACACCGGAAAGAGCGGCCCGAACTTCTCCTCGTACACCACGATTACCGCCATTATGTCCGCTTTAGGGGTCGCGGCGCTCCTGAAAGTTGTTCTGTAGTAAATAAAATCGGCTTTAAATAAGGGAGGGGACGGCTTCTCTCCCTTTCTTTATTCAGGAGGTTTTTCCCGAATAAAGAAGAAGAGTTATACAATATTTCTCACAGGAGGGAAATGGTCATGACACCTCAAGGGCCTACCCCGTCCCCGCTAAGTAATAAGATCATAAAGTTATGCGAGGAGATTCTTTCAGGTTCGCCCCCCTCTGAAGATCTCGGGATCCTGATGAATAAAACAATAAAAGACCTCCACAAGTCATGGAACGAATTTCAGCAGAAAATAATGGAATCGGGGCCGGAGCATTATCAAACTTATAGGAATGAAATCGAAGACCTTAATATAGCTTTTCAAGAATATGAAGCCTCCCTTAAGGAAATCTCCCTTTTCCTGGAAGACCAAAATTTAAAGCACCTGGAAGCAGGCAAAGCATACCTGAGGTATATTACCTTTACAATGATCCGGAGGTTAAATATTTACCAGTACATAGAACTGTCAAAAGGTCCGACCGACATCCCCTATGTAAATTTCCTGATAAGGGCGGCGGGCGCCCTTCTCGAAGACAAGATAAAAGCCTCCCTTTTCACCGGTTTGCTCCGCCATGCCGGGGCGGAAGCCGAAAAAGCCATCAGGGATCTGACCCGCCAGGAAAAAGGCCCCGAAATAGATGCGGCCGTGGAAGCATACCAGCTTCACCTGGAAGCTTACCAGATACTCGACGAAGGCGTAAAATCGATGGACGAAGCGGTTATTACCGAAGGGCTGGAAGTGCTGACATCGGCCGCCGTCGATTTGAGAGACGCTTTCCAGAGGCTGAATTTGAAAAGGCTTACCGCCCTCCCCACAGATTCTCCACACATAAACCTTCTCATTAACATCATAAAAGAGTTCGTAAACTTACAACTGCCTGAGGAAGTTTTCCTCGATACCGTCAAGAACTTCCAGCTTGCAATGGCCCGCATGAAGCGCGAGTTCGAGGTGTATGCGACAGTGCCGGTCGATTCGGCGGAAATCGCAAAAGAAATACAAGAGGCAAAACATGCTTTCGCCCTGCTCGACCTGGCAATGCAGGATATAAACAATTTCATACTGGGAAGGAACCTCTTCCTTCTCGAAAGGTCGGTAGGGCGCCTGGAAGAAGCAGGCGGCCTGCTTGCAAAATCATATGCTAATTTCCAGGAGATAGCCGAAAAAGAAGGCAAGATCCCCTGTATAAAATGCCATCACTATAATCCCATAGGACGGACCAAGTGTGAGAACTGCGGCACACCTCTGCCCCAGACCACCAGCGAGCCTTCGACGTTTTCCACGTTCAATATAGGAGAAGAAGGCAGCCCGGCTGCCGCCGTAATGTCGCCCGGGGAGATGGTCATGACCGACAACCTTAAGAAGCTGTTCGATGCGGCGAACCAGGTCGCCGAAGATCAAATCTCCATGGACGAATTCCTGGATGTGGTGAACTGGCTGGAAGACATGGCACACCAGCAGCTTGAAAGGACACACAGGCTTCCGACATTGAACCTTGACGATATGCCGGACGAAGAAGTCCAGGTTTCCGAAAAGCTCAAAACTTTAATGGAAGAAACCAAATCGACAATGATAGCAGGGCTTGAGGAATTTATCGGCGGCCTGGAAACCATGCGGGAATTTTCCTCCGACCTGAATAAAGAAAACCTTGTTAACGGCATCCGCCAGGTATGGGCCGGCTCCGCCAAAATCTTCAACTCCGAAAAGCTGGCGGCGGGCCTTGACGAGATGAAAAAACAACAGCCTGAAGGCGGTTACCACGGGTAATATCCGAACCATGAAAAACAGGAGAGCCGCCGGATTGATACCGGGTCGGCCTTAAATAAGAACACTGGAACGGCGGAATTTATTCCGCTGCTGAGTTGAGGAAAAAAATGACGGCTATTCATATTATGTCCATGCTGTCACAACAATGCCTCCGTCCCAATTTACCATAATTTATCGGCTTTTTGATTCTTCCGGCTTGTCTTTGCGGATATCTTTAACTATTTCCATTTCATAAAAGAAAGCCTCCAGATCTGTTAATCCCTGCTCAACAATTCTTTCGATAAGTTCAGGTGTAAAAGGTCGCACAACTTCATATTTCCCATCTTTTTCAATGATTTGAGGATAAAATAGTTTAGCGCTAACCCTCTCAAAAACATATTCATCATATGTTTCAAAGAGAATCTTGTCGTCGATTAATGAAAAAGAGCCTACTTCAATGTTTTGCTTGACACCTTCGATGGGGTCCCAAACACACTTTATTACAACTCTCATTCTCTCCTCACCCTTTATCTCTTCTTCAGGTCCCAAAGAATACCATGCCCCGGCGACATCCCCGACTTCATGCTCAGGCACCGACATTTCTATAGGTTCTTTCGGCCTTTCAAAAGGCAAAGGATAATCCCTTATAACTAAATAAGCCCGATCCTCTGTCACCGAAATTATATCTGCCGATTCAGATTCCCTGAATGTGTTGATGTCAGACACCGTTTTCAAATATTCAGGGTCGGCGCTGTAAATATCACAATGAATGCCCTCTATGAACCCATACCTGGCTCCTCTTGACAACGTTACCTTATTCACATTTCTTTCAATAATGGGAGCCACCAGCAATACTAATATGCTTTTCTTTTCCACTTTAACCCCTCCATCTCCGAATGCTTGTGAAGCCAGTATAACCATTATCATAAACACCAGTAACGCATGTTTGATCATTCACTTGTCTCCTTTCGGTAAATTTGTTGATAAAACCATTATACTTGAAGAGAGGTTTTTGACCACCTCTTTCGTGCGAGGTGTAAGGTAATCAATTCACATAAAATCTTTATTTCCTGATTACAACTATAAGAAGCTCCCCCGCCCCGGTTTCTATCAAAGCTGTAGGGGAAATAAATTCGTTGCTCTGGCCCTTTGTGCCGCCTCGTTTCAGAACGCCTCCGGGGAGATCGTATTTCAAGCCGGTAAGCTTTATGCCCGATACCTCATCTGAAACAGGGATTAAGGAAACTATATCGCCGGGCTTTCCCTCCAGCATATTCCGCTTCCCTGCCGGAAAAATTTCCGTCTGCTCATCGACTATCCGCGCCTTTATGCCCTTCAGGGCGCTGTTAAACAGGAGCATTATATTTCCAAGGATGTGATCGGCCCTGTTGCCAAGCGCGCCCAGTATAACGATCTCTCCCGGCTTCATCCCGGCCGCTTCATCGAAAGCAAGCTCAAGGTCGGTCTTATCTTTATCCGGAGGATACTCGATTATTTCCGCGCCCAGATTCAATACCTCATCGAATTCATGAGATTCCAACGAGTCCATATCGCCGATTACGATATCGGGGACAAGCCCCGCGTTCAGGCATGACGTCGCGCCGCTGTCGGCGGCGATCAGGAAACTGCCATCGATCTTCCATTTGCGAAGGAGATCCCCGGACGGGGGAACGCCCCCGGCCACGATAACAACTCTTTCAATCACCGGAAAGCCCTCCTCAGCGCGCTTAAAAGAGGTATCCCCAGTATGATCGAAGCTATCAACTCCGGCAGTATATATGAAATATTATATAAAAAAGAATACAACCAGGGATTATATGGAAAGCTCATTCCCAGCCAGTTGATCTCAGGCATGTAAGTTTTGAAAAAGACCACCCCCGATATGAGATGACACAGGAAATCCAGACCCACGCCGAAAATCATGCCCGGTATCACGGCCTTCCAGGGCGGCGTAAGGCGGGAGAATATCCCGGAAAGCCCCAGCAGAGCATGAGCAACGGGGTAATCCAGCAGGAACTGGACCGGGTGGATTATGAAAGGGTCCTGTACATAATGAGCAAGGCCGTACAAAAGCCCAGCCGTCATACCCGGCGCTGCTCCCCGCCATAATGACAGTATCAGTATCGGGAGTATCCCGAGAGAGATTTCTCCCCCCATGGGCATGTGGAAAATCTTTACAGCGGCGAGTACCAGCGCAAGCGCCACCGTCAACCCTATCTCAACTATCGAACGCTTCAAGACTTCACGTCTCCTCAAGGGTCAGGCGTTCATTCCTCATCCTCAATCTCATCTATTTTCGTTTCTACATTCTTCGGCTCTCTCACGGAGAAATATCCAAGGTAAATACAAACGGCAATTATCATACCGAGGCCGAACCAGTTATACGGGATATACGGGATATGGAAAATCTCGTTCAAAAAAACCGACCTCGAATCCAGTACCGCCTTACAGATGCCCAGGATGGCATCCCCCGCAATCAAGCCGGATGCGATGAGCAGCCCCCTGTCAAGCGCGGACTTTAGCTTATTGCAGTTCTTATGCGACTTCGTGATGATCCAGCTTACCAGGCCGCCCATCATGACGGTTGTAGAAAGCTCCAGCGGGAGGTACATCCCCACTGCAAAAGGCAGTGCCGGGACACCCATAAGCTCGGCTACAATTGCTGCAAAACCGCCGATGAATATAAGAGACCAGGGGAGATGTCCTTCCAGGATGCCCGGGATAATAATAGCCATCAGGTTTGCCTGTGGCGCGATAAGCTCCTGTTTAACGACTGTAGGGTCTCCGAGCCTGTAAGTGCTGCAGAGGAAAAGGACCGTCAGCGCTATGAAGAATGCCGAAGAAAGGACGCCTATGAACAGGCCGTACTCCTGGTACTTCGGCGTCGCGCCGACTAAGAAGCCTGTTTTCAGGTCCTGGGAAGTATCCCCTGCGATGGCGATAGCGATACAGACAAGCGCGCCCACGACAAGAGACGCCACCATCCCCTGCACGCCCGTCCAGCCTGCAAACCTGAAAATCAGCGAAGTTGCAAGAAGAGTCCCGATGGTCATGCCTGAAACGGGGTTCGAAGAAGAGCCGACTATGCCGACGACCCGCGAGGAAACCGTTGTAAAGAAGAACCCGAATACCACCGCGGCAAGGGCCGCCACTACACGGAAAAGGCTCAATTTGCCCAGGGGGATCTGGGGCAGGAACGCTATCAAAAGCACCAGCACGAAACAGCCGAAGAAAACAAACGGCATCGGGATGTCGTCTTCTATCCGCTTTTTTTCAAATTTTTCGCCTTTAATCACCTGGAAAACTTCGGCAAAGCCGAGTTGGACCGATTTCACTATGACGGGGGAAGATTTTGCAAGGCTGATAATCCCGCCCATAGCGACCGCTCCGGCCCCGATGTACCTGATATAGTTGGTCCAGATCTGGTCGGGGCTCATCTGGCTTATAAGGGTCGATGCGGGCTGGAGGGCCTGCTGGAGGCTGCTGCCGAAATACGTAATCGCAGGGATGAGCACGAACCATGAAAGGAGACCGCCTGCAAGCATGTAGGCGGAAACTTCTGCGCCTATGATAAAGCCCACGCCCAGCAAAGCCGGAGAGGCATCGAAAGTAAGGCTGAGATTCATCTTCTTGTATATCCAGCCGGGCAGGGCGTTCCACAGCTTGCAGGGACCCAGGAGGAAACGGTAAACCGCAGCGACGCAGAAACCCGATACTACAAGCTTCGCATTGGCTCCCATCGTTTCGCCCGCCTTGAGGACCTCGGCGCATGCAGTGCCTTCCGGGTAAGGCAGCGTCTTATGTTCCGTTACGATAAGGTATCTCCGCAAAGGGATCATCATGAAGACCCCGATGATCCCGCCTATCAGCGTTATCATGAAGATTTCCGACAAGCTGACCCGCCCGATCTGATTTTTGAAAGCGGGGTCGAATGCCCAGATAAACATCGCGGGGATGGTGAAGATAACTCCCGCGGCGGCGGCCTCACCTGCCGAAGCAATTGTCTGGACGATATTGTTTTCAAGTATGGTGCCCCGCTTGAGTACCCCGCGCAGGATGGCCATCGAAATAACGGCGGCGGGTATGGAAGCGCTGACCGTCATGCCTACTTTAAGGCCGAGATAAACCATGACGGTGCCGAATAATGCGGCAAGTATCACGCCCAGAATTATAGCCTGGGCGGTAAATTCCGGTATTACCGTCCCGGTCGGAATATATGGTATAAATTCGTCTTCGGCACAAACAACTGAGGTATGTTCCCCGGCAGGTTTTTCTGAGGCCATCTTGCCCTCCTGACATTATAATTAAAAAGACCAATACCTATTCTATCCGTGATTATTTATCCCTTTTACGAACCGGTCCCCGGCTATTTTTAGCACCTGATTTTTGATATTACGCCAAAAATATCAGAATTAACAGGATTAAAAAAAGGACGGCCATTAATGCCCGCCCTTTTTATTCAATTCCGATACAGGCTTATCTCAATATCACGGGAACGGGTAATGGAAGCCGATATCAACAGGCGTTACATCCGGCGTGTTTAACTGTGTTTCCCAGTTGCCGTTTATCAGGACCCCTGCATAAGCCGGGTCACCCGCATCTATAACCTGCGATGTATCATCTACGGTATATTCCTGTGAAAGAGCGCCGGTATATAAAGGATTGACAGCAATACAATTAACCTGCGTGATATTCTCGACAACATTGTTCCAGACATTGCAGTAGTGTATCTCAATGTTTGGACCGGCAGAAGCATAAATCCCCGATCCCGTCGCCGCGGTGTTATTGGAGAAAATACAGTTTTCTATATCCACCCCTTGAGCGGTGGCATCAAAAAATATTCCTCCACCGAAGGTATTGTCAACCGCGGCATTGCTGTCAACCGTGCTGTTAAGAAGGTCAAAGTCCAGGGTTCCCATTACAGAGAAACCACCACCTGTTACCTGAGAAGAATTTCCAGTTACCAGGCAGTTGGTAAACCACGAGCGGCAATTTGATAAATAGACGCCTCCACCGCGGTTCGTAGTGTCATTATTCATGATTTCGCAGTTCTCAAAATTCATATAATTAACCGTGTTATTGCGTACGGCTACGCCGCCGCCGTGCCCCCCGCCTGCACTGTTATCAGCGATCTCCGTATCCGACACGGTGCCCTGGCTATCATTCAGGCACAACCCGCCGCCGGAAGAAACGGTATGATTGCCGGTTACCGAACATCCAGTCATTGTAAGCGAGATGTCATATCCTGCAAGCCCGCCGCCCCAATAATTGCCGCTGCCAAAATTATCGGAAATTGTGGTGTACGTTACTTGTAATACCGTATTGTTCTCGGCATATATGCCGGCGCCATCTCTTGCAGCATAATTATCTGTTATTGCACATGTGCCAATTGTAACCGTGGAATTGTCCGATATCCAGAAACCGCCACCGTGATAACCCGAATTATTTCCTCCGATAGCGCTGTTGTTTACCTGAGCATCGGCCCCATATAAATATATGCCGCCGCCATAGCCTCCATCATTCCCGGCAATCTGACTGTTAGTGATTGTAAGGCTGCCGGTCGAATTATAATAAGCAATCCCGCCTCCGTAACCGTCGGCGGTGTTGTTGTAAATGTTCGATCCGGTTAAGGTTAAATCAGAGTTCACGTCTGAGTATATTCCCCCCCCGTCGCTGTTGTTGGAGACATTCTCCTGAATAACACTATCGGTCAGGTTTAAGGTGGAATTGTTGCTAAGATATATGCCGCCGCCTGCGTCACTGGAATTGTTCCCATTTATTATTGAATTTTCAATTGTTACCTGGCTGTCGTTAATGACAAGCCCTCCGCCAACGAAGTTTGAATTGTTGCCGCTGACATTGGAATCGCTCATATAAAAATTGGAATTATGGATATATAACCCGCCACCACTAAAATTCACACTGGTGCAATTGCTTACCTCGCACTCTAAAACTAAAAGAGTGCCGGCGAAATTCAAACAATCTATTCCGCCGCCCTCATCACTGGCTCCATTAATAATATCAAGTCCGACCAGACTTATGTTATCAATTCCGTTTTTTTCCTTGTTCATCGGCGCCGATCTGTAAATATATATTGCGCCTGAATTATTTTCAGGATCGATATATGTCATGTATGTCGCAGGGTCGTTGTTCTGGAAGCCTGTCTGGAAGCCGCCTCTTAATATCATCCCGTCTTTCGGCTCCAATGGGAATGTCTCGCCGATGCCTTCATTATAAGTGCCTTCAGAAATATTTATCGCCTCGCCTTCCCCGGCGGTATCGACAGCATGGGTTATCGTCTGAAACGGCTCGTCCAGTGTGCCGGTATTTTCATCATCACCATTATTGGCATCGACATAATAAGTTTTTATAACGGTGTATCCGTAAGGCGTGCTTGCCTTTGCATCTGCAGTAACTACCACATCTACAAGAGCCCTGCTCCTGCTGATATCTGCCGGGATATCGCATACTATAACCGTATTCGTCCACGAAGAAACTGCAGGCGAATCGATATCGGCGAAAGTTACATCACCCTGGGCCGCTCCGAAATCCTGCCCTGTTATTGTTACCGTCCACAGTTCCGGCGCAGAGTCGGGCGCTATTGCACCTATAACAGGATTGTTTCCGACAGGAGCCGGAGAACTGCCGGAACCGCTGAATTGCAATCCGAAACACCCCGTGCTGATTAAGAGTAAACCGACAAGTAGTGCTAACTGTGCCCTTTTATAAATACCCATCCGGAACCCTCCCTTTATATTTTGTATAAAAAATACCACAGCAAGGTTAAAGCTCCTTTAAATTTAAGAATTCAGATCTCCCGGGAATTAATACCGGCACCCTCATCGAACAAATGTTCAATTCCTACATCCCGGGGGCATGCTGTCGTCTTTAATCGACTTTTTCCCGTATTCAGACATGATTTTTTCAAATGTCCGCCTGTCGATCTTATGAAGTCCCGTGTTTTTTGATTCGGTTTTTATCGCCCCGAACATAAGGCCGGAAGACCCGGTGGATAAAAAACGTTCTTCCAATGCTCGTAGTGCCACCCCGATGTGCCTGTGAATATCGATTCGTTCAATGCAAAATTCATGCCCTGTCAGCGCCGTCCTGTAAAAATATTGTTCGAGCCTGTCGGGAACCTTTCCGTCTTCCTCATGCGCTCACTTCGGGAGCGAGGTCTAAGAATAATCAGCAAGCAGCCGGGGTTTTAAAAATTCTGGGATGCCATCCGGGCATAAATTTCTTCGGCAACGCCTTTACAACACAGTCCTGTCCCCGGCGACATGACGGCCGCCGCACCTGTAGCCACACCGAAACGCACGGCGTCCCTGAGGGGTTTTCCGGATTCCAGGCCGAACACGATGCCTGCGACCATGCTGTCCCCTGCGCCCACCCTGCTCTCGATAGGTACGATAGGGGCTCTTATATGCTCATAAATGTCCTTCGTAACGAGCAAAGCACCCGCTACGCCCATCGAAATCACAAGAACCTCGGTCTTTCCCGACGCGATTATTTTCCTGGCAAGTTCCATCTGCCTTTTTTCGTTTTTGATCTCCTCCCCTACAAGGGTCTGGAACTCGGCAATATTCGGCTTTAAGAGATAAACCCCGGCATTTGCGGCTATGCGCAATTCATCACCCGAAGTATCGACAATTAATTTTGAGCCGAGTTCCCTTGCAATATCTGCAGCGAGCGCATAAAAATTGACGGGCACCCCCGGCGGGAGGCTCCCGCTTGCCACTATGTAATCAGGCTTCGGCTCCACGGCGCGCAAGGCATCAAGGCAGCGCTTCCATTCTTCTTCTTTTAACTCAGGCCCGGGCATGCCGAAGCGGAATTGCCGGCCGCTTATTTTCTCAAAAAAATTCAAATTCTCTCTTGTGGATTTTTCAATAGGGATAGACCTGTGATTCAAGCCTTCTTTATCGATAAGCCCTTCCAGCATTTTCCCCAGCCACCCGCCTGACGGGTATATGGCAAGAGAATCTCCTCCCAGCTCCATTATCGCTCGCGACACATTAAGGCCGCCGCCGCCGGGGTCGTAACCCGGCGCGGAACATCTCAGCTTCCGGTCGGCTATGACATGGTCAACGCCGGAACTCGTATCTATAGCCGGGTTCATGGTCAGAGTTACAATCATTTCTTAACCTCCGTCAATTGAAATTACATATCGATTCCGACCGTTTGATATGCTTCGCCATCGAACAAATGTTCAATTCCCTCATCCCGGAGGCTTTCTGCCGCCTTCAATCGACTTTTTCCAGTATTCAGACATGATTTTTCCAAATGTCCGCCTGTCGATCTTATAAAGGACCATGTTTTCCGATTCGGCTTTTTTCGCCCCGGCAATAAGCGCCCGAAGACCCGGGGCTTCCCTGATATGCGTTTTATCTTTTTCAAATAAGTTGATTACATATTCGCCGCGCAAATCTGTATTTTTTACGAAATCGATTATATCCTGAAGGCCGTTTATGCGATAAACACGCTTCATGGAATAAGCCAGTTGGATCGGGTTGAGAATTATTTCATAAGAAGTCGAGAAAACTATATCTTCGTAACCCGTGTTCCTGTCCAGGAACTCGCCGACGGCCCGGTAACCGTCTGCAGGCTTCGGGAAATAAAAAACATATCTGCCATGAAATGAAAATATATAAACCGCCGCCAGGGCAAGGAGAATGAACGGGGCATATTTCAGGCGGACCGCATTCTGCCCTGTGCCCCCGGATGTTTCCGATCCTGAATTTTTCAGGCCGTTGTAATATTGAAAGGACATGATCACAATTAACGGCAAAAATACAAACGGAAGCAGTGCCATCGGGACGGAAAACTTTAAAGCCGAAAAATCATGTGAAAACGAATGGTTGAATAAAAAATAGATATGCAGGAAACACGGCAGCAGGGCCAGGGCCGAAATTGAAACCGCTTTATAAACGGCTTCCAGGTAAAAATTGTTTTTTAAGACTCTGCGCTTAATCATCAAAAAGACCACCGCGAGCAAAAGGAAAACAAGGCTGCTCCACATCAGCCAGACGCCCGCCCCGTTGTAGCCTCCGGCAAAATAATTAAGCCAGAACATCTTGAAAAAACTTACCCCCCCGTTATCGCTCAAGCCTGTCCTCAACATAAACTTTTTTACCAGTAAGCCCACCGCATCCTGGCTCAGAACCTGGCAGATATAAACCACGGCAACGATAACCGCCGGAAGAAAGAATATGAAGATGTTCCGTACCGCCCTTCCGGATTTGCCGAAATCCCCGTCGAGCAATTTTATTAGGAATAATACCGGTACAACAAATATGAAAAGCCATTCCGTAAGGAGCCCCCATAAAATGACAAGCCATTCCAGGACGTCCAGCAGCCGGGATTTCTTATCGGCGGTTCTCAAAGATTCCAGAAATATAATCAATACGAAAGGAAGGATCACGGCCTGGTCTGCAAAAAACACGTTCTGGTGATAATAAAGCGGCAGCGGCGACATCAGTTCGAATAAAACAGGGATCAGGGCGAAGATAAAAGCGCTTAAATATTTATTCGTAATTCTTAATACAAAAAAGAAAACTATCAGCGAAAGAAAAAACGCTATAAAAAAATGGTTCCCAAGATTATACTTGAAAACCAGTCCCGGCGTAGCTTCTTTGTCGATAAGCCTGCTTATCAAATATACCGGGATAGGGGCGCCGGGCGGGTAAGTACAACATACGTACCTTTCCCTTGGGCCGTTAAATTCAACTGACTTTGGATTGGCAATCATCATGAAGCCGGTTTTAAAAATGCCTTCCCTGAACCAGTGCCTTGCGAACAATACTGTCCCCCCGGTCAGAGACTGGTGATGCTCTTCCGAAAGGTCGGTAAAAAAAGGCTTCCTTATCTGAACGCTGTATATGAAAAGAATAAGGCTGACGATGAAAATCAGGACAACGAAAATTGTCGTTTTAATTGCCCGGCGTTCAGGTGAATTCATTACGGGTCATTCCTTAAATACCGCCGGTCAAAATGAGCATCAACCGGCATGCTTAATGATAATTGATTAAATTACGAAGAGTTGATATCCTTCTTTACTGTGAGATCATGCGGGAAAAGCGAGCGTACTGGCGGAGCTTGAAAATTGTCAACTCACCGCGCAAAAGCATCTGGAGGGCGACAAAACCCATTCTTGCGGTATTGCTCGATATCATCAAAATCCATAACGGCCAGGGATGTTTCCTTAAATAGCGGGATTTGAGCCACTTCCTCAAAAGACTCTTGGGTATCCACGGGTGGGATGAAAGAACGAGCAGCGCAAGGTAAAACCTGTCTTCGGCGCTCCTGGGATAAGAAAAATCCACCCTGAACTGGCGCCATGATTTCGTCGATTTGCCCTCAACCTCATCAGGCGTTATTACCCCTTCGGCAAGGAGCTTCTCGGTAAGCTCGGTGCCGGGAAGGTAATTCAGCGAATAAAGAAACACTTTAAACGGCCTTTCAAGCTCGATGAGGTATTCCACCTGGTTTATCCTGTCTTCTTCGGAAGCGGTCGGGTTATCTATAATCACATCGTAAACGACTTCGATCTTCAAATCCCTGTTGAATTCGGAAAACTCTTTTATTTTGACATGGGTGTCTTTCCTGTGATAGTCGTCTTCTATCTCGCGGCGGGAGCCGCTCTCAAGGCCGACCTGGATCCTCTCCAGCCCGACGGCTTTCAATTTTTCAAGCAAGTCCCTGCTTAAAAATTTCGGGTGAATCAGGCAGCCGAAAGGGAGACCTACTCTGGCCGGGTATTTCTCGCAGAACTCGCTGAGCCACTCGTCACCATAGCAGAAAGACGTGTCGTCGTCGATTTTTATAAAACGAAGCCTGGGGAAAAGCCTGACAGCCTCCTCAAGCTCATTCAGAACATTTTCCACCGAGCGGAAACGGTAATATTTCCCCAGACCTTTATACATCCTGCGCAGGATGCTGTTATAACAATACGCGCAGGAAAAAGGGCATCCCCTGGAAACATAGATCCTGTACTCGGCGCCCGGCTTGATAGGCTCGCCTTCCGTCAGCCGCTCGTTATCTATGAGAACCTTGTTGTCGTCTCCCAGGTAAGGCAGCGGAAGCGAATCCAAATCCTGGAAGAGCGGGCGTACCGGGTTTACTTTTTTATCGCCTCCCTCTTTGTATCCAAGTCCGGCGATGCCTGACAGGGATTCCCCCTTTTCAAGACAATGCAGCAATTCGGGCAGCGTTTCTTCCCCTTCGCCGCGGCATATATAATCGGCGTATTCCAGGCACTCCACCGGGAAGCCCGTAGGATGAATCCCTCCCCATAAAACGGGTATCCCCAGTTCGTCCTTTATTCTTATCGTCAGGTCCCTGGCAATGGGAAAAAGGGTGGATACGAGGCCTATCCCGATAAGATCAGGGGAAATAGATTTCAGATGTGATATCAGGAGGCGGATTTCTTTTTCCGACGGTGGGACTATATCGTTGTTTCTCCATTCCTTGAAAAAAACAAGATGGGCCGGGTACCCGGCCCTGGAAAGAGATGAATATAAATAACGGCACCCGGCATTTTCCGTGCCGTAAAGAGAAATCAATGCCGTAAAAGGTTTGTCTGAGGAATTCATAACCAAGTTAAATATTACCAGACAGGCCGGAGTAATTGCAAGACCAGAAATTTCCGGCACCGGTTTTGCCGATAAAGCCGGAGTTTATCATAAAGCGCCCCGCCTGGTTTCCCCGCCGCCGTTTTCATTCGAATAATAGCCCTGCTTGAACAGGTTAAAATCTTCCTTCGATATCCTGTAAAGCTTCATGTCGCCGGATTTTATCTCAGGCCAGCCCGATAAAATCTTCGTCATCGCGGGCGATAAATTATCCGATCTTTTGCCGGATTGAAAAATATCTATGACATAATCGCCTTTAATTTTCCTGTCGTTCATGAACGTTGCGATGTCCGATATATTTTTTATTTTATAAACTCTCTTCATGGAATACGAAAGAGGGACCGGGTTGCCGTCTATCTCATCCGTAAATGAAAACACGATATCTTTATAGCCGGTATTTTTGTCGATAAATTCCCCTACTGTTTTATAGCTGTTATCCGCTCCCGGAAAATAATACACGAACCTGCCGTGGATCAGAAAAACATAAAACCCGGCAAGCACAAGGAGTAAATACGGCGCGAATTTAAGCGCCGGCATGTTTCCCCCGGATAATTTTTTTCCTCCATAGTAATAATAAAAAATTGCGATAAGAGAAACCGGTATCAATACAAAGGGCACAATCGCCATCGGGATGCTGAATTTCAAAGCGGCGTATTCGTGATAATAAGAATGTTCGAACAGCGTATATACCTGCAAAAAGCACGGGAGAAGCGCAACAGCGGCAAGAGATGCGGCCTCGACCGCCGTCCTGAAATAAAAATCCGTTCCTGCACGTTTCCTGTTCAGTAATATGAATACAAGCACACAACAGAGCGCTGCCAGGCTCCCCCAGAGGATAAACACGCCTGCCAGAAGATAGCCGCCTTTAACGTACTCAAGCCAGAAAGATTGGAAAAAATTGTCCGGCCTTGTCCCCGCCAGCCCCAGCCTTAAAAGCCCCCTGGTTTTCAAGTCCGTCACGGCATTGATGGAATACAGTTGTACCAGGAACAGGCCCAGCCCGGCGATAAATGGCGACCAGAAATAAAAGCTGTTCGCCATGATCCGCCGGAGGTCGTGTCCGAGTTCCCCGTTTAAAAGCCTTTTTAAAAACAATATCAGGCCGATGAAAACAAAAAGCCAGTCGGTGAGTATCCCGTAGAACATCACGAGCCAGAGCAATGCGTCTATCACGTAGTTTTGCGTTTTATACATGCGGAGTGTTTCCAGGAAAATCACGAGTGCAAAAGGAAGCAATACGGCCTGGTCAGCAAAAAATACATTTTGCTGGTAATAAAGAGGCATCGGGGAAAGTAGCTCCAGAAGCATCGGTATTAAAGACAGCAAAAATGAAACGGAATATTTCGACGTGAGCCTTGAAATAAAGAAAAAAACCGTCAGAGAAAGCAAAAGCGAAATCAAAAAATGACTGAACAAATTATAACTGTAAACCATACGCGGGGAAGGCTCATTATGGCTTATCCTGCTCAGCAAATATACAGGCATAACGGCGCCGGGCGGATAAGTCGAGCAAATGCCCCTGCTGTTCAAATCGGGGAATTCGATGGATCCGGGATTCCGGACCATGGCGAACCTCATATTCATCGCGCCTTCCCTGTACCAATGCCTTGCAAGTAATACCGTCCCCGCAGTCAGCGATTGGTGCCTGTCGTCACAAAGAGGTGTGGCGAAAGGCTCCCTTATCTTCACTGTATAATAAAAAACGGATAGATTAAGGAGGAATATCAAAACGGAAAAAAATATAACTTGCTTATTGATTGAATGAAGCCGGCTCAAATGCTCAGATCCTTCCCCTCGAATAACTACGAATTCTATCTCCTAATTTATTATTTAGATATTCTTGAATTATTTCCTTCCTGAAGAGGCTGTCTGAAAAGTTTCTCCAAAATATCATTCCCCTCCCGGGAGGAGTGCCGCAGGCGGGGTGGGTCAACTATTATATAGATCATATATTTGTACAACTTAACGGGCCGGGAAACCCGACCCCTACAAAAAATCTGACTTTTTAGACAGCCTCGAAAGAAGGAATTTGATATTGTTATATTAATTAGGATAAAATATATCTTAAAAAAAGTGACGGCGGTATGGCGCCGGGGCATTCTAAGGAGGAAGAAATTGAATATTGAGAACCTGTACCTGACAGACGCACAGCTCAAATCGGAGATCGAGAAATGCGAATATTGTGAGGAAAAGCCCTGTAAGGACGCGTGTCCTGCGGATTGTTCCCCGGCCGACTTCATAATGGCGGCTGCAGAGGGACGGCCTTCCGATTATAAAAGAGCCGCCGCGCTGATAATGACACGGAACCCCCTCGGCGGGATCTGCGGTGTGGTCTGCCCCGACAGGCATTGCCAGGCGGCATGCGTCCACAAGAATTTCGACAGGTACGTGGAAATACCGTCGGTACAGGCTGCAATTATTGCCCGCGCAAAAAAGCTCGGAGTAATGCCGGTCCTTAAGACGCCCGAAAGCAGGGAAGAAAAAATCGCCGTCATAGGGGCAGGACCTTCCGGACTTGCCGCCGCGATTGCTCTTTCCCAGAAAGGCTACCACGTAGATGTTTATGACGAGCACAGCGCCGCAGGCGGCGCCTGCAACATGATCCCCGAATACAGGCTCCCACGCGAAACGCTTGCCTCCGATATCGATTTCCTGCTTGAAAGCCACAATATCAGCCTCAAGTTAAACGCTAAAATCGATGACCCCGGATCCCTCCTGAAAGACGGCTACAATGCGGTCGCCGTAGCCGCAGGTCTCCAGGAACCTATAAAAATGAGGATCCCCGGGGAAGACCTTGCCGTAACCGGCATCGACTACCTGTGGAACCCTGAAAACTTCCCGATGAAAGGCAAGGTGGCCGTCATCGGGGGCGGGGCTACCGCCGTCGATTGCGCCGTAACCGCCGGAAAGGCAGGCGCAGTAAGCGTCGAGATGTTCGCACTGGAAAAACTCAGCGAAATGCCTCTCACTCCGAAAGAAAGAGACGAGCTTGTCGAATACGACATCGAAGTTTCCGGCCGCATAAAGATCCTCTCCATAGAAGCTGAAGGCCCGAAAATCAAGGAATTGAAAACGATAAAGGTAACCCTTCCGCCCGGCGTCAAATTCAACCTGAGAGATATCATGGACGTCCACGGCACGGAAGCCGTAAGAAACGACATCGATCACGTGATCATAGCAATCGGCTCCCGTTGTGGGGTTGAGAAAATTGACAACCCGGCAATTTTCTACACAGGGGATTGTGCGAACGGCCCGACGACCGTCGTCGAAGCGGCGGCCTCCGGCAAAAACGCCGCTTTGAAGATCGATGCATACCTTTCAAAATCAGCAGCGCCTGTAATTGAAAAGCCTACAAAGAGCTTCGAAATCATCCGCGGCTATGACAGGCTGCCCGTCCCGCTCGATACGGAATTTTTCGGGTGCAAAATTTTATCCCCGTTCCTTCTGTCCGCTGCGCCCCCGTCGGACGGCTATGACCAGATGAAAGCCGCGTATGAAGCCGGATGGCCCGGCGGCGTGATGAAGACGGCGTTCGACAACGTGCCCATACACATCCCCGGCGAATACATGCATGCTTTCAGCGAGCTTACTTACGGCAACTGCGACAACGTTTCGGGGCATCCCCTGGACAGGGTTTGTAAAGAGATAGCGGCGCTGGTCAGGGAATACCCGGACAGGCTGACGATGGCATCGACCGGCGGCCCTGTATCAGGCAATGACGAACAAGACAAAAAAGCATGGCAATCGAATACACGCAAACTTGAACAGGCGGGCGTTATGGGCATCGAATACAGCCTTTCCTGCCCCCAGGGCGGGGATGGGACAGAAGGCGACATAGTATCACAGAACCCGAAGCTCACCGCAAAAATCATCGGCTGGATCCTTGAAGGCGGCGACCCGGAAGTCCCCAAGCTTTTCAAGCTCACCGCCGCAGTAACATCTATAGTCGTCATCATGAACGCCATCAAGGAAGTCCTGGAAAAATATCCCGATGCGAAGGCAGGGGTTACTCTTGCGAACACATTCCCCACGTTGTATTTCAAGCCGGGCGGGAAAAGCTGCTGGGAAGAAGGCATAGTAGTCGGCATGAGTGGCGAAGGCGTAACGCCCATCAGCAACCTGACACTTGCCAACGTGTCGTCTCTCGGCGTTACCGTTTCGGGGAACGGCGGCCCGATGAACTATAAGGCGGCCGCGGATTTCCTGGCTCTCGGCACAAAAACTGTCCAGTTCTGCACCATCGTTATGAAATACGGGTACGGGATCATAGACGAACTCCATTCCGGCTTGAGCCACCTGATGGAAGAAAGAGGCATAAAATCGGTAAAGGAACTTATCGGAATAGCGCTCCCCCACCCGGTTACCGATTTCATGGCATTGTCGCCGAAAAAGAAGATATCCGCCTGTATCGAAGAGATCTGTATGATGTGCGGGAATTGTACCCGCTGCCCATACCAGGCCATAACTTTAAACGAAGAAAAGCATCCCGTTACCGACCCAGCAAAGTGTATCGGCTGCAGCATCTGTTTCCAGAAGTGCTTCAGCGGCGCGCTTTACATGAGGGAAAGAACCGAAGATGAGGCAAAGGCCCTGAAAGAAGATTGATCTTATTTATAAAAATTACTTAATCAGCTTATTCAGGTCGAATATCGGCAGCAATATGGAGATGACGACAAACCCCACGACGACGCCCATCCCTATAATCAATGCCGGTTCAAGGACGGCAAGAAAAACGGCGAGCCTTCTCTCGATATCTTTCTGGTAAAATTCTGCGGCGGAATTCAAAAGCTTGTCGAGCTCCCCGGAGCGCTCGCCTGTTTCCGTCATCTGGAGCAAAAGGTCGGGCATGCCCGGGACCGCGGAAAGCGCCACGGACAGTGATTTTCCGCGCTCCACTTCCTCTTCTACTTTCAGCATATATTCCTGGAGATAAACATTATCAAGCACTTCCCTGGATGCCGCAAGCGCTTTTACCATCGAAACTCCCCCCGCATGAAGCAGCGCCAGGGTCTGCGACCACCGCGTAAGCATAACCTGAAGGTAGATATTTCCAAGCACCGGGACCCTCAGCTTCAGCCTGTCCATGGTCTTCCTGGGAACCATTCTGACAAATACAAAAACTGCAATAACTATCAACACTACAATGTATGGCAGCGAAACCCTCAGAAAAATCCCCGTGCCCATAAGGATCCTTGTTGTAAGCGGGAGCGTTTTCTTGAGAGTCCCGAATATTTCAAGGAGTGTCGGCGAAATGTAAGTCAGCATGAAGATAAGCAGACCGAGGCATGCCAGCATAATTATCAGCGGGTATGTCAGGGAAGCAAGCAGCTTCCTGGTGAAGTCGGCTTCAGTCCTCAAAAAGCCTGCATATCTTGTCAGCACGGGCTCCAGCGCACCTACGGCTTCAGCCGATTCGATAAGGTGGATCATAAGATCGGGGAAAGCCCGGCTTTCCTCAAGCGCCTTCGGGAACGAAAGGCCTTCCTGTAGCGAGGACCGTGTCCTGGCAAGGGCTCTTTTCATGCCTTCGGATTCAACCTGGAAAGAAAGGCTTTCAAGCGCCTGCGTGAGGGGAAGCCCGGCATGAAGCAGTGTAGAAAGCTGCTCCAGGGTGAATGCAAGCTCGTCTTTTTTGATCCTGAATTTTTTAATCGCCGCGCCCGAATCTTCCGCAAGGTGGGAAGGATGGATGCTGCGGGCTTTCAGCCTTGTAAAGGCTTCGGACCGGGACGGAGCATCAAGCACCCCCGATACCCCCTTCCCCGCGCTGTTATATCCTTTATACTCGTATAAAGGCATATTACAACCTTGTAGCCCTTAATACTTCTTCGACGCTTGTGTATCCGCGTGCGACCTTTACCGCACCGTCGGCCAGAAGCGTCCTCATGCCATTCTGGATGGCCAGCTTCCGGATCTGGTTGGATTCGGGCGATCTGATAATCTGGCCCCTCATATCTTCGTCGATTGTCAGGAGCTCGAATATCCCCATCCGGCCGTGGAATCCCGTGCCCAGGCATTTATCACAACCTCCGGGGCGGAAAAAAGTTCCCTCGCGCACAAGCTCCGGCGGCAGGTCCAACTGCCGGATCTCGCCGTCGGTGATGTTGTACTGCTCTTTACAATGAGGGCACAGCTTCCTGACGAGCCGTTGTGCGATAATGCCGAGGAGCGACGAGGACAAAAGATATGCCTCCACCTCCATGTCCACCATGCGCGCTATGGCTGTCGGGGCGTCGTTGGTATGGAGGGTCGATAATACGAGGTGGCCTGTAAGCGCCGCGTGAGTTGCTATGTCGGCGGTTTCGGGGTCCCTTATCTCGCCCACCATTATAACATCGGGATCCTGGCGCAATATGGACCGGAGGCCGTTGGCGAACGTGATGCCGATCTTCGGGTTGACCGGGATCTGGCCTATGCCCGGGACCTGGTATTCAACGGGGTCTTCGATGGTTATGATGTTCCTGTTGGGCGACATCACTTCGAGCAATACGGCGTAAAGCGTCGTCGATTTGCCGCTCCCGGTGGGGCCTGTTGAAAGTATCGAGCCGTAAGGATGAGAAATGAGATCTCTTACTATTTCGTAATCGTCTTCAAGGAGACCCAGCCCCTTAAGAGTCAGCATCTGCTGTTCCCTGTCCAGGAGGCGGAGCACGACCCTTTCTCCGAACAGTGTCGGCAGGACGCTGACGCGGACATCGAGGATCCTGTCGCCTGCCTTTACCCTCATCCGGCCGTCCTGGGGGAGGCGGTGCTCGGCAAGGTTGAGCTTGCTCATGACCTTGATCCTGGCAACCACCGATGAATACTGGGACCGCGCCATGCTCAACACTTCGTGCAGGACGCCGTCAACGCGGAACCTTATCAGGCTTTCTTTTTCGTAAGGCTCTATGTGAATATCGGATGCCCGATTGTTTACGGCCCTGAGAAACACGGAGTTGACAAGCCTTATTATCGGCGCATCCTTTGAAAGGGTGAAGAGATCCTGGGTCTCGTCTTCGGAAAGGACAAGCTGTTCCATCCCTTCTTCTTCGGAAGCCGCGGACATGTCTTCCGCCATGAGGTTTCTCAAGCCATGTTCTATCTCGTCCCTGGGAACCATCATCACTTCGAAATCACATTTCAGGAAAAGCCTTGCGTCTTCAAGGGCCGGGGCCGGCGTATCAGGGCAGACCGCAAGCCTCAGAGTCCCGTTCTCTTCAATCGGGAGCAGCAGATTGCGCTGGAGAAAATCCAGCGGCAGTACGGGTTTTTTGCTCACTTTCCATCTCCCGTTTTATTATCAGCTTTCGGAATGACTATCTTTTCAGGAACGGCGTCAGGGTCAGGTTTGGGGATCTTTATGACCCCCGGTGTAGGTGTCGGCGCAGGAACGATAGTCGGAGTAGCTTCGGGAGCAGGCTCCTGAACCGTCCCCGTGCCTACCGTTGAAGAAGGCCCTATGGCTTCCTGAATCTGGTACTCGGCGTTAAGCTTCTGCTGAATGATCTCCCGGTACTTGTTTGTAAGGTCAAGGAGCTTCTGGGGACTGTCTATGATATGGGGAGTAAGGAACACGAAAAGAGTTGTCTTTTCATTTGTTTTAGAGGAGTCCTTGAAGATTTCCCCTATAAGCGGGATTTTTGAAAGAAACGGTACGGACTTCAAAGTATCGACCAGCTTCTTGGAAATAAGGCCGCCTATAATCACCGTCTGGGCGTCTCCGATCGTAACTGTCGTAACAATTTCCCTCTGGGAAAGAATGGGAACTACGTACCCGATGCTGCCAAGGTTAGGCTTCAGATAATCCGTTACATCTTTTATGCTCTGATCCACTTCCAGGCGTACGAATTTCGACTGGCTGACATGGGGCGTCAGTTTCAGAGACAACCCGACGTCTTTATAATCATAAGTTACGACAGGCTGGCCTACCGCATCGAACTTAACACCCGTCGCAAAAGGAACGACGCTGCCCACACTGATATTGGCGGGCTTATGGTCTTCGGTAAGGAGCCTGGGCGCCGATAATACGTTGAATTCGCTGTCTGTGTTCAGCATTGCAAGCACGCCGAATATATCCGGATATGTCAATGTTTGGCCGCCGACAGTAACTTCATTGCTAGCATCTGAAATTCCACCCACTACGAAGTTACCCGACGCCATGAGACCGTAGATGGCGTCGATAGAAAGGCCGCCCTGGAAACCTGCGGCTCCCTGCTTGGAATTATACTGCCACCGCGCCCCGAGCTCCTGGAGGCGCTTCAACGAAACCTCGGCTATGACCGCAGAAACGAGCACCTGCCTGCGCGTGGTATCCAGCATGGATATAAGGCTCCTCAATTCATCGTATTCATCATCGTTTACGAAAAGCACAAGTGAGTTGGTGGAGGGGTCGGAAGTGATTTTACTCAAGGCAATCGTCGATGTATTGCCCTGTGTCTCAGCCCCGGGGACTGCGCCCGAAGCCTTCAATATCTCGTCCTGTATCCTTTTACGCTCCGTAAGGATTTCGGATAATACCTTCGCTGTCTCATCAGCACTGGCGTTTTCAAGGTACAACACGCGGAACGTCCTCTTCATCCTCTGTGCCATGCTCTGTTCCTGCTCCAGCGTCTTAAGCGCATATTCCAGTTGTGCAAATTCTCCGGGCGGGGCCATGACAAGGAGCGAATTTGTCGGTTCAAACGGAGCCATAGTTATAACGCCGGTTTTATCCTTGAAAATAGTGGTCAGCGCATTAAACGCCAGTTTGACATCGACATTTTGAGGGTGATAAATTCTTAAAACGTTTTTCTTATATTTGTCATCGAGCTCGGTTATTATATTGGTCAAAAGCTCCACGTTCTCGGCGTTATCCGATATCAGGATACAATTTGCAGGCGGGAAAGCGGTAAGCGCCCCGCCGGGGGTCACCATGGGCTTCAATGTTGTCTGGAGCGTATTCGCATCGGCGTTTTTCAGAATCACGAGGGCTACGGCATAATTGGCCTTCAGCCTTGCCTGCTCGCCGGTAACGACCTGTGTAATGGCGGGCCTGCCTTCGGCTATCGGGATAATATTTACATAGCCGCGCTTATCAACCGCCGTATAGCCATAGCTTCCCAGCGCGTTTAAAAAGATCTGCCATGCTTCCGATGGGGTTACCTCCCTCGATGAGATAATCGAAATCTTTCCCTGGACTTTCTGATCCAGGAGGATGTTCTTGCCTGTAATTTCCGCTATAATCTTGGAAAGGACACGGATATCTATATCCTCGAAGTTCAGCATTATCTTGCCGTTACGAAGGCTCCGGGCGGCATTTTCTTCAATCAGCCTCGGCGAAGGCGAAGGCTTATCGGATGCAGGCTGGCTCCACGTGGAGGACAGCATGATACCCAATAAAATCATTAAAATTAAAATCCCGAATAAATTACGCCTCATATCAATCGGCCCCTTTCGCATCTATAACGGAAACAGGTTTATTATTGCTCAACCTGAGAGTTTTCGTCCCCCCCGGGTTGGACGGGGACATCTGGATCTTTTCGAGAGTCCCCTTGAGATCATAATATAACGTCGCTTCGCCAAGGCTTACTTCCAGTGTCCCGTTGACGGGCACACCCGCCAGGCTTTTTATCCCTTTTAATGAAAAATTCAGGTTCCCTTTCCCTTTTGCATCCTGCCCGTTCATGTTGAAAGTCAGAGCACCGCTGCCCCGGCTCAGATTCAAATTGCCGCTGAGCGTCAGCGGTGTCTGCGCGGCGGCAAGCGGGAAGCCTTTCGTCTCGTAATTGAACTTCATGGCGCCGTCCTGATCCCTGACATTATAAGTGCCCGAAAGATCAAGGTCGCCCTCCCCCATCACCGAAGAGACCAGGGGAGGAACAGGATATTTATCGGTCTTCATTTTAATCCTGTCGCCCGATATATTCAAGCTGGCCGAGCCGCTGCCCGTTTCCAGCAGGAGCTTACGAGAGAACAACCCCTGTGTTATCTTCACATTTGACTTCGAAAGCAGCGCACCCTGCGGCCCCATGATCTCGACGCCCGTGAACTCGGCCCCGAAAAGCATCGGACGGCCGGATTCCCACATAAACACAATCGCATGCTTTCCAAGCTCCTTCTGTACAACCCCCGATATGAACTCCGTCCTGGGGAAAAACAGGAACAGCGAAACAAGGAACACCGCGCATACCATCAATATCCTCTGCCAGTTTTTCAATCCCTGTTACTCCTCCAGAAAAATCTTAGCGGTCCATTGACCGGAATTGCCGTAATCTCGCATATTCATCTGGCGGACTTTTATCCCCGCTCCCTGGAACTCATACAGGATCTTCACGAGTTTATCGCTTGAAATCTGTACCAGCTTCAGTTCGGCGCCGCCTTTGTCCCCGAAAGGACGGAGGTAATCTATGTTATCCGCGATCCCTTCGCGCTTTCCCAGGTTCTCGACGAACGGAAGAATGGCCTTCCCGGCATTGCCCGAAGTCTTGGGCAGTGCCTGGTAACGTGATACGAGATCAGCCACCATGTTGTAGTCGGTCTGTTTCCTTACGATGCTCTTCTCAAGCTTCTCTATTTTCGAAACTGCGGGCAGAAGGAACAGTCCCAGGTATAACAGTATCACCGCGGATATCGACCCTATGATCATTATCCTGCGGTCCCGCTCGGTCAATGTCAATAAATACTGTTGGATCTGTTTCACGGTTCCAGCCTCAAGGAGAAACTGATTTTTTTCTCTGGGGTTGTCTTACCCTCTTCCAGGTCGGCCTTTTTGAAAGAAGCGCCGAGTTTTTTCCTGAATTCATCGACCTGCTCGAAAGATTCGGCTTCCCCCTTTAATGTAAATGATTCGCCTGTAAAATCCATCTCGTTTACGGTAATCCCCGGAGACGATGCGTTGCCGATGTCCGAAAGCAGGGGCAGGACTCTGCGCCCCGGATCGTTATAATCGTTAACGGCCTCTTCCACTTCTTTTTTCATCTGGGCCATACCTGCGCTTCCTGTCAGCGCTTCCGGCATGACCTGCTTCACCTGCACCTCAATTTTCTGGGAAAACTGCTTGTTGCGGCCCTCCAGTGTCACGATTTTCATCTGGAGGCTTACAGAAAGAAGGATCACGGGAAGCAGGATCAACGCCAGCCATACCTTCCAGGGCTGATCTTCTTTTTTAACTACCCCTCCGAGCTCGACGGAATCTTCCCTGTGTTTCCCGTATAACGCAGCTCCGTACGCCACGGCGTCCCTGCATGGGGATAGCCCCTCGGGCATCGGCATCATAACAGTTTCGACGCCCAGCTTTTCACTTATGAAATCGCATAATCCCGGCAGCGCTGCGCCCCCGCCGGAAAGAACGATTTTCTCATGCGGAAACGGTGTCGAGATAAGCGCGCTTACGAAAAGGTCGTTTATAAACCTGCGGACAACGGGGTGTTCCGTCCCAGCCTCTTTCTTTCTGGCTTCGGCTAAAACCGGGGAGAGAGAATCGGCGGCTTCTATTTCAGAAGTCAGGTTATTGCCGCCCCTGGGGATAAGGCGGAAAAATTCCGGCATACCGTCCTTCATCCCTACGAAAAGCGTATTTTGAGCGCCCATATCTATCAGGAGGGCGTCTTTAATGCCTGATGCGGCGGCGACCCTTCCCAGAGCAAGAGGCTCTGCGTCCATGTGGCGGTATTCGACCGGAACCCTGCTTTTGAAATCTTCCATGTCCGCCCTGTTGGCGATAACCGCCAGTATCCTGCCGTCCCTGGACGATATATAATCCCAAACGGCATCTTCAACAGGAAACAAGAGGCTGTCAGAAATCTCCTCCTTGATTATGCCGGTGAGACGCCTGGAATCTGAAAAAGGAAGAGTGAGCTGCCTGAAAGTCAACAGCCTTGCAGGAACGGCCACTACCACGTTATAGTCGCGCGGGATCTCTCTTTCGGGCACGAACTGGACGGCGGACGGCATCACAACCGAATGGACGCCGCCGTTCCCGATATCTACTCCCAGGGTATTTTTCATCCGCTCTTTATTCCACCTTTATAAACCTTACCTTACTTGACGTGCTGCCTCTTTCCAGCACAGCCGTAAGATAAGTCGTGCTTTCGCCGATTTTCACCTGTATCTTAACTTTAAAATTCTCGCTTGTCACCCCTGCTACGCTCTGGAGGCGATAAACAAGATCGCCTGTAACGCCGGGAAGATCCTGCAGATCGGACAGGTTCTCAAAAGGCTGGTCCCCACGCCTTCTGATTATCTCCGTCGCAAGATTCTCCGTCAGTTCTTCATCCAGGCTTAAAAGTACATCATACGGGGCGGTATTTATATTGACCTTCCCGTTGCTGTACAATGTAAAAAGTTCAACAAGACCGGGTATTCTCCTATCTGCAGATTCGCTCCCTTCAATCTTTTCCTTTTCTATGCCCGGCAAAAAATAAAGCTCCTGGATGGAATCCATCCCGGCATTCTTGCACGGGACTTTTTCATAATCCGTCCCTTCGGCGCCGCCGGGATAACGCCTGTCCGAATCCTCGTCCATCCAGTCAACAAGGACATTGGACCAGTCGGGATCTATTTCAAGATGGGTAAGGAGCCTTCGGAGTTGGTCCAGATGCTTTTGCTCGACCTTGCCGTCGGCTTCCAATAAATATTGAGGATTGAAAAAACGCTCCTCGTCCTCGATATTTATGGTTACCACCCCTTCTTCAAGCTCGATAGGGCCAATCGTATGCGCCCATGTATCCGTCAGTGAGTCCACCTTCTTGTCGTCATCGTTCAAAAGGCGGGGCATCGCCCCCAGCGCCGACCTTGCAATGTAATAACCCTGCTCCCGCTCCTTCAGAAGGGCGACATACTGCGTATTGTTCAGGCTCTCGCCCGAAAGCTGGACTATATTGCCCATCATCAGGGACATCATTATCATGACAATAACGACTATCAACCTGTTCCTCCTACCAGTACCCGCCGCCCAGCGCGGGAACAACTTCGAACGTTATGTCCAGGAGCTTTTCAGGGTCATCTTTATCCCGGTAAAACAAAGTTATCTCAAACTTGTCGGGATAGCCGTCATTATTCCACCGGTCGGACTTTGCATCCCCCTGGTAATAAAATACCTTCATGCCCTCCACCTGCCGCGAAAGCGGTTTCCACTTGCTTTCGGCAAAGCCTTCTTTCTCAACAAACGGGAACTCCCTGTAAGCAAGGTACGGAGGCCCATTTTCATCGCTCATGATTTTATAACCGACCTCGGCGGTTGACTGAGAATAAAGCGGAGTCGATGTCAGGAAGAAAATCTCGTCCCTGTTTTCCATCTCGCCGGGGTTCCCCAGGACATAGTCTTTCCTGTGATTGGAGTTATATAAATTCAAAAGCTGCTGGCGCATCTGCGCAAACACCCGCGCAATATCTCTCTGGCGGTAAATCATGGTCCTCGTCTTTGCGGCGGCCCTGGTGGTGAAAAGCAACGCCCCGCCGGTGAGCGCAAGGACAAGCGCAACCAGCGCCGCCGTTACCAGCACCTCGATAAGCGTGAATCCTTTCCCTGCACGATATCGTCTCATAAATTCATCACTTCATGTGATAAAGGTTAAGATCCATTACGGGACCTTCTTTCGATGAAACCGTTATTTTAAGCCGCTCGGCAGGAAGCTCGCCTGATACCGTCCCCGTCCTGGCTTCTATCCTGAAGCCGCCTGCTTCCTTCTGGGTCTCGCCTGTAAACTTCTTTTTCGTCAAATCCTCCGCCTCGTTTATCGCAACGACCAGCGCCCTGAAATTTTCATTTGAGTTGTAAGTTTGCGAAGTGGTTAACGTCTGGAGCCTTAAAAGAGCGACCATAACCAGCGCAATGATGGCCAGCGCGATTAAAACCTCAAGAAGAGAAAATCCTCTGCTACGCATATTCAATAAGGTTTTTTCTTTTTTCGGCATCTGAAATCCTTTATTTCAAGCGGTTCTGAAAGATACCGGCTCAGGGTTTCAGCCTTTTCAAAGCGTCTCCTGCCTGGACGGAGCCGGGATTGACCTTCAACTCTTCGTTATATTCTGCAGCGGCTTCATCGGCGCGGCCGGTCTTCTCGTATAAGCGGCCCAGGTTGTAATGGACATAAGGCATGCCGGGATTCGACGAAATGGCGGTTTTATAGTGTTTTTCAGCTTCTTCCGTGCGGCCGATCCGGGAAAGCAGGTTTGCAAGATCGTTATGAAACCCCGGGTTTTGGGGATCGAGCCGTATGGCTTCATCCCATGCCTTGAGCGCGCCGTTTATATCCCCGGCATCGAGAGCTTCCATCCCCTTTCTGTACGCAATACCTGCGCTTATGGAATTTTCACCGCCGTACTTGCCGCTCCGGATGACATCCAGGTTGTGTTCTATAAACTTGTTGCCGGGATCCGTCCGGAGCGCTTTTTCCATGTACTCCATGCCTTCCTGTTTTTTCCCGCTTTCGACGAGATACTTACCCAGGTCGTTGAACGCCTTGGTATATACAAGCATCATGTTCTTTACATAAAAATCCTTGTACGCCGAAGGATCGAAAACGCCCCGCAGCTTATATTCCGGCAATAAAACAGAGGTTTTTTCAACATTGAACCCGGGTTTTTCACCGGGCGTGGCAACCCTGTAAAGAATGCCTTCCTGGATCACCGGGATATTTTTCCCGTAGCTGATCCTGTTGAAATGGTCGATATAAAAAACCCTGTCCCTGCCGGCGGCGATAATTTCAAGCATCGCTCTTCCTGTGTCCGGTTCGGTCCTGCCGGGGATCGGGTCTTTCAACCCGTATCTTTTTTCAACCTGGGCGCGGTACCACGGCCTGGACAAAAGGTCGGAAAAAATAACCGCCGCATCGGGACGGGCTTTTTCGACACTCTGCTTGTACCACAGGGGGAAAGTCCCATCGTCAGCCTGGCTGAACAGGACGGCATTTTCGGGAAGAGTCATAAAAACATTTTCCGCATAATCATCCACGAAATAAAACCTGCTCTTGTCATGGACCCTGAAATCCTGAACGGCCCCGTAAACCGGTACCGCGAACAGCAGGAACGGGAGAACACAGGCTGCAATTTTTACGGCTTTTGTCCCGCCCGTATTCCTTATTATGTCGTACAACAGTCCCGCCCCCGATGCGATCATAACCGCGACCGCGAGATGGCTTGGGAGATAAAAGCCCGTCATGACAAGAGGCGTCAGCTCGTCCATGGGCGTTTTAAGCTGGAGAGCAAAACCTCCCACCTGGAAAACCCAGAAAACAGTAAAGAATTCGGCAATTGTTCTTTTCTGCCTGAACAACCGGGCGGCGCCTATCGCGGCGAGCGCAAGCCCGAGAGGGCCAAACTGCTTGAAGAGCAGGATAAAGTAAAGCTTGAACTGGCCTGCCGCCGCAGCTATGGAAGGATTGAAAGCAGTCCTGTAGTCCCTGATTGAAATAAGATCAAGGAAGCCTGAAAAAGTATCGGCACTGTCCCAGCTTATAAGCGGGTCGCGGCCTGCGGCCCACGGTATATACAAATAAGGCAGGAGGCCGACAAGGAAAAATAAAATATGGAGAGGCACATATTTCACAGGGGTCTCTTTGAGCGCAATGACCAGGTAATAAAGATAGAAGGCGCCGAGCATCACGGCGAAAAGAACCTGGAGCGGCTTATTCCCCTGGCTCAAAGTAAAGAGGGCGAACAAAACGAAGCTGCCCATGAACATCGAGAAAAGCTTTTTCGTATTTTTCAATGTCGCCGATGCCAGGAAGTAAAGCACGGCGGGGAAGAACAGCATCACCGTCTGGTAATGATTTGCAAGGCCCAGACCCAGCAAAAAAGCCACGGCGGTTACCCTTGCCGGGTTCTTATCGCGCGGGAACCCCAGGGATATATAGATCATCAAAATTATTATCAAAAGCCCCAGGGCGTAGCATTTTGCATAAGTCGCATAATCCCAGAAAGCCGGAGACACCAGGATCATCAGGGCCGAAAGAGCCGCGCCGAACAATGTTGGGATTACCCTGAACGCCGTAAGCGTCAATAAAAAAAGCACGAGGATAGATGCGATAACCGAAACCATGTTGACGCGGAAAACAACCGTCCCGAGCGGCAAATAAGTAAAGATCTTGCTTATAACGGTATATAGCGGGTACCCCGGCGGGTGTGCGACCCCCGATATCACGGCACAGGCTACGGATTCTCCCGAATCACCGAAATCCACATAGCTGGAAACTGTTGACAGGTAAAGGAACAGCCCGAAAAGCGCAAGCACCCCGGCAATAACAAGAACCTGCCATGAAACCGGCGGTATCCCGGCGTCTTTCTTTTTCAAAGTCTTGTGAGTTTCCCGCATAAAATCAGGCTTTCAAGAATAAAAGCCCCGCACGGGCGGCGGGGCTTTGAAAATATAATCTTTCAATCATCCCTTCTTGTAAAAAGCCGGGACTATGGATTCCACCTGCGTTACCAGAGGCCCTTCCAGGAAGCCGAGGAAGTTGATTTTCTGATCCCCGAGAAGCGCCTTTGAAAGGCCGGGGCTTATGGACTGGAGGATGCTCAAAGCCTTCATCCTGGTGCCGGTGAAACAAACGCCGACAACATCCTGAGGGACGCCTTCCTCGAATATCCCCGTAAAAGTATAAGCCTTTACCACCTCCGGGTATTTCGAAAACGCCTCCTTCAGGTAATCGTACTGCTCCTGCGTAAGTTCCCGGAAAATTTTGGAAACATGTATCGTCGAGCCGTCCTTCACCATTATAAGCGCCACGTTCGATTCTTTGGTTTTGAAGCCTGCGGCTGCCGCAAGCGCGGCAAGATCGGATACTTTCACTTCGCCTGAAATCTCGTAATCGGGATTTATCAAAAGGACGGATGCCCCGCTGTTTTCAAGCATCAGCATCAGGTCCTTGCTCGATATCGAGAGCGAATCCATGCCGGGATTCTGTTTTTCAAATAGCTTCTTGCTCGTATAAACAGGGAGGAGGATCTTGCCTTCCTCATCCTTCACCGTTTTTAAATGCACTTTTATCTTCCTGGGCGTTTCGACTTCGATAACATCCGGCTCGCCTTTTTCCGAAAGAGGGATATAAAACAAGGCTTCAATCAAAGCAGATGAAAATTCCCGCCTGTTTTTTGCGTTCGGCGTATCGGAGACCAGCTTCAACGCCGCCTCAAGCCTGGAAAGGCCCTTGAACTCTTCCTTCTTTACGGGCTTTGCAGCCTTCGCCTTGCCCTCGGCTTTTTCTCTTTTAAATATCCTGTTGAAGAGACCCATTATCCCACCTCCTGTTAATTGACAGACCCATAGAAATTCTTCCGGCAAAGTCCAAAAACCTTCTGGAATTGAAACTTTATTCGAAATACAAAGGAGCAAAGGAAGCTTCGGAGAATCCTGAAGGCGATAATGAACGTTCATCACAAATTCGATATCGCGGTTATAGGCGGCGGCCCGGCGGGCATGACGGCCGCAGGACAAGCCGCCCTGCTAGGGGCAAACGTAATCCTGCTGGAGCGGAACGCCCACCCCGGCAAAAAATTGCTCATCACCGGGAAAGGCCGTTGTAATATCACCAACACCGTGCCTTTCGACCGGTTCATCCCGGATTTCGGGCACGGCGGAAAATTCCTTTACAGCAGCCTTTCGAAATTTTCAAACGAAGATATAGTTGTTTTTTTCAACTCCCTGGGACTCCCTACTAAAATCGAACGCGGCGGCCGCATATTCCCTCAAAGCGACGACGCCCGATCCGTCCTTTTCACGCTTGAGAAATTTTTGAAAGAGTCCGGCGTTGTCCTCAGATGCGGCTGGAAAGTTGAACGGATAAAAACATCTGAAGGCGGCTTCATCATCGAATCCAAAGACAGGCCGGAGATCCATGCCCGTTGTATCATTCTTGCGGCGGGCGGCGCATCCTATCCCTCGACAGGCTCCGACGGGAGCGGCGCACAACTTGCAAAAATGGCGGGGCATGAGATCGTTCCGCTTTATCCGGCCCTTGTGCCGTTTGAATCCGGCGACAAAACCATTACGACACTTTCGGGAGTCTCTCTGAGAAACATAGGGCTTACGTTGTTTTCGCGCCGGAACGATGAGGATTGGAGAAAAGAATATTCCGAAACGGGCGAGATGCTCTTTACACACTTCGGCCTTTCGGGGCCGCTTGTCATAGACGCCAGCCGGGGCGCGGCAAAGCTCATCGGGGAAGGCAGGGAGCTTGCCGTGTCGATAAATTTCAAGCCGGCGCTCGATGCCGAAAAGCTTGAAGAAAGGGTCAGGCGGGAAGCCGCACATTCCCCTGTGAAAAATATGATCAACCTCGCCGCAACTCTCCTCCCCAGGAGGCTCGTGCCGGTAGTGCTGGAGCGTGCCGGGATAAGCCCGGAGTTGAAGGCAGGCCAGTTGACAGCGAAACAAAGAAAAGCCCTTGTCCAGATTCTGCGCGATTTCAGGATAGCCGTGTCGGGACTCCGCCCCATGTCCGAGGCAATAGTTACCGGCGGCGGCGTTTCACTTGACGAGGTAACCCCCGGCACACTGGAATCGAAACTTGTGCCCGGCCTTTATTTCTGCGGGGAAGTCCTGGATCTCGACGGCCCTACAGGCGGATACAACCTCACCGCCGCGTTCAGCACCGGGCATCTTGCCGGGTTATCCGCCGCGGGAAAGGCGCTGGAGCCACTATGAACAGGCTGTCTAAAAAGTCCAGAAAGAAGGCATTCCCCTCCTCGGGGTGGCCGAAGGCCGGGGTGGGTATAAATATAATTTTACTTTACAAGACCCACCCCTTAATCCCCTCCCGAGAAGGGAATTGTTATATACCGAATTTTTGTAGAGACTTTTTAGACATTTTGGAAAGCAGGAATCCATGAGGCTTAATAAATTCGTCGGCGCATGCCTGGGCATTTCCAGGCGGAAAGCCGATTCGCTTATTTTAGAAAACGGCGTCGTCCTTAACGGCGTGATTACGAAAGACCCGGGAACCCCTGTTGTACCCGGAAAAGACAAAGTCGCATATTCCGGCAAAGCTCTCTATTTTCCCGATACGAAATATTACATCTTGAACAAGCCTGCGGGGTATCTCTGCAGCCGCATGTCCCAGGGCGGGAAGCCGACGATTTATGACCTGCTGCCTGAAGAAGCGGCGGGGCTCGATTCGGCGGGACGGCTTGACCTCGATTCCAGCGGGCTTTTGATATTTACAAACGACGGGGAACTGACCCAGCTCCTCACCCACCCGTCTCACGGGCACGAAAAAGAATATATCGTGGAGGTCAAATGGTTCCCCCGGATAGGCGAAGCGGTGGAAAAGCTGAATTCGCCCGTTACAATTGAAGACGGCTATACCGCGAAGGCGAAAGTCAGTCTCGGGAAGAAAACAGGCGCTAATGCGGCCTTATCGTTCATACTGACGACGGGGCACAAGAGGCAGATAAGGATGATGTGCCGGGCCGCCGGGCTTATGATAGTTTCGCTGACCCGCATCAGGACAGGCAAACTCCCGCTCCCCGCCAACCTTCCGTCCGGCAAGGGCAGGTTCATCACGCGCAAAGAAGCTTATAAAGCCGCGGGGTAGTTGAACAGTAAAATATTATTACTGGAAAGGGCCAAGCGTTGGCCAGTATGTTATCGATTTAATTTACGAATTCCAACTTCCTACACCTGTCTCTTCTTCTTTTGGCTCCCAAAGATTATTGGCCTTATCTTTTTGAATAATGTATCTTGTTCGTATTTTTAAATCTGGATATAACTCGTGAATATTTTTAGCTAAGTCTTCAATTGCTTCCTTGTCTTTAGATCTATAATCATTTGCTATAGAACATGCATAAATCCAACATTCAGCTTCATTATTATCATTAATAATTAATTCGATCACATCATATTCTTTAACATCTCTTTTATCCTTGGGTTTCTCATTATCAGTAATAATCATACCGTTAATAAGAAATTGAAAAACGCCTTTTTTCTCTCT
>JAMCWD010000054.1 GCA_023475345.1 Chloroflexota bacterium | reverse complement strand
GGGAATAACGGAAATAGCTCCGGAACGGCTGGCGGCATATTATGGCGATAAGCCGCTGGTGGTGATAGACGGTAAAAAATACAAGAGGCTGCCGAGGAAGGTGGAGGATGAAATAATCAGGCTGCTGTGGAAGGAACCTGAAGGGGTCAAAGCAAATGTGTAAACGATGTATCGGACAGTTTTGTAAACTATGTTACCGGGTTGTACCAAGGGGGCACGGGGGTTGTCATTATAAGGAAAACTTCCGTAATAAACTGGAAAGATCCTCGGGAGAGGGGTCCAGGATTCAAGCCCCGACTCCTGAAATCCCGGCAATATTTAAAAAGGAGGCATGAGACCCGTTGTATGCTAGGCCAATATCGGATTTAATTCATTTATTGACGAAGCTCCCGACAATCGGGCCGAAAACCGCCCAGAGGCTGGTTTTTTACATGATCAACACCCCGAAGGAAGATATTGAGGAACTGGCGGCTGCGATGATCGCCCTCAAGGAAAAGATGAGGGAGTGTGAAGTCTGCCATAATCTGAGCGAGCGGGAAAAATGCGTCATCTGTGAAGATAATACCAGGGACGAATCTATTTTATGCGTTGTCTGTACCCCCCAGGAGCTTGCCGCGATTGAAAAAAGCATGATATTTAAAGGAAAATATCATGTGCTGGGAGGGGCGCTTTCACCGCTTGAGGGCATCGGGCCGGAAAAATTAAACATCGGTTCGCTGACTGCTAGGGCTAAAAAAGGCGATATTAAGGAGATAATTCTGGCAACAAGCCCGACCCTTGCAGGTGAAGCCACCGCCCTTTACCTTGTCAAACAGCTTTCGGGGATCCCCGTTAAAGTAACACGCCCCGCCCTGGGTCTCCCGATGGGCGCGGACCTCGAATACGCCGATGAGATAACCCTTGCCCGCGCAATGGAAGGAAGAAGAAACATAGGGGAAGCTAGAGACTAGAAACTGGAGTCTAGAGTCTGGCCTCAAACCTGCATAACGCCAAAACAATTCCCCCTTCGTTAAGGGGGTCTGCCCGAAGGGCAGGGGGGATGTCGTGCAGGCACTTTGTCCATCTTCGCCGATTCAGTTTTCCTTTGCCCTCTCTTCGAATCTGTCCAATTCATCGGGCCTTCTAACAATTTACACAAACCTACCCGGTGTTGTTCATGCCGGGAGTTGTCCTTACTCGACAACCCCCTTTCGTTCCCCCTTTTTTTAAGGGGGAATTTGTTTCGGTATCTCGCAGATTACAGGCTGAAGCTCACATTACCGGACTAGATCCCTGCCTGCGCAGGGATGACGGATTTTGCTTTTCCGCTTTCGAGGTTGTCTAAAAAGTCAGATTCATGGGGCACGGTTTTCGCGCCCGCCTTTAATGCTACAATCATGGCTCATAGCAGGCCATTTCAGGTATTAATTATTGCTACAGCTTGTTTTTTTAGCGCAAATCCACGTAATTAATAAGTTTTTCAAAATCTGCCGGGCTACAGCTTTCTTTACCATCCTCACTCTTTTTTGCCCATTCCAATTTACAATCAGCTTTCATTTTTTTTGCTTGTTCTGCCATTCCTAATTCAGAATATATAATTGATAGATTCTGTTCAATAGCTGCTACATTGGTAATATTTTTATTAAGGGGGGTTACAGCAGACAATGCTTGTTCCAAGCATAATTTTGCTTCATTTAAATTTCCTTGTTTGTAGCAAATATCGGAATAAAGAAGAACAGGATCAGCCCATCCTTGTGAGACACAATTTGGCATTAATTTTTTCAAGATATTCTTGCTAACCTCATATAGATTGTTATTTTTAGTATAATATGCTTCCTTTGCAGTAGTTATTGCCGCAATCCACCATGCTTCTCTGTAGTATTCAGGGTAATTTTCGGAGTGATTAAGTGTTTCTAAAACTATTTCCATTGCTGTTTTATTTAATTCTTTATGACCGACAATTTTACCCTTTCCGTATTCAAGACAAGAACTTGAAGTATTAACATAAGCCAAAGCCATTCCAAAAGCGATCTCTTGAACTCGCGTTTCTCGATGAGTCTTATATATTGAAGAAAGAATTTCATTTTCACTTCCCGGCATGTTTACTAATAGTAGACCAAACTTAATCAAAGACAACTCAAATTTGAACTGCTTATCACGAGTAGATTTTTGCATATCATCCACAAGTTTATATGCATCAGAAAAAGCGCCATTATTTATCAACAGCTTAACTGTTGCCAACCGAACGGGATCTTCAGAATGGTTATTAAATTTGGCGTAACTTTCCACTCTTTCGACGAGAAGGGTGGTGCTCAGCGCAGGTGAACTATTAAGCATACTTAAAAAATCTTTGTTTTCAGCTCTAATGTCGAAAAAATCTTCAAGATTAGATGTCAATTGATGTTCCGGCATATTGTATATGAGTGGTATCCACTTGGCTTTAGGGAAATTAAAATGCAGTTTAGAACCGTACACTTCGTCCAAATAAAAATTTTCTTTGTTTTCAAATTTTATTCCCGAACCAGCAGCTTTTGCTAAATCACGGGTGTTAGAATCAGTAGAAGCGGGGGGTATTATTAAAGTCTTATATAAAAAATAAAAACCGCATGTTAAACCGGCAAGAATTAATGTCAATATAACGATTTTTAGAAAAGATTTATTCATAATTGATTGAAAATGGCTTCAAATCTTAATTTAACAGTGAATCATAGAATTATTTCATAGCGAACTACAGGTGTTTTTAGAAGATTCAGCCATACCCTCCTACAAATAAAGCTTATAAAAGTATAGGTTCTGCTTAGTTGTTTGTCAAGCTGCACTTGTAATAAAATAAAACACAGGGTTGATCATGATAGGCGATAAGATAAAACAGGCGAGAACAGAAGCGAAGCTTACCCGTGAAAGATTTGCCGAAATGGTGGGGGTGAGCTCACAGCAGGTATTCGAGTGGGAACGAAACAAAAACAGCCCGAAACTTGAGCGTATCGAGGCGATCGCTCGCGCTGCCGGTAAGCCTGCTTCCTGGTTTTTTGGCGGAAAGCCGCCCGACATGCCGTTGACCAGGGCGGACCTGGACGAGATCAAAGAACTTTTACTTGAAATTAAGGATATCGTCGCTCCCAAAACGACCTGATAGATTGTAGAAAAGCCTTAAATTTTAGGCAAAAATCGGTTCGCCCGCTAACCTTCGGCGTAATTTCAAAATTCGAGTGCCGGAAACATAATATCATAAGAATGAGCAAAAAAGCCGGTTCTACTGGAAGCCAAGCATCCTTCTACCAATACTCAGACAATATTTAAGCGGTATAAAGTCCCCCTTTGTCAAGGGGGTTCGGGAGTTGTTGAGGCGGCACTTTTTTTCATATTCGCCGATCCGTTTTTTTGCCCTCCCTACGGATCTGTCCAATTTAATTAATGCGGACTTTAGCTTATAATTATAATAAGGCCAAATAAATTTGGCCCGATCCAGAGTGAGGCAAATGAAAAAATATGTTGCTCATGTCCTCATTCAGCCTGAAATAAGGCATGCTAAGCTGGCCCGATTCGGAGAAAGGGCAAAGAGATAACAGGAACTGCGGAATTTATTCCGCTGCTCGTACCTGATGAATCGGACAGACTCTAATGCGGGAGTTTTCCTTACGCGACAACCCCCTTTATTTCCCCCTTTTTTTAAGGGGGATTTATGTTTTCCGCTAATCTTTCAATTCGAGCAGCAGGTAATCGATGTTTCCTCTTTTAGGAGGCGGCAGTTCGCCGATCTTGAAATTCAGGGGGGATTCCGTCAGCCTGAAGTCCTTGTTGGCGAAAGCCGGTTTTCTGACCGTGTTAGACCCGTCCTCTGCCGTTCCGTTCACTGCTGACCATTTCCCCCGGAGGCTCCTGGCCCCGCCCCCGAGAAATATTTTTCCCCGGAGAAACAACGCAGCCTTGGCAAATGATAATTTTTCAGGGATGGTCTTCCAGGCCTTATCATATATCAATTTGCCTGAAGGATCGAATTTGAGGCAGACCAGGGAACTGGTATTTTTGTCCCGGCCGAATTCCCCGCCGATATAAATATTGCCCTTAGGATCAACGGCTATGCCGTTTCCTTTGGCGTACAGGTTATTTTTCCCCCAGAATTTATCGAAGAGCAGGTTCCCGGCCGGATCGAATTTCAGCAGGCAGATGCCTCTATATCCCATCCCCGAAACGTAAATATTGTCCCGGCCGTCGAAATCTATGGAAAAGCCTTCTTCGTATTCCTGCCTGGCCCATGACCTGGCAAATAGGAGCTTCCCGGACGTGTTGTATTTCATCAATAAAATGTCGCCGCTCCCGCCGTATTCGCAGGTGGCTCCCGTAAGGTAAAGGTTATCTTTTTTGTCGCATTTTATGTTGTATGCGTAATCTTTTTTGAGGTTGCCCCATTTTTTGGCGAATAAGAATTTGCCTTCGCCGGTACACTTTATGAGCAGAGTTTCTTCTTCCCTGCCGGGGATGAAAGTTTCCCCGCCAATATAGATGTTGCCGGAGGAATCCAGCGCTATCCCGCCCGGCTCGTCACACTCCCTGGGGGTGCCGAATGTCTTTTGAAAGATTATTTTTCCGGCGGGCGACATCTTTAAAATAAATATTGCCGATGAACCCAGGGCCGGGCTGTAAGTTATTCCCGTAAGGTAAATATTCTTGTTTTTATCGATTGTTATGCCTATCGGCACATCGGGATAATCGCCTCCCAGCGTTTTAGCCGATTCAAGCTTGCCCGCCGTGTTGTATTTAAGCAGGAATATGTCGGAATTCCGTGCTGTTTTATAGTAAATGCCGATGGCATAGATGTTTCCCAGGCTGTCAGATGCCAGCGCCTTGATATACCTGTCGCCGGGTTCCCCGATTACATGCGGGACTTCGGGATCCGGAGTATTCCGGGCGGGTTCCCTGATAGTATTCGAGACCGACCTGCCGGACAGCAATATAACGAGAAATAATACAAAGAAAATTAAAATAACACATTTCAGTAGGTTCTTAATTACAATTTTAAACGAGGGGCGGCCGAACAAAATATCACCCGCTTTCTATCAGGGAATGTTATACAATTAAATAAAAAATTCATCTTTTTAAATTGTATAATAGCATATCGGCATCGGCGTTTCAAATATTAACCGGTCTCAAGTCTGAAATTAAGATATTCAATAATTTGGAGGCATGAGAAGCGTTCCAAATTCTTCCCCCCGGTTTTCTTCGGCAATTTATTCATACGGTAAATAAGGTCATGCCCCTTGAAATCCGAGAGGGTTTCAATGTCCACTTTTCCGCCCCCGTCAACTTTATCGGCTCCGACCGAATAAACTATGGGTATGTAATATTTGCCCTCATCTCTGACTTTGTACCTGAAAGATTTCCCATCGAAAGGATCGGCAGGTAAATTATCCAGAAATTCAGGCACCAGAGCGGCCGGGGACTCCGGCGGCTTTCCAAATTTTTTCATATAGGCGTTTCCCGCCGCCGCTATCATCAATCCTCTCAGATCGGCTCTCAAATGTTCGTTGCCTATTAAATCAAATGCATATAATTGTTTGGGTATTTTAACCAGCGCCCCCGGCGTATTTGTTATAAATTCAAATATCGTATTAAGCCCGGTCTTTTCATTATTAGTGTTTTCATCATATATTTCGGCATATATTTCGGCCCATTTTTTTTCTTCTGCAAGACGGTATAACTGCTTGAAATTATCTTCCAGCACTTCTTCATATGCTTTTCTCATTGGTGAGAAGACAGCTCTGCGTTGTTCTTCGCTGGATTTGATTATCTGATCAAGGAATTTATTTTCCAATTTAAGATTACTACCTGTAAATAAATCGAAAAATAATTTCCCCTGCATATAGGATTTCAAAGTTAAATCACGGACTGAAAGCAAATTATACTCATGCTCTTTTGCCACATTAATAATAGACTTATATGGAGCATCTTTGCTATAAAGGATACTAAACAGGCAATTCTTTCCCAAACCTGCTATACTAAAGCCGATCGCATCGTTCCAATAATCATAGCCCCCGGTCTTTATAAGTTCGGCCAGCTTTAAAAGGTGATCACAATCTTCAATTGCTTTCTTATAATCTCCTTCGGCGGTTTCTTTAAGAGCCGTGATACAAATAATTTCCGAAATATCATATAATTTATCGAGATTATTCTTTTCTTTAGATAACCCCGCATCTTTCAATGGGAAAATACAACCGGGTTTCTTAAGCGCCTCATTTAACTTGTCGAGTGCGGGCTTATTTTTTTGAATCCACCCAATAAGAGGAGAGTATGATTTCTTCCAGGCTCTTTTTTCATAAAACTGTTTGAGTATCGCTTCCTGCTGTTCATCTGGCGGCACGTAGAGTTCGGCTGCTTCAATAAGAAGTGCTGCGGCATTGTCAACAGGTGCGACTTCGGGCAGTTTATAAGCAGGGAGGTCCTCTGTTTTTTCCCCGGTATTCTCTTTTTCATTTGTACAGGACAAAATAAATCCGAGAAACAGAAGAACGGCGAGAAATAATAACAGGCTTTTATAAATACTTTTCATCTCACATCTCCCCGCCAAAGAGGCTGTCTAAAAAGTCTCCGCATGCACCCCTCAAGGCTCTTAATTTTTTTCATGGCGCCAACCAGGTAAAAGGATAAAATGGCAGATTTCTTAGAATCCAGAACATTAAAATAATTATCAGTATCAGCCAGATCCAGGAAGATGGAACAAAAAAAGTCGGCAGAGGTCGTTTTCTCAATACAGCTAAAATCCACGAGACAAGCGCATATCCCAAAAAAGGTAACGACAAAACCATTAAAGGATTTAGCCCGAATGCCGACCGCAGGTTGCAATGAAGTAATTGATATATAGCACGCAATGAACCACAGCCGGGACAATGAAGCCCGGTCAGTATATGGAAAGGGCATGGAGGATAGAAATTCCAAATTGCCGGGTCAAAATGAAAAAGAAAAACAACTGAGAAAATGACAAATCCTAAAGCTAGAGCAAATTTTAAACGTTGACTCATGGCTATCGAAAAATTATGAAACAGGGAAATCTTTCATGCTCATAAATTTACGATCTAGAAAAAGCAGCGCCAACTATTGCAAGAATAATGTATAAAATACCGGCAGCGAGTCCTACGCCGAAAGAAACCCATGACCATGTGCTCGCCTGTTTGGATGCCTGAACCGCCCCGTCATAATCCCCCGCTTGCAATTTACTGTTAACCTGTGCGGCATAGATTATTGCCACAATTCCAAATGGCACACAGCAAAAGATGGTGACAAGAATCGCCTGTACGAGATAATTCGGTACTTGCTGTGCAGGCACACTACTCTGCTGTACTTGCTGTACAGGCACACCACTTTGTTGTACTTGCTGTAAGACTTCACCACATGTTACACATTTGTAAGCATTATCATCATTCCGGGCTCCACACGCCTTGCAATACATAATTTACTCACCTTTCTATTCAGGGCATACGGCCATGATCTTTGCCCCCGTCCTGATTAAGGACAAATATTTATCAAATATCCCTTACAACAATCCGTGGACTTGGTGCTCGTAAGCTATGGCGATAGCTATCATCGAAAGGGGCATGGTGAAAAGAAAACCCACCCCCAGGGCTAGTAAGCCTGCCAGGTTTATGACGCAGAGCAGCAGGCTGAACAGGAAAAAGCTGAACCACTGGCGTGTTACGAGCCTCCGGCTGAATTCCATCGCTTTCCAGAAATCGAGGCCGCTGTCTGCGATCACCGCATACACCAGCATATAAGCCACCGAAAGGTATATGCCCGGGAGTATGCAAAAGACAATCCCTATCGATACAAATATGGAGGTAATGAGATAAGCCAGGAAAAGGTCGAGAGTTTTAGGAAAATTTGAAAAGAAGTCGTTGAAATCGAATTTCTGTCCCCTGGCAGCCATAAAAGTAACTGTCATAAAACCTGCGAGAACGACGGGAAGCAATACAAAGTTTGCTACAGGGATGGAGGAAATTACAAGCACTACAATCGTAAATAAAAGGAACAGCCCGATATTTTCAGTCAATATCCGCCAGCTTTTCGATAAATATTCCCCCATTAAAAGCGGCCTTTCGGGAGGGAGGGGCACATCTTCGCCGGGGCCGGGCGGTTCAAGATTAAACCTGGTTTCCGCGCCGCCGGGTGGGGGAGGCGCATGAAATGCCGGTTCCGATGCTCTATGTTCTTCCTGCCGTGATGAAGTAGCCGCTTCCGGTTCGGGCTGTGCCTGTCCTTCAGGCTCCGCTCCGGCGGGAGCTTGCTCCTGAGCCTTGCTCATGTCGTATCCACACTGGGGGCATATTGGAGTTGCAGGTTCCCATTCGTTATTGCATGCCGGGCATACAGCCATGATCTTGCCTCCTTCCTGATTAGGACAAATATTTATCGTCGTATCTTTACAACGATCCGTTTACCTGATGGTCGTAGGCAAGGGCGACTGCTATCATTGTAAGGGGAGCGGTGAAAAGGATTCCCACGCCTAAGGCTAATGCGCCCGCCAGGTTTATGACGCCGAGCAGCAGGCCGAACAGGAAAAAGCTGATCCACTGGCGTGTTATCAGCCTCCTGCTTAGTTCCATACCTTTCCAGAAATCAAGTTCACTGTCGGCAATTATCGGCAGGGCAAAGCCGTATAATACACCGAGATATATTGCCGGTATAATAAAGAGTATAAAAATGATCAATGACACAAAAATGGCGCCGCCTGAACCTTTTATAATTGCGAAGACTATAGGCATAATGGCAATTGAAGCCGGAATCCCTACAAAAACTCCAACCAGCAGGTTTGCAAGGAAAAGGTTCAATATTTTTGAAAAGCCGGAGAAGAAAACGCCGAAATCCACGCTCCCTTCACGTTTTGCCTTAAGAGCGCCGATATAATATCCTGCCAACAATACCGGCGTGATGACGATGGAGGCTATCGCCCCTATAAACGGAATAAACCCCAGAACTGCCGTTATCGCGAAGTAAACGACTGTGAAGAGAATAAACATCCCGGCATTTTTTATCATCATGTCCCATGCCTTAGAGATGTATTCTCCCATTTCCAGGGGTCTTTCAGGCGGGAGCGGGATTTCTTCACCGGGGGCAGGAGGCTCAAGCTTAAAGCCGCTTTCAGGGACCGGGGGCGGCACAGATGCAGGCTGAAATTGCTCCTGATAGGAAGGTTCAGCCGGGGCCAGTTCTTCCAATCCCGCTCCGGCGGGGGCTTGCTCCTGAGCCTTGCTCATGTCGTATCCGCACTGGGGGCACAGAGGGGTAGCCGGTTCCCATTCGTTATTGCATGCCGGGCATACAGCCATGATCTTTGCCTCCTTAAAAATTTTTACCGGGGGTAAAAAAATTACCAGTAAACCTGTCCCAGTCTTTCCCTTGACACTTCTTCCTGCCGGAAAAGAGCATTTTCAACAGCGGACGCTACCTGTGCCGCTACCGCTTTTACCAGGTTTATTTCGTTGGACTTGAAAGCAAAGCTCCTTTCCTTGTTGCCCAGGAAAATGAAGCCGAAAAGCCGGCCCTGGTTGGAAAGAGGAACTACCATAACGGAAGGCATTTTTAAAAATTCGGGGTCTTTCCAGGAAATGCCGTCAAGGAGCTTCGCCTCGATAAGGTCGGGATCTTTCTCCAGACCTTCGAGCATGGCCTTTACTATGGGATGCGTCATATCCATGGTCAGCCCGAAGACTTCGTCCCCTGGCAGGCCGCGGGAAGCCTTCGGCTCGAATTCCTCGGTGTACTGGTTATAAAGCATCGTGAGACCGCAATCGGCATCCGTCAGGGACATCATTATCCTTTCCATTATGGCGTTCAGCATCTTGTTCAATTCCTGGGCGGAGCCGGCTATTTTGCCTGTCTCGTAAAGGGTAACCAGTTCCTGGTCGGTCTGACGGAGCCTCCGTGTGAGCACGTTTATGACGCGGCCGAGGATCCTGGCGGCGTCTTCCGTATCGGAAATAAGAAATTTTTGAAACTCCTTCTGTGACAGCTCGAGAATGGTGAGCGGCGAGAGGGCCTTTATCCTTGCAGACCGCGGCTGCCTGTCGAAAAGGGCCATTTCGCCGAAGAGATCGCCCTTGCCGAAAGTTCCCAGCACTTTGTGGCGCTCGCCTTCGATTACCTTTTCTGCGACTGCATCCCCGTCGATGACAATGTACATCGCCTCCCCCGGCGAATTTTCCTCGAATACCACTTCGCCTTCCTTGAATTCCATCTCCCTGGTTATCGCGGCAAGTTTCTCCAGTACGTCATCGGGAAGCCCGGAGAAAATCGGCACGGTAGTCAGGAATTCTTTTGCGTTATAATCTTTCATTATCTTACACCCCCAGGTTGTGTTATCTGTCCGCCTGCCCTGTCGGAAATATTTTCCGGCGACGGCGCTTTCGCCCACCCTGTGGGAGCCGCCACCTGGCCGCCTTGCATGGTACCGAATTTTTCGGTATGCATCTTTATCTTGAGATCGCTCGGGCTGTTGCTTATCGCCACGGCGTCCTCTTCGGTTATAAGGTCGTCCCGCCATTTCTGGATAAGAGCCTGGTTCATGCTCTGCATCTTGTAAAATGTGGATGACTCCTCGATGATCTTGTCTATCTGGCCCGTCTGGCCCGTTTCTATCAGCTTTCTTATCGTAGGGGTATTTATCATTATCTCCTGGACGGCCACCCGCCCCTTTCCTTCCTTCCTGGGAAGGAGGCGCTGGGAAATTATCGCCTTCAATACCAGGCCGAGCTTCATCCTGACCTGGTGATGCTCCTCGGGCGGGAAGCTGTTTATTATCCTGTCCACCGACTGCTTGGCATCGTTGGTATGGAGGGTGGAAAATACAAGGTGGCCTGTTTCCGCCGCCTTGGTGGCTATGTTGATGGTCTCGGCGTCGCGCATCTCGCCTACGAGTATGATGTCGGGGTCCTGGCGCAGCGCCCTGCGGAGCGCCTCGGTGAAGCTCATCGTATCGAACCCTACCTCGCGCTGGTTTATAAGGCTCATCTTGTCCCGGTGGACGAACTCCATGGGGTCCTCGACAGTGATAATATGCTTCGGCTCGCTCTCGTTTATCTCATTGATCATTGCAGCAAGCGTCGTCGATTTGCCGGAACCCGTCGGCCCGGTAACCAGGATCAGCCCCTGTTCCTGCCTGACAAACTCTTTTAATATTTCCGGGAAGCCAAGGCCGTCAAGAGTCGGTATCTCCGAGGGGATCTGACGCATAACTGCGCCAAGGTGACCTTTCTGGTAAAAATAATTGACCCGGAAACGGGAAGAGCCTTCAAGCTGATACGAAAAATCAAGCTCCCGTTCATCTTCCAGCCTCACTACCATGCGGGGAGGCACTATGGACATCAGCATGCCGGACAGGCTTTCTTCTGTAAAGCTGGGATAATCCATCGGGGTCAGCTTGCCGTGAAGACGCACAAGCGGCGGCTGCCCTACTTTCAGATGAAGGTCGGACGCCCCCATTTCTATCATTTTTCTTAACAGTTCGTCTATATGCATTCTTTACCACCTCATGCGATGTAACCGGCGGGCTGTTCCATGTAAACGAAGTTCGAAAGCTGATTTACATCGTTGGCCTTTGCCTCGGCATCTTCCATTCTTATTTTGTTTTCTTTCACGAGCTTTGCAAGGGCGCGGTCCATCGACTTCATACCCAGCTTGCTCCCTGTATCGATAGCGTTGTATATCTGGTGAGTCTTGCCTTCCCGGATCAGGTTACCGATAGCCGGGGTTACTATCATGATTTCCCTTGCGGCGACGCGGCCTGCGCCATCAACCGTGGGGATGAGCGTCTGGCAGATGACGGCCTTGAGGGATACCGAAAGTTGTGTTCTGATCTGCTGCTGCTGGTAAGGCGGGAAGACATCGACTATCCTGTCAACGGTCTTGGGAGCGTCAGTGGTATGGAGCGTCCCGAAGACGAGGTGACCTGTTTCCGTAACCGTCAGTGCAAGCGAGATAGTTTCAAGATCGCGCATCTCGCCCACGAGTATTATATCCGGGTCCTGGCGCAGCGCCGCCCTCAGCGCATTTGCAAATGACTTGCTCTGGCCTCCTATCTCCCTCTGCGTGATGATACAATTCTTGTTCTGGTAAACGAACTCGATAGGGTCTTCGATTGTCAGTATATGCTCTTTCCTTCTCTGGTTGATCATGTCGATAAGGCATGCAAGCGTCGTGGTTTTGCCTGAACCGGTGGGACCTGTAACAAGGATCAGGCCGCGCGGGAGATCGACAAGATTCGCTACGCTCTCCTCAAGCCCGATGTCTTCAATGCTGGGGATTGTCGATTGGATAACTCTCATGACCGCCCCTACGCCGTCCTTCTGCATGTGGACGTTTACGCGGAAACGCGAAACATTGGGAATGAAATACGAGCAGTCAAGCTCATAAGTTTCTTCGAACCGGAGCTTCTGATCATCAAAGAGGATCCCGTAAATTAAAGTTTTGGATTCTTCGGGAGTTAATACGGGATAATCTGCAATCTTCGTTACCTCTCCTCGAACCCGCATCATGGGATGGCGGCCTGGAGCCAGGTGAATGTCAGATGCGCCTTTCATAACGGCTTCCTGGAGAATGGTGAAAATATCCATAATCTACAACCCCTTTCCTCTTAATCCCTGTAATCCCTATAAAAAGTAAAATTCGCCCGAAATGAGATTATATCCTGCAACAGCAGTGTCCGATAAAAATATTGTTTCCGGAGACAGAAACTATAAGCAGCGGAATAAATTCCGCAGTTCCGGTATTCTCTTCCTGGATCGGGCGCGATTTATCGCGCCTTGTTTCAGGCTGAAGCTCACATTACCGGACTGGATACCTGCCTTCGCAGGTATGACGAGGCAGGAGATTGGAGGCTGGAACCTGGAACCTGGAACCTGTTTATCGGAAGATGAACGGGCGGGAAACCCCGCCCCGGAAAACCTGATTTTTAGATGGCCTCATTACGCGCCCGGAAAGCGGCAATAAAAAAAGGACGGCGAAAGCCGCCCTTTTTAAGCCGGACAATTTAACTTATATGAACTGGGACAGCCTGTCCACCATTTCACCGTCTTTGTTCCTGATTATTACTTCCAGGGGAGTCTGACCGGGCAGCGTGTTGGTGGCACAGCCGATACAGGGGTCGTAAGCGCGGAAAGCCATCTCGACCATGTTCAGGAGACCGTCGGTTACCTTGCCGTCCTTGATGAGTCCCTGTGCGGCCTGCTTTACGGAAATGCACATGGCCGGGTAGTTGTTTATCGTGGCCACTATGAGGTTGGCCTTGGTAATAAAACCGTTTTCATCGGTTTCGTAATCATGGATCAGGGTGCCGCGCGGGGCCTCTACGATACCGACGCCTTTGCCCACTACACCGGTAGGAAGATTCCTGACATGGGTATCGGTAATATCAGGCTCCTGTATCAGCCGGAGGAGGTCTTCGCCTGCCTGCATAAGCTCGATAAGCCTTGCCCAGTGCATGGCAAGAGTATGATGGGAAGGCTTGCCGCCAAGTGTCTTATACATTTTGTCGAACTCTTCCTGGGCAAGCGGTGTCGCCATGCCTTCGGATGCGTTGAGGCGCGCAAGCGGGGCGGCGCGGTAAACTCCGCTGTCGATCCCGAAAGTCAGCCCCTTCCAGCCGACCGATTTCAGGTACGGGAATTTAAGGTAGCTCCACGGCTCGACATGCTCGCAGATGTAATCGCGGTAATCCTGGGTATCGAAATATGCAAATTCCTTGCCTTCCGGATCTACCACGCGGATCTTGCCGTCATAGAAGTTTACCTTTTTATTTGCATCCACGAGGCCCATGTAATAAGTCGGCATGATGAACGCATCGCTCAGGATCAAGTCCACATAGCCCTTATTTGCCAGCACTACATCACCGAACAGTTTTAAAGAGAACTTACAGAACTCGACTATGGACTTCGCCATCTCCTCGATTTCATCGCGTTCTTCTTTGGTAATGTGCTTGGATACCCCGCCGGGGACTCCGAAAACCGAGTGAGTCCTCTTGCCGCCGAGGATCTCCTGGATCTTCTGGGCATAGGCGCGGTGCTTGATTACTTCGCCGCCGATTTCCAGGCCGACCTTGCCGATAACCCCGACAATGTTGCGTTCTGCGGGAGGCGCATCCGGCCCGCATACGAAATCGGGCCCGGCAAGGGCATAAAAATGGGCTATATGGGAGTGTACATAATGCGCGTTATAAAAGACTTCGCGAAGCTTGACGGCGGTGGGCGGAGGCTCGACGCCGAATACGCGGTCAACCGCCTTTGTCGATGCCATGTGATGGGCATGAGGGCAGACCCCGCAGATGCGAGGGGTTATGCGGGGCATTTCCTCGGCAGGTCTGCCTTCCGCAAATTTCTCAAACCCCCTCATCTCGGGGACCTGGAGATATGCGTTTTCAACATTCCCTGCGTCGTTCAGGAAAATCTCTATTTTGCCATGGCCTTCCAGGCGTGTAATGGGATCAATGGTGATGCGCTTACTCAATTTATTTCACCTCCGCGACATCTTTCTTTTCAGATGCTTCTTTTGTAAAATGCTTTTTCTCAAGCAGCGAGACAGGCATTGAAAAACGGTAGAAAGTACCTGCAGGATCTGCAATCGACTTGGTAATCTCCATTATTTTTTCGGGATCTTCCGCATCCATGATGGATGTGAGGGCTGACAGAAGCTTCGCGCCCTGGTCGGTAACATGGTCAGGCGGGCCGAAGCAGCCCCTGCACGGCATGTTCACCTGGAGACACTGGGCGCCGCATCCCGACCGGGTCCCGGGGCCGCAGCACACTATCCCCTGCTCAAGGAGACATACATCGTCTTCAGGTATCACTTGATGGACGCGCTTGAATTTCTTGACGATCTTTTCTGCCTTTGTCCTGGGGCACTCTTCGCAGACCGTCTTGTTTCCCGCGATTATTGCAGGCGCGGCGGGGAGGTTGCCCTTGGCTATGGCTTCGACTGCCGCAACTACAAGTTCAGGGGGGGGAGGACATCCGGGAAGATAATAATCCACATCGATGACCTGGCCCAGGGAATTGACGCTTTCATAAAACTCAGGTATCGTCAGTTCGCCTTCCGGCGCCATATAAGATGTCTGGGGCATGGTTTTTTCAGGATTGACGGTGGTCGGCGTCTCAATATACTGCCGTCTCATGATTTCTTCCTTAGTATATAGGTTCGCAAGACCGGGGATCCCCCCGAAGCATGCGCAGGAGCCGAATGCCACCATGACCTTCGATTTCCGCCTGAGAAGATGGGCCAGGTGCTCTTGCTCGGAACTCCTGACGGCACCGTTGAAGAAGCATACGTCGATGCTTTTATCTTCCATGGCTTCCACGTCTTTATATTTAAAGTCCATGGCGCAGGGCCAGAATACGATATCGGCCACCTGTATCACGTCCAGGATCTTCTGGTCGATATCGAGGACGGCCACCTCACAACCGCCGCAACTGGCGGCCCAATAGAATGCAAATTTTAATTTTTCAGCCATTTGCCTCCTCCTATCTTTTTCGGTGTTTCAATCCTCTTCCTCATTCTCATGAGGAAGCTACGCTTTTCGGTAAGAAGTTTTTACCAGTTATTCGATTAAGCTTTCACCGGGACTTCTTCGTTGATTTTTTTTGCAGGGTGCATGAGCGCCTGCCTGAAATCCTGGCCTTTCCTTTTCATGCCCAGAGGTCCCAACTTTTTAACTCTTTCGGTCATGACCTCGCAGATTTCAGCGAACTTGTCTCCTTCGGATGCCGAGACCCATTCGAGCATTATGCGGTCTTCCTCGATGCCGAACTGGCCCAGCATCTCCACAAGGAGCGGATAGCGGCGCATCGCCTTTACATTGCCATTCTGGTAATGACAGTCGCCCGGGTGGCACCCGCATATCATTACACCATCGGCCCCTTCCCTGAATGCCTTCATTACAAACTGGGGATCAACCCTGCCGGAGCACATCGTGCGGATGATCTTGACGTTTGACGGGTAAATCATCCTGGAAATGCCCGCAAGGTCGGCGCCGGTATAAGTACACCAGGTACAGCAAAACGCCACGATGTTGGGTTCAAATTCATTTTTCACCAAACTTCTCACCCCTTTTTAAGATGCATTACAATCCGAATAGTTGCTAAACGTTGACAAGTATTCCCTCGATTTCAGCCATAATGGCTTCATCGGTAAAGTGCTGCGGAACAATACAACCGCTCGGGCAAGCCGCGGCGCATGTGCCGCAGCCCTTACAAACGGCTTCGATGATCCTGGAAATATGTTTTTCCTCGTCGAATTCGATAGCGCCGTACGGGCAGAGCTCGTTACAGATCCTGCATCCGGAGCAGAGATCTTCGTCAATCTTGCCGATGATAGGCTCTATCTGTACGAACTGTTTATCTATAAGGGCCAGGGCTTCCGATGCGGCGCCCAGTCCCTGCGCGACACTGTCCGGGATATCCTTGGGGCCCTGGCAGGCTCCGGCAATGAACACGCCGTCGTTGGCCGTGGCTACCGGTGCAAGCTTGGGATGCTTCTCAAGGAAGAAGCCGTCCTTGCTCCTGCTGAGAGAAAATATCCTGGCGACTTCATGCGCGTCTTCTCTCGGCGAAAGAGCATTGCAGAGAATTACCAGGTCCACCGGCACCCTGCGCTTCATGCCCAGCAGAGTATCCTCGGCGCAGACTACCAGCTTGCCTTTTTCTTCCCCGGTTTCCGCAAAATCGGTAACCTCGGCAACTTTGCCGCGTATGAACTCTACATCTTCATGAAGCATCCTGTTATAAAATTCTTCGTAGCCTTTCCCGAACGCCCTTATGTCGATATAGAACTCGTAGGTTTTGGCCCCCGTCTTTTCACGCACGAGGTGTGAGAACTTCATCGCGTACATGCAGCAGACCCTGGAGCAGTATTGATGGTATTGGCTGTCCCTGCTGCCGATACAATGGATTATCGCGACGCTTTTCGGAGTGCTACCGTCGGCGAGCTTTATCTCTCCGCCGGTAGGCCCTGAAGCATGTGAGTATCTTTCGAATTCGAGGCTGCTCCATACGTTGGGGAGCCTCCCGTAGCCGTAGCGTTTCATCGGGGTTGCGTTGAAAAGGTTGAAGCCGGTAGCGACTACGATGGCGCCGACGTCCAGTTCCCTGGTTACGGCGTCCATGTTGTGGACGACGGCGTCCCTGTCGCCGCATGCAGTCACGCATTCCATACACTCGCAGCAGCCTCCGCAGTCCAGGCACCTTTCGGCTTCCCGGTGTGCCGCCTCTTCGGAAAGAACATGCTCGACCTCGGCAAACCCTTTGAGCCTTTCCTGGACAGGCATCAGGACGGGTTTTTCCCTTGATGCTTTTTCGACTCCCTCAGTCGGGAGCTTTTCGACGGGGTTCATCTTGAGCGGGCGTCCCTCGGTGAGATCCATGCCCTTGAGGTAACGGTATATTGATTCCGCGCCCTCAAACCCCGCCTGGAAAGCTTCCACGACGGTAGCCGGGCCGGTAACGCAGTCGCCGCCTGCGAACAGGCCTGAAATTGAAGTTTCAAAGGTAACGGGATCTACCTCTAATGTATTCCACTTGGTCGTTTTGACTTCAGTAGGGAGGAAATCGAGATCGCTTTTCTGACCTATGGCGGGGATAACGCTGTCGATTTCAATTTTAAATTCCGATCCTTCCACAGGAACAGGGCGGCGTCTTCCGCTTGCATCAGGAGGCCCGAGCTCCATCTGGATACACTCTACGGATTTGACCTTGCCGCTTTCTCCGAGAACCTTAACAGGGGCGGCCAGGAATTTGAATTTGACGCCTTCTTCTTCGGCTTCCTGAACCTCGAGCGGATGGGCGGGCATTTCGTTGCGGGAGCGCCTGTAGATGATGGTTACATCCTTTGCTCCGCTTCTAAGCGCCGACCTTGCGGCATCCATCGCGGCATTTCCGCCGCCTATCACTGCGACCCTGTCGCCAATGGCCACTTTCTTGCCGTCGTTAACCTTGTGGAGGAATTCCAGGGCCGACATCACCCCCTGGAGGTTCTCTCCCTCTACTCCCATGCCCATGCCTTTCTGGGAGCCGACCGCAAGATAAATCGCCCCGTATCCCTGCTTGAAAAGATCCTGGATGGTAACACTGTCGCCGATTGGCGTATTCAGATGGAACCTGACCCCCAGATCTTTAATGTAATCGATCTCCGCTTTCAGGATCTCCTTCGGCAGGCGGTATGAGGGGATGGCCCAGCGGCACATGCCGCCGGGTTCGCCGGATGCCTCGTAAATATGGGTTTCGAACCCCTTGAGCAAAAGCTGGTAAGCGACGGTAAGCCCTGCCGGACCCGAGCCTATTACCGCTACTTTTTCTTTTTCCGTTACCGGGAGAGGCTCCGGCTTTTCGTTCATCTTTAATGCGTAATCGCCGAGGAAGCGCTTGAGAGCGTTGATGGCGATAGGCTCGTCAACTTTGCCCCTGGCGCATTCGTTCTCACAACGGTGATAGCACACCCTGCCGCAAACCGACGGGAGAACCACCGTACGCCTGACGCAATCCAGGGCTTCCTTATATTTACCCGCCCGGAGAAGGGCGGTGTACGCCTGTACGTAAGTTCCCGCCGGACATGCCATCCTGCACGGGGCAGTGCCTTTTTTATCGATCACGAAAATCGACGGGACGGCCTGGGCAAACGGCCTGTATATAGCCTTCCTGTTGACCAGACCCACTTCATATTCGTTTTTCATCTCGACCGGGCATACCGCCTCACACTCCGAGCAGCCACTACAACTGGAGTTAACGAACCTGGGCTTCTGGTTGATCTTGACCTTGAAGTTTCCGACAAAGCCGCTGACTTCTTCTATTTCGCTGTATGTGAGAAGCTCGATATTGGGGTGCCTGCCGACCGAAGTCATTTTGGGGGTCAGGATACAGGCCGAGCAGTCCAGGGTGGGGAAGGTTTTATCGAACTGAGCCATGTGGCCGCCGATGGAAGGCGTCCTTTCGACGAGGTAAACTTTTTTACCGGCGTCGGCGCATTTAAGAGCGGCTTCTATGCCTGCAATCCCGGCGCCTACTACCAGGACATCGGGGTTGACAGAAACTTTCTTGGGTTCCAGGGGTTTCTGGAGAGCGACCCTTCTGATCGCGGCGCTAACAAGGGCCTTGGCTTTTTCGGTGGCGTCCGTGCGGTCGTCGGTTACCCATGAGCACTGCTCCCGGATATTTGCCATCTGGAACAGGTAAGGATTCAGACCTGCTTCTTTGACCGCTTCCCTGAAAGTCGGCTCATGCATCAAAGGCGAGCATGAAGCCACCACCACGCGGGTCAGGCCGAGAGCCTCGATGTCTTTTCTAATTATATCCTGGCCGGGATCAGAGCACATATACTTGTATTCCCGGGCCACTTCAACTTCAGGCAGGGCGGATGCAAATTTAACTACACCGGCGACATCCACCATGTGTGCGATATTGGTACCGCAATCACAAACATATACTCCGATTTTTTCCGCCATCTTTTTTCCTCCTCTTTTCCCTTCAGCCTACTTTTACAACTACGGGCCGGCAGCTTGCCAGGTTCCTGGAGATGCCGAGCTTTTCAGCGGGGATCCCGAATGCAAGTCCCATGAGCTGGGTGAAATAAAGAACCGGCACATTGAACCTGGTGCCGAACTTATTGTTGATAGTCCCCTGGTAGCCTTCAAGGTTCATCTGGCACAAAGGACAGCATGTGCTGATGCAATCAGCCCCGTTCTCCTCGGCGCAGAGCAGAATATTCTTGTTCAACTTGAGCGCAACATCAGGCACAGTGCTCATAAGCATGCCGCCGCAGCACTTCCCCTTCTGAGGAAAATGGGCGACTTTAGCACCCAGCGCGCCCATCAGTTCGTCCATCATCTCCGGGAATTCCTCGTCATCTATATCCCCGTAAGGGCGGCTGAGCTGGCAGCCGGAATACGATGCCACAGTGATGTTGGTTAAAGGTTTGGTTACTTTTTCTCTGACAGCGTCCAGCCCTATGTCTTTCACGATAACTTCCAGGAAGTGACGAACTTTAACCGTACCGTGATATTCAAGACCGGCGGCCCCAAGCGCCTTATTGATCTTTTCTTTCCACTCGGGGTCCTTAGCTGTTATATTATTGGCCTTGACAAGGCCCAGGTAACAGGCACTGCATATAGCTACGATGTTTTCCGCCCCTGCTTTTTCGGCGATCGCCAGGTTCCGTGCCGTAACCGCACTTGCCAGCAGATCCTTGAATGAAATATAAGAGGTGGCACCACAACAGTTCCAATCTTCCAGCTCTTCCAGCTCGAAACCCAGGGCCTTTGCCACTTCACGTGCGGACATATCATAAGGAAGAGCGGATGTCTCGGGTGAACATCCGGGATAATACAGATATTTCATTGGGCGCCTCCTTTTCCGTTCTGTTCCATCTCATCGACTGCCTTCATGATCTTCCTGATCTGTTCCTGCCCCTTGATTTTCGGGGGCAGAAGGGGAAGCCTGCCCTTGAAAAACAGGGCCGCCCCCAGCGGAGACATTGCCAGGAGACCGAACGGGTTGGTGGCAAGATAATAACGGATGAGAAGCTCCATCTCGAAGTTCCTGCCGTACCTCTCCATGTTGCCCACGAATGCCTTGGCCATGATCGGGGCCTTAAACTTTTTGTTGTACAGGCCTTCGTTCATTGCGAAAGTCTTGAGGGCATACATCGTATCGGTGATTTTGATCTCAGCAGGACACCGGACGGTGCACAGGTAGCACGATACGCAGTTCCATATCGTATTGGCCATCAGCGCTTTCTCGATATATCCGGCCCTCAGCATCGCGAAGATTTCGCGCGGAGTGTATTCCATGGCATCGGAACTGGGACACGATCCGCCGCAGGTGCCGCATTGAATACACATCTTGAATTTTTCCCCGTCGGGGATCTCTTTCATGGCTTTCCAGAATCTCTCCTGTAAGTCAGGACTGGAAATGACATTTTCAGCCTGCAATCCTTACACCCCCTTAGTTATTTTTTGGTTGGAATTCTCCATACAAACATTGTGACTACTTTCACAGCTTTGGGCAAAAAATTAAAGCCAAGCTTTCCCTCCGGGTTCCTTTCAACTCGTATCGTAATTATCCTTTTTCACCTGCCGATTATAATAACCAACAGGGTTGTATTCAACATTCTCAGACAAGTGGTCCCCCCCATCTAAGAATGCGATATACATTGTTTAAGTTTCCGGAACATATTTTATCAAATTAAGCCGGTATAATCAATAGGCAGATAACATATCGGGCTGAGACTTATTTTCACAAACCACATCCAGGGGTGCTTTATAGCCCGGAACCTCACATGTATATAAAAATGCGTTATCTTTCCAATTCGTCCCCTCTTTTTTTATAATAACTGAGATAATACCTTCAAGACTAGACTGCTTACATCAGTGAGTGATAATATTAATAAGGATGAATAGGAGGTTTTTGCTATGGACAATTTGCAATCATCAAAAGTCGCATCAGAAATAAGCGCACTACAAAATTATCTCAGCACAAGCAGCAATAATCAAACTGGTATCGACACCTCGCAGGGCTATTCATTGGCTTCTACAGAATTGGATTCTTTTTTCTCCGGGTTTTCGAGCGATATTTCCAGCGTGAATTCGGTTATAAGCTATAACCTGTCCGATTTGGATTCAATCGTATTGGGCTTATCCTCGGATTCCAGCAGCACGAGCACGGATTTCAGTTCCCTGGGTCTTTCAACCGATACTACGTCTCTCGAGGAGCTTATAGCGTCGTTTCCCTCCAGCGATAGCATCGATTTCAGTTCCCTGGGTCTTTCAACCGATCTTACGTCTCTCGAGGAGCTTATAGCGTCGTTTCCCTCCAGCGATAGCATCGATTTCGGTTGAAAGACCCAGG
>JAMCWD010000044.1 GCA_023475345.1 Chloroflexota bacterium | reverse complement strand
TTATTCGTCGAGAGCATAAGCTCCTTCGCTTCCTTGCGCGCGCCCAGGGAAAGCGGGACGTGGACGGCCATCTGATCACCGTCAAAGTCAGCGTTATAAGGGGCGCACACCAGCGGGTGAATCTGTATCGCCTTGCCTTCCACCAGTACCGGCTGGAAAGCCTGGATGCCGAGGCGGTGAAGAGTCGGGGCGCGGTTAAGCAACACCGGATGATCCTGGATCACTTCTTCCAGGACGTCCCAGACTTCAGCCTTCATGCGCTCTACCATCTTCTTCGCGCTTTTAATATTCGCCACGTGGTTGCGATCAACCAGTTTTTTCATAACGAACGGCTTGAAAAGCTCCAGCGCCATCTCCTTCGGGAGACCACACTGGTCAAGCCTCAGGTGTGGCCCTACTACAATAACCGAGCGGCCTGAATAATCCACCCGCTTGCCGAGAAGGTTCTGGCGGAAACGCCCCTGCTTGCCTTTGAGCATGTCGGAAAGGGATTTGAGCGGGCGGTTGTTAGGCCCGGTAACGGGACGGCCTCTGCGCCCGTTGTCGATAAGGGCATCTACCGCTTCCTGAAGCATTCTTTTTTCATTTTTAACTATGATCTCGGGAGCTCCCAGCTCGAGCAGTCTCTTAAGCCTGTTATTCCGGTTTATTACTCTCCTGTATAAATCATTCAAGTCGGAAGTCGCAAAACGACCGCCGTCCAGTTGTACCATCGGTCTTAATTCCGGTGGTATTACGGGGATAACTTCCAGCACCATCCATTCGGGGCGGTTGGAAGATTTGCGGAAAGCTTCTACGACTTCGAGCCTTTTTATCAGCTTGATTCTTTTCTGCCCGGACTGGGTTTTGACCCCTTCCTTCATCTCTTCGGCAAGCGATTCGAGGTCTATTTCCGCAAGCAATGTCTTTACAGCTTCCGCTCCCATGCCTGCTTTGAACGCCTCTCCGAACTCTTCACGCGCCTGCCTGTATTCCATCTCCGTCATGAGTTGTTTTTTAGAAAGCGTGGTATCGCCTGGGTCTATGACCACATAAGAGGCGAAATAAATCACCTTTTCCAGGTTTCTGGGCGAGATGTCAAGCAGGAGGCCGATGCGGCTGGGCACCCCTTTGAAATACCATATATGCGAAACCGGGGAAGCAAGTTCTATATGGCCCATGCGCTCGCGGCGGACTTTCGACCTGGTAACTTCCACGCCACACTTATCGCATATTATGCCTTTAAACCTGATCCTCTTGTATTTTCCGCAATGACATTCCCAGTCCTTGACAGGCCCGAAAATCCTCTCACAAAACAAGCCGTCCCTTTCGGGCTTCAATGTCCTGTAATTGATTGTTTCCGGCTTCTTCACTTCTCCCGAAGACCATTCCCTTATCTGCTCGGGGGAAGCAAGTCCGATTTTGATGGCTTCGAAATTATTTACATCTATCAACTTCATTACCTCGCTTTTAAGGTATTATGTGAAAGTAAATCCAATTACAGTTTCAGTGCCGACTCTCCGAGGTCGAGTCCCAATTCCCTTGCGGTACTCCGTATATCCTGCTCCTCGGAACCGCGCAACTCTATGGGCCGCATGCGGCCCGCGTTGTCCTCGGACAATATCTTAACATCGAGGGCCAGGCTCTGGAGTTCCTTGACCAGAACTTTGAACGATTCAGGAACCCCCGGCTCCATTACGTTTTCGCCCTTGACTATGGCCTCGTATGTCTTGACACGGCCGACCACGTCATCCGACTTGACCGTAAGAAGCTCCTGGAGCGTATAAGCCGCGCCGTATGCTTCCAGCGCCCATACTTCCATCTCGCCGAACCGCTGGCCGCCGAACTGGGCCTTGCCGCCCAGAGGCTGCTGGGTGATGAGGCTGTACGGGCCGGTGGAACGCGCATGAATTTTGTCATCGACAAGGTGGGCCAGCTTCAGCATATATATGTGCCCGACACATATCCTGGCTTCGAAAGACTCGCCGGTACGGCCGTCATATAACACCGTTTTGCCGTCCATCGGGGTTTCCATGTGATCTGAAATATAACGCACCATGCGCTTGATTTTCGGGTCCGTCATCACGATATGCTTTCTCTGAAGCAGCGAGCGGAAACGGCCTTCCATATCCTTCTCTTCGAGCACTTCTTTAATCTCATCCTTGTCGAGTTCCAGCTTGTTGCTTTTGAAAAGCTTGCCTAGTTTTTTCAAAAGATCCCCGCTCATCAATTCATCAATCTCGCTGCTTGTAAGTATTATGCCGTGATACTTCAAGTACGATTTCAGTCTCTCGTCCTGGGGGACATCCGAAATAAGGTATTTAAGCTCATCCGCATTGAGAGATATGTCATTTTTTTCCAGAACATCTTTCAGGCGGCCCATCTTCATCAGATCGCGGACTTCATCTTCCTTGGCGCTATCGAATACAGGGCATATCGTCCTTACACCGAGCCTGTAAGCGGCTCCTCCGAGATGGGTCTCCAGTATCTGGCCGATATTCATACGCGAAGGAACGCCGAGCGGGTTGAGGACTATCTGGACAGGCGTCCCGTCGGGCAGGTAAGGCATGTCTTCCACCGGCAGGACTTTTGCTATGACGCCTTTGTTGCCGTGGCGTCCCGCCATTTTGTCCCCCTGGAGGATCTTCCGCTTCTGGGCGACATATACCCTCACGAACTTGTTCACGCCAGGCGCAAGTTCGTCGTCCTCTTCTCTTGAAAATACTTTTACATCTATTACCTTGCCTTTTTCACCGTGAGGGACTTTAAGAGACGTATCGCGGACATCCCTGGCCTTTTCGCCGAATATCGCCCGGAGCAGTCTCTCTTCCGCCGTCAGCTCGGTCTCGCCCTTCGGGGTAACTTTGCCGACGAGGATATCTTCCGATCTCACTTCGGCCCCGACACGGACAACGCCGCGCTCGTCAAGCTCTTTCAAAGCCTCTTCGCCGACATTGGGGATATCGCGGGTGATTTCTTCGGCTCCGAGCTTGGTATCCCTGGCCTCGCATTCGTATTCTTCTATATGGATCGAAGTATAAACATCTTCATGTACCAGTTCTTCACTGATCAAAATCGCGTCTTCATAGTTGTACCCTTCCCACGGCATAAAGGCCACCATCACGTTGCGGCCCAGCGAAAGCTCGCCGTTAACGCTTGAAGCGCCGTCCGCGATTACCTGGCCCCGTTTCACCTTCTGGCCTCTTTTCACCGTCGGTCTCTGGTTTATACAGGTGCCTGCGTTGCTCCGGCTGAATTTCGAAAGGATATACTCATGCTCTTTTCCATCCTTGTCATCCAGGATTTTAACCAAAGCAGCGGAAACACCGGTTACTTTCCCGTCATGCTGCGATATGATGAGTGCGCCGGAATCGGATGCGGCCCGGTACTCTACGCCGGTACCCACGCAGGGGGCTTCCGGGGTAATAAGGGGGACCGCCTGCCTCTGCATGTTGGCTCCCATCAGGGCGCGGTTGGCGTCGTCATGCTCCAGGAACGGGATCAGGGAAGTCGCAATGCTGACTATCTGGCTGGGCGACGTATCCATGAAATCAACTCCGCTCTGATGAACCATCTGGGTCTCGTGGAGTTTCCTTACCTGTACGCGCTCGTTGACCATCTTGTTTTTCTCGTCGAGCTTCGTATTCGCCTGGGCGATTACGTGTTCTTCTTCCTCGTCCGCTGTCAGGTAAACTATTTCAGGCAGAACCTGGCCGCCTTTAACGCGCCTGTAAGGCGTCATTATGAAACCGAATTCATTGACTTTCGCATAAGTGGCAAGCGAGCCGATAAGACCGATGTTCGGACCTTCCGGGGTCTCTATCGGGCAAATGCGGCCGTAGTGTGAATAGTGGACATCGCGCACTTCGAAACCCGCGCGCTCGCGCGAAAGACCACCTGGACCCAATGCCGAAAGGCGGCGCTTGTGCGTAAGCTCCGCAAGGGAGTTGGTTTGATCCATAAACTGGGACAACTGGTGAGAACCGAAAAATTCCTTGATCGCGGCCACCACGGGGCGGATATTAATCAATGCCTGGGGAGTTACCGCGGCTATGTCCTGAACCGTCATCCTCTCGCGGACGACCCGCTCGAGACGCAGAAGCCCGACCCTGAACTGGTTCTGCAAAAGCTCGCCTACCGCCCGGATCCTACGGTTTCCGAGGTGATCGATATCGTCAAGGCGAACCAGTACCCTGTAATACGAATCGTCGCGGGGAAGAATGACATCTTTTTTCTGAACGAGCGCCAGCATGTAGCGCATCACCGAGATTATATCCTCTTTGGTTAAAATCGTTCCATATTCGATTTCGCCTTTACACTCCGGGCAGGTTACTATCCCCGGCATCACATAAGTCCCGCATTTCGGGCATGCAAGCTTCTGACCCAGCTTCTTGTTGAGCTTGTAGCGGCCCACTTTTGCAAGGCTGTACCGCTTGGGCTCGAAAAACAGGTTGTTCAAAAGGTTCCTGGCGCTGTCCGCTGAAGGCGGGTCGCCGGGGCGGATCTTGCGGTATATCTCGATTAAGGCGTCTTCTTCGGTCTTGAAATCATCCTTTTCGAGCATCGACTGAATAATTTCGTCATTGTCGAACATCTTCAGGATTGTTGTCTCGTCTTCAAATCCCAGGGCGCGCAGAAGCGTAGTCCCCAGGATACGGCGAGTTTTATCTATGCGCACGCCGATATGGCTGTTGCTGTCCGATTCGAATTCCAGCCACGCGCCCCGGTTGGGAATGATGGTGGATTTCGTTATTTTCTTCCCTGCGGTGGTTACGTCGGTTTCGAAATATATCCCCGGTGAACGGACAAGCTGACTGACGACCACCCTCTCCGCGCCGTTGATGACAAAGGTGCCCTGATCCGTCATATAGGGGAGATCCCCCATGAAGATCTCCTGCTCCTTTATCTCCCTGATGTCTTCGCCTTCCTTGGTGATAAGCCTGACTTTCACTTTCAGCGGACAGGCGTAAGTAACGTCGCGGTCCCTGCATTCCTGGATGCCGTGGAGCGGATCGCCCAGCGAGTACTCCATGAATTCCAGGATAAGGTTCCCTGTAAAATCTTCTATCGGCGAGACCTCGTCAAATACTTCCTGCATGCCATCCTTGACGAACCAGTTGAAAGAATCCCTCTGCAGCCTTATCAGATCCGGGTGCTCCAGTATCTGGGGAATCTTTCTGTAGCTTATTACGCCGCCCTGAACAAAATCTCCGGTTTCCCATTTCTGCATATGCTTTACCTCCCAAAAATGCAAAAAACAGGCCTGCTAAACCAGCAAACACTGCTTATAGGGATTATTATATTTGGATATATAAATCCTTTTTTCGTCCTTCATAAAATACGGACACAGTAAACTGTAGATTATCATATAAAAAAATCAATGTCAATAGTTTTTTAGTTTTTTGAAAAAATTTTTTAAGATTTGAAAAATCTTTCTTCTGAAAGAAAAATCCCGCCCCGCAATCCCGCCTCCGGAGCAAAAATTTTGTGATTCGAGCCTGTCGAGAACTTCTCCCTTTTGTGCGGCCACGGGGATTGCCCCTGCCTGCATGCTTCTCCATGCGCTCATTTCGGGAGCGAGGCCGAATAATAAATTAAGCGACAAATGCCGATTTTCAAATAGCCGATTAATGCTTTTCTTTTTCGGAAACTCTATCCAGGTCTTTTTGAATTACTTTTACCAGATCGGAAAGTCCCTGTTTTTCAGCTAGTGTAAGAGCTTTTTTATATGCTTCGATTGCTTCTTCAATCTTTCCCATTTTTTCCAGGGCATACCCCTTGTTGTCCCATGCAATGGGATACACCGGATTTATTGAAAGCGCTTTGTCAAAGCATTTTATGGCTTCAGCATTTTTTCCCGGGGTAAGCAGGGCACTCCCTTTATTATTCCATGCCTCGGTCAATCCCGGCTCTAATGAAAGCGCTCTGTCATAACACTTTATAGCCTCGTTAGTTTTCCCCAGCTTGCGCAGAGCAAGCCCTTTATTATTCCAGACAACAGCCAGTCTAGGATTTAATGATATCGCCTTATCAAAGCATTTTATTGCCTCATCAACTTTCCCCAGAATGTACAGGGCATACCCTTTATTACCCCAAGGATATGCATATTCTGGCTCCAATGAAAGCGCTCTGTCATAACACTTTATAGCCTCGTCAATTTTCCCTATATTAAAAAGTGCCTGCCCCTTGTTATCCCATGCAATGGGATACACCGGATTTATTGAAAGCGCTTTGTCAAAGCATTTTATGGCTTCAGCATTTTTTCCCAGTTTAAACAGGGCACCCCCTTTATTATTCCATGCGTAAGCTAATCTTGAATCCATTGAAATAGCCTTATCAAAACATCTGATTGCTTCTTTGTATTCTCCCTTCTGCAATAAAGCGGTTCCTTTTTTGTTCCATGCTTCTGCAGATTCGGCATCCTGATTTGTAATGTCATTTGCCCTTACCATACAGCTAACCAGGGTTACCATTAGTAAAAAACTAATCAAGATATTTTTACAAATTCGCATATTTTCTCACCCCCATTCTTTAATCAAAATTCCCTTTCGACCCGCTTTATCCTCTTCCCCGCAATACAACACCACCCTTGCCTTTTTTTGCATTTTTCAGTTTTATTTCAATATAACGCAAAAAAGGGGATGCTTTTTTCAAACATCCCCTTTTCCGGAAAATCCCGCCTGTCTTCTTTTAAAATTTTGGTTCTATTTTTAAAGTCGGCGGCCTGTTTTTCCGGCTGTCTTTCAAAGTCAGGCTTATGTCCGACCACAGGTTCTCCGTAAGCCGGTCAACCTGTTCGGGGGTCTGCTTCCCGCCTGTATTTTTAGCCTGCTCCGTTATATCCTGGTGGAGCTTTTCCTTGTCGTATTTTTCAGGTTCCGACTCGTACCACAACGATCTCTGGATCACCGTCTATTTCTGGATCTCCGGCGGCATAGTCAAATCGACATCTTCCCATACCGGCGGGACCGAGGTTTTCGGCGGCTTTGACATCCCGGGCTTTTCAATTACAACAGGGATATTTCTCGTTTCAAACAGGAAATTTTTCCAGTTATAGCTTATGGTATATAAACTCGGCCCGGCAATGGTATTGATTGGAAAGTTGTACGTGTTGTTTTTGCCGCCTGAGGTCATGATCGTCTGATCATTGCCTCCTTCTATGGAAACTATCTGGGGGGATTTATTCGTAAAATGAATTTTCAAGGGCGCATCTGTGCCAGTAACCGTGAACGTCCCTGTAATCCTTGTGCCTATATGCGCTACGGGATCGGTAACCGTAAGCTTTACTGCGATCTCCGACTCCGGGATGCCGGCGGTTCCCTGCCCGGCCTTGAATGAATACGGGTTACTTACCTGCCCGTCGATCTCGACGGTTATATCACATTCCGTTACACCGGGGGGGACTTTGGTAAGAATCGACTTGTCCGTCGTGGTTATGGCCTTCGCAGGTGTCCCGCCGAAATTGATCTTTATTTTGCTATTGTCCGTTGTAAAGCCGGCGCCCCTTATAATAAGTATCTTTCCGGGCATTGCATCCGGGGGCATCAGCTTTTCTATCCGGGGACTTTCAGCGGCAAATAAGACCGACGGGATGAAGAAAAACAATAAAACAAATAAAAAGATTTTTTTAAATCCTGACATTTATACCCCCAATTTTTATCAGGAATTTTATTTTAACCTTTGAGGATATAATTGTCAACGCACGGACTGTAGAAGTCCGCGTTATCGGACAGGGAAAAAGACCCTGGAGGTGACAAAATCCCTGTCCATTAACAAGCCCTAAATTTTTTCTTGACCTGATCAAATTTTTAGATTATAATTCATTTGCACATTGACATAATAATAAAAGGCACAGGGTACCCGAAAGGGTATAACCAAATGGGAAATCCGTTAAATGCGGATGCGGTCCCGCCACTGTAGCCGGGGACGAAGGCCGAAAATGCCACTGTCGCAAGACGGGAAGGCCGGCTGGAGGATGATCCGGGAGCCAGGAACCTGCCCGATGCCTGTTTTCCTCCCACGCGGATGGGTGACGGAATGATAAAGAAGACGGGTGCAGTCTTTCCGAAAACAAGTTTTGGAAGGACTGTTTTTTTTTGGAGAGTGATGAATGTGATGATTATTAACGGGTTAAAAATGCTGGTCCAGCAGGGCGGCGCTACAATGGTCGTTATCATGGGATGTTCCGTCCTGTGCCTTGCTGTAGTCCTGGAGCGGGCTTTCAGTCTTGCCGGGAAGAACATCGATCTCAAAAAACTCTGGACAAAAGCATCGCCGCTGCTTGAATCCGGCAATGCCGCACAGGCAAAGCATCTGCTGACCCAGTTAAAAAGCAAATCGCCGGTTTTTCAATCGCTGGCAAAAGATTTTACAGGCAGGGAACCCGCCGAAAACGATGCGACGATTTCCCTGGAAGACGAATCTCTCGACAGGGAACGTTTCCTCCCTGTGCTGGCAACGCTTTCGGTGGTATCTCCTTTTATCGGCCTGTTCGGTACGGTGATAGGGATCATGAATACCTTTTCCGATATAGCCGCGCAGGGAACGACAAACCCCTCGGTTGTATCGAGAGGCGTTGCAGAAGCGTTGGTCAATACCGCGGGCGGGATGCTGGTGGCGATAATAGCCGTCGTCTTCTACAACATATTCCGTTCGTGGAACAAGAACTATATCAAGCAACTCCGGATATTCGCATCGCGGTGGATTGAGACGGCTTATAAAAACGGAGGTGACGCAAAATGATTAAACACGGCGGCGACGATAAAGACGACCTTTTCGCAGACATAAACATAACGCCCCTTACCGATTGTATGATGGTGCTGCTTATCATTTTTATGATAACGGCCACCGCCATTACACAGGCGGGTTTCGGGATCAAGCTCCCGTCGGTGAAAAAAGCCGACAGCCTCCCGAAAGCTCCCGTTACGCTGTCGGTTTCTTATGACGGCAGCATCTATCTGGGGGCGGACAGAATAGACAGGGTGGAATTGAAACCGAAGCTTTCTACGCTGTCAAAAAAAGGCTACAGGAACCTTGTCATAACGGCCGACCGCCAGGTTTCTTACGGCAGCATCATCCGGGTCATGGAAGATGTCCGAGGTTCGGGGTTCGCATATATAGCGCTTGCCGCAAGGGAGACGAACGATTAAATGGCGCTTTTACGGTTCCTGGCTATCTCGTTTATAATCCACCTGGTCCTTATCGGGGCGCTCATCGGGAAAGTATCCCCCGCCCGGCATAAGGAACCGCCGGTCCCTGTTACTTTTATCGAAGCGCTGCCCGCCGTTCATAACAACACTCTCCCGAAAGTGATCAGAAAAAGTACAGGGCATGAACAGGCCGTCCGCGGCATTCGTGAAAAAAGTCCCTCCGAAGTTCAAAAGCCAAAACCCGCTGCCGTAAAGCCTCCGTCCTTAAAAGATAAAAAGATTGAGACTGGCAAAGGCCCGGTTGAAAACGAAATTTACAACGGCCAGAACTTTGAAAACTTAAAAAATACGCTTTGTTCAAATGTCCGGGAAGAGGATAAAATCATTACTCCAGCCGGTCTGAATAATTCCGGGCCTGTTGTCCAGGCAGGCGTCCCTGCCTCAGATTCAGGGATATTATCACGCAGCGGTTTTGATGATCGGGGAGAATCAAATGTTTCCACGTCAGGCCCGGGCGGACATGGAAACGAAGGGACGATAACCGCCCCGGTGCCTGTAGTGAAAGTCGAGCCGGATTATCCCGAGACCGAAAAATCCAACGGCGTCGAGGGGAAAGTCGGCGTCATCGTAGAGGTGGGAACAGGCGGTGAAGCAGGATGCGTCGATATATTCTCGTCTTCGGGAATCGCTTCGCTTGATCGCGCTGCGATAGAAGCCGTGCGGAAGTGGAGATTTTTGCCCGGAAGAAACGGGACCGGCCCCGTCGTAACCCGTGTCCGGTTGTGGTTCAAATTCCAGGTGAATGAATTATAAAAGGAGTTACTGACATGAAAAAAAGTTTCGGAGCAATTATCCTGGTACTGGCTATTTTACTGGCTTTTAAGACACCCGCATTATCGGAAGAAGAAAAGAAGCCGGTATTCGACCTGGGTGAAATAGTGGTAACAGGAACATTAAAACCGCTGGAAGTCAAGAACATCCCTGCCGATGTAACTGTAATAACGGAAAAAGACATAGATGAAATCAAGCCTCTCGACATAGGCGACATATTGGAGGGCGTGCCCGGGGTCTATATAATGCGCCAGGGGTCGCTTGGGCAGCTTGAAACAATACAGGTCAGGGGGGGCCAGTCACGCCAGGTGCTTATCATGATAGACGGCGTCCCTATGAACTCGCCGAACCTGGGGACTGTGGACTTATCGGAGCTGCCGGTGAACGATATAAAGAAGATCGAAATCGTCCGGGGGCCTTACTCCGCTTTATACGGCGACAGGGCTATGAACGGCGTGGTAAATATCATAACGCGCGAATCGAAGCCCGGCACCGGCTACAAGGCAAGCGCGACTTACGGCTCTTTCAACACCTTGCTTGCATCTTTAGAAATAGGCTCCGGCAACAAGAAGACATCTTTCGTTATCCGTCCCTCGATTAAAAGCACCGACGGGGCCCGCCAGAACAGTTACCAGCGGCTGGACGACCTTTATTTCCGCCTCGATCAAAAAATGGGAAGAGCAAAATTTGCATTAACGGGAAATTCCCTGAAATCCAAAACCGGCACGCCGGGCGTCAGGCCCAGCGCTGATTTCAGCCAGAGAAGCCAGACCCAGCAGGTGCTCGGCAATGACGACATATCCGCGCCGTACGATTATACATGGAGCAGAGAGAGCCTGTACAACGCAAGGCTGAGCTGGGGGAACCTGGATGTCTCGACATATTACAAGTACAGCAAGCCGTCTTATTATTTCGAGCGTATCGACTTTCCCAACAACCTCCACAAGCAAAGCGACACTTCCAATATGGGAACATGGGGGGGCGAAATCCGTTACCGCATGCCGTTAAGCAAGACATCGACCCTGACCGGCGGGATATACGGCGAAAATACTTTTTTCGGCTACACCTCAAATGATCTGGATGTTCCGAATAACACCGTAGCGACAACATCTTCAGAATACAGCCGGAACAACATCGCATATTACCTGGAATATTTGCTGAACAGCGACAGGGTAACGTTTTCAGCAGGTGCAAGGTACGACAGGTTTACCGGCTTCGGCTCCCAACTCACGCCAAGGGCCGGCCTGAAATATAAATTTTCAGAAAACGTCGCCGCATACACTTCTTACGGAGTCGGCTTCAGCGCCCCTACTTTGAACGATCTTTACTGGCCCCAGGATTCTTATGCCGTGGGCAATCCCAACCTCCAGCCGGAAAAAAACACGACATTCGAAGCAGGCCTTGAATTCTTGCCATCGAAGAAAATATTTTTTCGCACGACTTATTTTTCTGACAATTTAAAGAATGCGATAATCTGGCTCCCTGTCGGGTCCCCGGGGCCTTTCGGAAACAGGTGGATGCCGGGCAATTTAAACTCGTTGATAAAGCGCGGCGTTGAAGCCGAGTTGAAATGGAAATTAAGCAACACGCTGACTTTCAACACAAATTACACGCAAATTTCCGCGTGGCAGACCAACTATGAGCTTGTTCAACAGTTCCCGGACGTCGTAGAGGCCAGGACAAGAAAGGCTGCAAGCGTACCCGGCTGGCTCTTTAACGGGAGTCTTAGCTGCCAGGTGGCAAAAGATTTCGATCTTATGGTCTCGATGAATTCGGCAGGTAAAAAATATAACTATTATGCAAATTACAACGCATGGCCCGCAGTTACGACCGATGTCAAAGAACTCAAAGGATATACCGTTTTCGACGTGCGCCTATCCAAAAAATTCAAAGGCGAAAAAAACGAGGGAGAAATATTCCTGCTTTTAAGTAACATATTCAACGAAAAATATGCGACCAATTTCGGGAACACGATAACCGACAGGGATTTCCCGCTGCCCGGGAGCGCGATTTATATCGGGGGGAACCTGAAACTGTAAAAGCCGCATCTCATTCAGACCCCGGCGATTTTATTGACCTCGTCAAGGGCCAGCAATGCGCCGAGTTTTACCTGGGCTGCGGAAACCCCTCCCTGTAAATAAGCGGCATACGGCGGCCTGAGGGGGCCGTCCGCCGAAAGCTCGATTGACGATCCCTGAATGAATGTAGCCCCGGCCATGATGACAGGGTCCCTGTATCCCGGCTGCATTTCGGGCACCGGCACGGCGGCTGAGTCTATAGGCCCGGCCTTCTGAATGCCTTTACAAAAGGCCGCCTGAAGCTTTTCGGAATTCAGCTTGACCGCCTGGATTATGTCCGAACGGGGCAGATCCCAGCGCGGCAGAACTTCATAGCCTGCTTTCTCGAAAAGATAAGCCGCCCATACCGCGCCTTCAAGCGCCTGCCCTACTACGAGCGGGGAGAAAAAAAGTCCCTGCATGAATGTCAGGGTATGATTAAGCATCGGCCCGACTTCTTCGCCTATGCCCGGCGCAATCAGGCGGGCCGCCGCCGCTTTCACCAGATCTTTTTTACCTGCAAGGTAACCGCCTCCCGGGGCTATAGCCCCGCCCGGATTTTTTATCAGCGACCCGGCTATTATGTCGGCGCCCGCTTCCAGCGGCTCTCTGTCTTCCACCAATTCCCCGTAGCAGTTGTCAACCATTATCACGGCACCCGGCGCTTTCCAGCGGGCTGTCGCTATAATCTCCTCGATCTCATCGATGGAAAGCGACGGCCGCCAGCTATATCCGCAGGACCGTTGTATCAGCACAAGGCGTGTATCCGCAGGAAGTTTTTCTATTATCGCATCCCGGTCGGGCTTCCCTTCCGCATTTAAAGGGATCTCTTCATATCTTATCCCCCACTCTGCAAGTGATCCTTTCCCGCCTGATATGACGGGCATCAGCGTGTCGTAAGGTGTTCCGGTGATTGAAACCATCAGGTCGCCGGGGCGCAGGACGCCGAACATAGCGCAGGCCAGCGCGTGAGTGCCTGTCGCAAGCTGGAGCCGCAGGATCGATGCTTCGGCCTTAAAGATCCTTGCGCAGATTTTCTCCAGCATTTCCCGGCCCGGATCATGCAGGCCGTATCCCGATGTTGATGAAAGGTTGTATTCGCCAGCACCGGAATCCTGAAAAGCCTTCAAAACTTTGAGGAAGTTTTTTTCAGCATTGTCTCTTATGCGTTCCCTTACTTCGGCGGTTTCTTCTTCGGCCTGAAGCGCAAGCCCGGCCAATGCAGGCTCTATGTTCCACAGGCGGCATACCGCTTCCCAATTATTGTTCAATACAACCCTCCATTGTCTCATCAGCTTCTTTAGCTTTTATTTTTTCATACGCTATGAAGAACGGGTAATAAATAACGGCGGCGATGACCAAGTTTATCACCGCCAGGATCAGCGCCCTGTAATCGCCTCCCGTCGATAAATATGCCACTACCACGCCCGGTACAAAGCCGGGAATGAAGTAAATCACTTTCGACACAAGGTGAAAATACATTGCCAGATAAGTGATGGTGCCGATTACAAGCGGCGCAAAAAGAAAAGGGATCCATAATAAGGGGTTCATCACCACCGGCGCCCCGTAAATAACCACCTCGTTTATATTGAAGATTGAAGGCAATATCGCCACCTTTCCCAGCTTTCTCAATTTTTTAACTTTTGAAAAAAGCATCATCACAACAAGCGGGAGCGTAGTACCGCCGCCACCCTGAAAAATAAAATTAAAAAACGGGGGGGTTACGATATAGGGGACATGTGATTGCCCGGCCTGAAAAGCGCTGGTATTGGCGGCGAGCATACCTAGGTATAGAGGCGCGACTATCGGCGCTATCGCTATCCCGCCGTTGACTCCTCCCATCCACAAAATGCATATTATGCCGATTACCGCAAGCATCCCTGGAAGAGAATCTCCGGCGATAAGGATCGGCTTGAACACGTAATCCAGAAATGAATACAAATTGATCTCAAAATGCTGAATCAGGAATCCGGAGAAAATGATCAGAACCCCCATTATTATGATTGAATAAGAACGCTTCACGCCTTTCCTGATATTGATGTAGCGAAAGACATAGCTTGTAATCATGGCGATGACGACAGCAGAGATCAGGCACATCGTCGAAATATGCGTAATGAAGCCGTAAATAGAATGGAATTTTGCATAAACGGGCAGTGTAGCGGTGAAGAGTAGGAACCCCATTATGCCCGATATTACCCGGCCGGTTTTCCAGTACTCGCCCAGCTTGTAGGCTACGAGGAATGACGCGAACAGCGAAGTCATGAAAAGGGCCGCTCGGAACGATTCCAGGAAACGGCTGTTAAAGTTGGTTATCGGGAAAAGCAGGAGAAAAAATATGATGAAAACTATCAGTACGGGTATGCAGTATATGATGCCTTTCTGCGCTGCAACCACGCTCTTTTTTTCAGCCAGCCTCATCAAAGGCGGCATAAGCCTGTTCTCAAGCCATTTGGTGAAACCGGACATGCTGAGGCTCATGCTTTCTTTATGGCCTCTGCGAATTCGCTGAATTGCTGGAAATTCAACTGCTGGTCACCGTCGGAAAGCGCCACCGCCGGGTTCGGATGTACTTCCACCATTACACCGTCGGCGCCCGCAGCAATAGCAGCCTTTCCCATAGTCGTTGCAAGATCCCTTCTCCCTGTAGAATGGCTTATATCGACTATGACCGGAAGGTGAGATTCTATTTTCAATATGGGTATCGCCGATATGTCAAGCGTGTTGCGGGTCCAGCGCTCGAACGTCCTTATACCTCTCTCGCAAAGTATGATATTGTGGTTTCCGCCCGATATTATATACTCGGCGGAAAACAGGAATTCTTCAAGGGTCGCCATGAACGCCCGCTTCAGCATGACCGGCTTTTTCGTAAGGCCGACTTCTTTCAAAAGCTCATAGTTATACATATTCCGGGCGCCTATCTGAAGAATATCGGCGACTTCGGAGACTTTTTCAACATCCTGGCAGCGCAAAACTTCGGTAATAACCAGCATGCCGTACTTTTCCTTGACCTCTTTAAGAAGCTCCAGGCCTTTTTCGCGCAGCCCCTGGAAAGAGTAAGGAGAAGTGCGGGGCTTATATGCGCCGCCGCGCAGGATCCGGACGCCCTCCTTTTTCAAAAAAGCCGCCGTCTCATCAAGCTGCTCCAGGCTTTCAACGGAACACGGCCCTGCAATTATATGGGGGCGGCCTTTCCCTATCTCCACATCGTCGATTTTAACTACAGTATCTTCTTCTTTGTATTTACGCGATACCTTGAGGCTTTCTTTCTTTTCTTCCTGCTGGAATACCATGGAAGCCTGAAATATTTCTTTGAATAGCTTTATTATAATCTCATCGGGGAAAGGCCCTGGATTTTTCTCAAGGAGCCTTTTAAGCATCGTGGATTCGCGGGCTGGGTCATACTCATCATAGCCTTTTTCTCTTTTCAGGCGGCCTATCTCCGACACGATGCCGGCCCTTCTCGATAAAAGATCGAGCATCTGAAAATTCAACTCGTCGATTTCCTGTCTTAAGTCTTCAAATTCGCCCATCATTTTCTCCTTAAATTATATTTTATCTTCCCGGCAATAAATAATAAACCTGTCAGCCTGCCTGAAAATTTCCCATCGATTCTTTTTGTATTTTATTCGGGATAAACTTTCCCGAATTATCATAAACATACATGTCGTTTTCCGGCCCTGGCTGGACGTAACGCTTGAGAGCATCCCGCATGTCTTCCAGGGTTTCCAGGAATTCATCCTTCCCGATCTTTTTCGTCGCGCTCATAACCACAGCATCGGGGAAATCCACCAGGAGTTCATCAAGCCTCTGGGGCGTTATCAAATCCACCTTGTTAAGCACCGGCAGCACGGGCTTATTATCCGATTTAAGGTCTTTCAATACGTTATGAACCACTTCGACCTGTTCCCGGACACGGGGATGAGACGAATCCATCACATGGATGAGGATATCGGCGTCCATCAACTCTTCAAGCGTGGCATGGAAGGCGGCGACCAGTTCATGCGGCAGGTTCCTTATAAGACCGACCGTGTCAACAAGCAGGATTTCCTTATTTCCGGGCAGCATCAACTTGCGAGTGGTGGGATCAAGCGTTGCGAAAAGCATATCCTCGGCCAGGACGCCGGACGCCGTCAGCGAATTTAAAAGCGTCGATTTGCCGGCGTTCGTATAACCGATAAGCGCGGCAATCATATAACCGCGCTCCTTCCTTCCCCGTCTCAGCAGGTTCCTGTGCTTTTCAAGCTTATCAAGTTCGTCTCTCAGCTTCGATATGCGGCGCAATACGTGGCGGCGGTCGGTTTCAAGCATGGTTTCACCGGGACCTCTCGTGCCTATTCCGCCTCCCAGCCGCGACAACGCTATGCCGAGGCCCGCAAGCCGGGGCAGCGTATATTCGAGCTGGGCAAGCTCCACCTGGATCTTGCCCTCCTTTGTCCTTGCTCTCTGTGCAAATATGTCCAGTATCAGGGCATGGCGTGAAATGACCCGCCTGTTCAGCATCTTGCTGAGGTTTCTCTCCTGCATGGGCTTCAGATCATTATTAAATATCACAAGACTTGCATTTTTGCCGATGGCCATCTCCTGAAGCTGGGCCACTTTCCCTTTCCCCAGGAGGGTGCCGGGCTGGAGCCTGTCCTTATGCTGGATGAGAGTCCCGACAACATTTGCTTTCGCGCTTTCGGCAAGACGCCCTAGCTCTTCCATGGCTTCTTCCTCTTCTTCTCCGGGAAGGAAAACTCCGACCAGGATGGTTCTTTCATGCTCCTGGAATTTTTTGTCGGACTTAGGGGTGTAAAATTTTTCTTTTTTTCCTGCTTTATTCATATTTGTCCTGTAATTATTCTGCCCTAAAAAGCGGGCCCGGTTCAAGCCCCTTATACTTACTCGTTCGAGACGGACTTTTCGAGAATGGCTTCGAGGATGTCACGGTTTAACTGGCGGGGTCTGCTCCCGTCAACCGGGCCTACCGCGCCTCTCTCTTCAAGCAGATCCATTATGCGGCCTGCACGGGCATAGCCTATTTTCAGTTTCCTCTGGAGCGACGATGCCGATGCCTGGCCGCCGCTTAAAATTACCTGGACGGCCTGGAGCATCAGGCCTTCGTCCTCGCCGTCATCCACATCGGCGGCATAATTCTCCCCTCCGTTAAGCTCGGGCAGATTGACCATTTTATCAGGCTCAAGCTCGCCCTGGCCCTTCCAGTAATCTACAAGGGTCTCTATCTCGTCGCCGTCCATGAAAGCTCCCTGGATCCGCTTCGGCTCCGACGCGTCTATGGGTAGATACAACATGTCCCCCCTTCCGAGCAGCTTTTCCGCGCCTACCCTGTCCAGTATAACGCGGGAATCGACCTGTGAAGTAACTGCAAAAGCGATGCGGGACGGGATATTGGCCTTAATCAGCCCCGTGATAACATCCACTGACGGCCTCTGGGTGGCTACAATAAGGTGGATGCCCGCCGCCCGGCCCAGTTGTGCGAGCCTGCATATATGCATCTCCACCGTCGAAGACGATATCATCATAAGGTCGGCAAGCTCGTCGATAATCACGACTATGTAAGGCAGCGGCTCGATTTCGGGAATAGCGTTATATTCGACTATGTTCCTGGCCCTTTTTGTAACGAATTCCTCATACCTGGAATCCATTATCTGCGTTACTTTTTTGAGAACCAGGGTTGCCTGCCGGGGATCGGTAACTATCCTTTTGTTTGCGCTCGTCCCCGTATCTACAAGGTGGGGCAGGCCCTCATAAATCGACATCTCCACACGCTTCGGGTCGATCATAACCATCTGTAAATCGAGCGGGGTCGCCCGGAATAATAAACTCGCGATAACGCAATTGAGGCAGACCGTTTTCCCGGATCCCGTAGCCCCGGCTATAAGCAGGTGGGGCATCTTGATAAGGTCGTCCATGATCATGTGGCCTGTTATATCCTTGCCCAGCGCGATTGAAAATTTGCCGCCCTTATCGAATTCCTTGCTCGAAACTATCGAACGCAGCATCACGGGATCGATCCTCTGGTTGGGCACCTCTATGCCTATAACAGATTTGCCCGGCACCGGCGCTTCGATCCTTATCGAAAGAGCCGCCAGGGCAAGCGCGATGTCGTTCGTCAGGTTGGTTATGCGGCTGACTTTAACGCCCCTGGCAGGCTGAAGCTCGTAGCGGGTTACCGACGGCCCCCGCTCCACATTAACCATCCTCGTCTCCACCCCGAAACTTTTGAGCGTCTCCACCAGGATCTCGGAATAATCTATGCTCTCGATCTCCTTTTTCCGGGGCGGTTCTTCCCTCTGCAATAAATTATGAGGAGGGGTCTTGAAACGCTTTGCAAATTTAACGTCTTTCGCCAGGGATATCGGTTCCTTCGGCTTCATGGATACAACGGGAACAGCGGGCTTTTTCTCTTCTTTGATCTGTTCCGCTTTCTTTTCCCCGCCCGGCGGCACCTGCTCCTCTTTTATGACAGGCTCCAAAACGGCTTCTTTGAAAGGCTCTACGGCAGGAGCAGCCACAACAACAGGGACTTCAGGCTCCTCTACTTTTTGCCGATCATGACCCGTAATTAACGGGGGATATTCCGGCTCAGGCTTTTCTGCCCCCGGTTTTTCTTTTTCATCTTTCTTCGGAGATTTTTTTGCCGGTTTTTTGAAAAGCTTATTAAAGAAACCGGCGACGGATTCCATTATCTCCGGGATCAGGGCCAGAATTTTCCGCACGCTGCCGGGGAAAAGGACGGCGATAATGATGAGGTTGACTGTAATTATAATGAGGGAAAGGCCGAGATGTCCCAGCATCTGCCCCGGCGCCCCCGTGAGCCACCGGCCGAAAATGCCTCCCCTTTCGGGAGTAAATAAAAACAGGAGCATCTGTAAGCTTATGAACAAAAAGAAGGTATAGCCGATATCGAGGACCCGCCTGGGGAACACCGTGGGATATAGAAAAATCAGGCCCCACAATATCAGAAGGAGTGAAAGGGGATAACGGTTGGCGCCGAAAAAGATGGAAACCTCGGCGGAGATCTCCTGCCCCAGTGTCCCCATGCCGTCCAGGTAAATAAGAAGGAACATGATAAGGACACCGGCGGCGAGGCACAGTATCCCGGTTATCTCACCCCACTGGATCCGCTTCGTTTTCTTCCCGCCGTGAGAAGAATTCCCCCCGGCCGGTTTCCCTCCCGGCTTCAAAGCATTGTTTCCGCCGGCCCTGTTATCAGCGCCGCCGTTCGATTTCCCGGAAAACGATTTATTCGATTTTTTATTTTTATTTTTGTTGCTGATTCCTGGCATAACGAAAATTACTTCGCCGGAATAGTACGAATCCCTTTCATATAAAGACGCCGGAGGCTTGGAGGAGAAACCGGAAAGGCAAAACAAATCCCCCTTAATGAAAGGGGGTGGCCCGCAGGGCCGGGGGATGTCGAGCAGGAGCAATTACGCTGATCCGCTATCGTAATGCCATAAGGCGCAATAAATTGCGCCCGATCCAGGGAGAGGAAGAAGAGGATATGGGAACTGCGGAATTTATTCCACTCCTCTGCAGACACGGAAACCGCGCCCCTGACTCATCATGGAGAATGGGGCACTTAAGGATTATAGACCCCATAAATACCGCTATCTCTCTATTTAGCTTGTCCAAGAATTACAGCACATAGATATTTTATTCTTTTATTCCATAATCACGTTCAATTATTTCTGCAATAATCCATCTTGGACTCTTCTTTCTAAAATATTCTTGGATTTTTTTTAGCAAACCTTCTATCTTTTCATCATCCATATGGGTATTGGACTTAAATAAAGCACGTAACGTATCTCCATCGGAAAAGGAATTCATTTTCTCTTCTATCGTTTCTAGAAATTTCAGTATTGCTTCATCAGTCCAATTTGGATAAATAACTTTCGCAAATTCATTTAACGCAGTATCTATATCAAATTCTTTATTTTCTTTTTCGACAATATTCACTCGATTTGCAGCAACCGCAACATAACGCATAATTAGTGAATAATGTAGTCGCCTCCAAGGTGAAGCAAGACGATAATAAAAACGTAACACTTCAAAAAGAGTAACCAAACCAAATAATATCCAAAAAACTAAGGACAAAATCCCAGAAGTAAGTAAAGCCAATGCAAAGAACACCATCTGAAAAATTTGTAAAAAGAGCAAATCTGGCATCCCCTCAAAAGGTTCAACTTGCGCTCTTTCAGAGAAAAGATTTTTCTTTACATTTCTCATACCGTACCAAACACTTACCCATCCAATTGCACCAAATATCAACAAAATAATTACACCTGGCCAATATTGAATAATTGCGAAATAAACTAATAAGCCAATAGAAACCCAATGCCCAAAACGGGTAAACCCTAATACCAATATCAAAAGAGCAGGCCAATAAAGTTGGGCCTTGAATAACGTAACTAATAAAAATACTAAAACAAGAAGATTAACATTAGAGAGTATTCTGCTTATCGGCCCTGTACCTTCACCTTTGCTCACTTTTTTATGAGCTAAATCATCTTCAAGCTGAGCTAAACCATCTTCAAATTGTCCTGAAAAATTATTCATATTTTTGTGCAAATCATCATTCCTGGTGTAATAGTAAACTACCCAATATTAATTTCGCCGGATTACCTCGAATCCCTTTCATATAAAGCATTGTGAATGCCGGGATAATAAGTAACCGGGCGGGTGCGGCAGTCTTTGCCCATTCAAGAGTATCTGATTTTTACAAGGGAAACAAAAATGCCCGGATTAACCGGGCATAAAATTTGAATCATGGTCGGGGCGGGCGGACTTGAACCGCCGGCCTCTGCGTCCCGAACACAGCGCGCTACCAATCTGCGCTACGCCCCGGCCTTGAGCATCTATTTTAACTATTATCGTCCTGCAATGCAAGCCCTTTTATAAAATTTGTCATCGGACAGGGAAAAGGCCCCCTGGGTGTGACAAAATCCCTGTCCTTTAACATAGGATTCCCCCGTCTAATTCCCGGGAGTGATTTTATCGAAAACTTCTAAGACCGGGGAGGCATGTTTGCCGGGTTCGTATTTGAGCCTGTGTGTAAAGTTTCTTGATATATAAGAATTTTTATTTGACCGCCTTTCAACTGCCAGCAAAATAATCGAGTTTTTCGCTGATATATATGAAAATAATACACGCTTAATGGGATTGTTTTATTTCTTTTTTCAGCCATATAATTTACTTGGGTGGGTATTCAATTTTCATCGGATATCAGGCTGAATAATTGATGAAGCATATTTCCGGACAGTGAATTTCAAAACAGAAGGTGTTCGATACGAAAAAATATTTGGGATGGGCGATTCTTCTGATAACAGCCGGGATCGGCATAATCCTTTATCTGTATTTTTACAACGATAATTATCTCAATCAAGTCCCTGGCTCAAACGGCCCTGCCAACTTCGAAGAACTGAACAGATCCAGGGGGTTCGAGCTTCTTTCCCGCGGGCAGTATAACGACGCCGAAAAAGAATTTAAAAAAAGCATAATGCATTCCAAAACCGTATGCGAAAAAGATTTCTATCTCCTGACCATGGCCCGCGTCAAGAGGGATAACGACAGCTTCAGATCAAAGGGATTTTTCAGAAACCTTGTAAAGCCGGGCTCTTCCGGCATGACGGAGCTTTCCGCCGCCAGGAAAATCCTCGATAAATACAGGCCCCGGGAAGAAAATTATCTCAGGAGCATGCTGGCGGACGAATACCTTGAAAGAATGGATGCAGACGATGCGATAATGGAATATTCCCATCTTGTAACGGTTTTATCTTCAGAACTGGCGTCCCGAAATAACGGTAACTTTTCCCATCCTGACGAAAACGGCGAAAAAGATCCGGGCATCGAAGAAAACCTTATCCTGTACAGGCTCAATCTTGGAAAGGCATACTTCCTAAAGGGCGACAAAAAAACCGGCCTGGAGCATCTCGCCGCAGCACGGAAGGCGCTGAACGAAATCTCAAAGTCTGACAAAAAACTGAATTCTAAAAACATGAACATCCTGAGATACCTGATCGCGGAAGTTTACATGAACCAGGAATATTACTTAAT
>JAMCWD010000024.1 GCA_023475345.1 Chloroflexota bacterium | reverse complement strand
GGGAATAACGGAAATAGCTCCGGAACGGCTGGCGGCATATTATGGCGATAAGCCGCTGGTGGTGATAGACGGTAAAAAATACAAGAGGCTGCCGAGGAAGGTGGAGGATGAAATAATCAGGCTGCTGTGGAAGGAACCTGAAGGGGTCAAAGCAAATGTGTAAACGATGTATCGGACAGTTTTGTAAACTATGTTACCGGGTTGTACCAGGGGGTTCGGGGGATGTCGGGTTGGCACGAGCGCCCGCAATAAATTATACAGATCCGGAGCAAGAACTCCCCGTCATCTATGAAAGCTGGAATCCAGAAGAAAAACAATCATATTATCCACACAACAGGCAACTTGAGAAAATCTGCATCGTTGATCCTGTATCTCTTGAGAATTCAATTCTTAATGAACTCAAGCGCGACAACGGCAAACTGCCATTATGCCTAATTTTTATTGGACACTACCGGGGCGAATTTTACCCTTTCTTCGATATTACGAGCATTATCGGGCCGAGTTTCATAAGGTTCTCCGCGTAGCTCAAAGGCCCATACAACTTCGCTATCAGGTTTTCCGTCTGAAGGTGAATCTTTTTCTCCTGTTCGTTCCGCCAGTTCGTCCCGGGCGTTTTGCCGTAATTGGCATAGCTGTCGATCCGCTCGTAATGCATTGTCCAATAGTTGTACATATTCCGGTAATTGCTGCTGAAGTGAGTTTTCCAATCGACGGTGCGGCAGCCGTATTTCTCCAGGAATTCGATCAGGTGACGGGGAGAAAAGAGGTTGATATGGCCGAGCATAAGGTAGCCGCTGCCTGTTATATGGAAGCAATGTTCCTTCAGGAGATGGATTTCGGTGTTGTCCCAGTTCGGGGTAGTTACGGCCAGGATGCCGCCGGGGTTCAGTGCATCCGATAGAGAGCGGATTATACCGCCGGGATCTGCCAGGTGCTCCAGCGTCTCCCACAACGTTATGACATCGAACTTTTCGCCGGGAAAAACTGACCCGAGATCCTCGGCCTTCCCCTGCCTGACATCAAAGCCCCTTTTTTCCCTGGCGAACTCAACGGGGAGAGGGCGGCTTTCCAGCCCGTAAGCCTCGTAGCCCAGATCTCGCGCGACCACCAGGCTGTTCCCCGTAAAACAGCCGACATCCAGCAGTTTCCCGCCGGACTTGAACTTCCTGATATTTTTCAGGTAAAAGCCGAACCTCTCCTTATCCCTTTCAAAAACCTCGCCGCCTGCAGACATCCCGATAGTTTCCATGTTGGCCTCGTCCAGGAACGGGTTTTCGACCGAATACTCGTCCCAGACCGCGGCGGGCAGGTATCGCGGGATATAAACCATCCGGCAGACTTTACAACAGGCAAGCTCGTAGCCGTCCTGGGTATAAGCTGCAATGTCGTATTCGTCGGAATTGCAGAAAGGGCACCGCCTCTTCACAGCTTTTTTCAGGAGGGAGTCTTTGTTTTTCTCCCACAACTCCCTGGCTTTGAGGTTGGCGTCGTAGAAGGTGTCCCCGCTTTTCATGGGAGATTCGTCTGCGGGCATCGAGTTTCTGATTGCCGTAAATAAGAATGTTCTGATCTTATAAGCAATAAATATTACGGCATATATTATCGCCAGAAAAAGCTTTTTTAAAATAGACATAATGCGCAAACCGTTCCCGAAATATTTTTGAAGATCATTCGACCCGGAGCCGTCATAACCTGCAGACTGGAGACTAGAGACTGGAAACTGGAAATTAAGCAGGCGGGGAAACCCCGCCCCCGAAGATCGTGAATTTTATAAAGATTAGGCGCCCCCGGAGCCCGGTTTCCATTCCACCTCCAGGCTGTTCGCGCCGTTAAAATCCAACTCTTTTACAAAGCTGAAGCCTGCTTTTTTAAATGTCCTCACCGAGATTTCGTTTTCGATCCTTATATATGCAAGCACCTTTTCAAAGCCTTCGTTTTCGGCAATAGAACAAGCCTTTATTATGGCGGCGGTCCCGAAACCTTTCCTCCTGAAATCCGGGCCTATGCCCAGGGAAAGCTCGATGCTCCCGTCTTGATTATCCTGGAGCCGGATTTCCCCCACCGGGTTTTCGTCCACATCTTCGATAACATAAACCCTGGGGTTGCCCGAGTTCATAGCGGTAATACACCACAACCGGTGATGGCTCCTGGGTATGAATTCGGGGCTTACCGCCTGTTTCCGGTTTTCGGGGTCGTTCCGCCATCTCCAGAGAATTTCAAAATCATCGACCACTACCGGGCGCAGCTTTATTACAGGGAGTTCTGTTTCCATCCGGGTTCGGTTCTTCATTCGGATATTCCGCTCCTTCAATTGCTTCTGAAATGATACCTTCAGGGACATCTCTTTTTCAAGGCTTTCCGCCGGTAAAGTTTCCCGAAAAGGAACGCAGGCACAAAAAGAGAATCTATCTTCCATGAAAATAGCGCTTGTACATACATGTTTCCGGGTGATGGGTGGTGCGGAAAACCTCATAAGCTGGCTTGCCCGCGAACTTGCCCGCAGGGATCATAAGGTCTCCGTCTTTGCCGGGGATTTTTGTGACGAAACAAGAGAACATCTCGTAAAATCCGGCATCGATGTCCATAAAATCTCCATGAATTACTGGGACCCCGCCATACTGCCGCTTTTTCTCTCCAGGTACAAGGTGAACTTCAAAGGCGGCTTTAATATAACCCCCGTCGATGACCGCTTCATAATACAGAGCCATTCCCCGCGTGTCATGAAACATATAGGCGGAAGGCTTGCCGAAAAACTGAGGGGCTACGATATCGTCAACGCTTTCAACTTCCCCTCTTATCACTGGGTTTACCATGCGAAAAAGGCAGGCTCCGAATTCCCGCCCGTTATATGGAGCTGTTTCGAGCCGCCCGGCCGGTACTATGAAGGGGTTACACAGGCCGATTACTATGCCCTCATGGAAAAAGAGCCTCCCGTGATCCCCGATACGCCGGCTGTCCGTGCTGATAAAGAGGCCGTCTCCAGCTTCTCCCTCGTGCTTGCTCTCAGTAATTTCATGGCCGGAAAGTGTGAGGAGCTATACGGGCGCAAGATCGAAATCGGGGGAGCGGGTGTCCCTCCCGTCCGGCCTGTCTCTGTAAAAACACGGCCGTATAAGAAAATCATAGCTTCGCTGGGCAGGTTGTATCCGCAGAAAAATTTCGGAGGTTTGATCCGGGCTTTCGGCCGCCTGTTAAGGGAGCATCCCGAATTGAAAAAGGAAACGGCCCTCGTCATAGTCGGCGAAGGGCCTGAAAGAAAGAACCTGGAATCGCTCATCAAAGAATTGTCGCTGGGGAAAAACGTCAGCCTGCCCGGCCCTCTTTCCCGCGAAGCCCTCCTGGGATTTATGGCCGAATCTTACATGGTGGCGTTTCTGCCCCTTGACGAGCCGCTGGGGCTTGTTCCCGTAGAAGCGGGCATGCTGGGCAAATGCGTCCTGGCATCTTCCAGGGGAGGCCCCGCCGATACCGTTATCCACGAAAAAACCGGCTGTTGTGTTGATCCGCTTTCCGAAAAAGACATCTCCGACGCGCTGTGGCGCCTGTTGAACAACCCTGATCTCGTCGATGAACTCGGCAAAAGCGCCAGGGAATTCTGCCTGGATAACTTTACAATATCGGCTTACGGGGAAAAGATGGAAAAGATATATCAAAAAGCTGCGGGGAAAAATCGTGCGGAGGCGGCCCTGTGAAGATCCTCTCTTACGCATATCACGGCGGGTACGAATACGAGCTTGCAAAAACAGGCCACGAATTCACGCGTGTCTGTAAGGATGTCGCGAAGTGCGATTTCGGGAGCAGGAAACACCCTGAAAATATCGATTGTATTGACGAGATGCCGGATTATCATGGCTTCGACCTTTTCTTCTGTAACTCCGCGAAGATTTTTTGGCAGGTGCGCGATTGGGACATCCCCAAGGTCATTGCATTGCAGACACACCTCGTGGGCAGCGACCGGAAAATCCTGAAAAAAGTCCCGCCACATGTCCCGATGGCTTTCATAAGCCACACGTGCCTCCTCCAGTCAGAACTGAAAGCGGGTTTCGTCATATATCATTCCATCGACACCGAAGAATGGAGCGGCTATCATGGGAGCGAGCCTCACGTACTGATGGTGGCAAACCATGCCGCGCCGAGGAAAGAGTGCCACCTCGACCTGTTTTTGAAAATAGCGGGCGGCTCAAAATGGCTCCTTGCTGGCAACAACCCCGAGACGCCCGGCTCCGTCCACACTACGGAACATGAAGAATTAAAGGAGATTTACCGCAAATCGCGCGTTTACCTGAACACAGTGGATGCGCCCCTTACGATGTCCATGCTCGAAGCTATGGCAACCGGAGCGCCTGCCCTGAGCCTGGATTACGGCGATGCGTCTTATATCATCAAGAACGGGGTCAACGGCTTCGTTTCAAACGACATCGGGTTCCTTAAAGAAAAGCTCGAAATGCTCCTTAACGATCCCGGCCTTGCAAAATCAATGGGCGAAGCCGCAAGAGAAACTATAAAAAAATTGTTCCCGCCGAAATCCTTTCAGGATAAATGGAACCACCTTTTCGAGCTTGCCGTCGCAGATTATAAACTCTACAACATACGGGGCCGTTGATGAGCTGGAGGAAACTGAGAATACAACAGTTCCTCAAGCAGTTGTCGGATCTGAACAGGATCAAAGTATCCGCCCCTGAATTCATATTTTTCCTGGTGGTTATAGCGGCCTGCCTTTTCGCCGTTTATTTTCCCCTGATAATCGAAAGGCGCTTGTATCCCGACTGGCTTGAATCCCTTGCACAAAACCTTTCCGAGCACCATTTCTGGCTTGTGGTATCGTGCTTTGTGCCGTCCCTGCTTTTTACGATAATCATCTTCTGGATACCGCTGATAAGAAAATTGAAAAAGGCCGGGATAAAAATGCCGCTTGGAAAATCTTTTCTCCTCACGCTGAGGCTGGTTTTTTTCGATGCCAATTGTAAGTTCCAGATGATCTTCGCCGTCTTCATAGTCGTCGAATTGATGTACCTGATAAACGAAAATTTCGGACTTGCGGTGATGCTCCTCATCATGTATGCGGGGTACAACCAGATCTCGAAATTCATGTACATGATGAAGCCGCCTTCTCCGCCGGACTTCAGCCCTGTAGATATCCCGCTTGAATCGAGAGACCGCTGGAACTGTCTTCCCGAAATCGAAAAAATCATCGAAGACAAGGCCTGCGGGAATCTGAACCCGAAAGGCTCACTGCTTATAATAAGGGGCGGGGAGCTTGGCGATGTCATAATGACGACTCCCGTTATACGGGCACTCCATGAAAAATATCCGAAGATGAAAATCAATTACATCACGAGGATCCGCCGGGCGCTGTGGCATAACCCCTTCGTCTCGAAAATCCTCCCCTGGGAGGCCCCGTATGACTGCTATACCGATATCCTGAAAGCCGACAAGATCCTCGATTTCAGGGGCTTAATCGAAATGGAACGGGGAATCCCCGCCATCCCCTGCCTGGCCGGGCTTGCCGGAGTTGATCTCGTTAAAAGTACCCCGGATTTTTACATATCGGGCGAGGATGAAAAGTGGGTTGAGAAATTTTTCAGATCAAACAATTTGAACTTTGAAAAAGTCATATCGCTTCAGGCCGGGGCGAATTCCCCGGCGAGGCTATGGCCGTGGGACAACATTAAGAAACTGGCCCGGCTCCTTGCCGATGACGGCTGGATGGTTTTGCTCCTGGACGACAGGGGCAGGGAATTTGAAACGCCGGGGTTGTATAATCTCACTGCTAAAACCACCCTGGGAAGGGCCGCCGCGCTGATAAAATCAAGCTCCATGCTGGTCGGGCCGGACAGCTCGTTCCTCCATATCGCCGCGGCTTTCGATGTCCCGTGTATCGGGATTTTCAGCGTTATCCCGCCCGGACTCAGGATCTCCACATACCCCAGAGCAAGGGGAATCATGGCGAAAACAGAATGTTCCCCGTGTTATGACCAGTTCAACCGTTGTGATCACGAGCCGAAGTTCTGTTGTATTAGATCGATAACGGCGGAAGATGTTCTGGAAGAAGTGCGGAAACTGGCCCTGGAGATGAAACTGTGAAAAAAAGAGGTTGATCATTGGCTTATAATCTGGATTCCCGCCTTCGCGGGAATGACGGTTGGAGATGAAGTTGTGAAGATCCTGGTAATAAAGATGGATCACCTGGGGGACGTGTTGTGGGCGTTTCCCGCGGCGGGCGCTGTTGCCGCCTCCATGCCGGAGGCCGAGCTTCACCTCCTCTGCACGCCTTATGCAGAAGACGCCGGAAGAAGGATGCCGGGCATAAGCAGGGTTTTCAAATACAATGCGGCATGGGGCAAAAAAGAAAAAGATGAAGTTGTCCGCAGGCTGAAAGAGCAGAAATACGACATCGCGCTCGTCATGGGCCCGGCTGACAAGGTCAATTACCTGGCGTATCTTTCCGGGGCCCGAAAACGCATCGGCTATTACCTTGCGGGCAAGCCGCTTGTCTATCTTGCCGACCTTCTCTTCATGACACAGAGGATACCACACCCGGCTGATATGGCACAGAGAGAAGGGAAGCCCCTGCCGCATGAAGTGGAGGCGTTATGCAGCCTTGTAAAGCATATCGGGGCCGAGCCGCCAGAAAAGCCTGTCATCGAATTCCCGGTAACTGATGAAGAATTAAAGACGGCCTGCGAGATCAAAAAAAGCCTTGGCAAAGATAAGCCTCTGGCCGTTATCCAGCTTTGTTCCAAGGCGTTCGGCTACGGCTGGCACGGTGATAATTTTTTAAAGCTGGCCTTCGATATTAAAAACTCCCTGCCGGGATATGCATGGGCGGTAAGCGCAGGGCCGCTCGAAGAAAAATGCCTGCCCGAATACAGGGCAAAACTTGAAAAAAACGGCATAGAAATAATATCGGGCCTTTCCCTGGGGCAGATGGCGGCTCTTTTGTCCGTTACCGGCATGTTCGTGTCGTGGGATACCGGCGTCGTCCACCTTGCGCTTGCGATGGGGACTCCCGTCCTGGATGTCTTCCCCTGGAAAAATTTCGATTACTGCTCACAACGATGGGGTCCGTGGAAAGGGAGATCGAGAATTGTTGTCCAATCATCTCCTGTACTTGACGAAAGAACTGTCGGGAAGATAATAAATCAATTGAAGGATTTTGCCGAAGAGCAGGGAGGCTCTCCCGTTGGCTTCTGAAGAATTAAAAAATATTCTTGTAATCAAGCTCGACCACATAGGCGACGTTCTCTGGGCAACGCCCTCTCTTTCGACTCTCAGGAAGAACCTGCCCGGCGCACGCATCGCCATGCTCTGCACCAGGTACACCGAGCCTGCCCTGCGCGGGAACCCCGATATCGACGGCGTCATAGTTTACGACAGGGAAAGCCTGCCTTCGAACAGAGATAAGAAAAAATTTCTAAACGATGCGATGACACGGCCCGACCTGGCGTTGTGTCTTGATCCCAGGGACGAAGCGGTACTGCTTGCTTATCTTTCGGAGGCGAAGATCAGGGCCGGGTATTACCTCCCCGACAAGCCCATATCAGTTTTGAAAAGCATGACGAGGCTGAACCGCCGCTATGTCCACCCCGCCATGATGGAAAAAAATAAGGCCGAACTCCCTCACGAGGTCGATGCGAACCTGGCCCTTCTCAATATGCTGGGGCTGGGGTCGGAGCCTGTAAGGGATACTCGGATTTATCTTACGGAAGATGAAAAGAACGGAGCCGAGAAATTCCTGTCGGAACACGGAATAAAAGACGAGCCTTTGATAATGTGGCACCTCCCCCTCAAATGGAAGGAAGGCGGCTGGGGAGACGATTATCTCATCAGCCTGGGGCAGGGGCTTTCGGAGCTTATCCCCGGTGGCAGGCTGCTTGTTACATGCGGGCCGGGAGAAGAGGATCTCCTGAATTCCATAAAAGCGGACCTTCCTGCCGGAACGGTAACCGCGGCAGGGCTTGATTTCAGGATATGGGCCGCCCTGTTCCCCCATTGCTGCGTGGTAGTGTCGCGGGATTGCGGCGCTGTCCACGTGGCCGCCGCCCTGGGAACGCCCGTGGTAAGCGTATTCGAGGAGTTTAAGAGGAAAGAACATGCCCGCTGGGAACCGTGGGGAGTCCCGCATGTAAATATCTTCAGGCCCGAAAAAGTGCAGGGCGAAGGCTTTGAGAAAAATATCGGCGAGATTATAAGCGGGGCAAAAAAATTGCTGGAGGAAAGCCTGTGAGCGGAGGCGATAAAACACTGGTGATCCTTGCCAGGGGCGGTCTGGGCGACCTGCTCTGCGGGACGCCGGTCTTCGAAGCTTTGAAATCGAAATTCCCCGAAACCGAAATCACGGCCCTCGTTCAAAATTCCGCTGCGCCCCTCCTCAAGGGAAACCCTGCCGTCTCCGGCATCATCAAAACCGCCGCCGAAGACCTTGATACGATGAAAGGCTTCTTAAAAACGCTTTCCATCGTTAAGAAAGAAAATTTCAGCCGTGCTGTAGTCCTCTGGAGCAAGGCCCCCGAAGCATGGCTTGTAACGCTTGCCGGTATCCCTGTCCGCGTCGGGCAGGATTCCCGCCTCGCCTACAGCTTTTTATATACTCACAAAGTCCGGGTCCGATCGGAGCACGGCGATACGGAAAGCCACTGGGCCGATATCCTGCTGGATTATGCCCGCGCCCTGGGCGCAGATGCAAAAGCCGAGCGCCTTTTCCTTTACCTCGATCCGGAAGAAAAACAGGAGGCCGCAGAATTTCTCAAAAACATCGGGATAAAACCGAAAAACGGTTTCGTTATATTTCACTCCGGCAAAGGCATCCCCATAACGCCTGAAACATGGCCGACGGATCATTTCGCCGGGCTTGCCGCCGCGCTCAGAGACGAAACCGGCATGCCCGTTCTCCTGACAGGCACCGACGACGAAAAGGAAGCTTTTTCCGCCATCGCGGAAAAAGCAGGAGACGGCATGTACAACATCTGCGGCAAAACGGGTCTGCGGCTCCTGTGCTCAATTATTTCAAAATCCTCGCTCCTTTTATGCCCGGATTCCGGCCCTGCCCACATCGCCGCCGCGCTGGGCGTCCCTACAATAGCTATCTTCGGGCTGAAAAGCGATTTCCCCGACAGGTGGCGTCCCCTGGGCACTCGCTACAGGGTCCTCGTCCCCGATGATTATAACTGCTCCAAGAGTTGTATTAAAGAGAATTGTACCGGGTTCGTCTGCTATGAGGGCATAAGCGCCGGAGCGGTCAGGGAGGCGGCCTCGGGACTTTTATCGAAAAGGTGTTGTACGGCGCCGGAACCTGATTGTATTAACGACTCGAAAGGGGATTCCGCCGGGATAAAGAATCAATAAAGAGGGCCGCAGGGCCTGTGTTGATTATAGCGGAGGCTTCATGAATTTGAGACCGGCTCTTTTCCTTGACCGGGACGGCACTATCATAGAGGATGCCGGCTACCTTGCAGATCCCGGCGGGGTAAAGATAATACCCGGAGCCGCCGAGGCGCTTCGGAAAGCAAAAGATATGGGGTTCGCCCTGATAATGATAAGCAACCAGTCCGGCGTTGCCCGGGGCCTTTACGGCCTGGAAGATTACCATACCGTAACACGGCGCATGGAGGAATTGCTTGAGGAAGAAGGGGTCAGGCTGGACGGCCTGTACTTCTGCCCCCACCATGACAAGGGCACCGTCCCCGAGTTCACGCTCTTTTGTGAATGCCGGAAGCCGTCGCCGGGGATGCTGATCCTTGCCGCTAAAGAGCACGGCCTGGATCTTGAAAGCTCTTATACCATAGGCGACAAGCCTTCGGATATAGGGGCCGGGAAAGCCGCAGGGACCAAAACCATATTTATCAGGGGCGAAGGAGCCGAGCCGCCATACGGCCGCCCCGATACCGAGCCCGATTATATCGCAAGGAATTTGCCCCGGGCGGTAGAATGGATATTTGAAAACCTGAGCGAGGAAAAGATCAAAGAAAAAAGGAGTTCCATGCCGTGACCCCATCGGATTTCAAACATATAATCGACAAATTTACCAAGAAAAAGATCCTGGTCGTCGGGGATTGTATGCTGGACGAATGGCTCTGGGGCGAGGTTTCCAGGATATCGCCGGAAGCCCCGGTACCCGTGGTAGAGGTAACGCGAAGGACTTATACGCCCGGCGGCGCGGCCAACGTGGTAAACAACCTCTGCTCACTGGGAGCCGAAGTTTCCATGGCGGGGATAATCGGAAAAGACGATTCCGGCGCGCTGCTTGCGTCGGAGTTGAAATCCCGCGGGGTCAATACCAAATCCATGCTTGCCGTAAACGCACGCCCGACAACTACAAAGACCCGCATAGTAGCGCATCACCAGCAGGTCTGCAGGGCGGACATGGAAACCAGGGAAGAAATCGATGAGAAATTATCCAACAAAATTATCGAATCGCTTGAGGGCGGCCATCGTTTCGATGCCGTCCTGGTCTCGGATTACGGGAAGGGCGTCATAAACAAGGTGCTGATGAAAGGTCTTGTAAAATACGCAAAGGACAATAAAACAATTTTAACCGGCGGCCCGAAGCCTGAGAACATCAGGCTTTTCAAAAAATTCAACATAGTGAGCCTGAATGAAAAAGAAGCCGACAGCGCAACCGGCATCCTGATAAAAAACGGTGATACACTGGGCCTCGTGGGCGAGAAACTGCTTTCCGAGCTTGGATGCGAAGCCGTCCTGGTAACGCGGGGGGAACACGGCATGTCGCTCTTCGTCAATGACGGCTCGATAAGGCATATCCCGGCCCTTTCCAGCGAAGTATATGATGTAAGCGGCGCAGGAGATACGGTCCTTGCCACGCTCACCCTGGCCCTGGCATGCGGTGCCAACCTGTACCAGGCCGTCCAGCTTTCCAATTTTGCCGCGGCGGTGGTCGTCCGAAAAATAGGCACGGCGACACTTACGGTGGAAGAACTCCTGGATTCAGCCGGAGAAGAGGATTGACCTTGGGCAGAGAAAATTTTTTATCGAGGCAGGAGCTTTTAAATCTCGTCTCCGATCTGCGCTCCCGCGGGAAGACCGTCGTATTTACCAACGGGTGCTTCGACATCCTCCATCTCGGCCATGTAAGACTCCTTTACGAAGCAAGGGCACTGGGAGATTTTCTCGTCGTCGGCATCAATTCCGACGATTCGGTCAGGAGGCTGAAAGGGCCTTCGCGCCCGCTCGTCCCCGAAGAGGACAGGGCGGAGATCCTGGCCGCGCTTGAGCCTGTTGACGCCGTTACGATTTTCCCCGAAGACACCCCGGAAGAGCTTATCTCGGTTTTGAAGCCCGATATCCATGTAAAAGGCGGCGACTACGACATAAAGGAAATCCCCGAAGCAAAGATAGTCGAAGGTTACGGGGGCGAAGTCCGGCTTATCCCGCTCGTGCCGGGGCACAGCACGACAAGCATTGCAAATAAGATCAAAAATGGGGGTGGCCCCGGTTTATAATTTCTACATCACCGCCAACTCCCCGGGCGAGGTCGGAGGTTTTGTAAGCCCGGTCATAAAGCGGCTGAAAAGGAAATTCCCGGAAAGCACGGTAACCGTCATACTGCTCCCGTGCTCTTTTTCCACCGGGACGGAAAAAGACGTCCTGGAATCGCTCCCTGAAGTTGACCGCGTGATACCGCCGGGCGGTCTTGTAAATTTCAGAAAAAGCCTCAGGCCCGAAAAAAAGGGCGCCGTGCTTCACTTCGGAGGCGACCTCTTTTACGCTTCGATGCTTTCAAAAAGCCTCGGGCTCCCCACGTTCGCTTATATATGGGCGCGAAAATCGGCTGATAAATACATCACCGCATATTTCGTCAAAAGCGAAAAAGATACGAAAAGGCTCCTGGGACAGGGCATCAAGTGGGAAAAGATTTTCGAAACCGGCGATCTGGTGGCGGACGAAGTCGGCGATGCAATGAACGAATCTCCTCCCTGCTTCAAGCCTCCCGGAGCGATAAGGTTCTGCTTCATGCCCGGCAGCCGGGTCAGCGAACTGAAGCCGCTGATCCCGTTTTTTTTACATGTATCGGCCATATTGAAAGATAAATATCCCCAATCGGAATTTTACATGATGGTGTCCCCTTTCATAAGCAAAGATAAGCTGGAAGCCGTTCTTTCCGATATCAAGTCCCACCCGAAGATGGCAGGGATCCCTGGTCGCTATAACCCGGAAACCGGGGAAGTGATTTCTGAACACGGAGCGGGCTTCAAGCTTATAACGGAACATCAAAAGCCGCTCCTTTCAACCGCCGATCTCGTGATAATGATCCCCGGCACCAAGACCGCAGAGGCGGGAGTCCTTGGCAGGCCGATGCTGGTTTTCCTGCCGCTGAACGACCCGTCCAAAATACCTCATTACGGCATCATCGGCCTCCTGGATTATATCCCGGCGGTCGGGCCTTATATAAAAGGCCGCATCCTTCTTAAAATCGCAGGCAAATTCGGCTTCATGGCACAGCCCAATATCCTCGCCGGAGAAGAAATCGTTCCCGAAATGATGGGGACAATTTACCCCATAGACATTGCGAATAAATGCGCCGACCTGATTAGAAATCCCGAAAAAAGAGAAGACATGAACAGGAAGCTCCTGGAGTTGTATTCGCCGTTCAAAGGCTCCGCCGACAGGCTGGTCGATGCCGTCGCCGGATTCATCGGGGAGGGACGCCCGTGAGCCTGGATATCAGCGTAATTATCTGTACGCACAACAGGGCCGTCCTGCTGCCTGCAACCCTCCGTTCCCTGGCCGAGCAGGATCTTGCTCATGACCGGTATGAAATCATCGTCGTCGATGACGGGGGGACCGACGACGCAGGGGAAGTAATAGCGAATTTATCGATGCCTTATGCTCTGAAATATTTTTACATCGAAAAAGGCGGCAGGGCCAAAGCCCGGAATTTCGGGCTTGAAAAGGCATCGGGCAAAATAGTCCTTTTCTGTGATGACGATGTCCTTGCTCCACCGTCGTTTTTATCTTCCCACATGGCCCTCCATGAAGGCGGCCCGAAAGCCGTAGGCCGCGGGCCGATAATCGACATCGAAAAGCACGAATTCCCTGAAGGGCTGAAACCGTCTATAAAGGACTGCTCGACGGCCCTTTTCTGTACCTGTAACGTGTCGGTGGACAGGGACGGGTTCATTAAAGAAGGGGGCTTCTGCGAAGAGTTCACGGAGTACGGCTGGGAAGATAACGAGGCGGGCTACCGGCTCAAAAAAGCCGGGTACCGCATGAAGTTCAGCATGGACGCTTATATTTATCATTTCAGGCCGATATGGATACACCATAATCTGGACATGATGATCGCCAAGGCGCGGGAGCAGGGCAGAAGCGCAGTGATTTATTTGAAACGCCATCCCGAATTCAAAGTACGGATGGCTACCGGCACACACCCGCTTTTCATCATGTGGGGAGACCTGACCGCAAATAAATGGATCTCGAAAACATGTCACACGTTGTGGCGGAGCCATCCCGGGTGGCCCGGATGGCTGAGAGAATTTTTGGGGCGGCGCGTCTTCCTGCATCATTATAACGAATCGGTGAAAGAAGCGCTGCGGGAAACAGGAAAATAAAGGTTATATGCCAGTCAATGCACAGCACTTATAACCTGCGGCTTCGATTTAACCTTACAAGTTACCCCGGCTTCACCGCCGTTACCAGTATTTCCATGTCATCTGTGGAAAGAGGCCGTTCCCTGTCGAAATGTCCCAACTCACAACCGGAAACAACTATCTCACCGAACCCCAGGCATTCAAGCATCCATCTGATTTCACCGGGGGCATAATAACGCTCGTTGCTGTGGACGGACTGCTCCACGCCGTCATCATCGTGGAAAGAAAACACGGAGTGTAACCTGAAAGTGGCAAGGTCAAAAACTTTATCCGTGTAATTTTTGTTTTCATCATAGCCGCAGATAAAATTTTCGCCGAAATGGGCAAGGGGAAAAAGCAGGTTCAGGGTCGTAAAAATAAACTTCCCTCCGGGCTTAAGGGCGCGGTAAGCGTTGCCAAGAATTTTGAAATTCATTTCATCCGTTTCCATCAGGGGAAAAGCGCCTTCACAGAGCATCATTACAAGATCGAATGATCCGGCATAATCAAGCTCCCTGGCGTCTCTCAGCTCGAAATTGACGGTTACGCCTGCTTCATTTGCTTTTTGACGGGCATGTGCAAGCTGGTTTTCCGACATATCGATCCCCGTAACGGAATATCCCCGTTTTGTCAGTTCGACTGCATGTCTTCCCGTTCCGCAGCCTATATCCAGGATGATTTTTGAGCAGTCGAAGTCCAGTTCTTTTTCAATAAAATCCGCTTCGCCGACTGTTCCCTGAGTGAAACATTCCTTATCATACTGACAGGCAAAATTTTCGAAAACTTTTTCATACCATTGTGTAGGCATTTAATTTTTTCCTTTCTTACAACAAACAGCCTCCGGTGGAGGAGGCCGTGTAGGCAGCCCCTCGGCCTTCATTATGGATCACGACCCTAGCTTCCAGGTCGTGGGTCTGGCCAACATAGTAAGTGCCACCAGAACATCGGACGACATAGATATAGTACATTGCAACACCACTCGACTTTGTTCTCATCAGCCCTGATGGCCTGCCACGAGCAAGCCACAAAGAGAAACTTTGCCCCTCGACGCGCTTCGCTTGCTCGAGCCACCATTCGACGCGCCACAAAGAATCTTTGTGGCGCGTCGAATGGTGGAGGTGGCGGGAATTGAACCCGCGTCCGAAAAGGCCCCGGAAGGAATCTCTACAGGTTTAGACCGGGTATTTCATCTCGGCTTTGGGCCCTCCCCCGGACGGGATGGCTTCGGCCCAGCCCCTTTACATTCCCTCAAGCCGCCAGGGCAATCAGCCTTTAGTATCCGGCGTAAATGACACCCTCTTTGGCCCCGCCGGAGAAACCGCGAGGATGGGTTGCCTCAGTTAGGCAGCCAGTGCCAGTTCGTTATTGGCAGTTATTGTTTTTGCACAATTTTTACGATCTTGCGCCAACTCGACCTGCAATTCCAGCCAGAACTCATCCCGTCGAATCCATTCACCCCCTTATGCCATCACCATTCTAGCACACCAAACCTTATAAAACAACACACACGGGGGAGAAGTTAAGAGGGAAGAGAGAAGAGGGAAGAGGGGGTGCTTCTTTTTATAATTCCTCTCTTCTCTCTTCCCTCTTAACTCTTAACTACCTTCAGGGATTTTATCAATCCATTTACGAGCCGGCTTATTTCATCAAGTAAATTTATAACTTCTGTATATTTTTCTTCATTGATATAATTCAGCCGTTTAACTATTTCAATCTGTGTGTCAATTTCGTTTATTGAACCTCGTGCGATATATAAGAATTGTATATATTCGGCCCGGGTTTTCCTTGCGGCGCCCTCTGCAATATTGCTTGGAATGGAAACTGCTGCGCGCCTCAACTGAGCAATGATGCCGTATTTCTCATTTTCCGGAAAACGGCCGGTTATTTCATAGATTTTAACAACAAAATTTATACTCTTTTTCCATACTTCTAAATCTTTGTGTCTTCCCTGCATCTCCCCCTCTCTTCCCTCTTAACTCTTCCCTAATTAAGGTTCTTTAATGTCGGGGTCTGTAGTGTATATCCTGTCGCGGCCGTCTTCTTTGGCTTTCCTTAATAAAGCATCGGCCTGTTGTACCAGTTCGTCCACTTTCACCTGGAAGCCCTGCTCGGAAACCGCTATACCGAAGGATGCGGTGATCTGTGCAAGCTCCCCGCCCTCGGCCGGCTGGACAATCAGCTTGTTAACCGCGTTTCTCTGCCGTCTTGCTATGGAAAACGCCTCTTCGACGGTAGTTTCCGGCACACAGGTAATGAATTCTTCAGCGCCCATCCTGCCTACGAAATCGTATGGCCTGCAATTATCGGCAAGGCACCGGGCAAAATCCCGGATCACCTGATCGCCGAACTGGTGCCCGTATTGCTCATTGACTTTCTTGAAGTTATCTATATCAGCTATGATAACACCGAGCTGCTCATTGTTCCTGAACGACCTGTTAAGCTCTTCTTCAAGCCTCTGAATAAATTTATGGCGGCTCAATACCCCCGTCATAGAATCCATGGCGGAAAGATCTTTAAGATTGCTTTCCATATTCAGGATCCTCTCACCTATCCGGATCCGGTATCTAAGCTCCTCGGGGTTGTACGGTTTGGTTATATAATCGTCCGCCCCGGCATCCAGGCCTTCTATGACATCTTCGGATCTTCCCCTGGCGGTCAGAACGATGATGTAAGTGTACCCGTTACGGTTTACATACGAATCGTTACGGAGCCGCCTGCAGATTTCCAACCCGTCCAGGTACGGCATATTCAAATCAAGCAATATCAACCTGGGGGAGTCTGCTTCGCTTATGATTTTCCAGGTTTGTTTCCCATCCCTGGAAAGGATCACTTCGTATCCCCATATTCCAAGTAATTTTTTCAGAAGGTCTCCGGATACCGGATCGTCTTCCGCTACCAGAATTTTCATCCCGGCTTAAATCTCCTTACCCGGTTATGCTATTGAATTTTTTTTCAAAGCCTGGTTCAAATAAGTATTAACAGTTGCCCGGTAATATTATAACATAATGAATGTTTTTCCTGCTCATACACAATACAGATATATTGATTTTTTTCGGATATGAAAGAATATCGGCCGTTACGGAAGCCTGTTAAAAAACAGAACGCCGCTTGTATGCGGCGTTCTACCCGGTTTACCTTTTCTTTCGTCTCCGCCTTGCTATGCGTTTTTTCATTATATCCGGGGACGATTCTTTTTCTACAAGCTCATCCGGGGACGGATAATCTTCATCCAGGGGAGTTTGAACGCCCCGCTTTACGCGGGATTCCGAGCGCTTTGCCGCTTTTTCGCGGCGGGCGGCTTCACGCGCTTCAAGCTCGGAACGGCGCAGCTCTTGAGCCTTCTGTTCCCTTTTGCGGGAGAAATTATCAATCAGCATCAAAAGAGGACTTGCTATAAATATCGAGCTGTACGCGCCTGACGCACAACCGATCAAAAGCGCGAACGCGAAGTTCCTTAGCGTGGCGCCGCCGAAGAAATACAACGCGAACAACACCAGGAGCACGCTCAGGAGAGTATTTATCGACCTTGTCATTGTCTGGTTCAAAGACATGTTGATTATATCTTTATACGTATATTTTTTCAGCCCGAAAACTTTCAGGTTTTCGCGTACCCTGTCGAAGATCACGATTGAATCCATGACGGAGTATCCTATCACGGTAAGCAATGCGGCAATAAAGGGGCTGTCCATTTCCCTGCCGACCAGCGAATAGATGCCGACCATTATAACAAGGTCGTGCGCAAGCGCAATATCGGCCGCCAGGCCGAAACGGGTCTGGTTTCCGAAACGGAGGGTGATGTATATTAGTTGTAATAACAGGGCGAGAAATATGGCTCCCAGGGCTTTCCACATAAGCTCGTTCCCTATTACCGGGCCTATGCTTTCCGATTTGATGATCTCAACTTTTCCCAGCCGTTCCCCGAGGCCTTTAATGAGCAATCCTGTCTGTTCAGTGCTGAGATGTATAAGTTTGCCTTTATCATCTTTCCTTCCAAGTCTTATAATAGACTGGGAAGTATCGGAAGTATCTCCTATGCTCTTTTCAATCATTTGAATCATAGGCTCTGATATCAGGGGGTCAGCCGCAGCTATGGCTTCGCTCAACTGTGATGCGTTAACCGTCCTGGAAAATTTAAGCTCCAGCATCGTCCCGCCGGTGAAGTCCATCCCCAGGTTAACGCCTTTGAATACAAGCGACCCTATACTGAGCACCAGCAAAATCCCGGAGAAAACAAAAAAGTAATTGCTTGCGCTCAGTATGTCTTTCGGACGTTTCCTGAACGACTGGGCCCACAGGCTGATTCCTATCAGGACGGCGGCGAATACGACCATCCAGATAACATCATGAGGTGTTATGTTGAGATATTGCATGAGATTGCCTCCTGGTTATTCTCCGTAGATCTTGCGTGAAACAACTATTTTTTTCTCCATAAGCCAATCGATGAAAATCCTGGTCCCGAAGGTTGCCGTTATCAGGCTCCAGAAAGTACCGATCATAAGCGTGAGGCCGAATCCTTTTATAGAGCTTGAGCCAAGCTCGTAAAGGATCGCCGCCGTCAGGAATATTGTTACGTGGCTGTCAAGGATGCTGGAAAATGCGCGTTTGAAACCCAGGTCTATAGCCGACCGGAGGCTTTTTTCCTCCCATAATTCCTCTTTCAAACGCTCGAATATAAGGATATTCGCATCCACCGCCATACCTATGCTTAAGATAAACCCTGCAATGCCCGGCAGTGTAAGGACAAAGCCGAAAAGAACCATGGATGAAAGGCAGATTACCGAATAAATTACCAGGGCTATATCTGCGATAACTCCCGGCAGGCGGTAATAACCTATCATGAATATGCAGACGATCAGGAGACCTATCAGCCCCGCCGCAAGACTTTTGTTAAGCGATTCTTTCCCCAGGGTGGGGCTTACGGTCGAGGATTCAAGGATCTTGACGTCCACGGGGAGAGCGCCTGCATTGAGGTAAGTGGCAAGCTCCTGGCATGCTTCGGTTGACTCCATACCGGTTATCCTGCCGCTGCCGTTAGGTATAGCAGTCTGAACTTTCGGGGCGCTTATCTTTTCCTTGTCAAAGAAAATTCCAAGCGGCTTATCAATAAGGCGTTCGGTTATCTCGGCGAACTGTTTGGCCCCTACCTTGTCCAGTTCGAAAGACACCTCGGGTGCGCCACCGTTGGAAAAGTCGACGATCGCTCTTGTCAGGTGGCTTCCGTCCATAACGGTGATCCAGGTTTCTTCCTTTGTAACCGGGTCGTATTTCATCTCGCGGAATTCAAGGCGGGCCGTCTTCTTTATCAATTTTTCGGCCTTTTCTACGTCGGTCTCCTCGGGGATGTCTATCGAAATCCTGTTCTTGCCGACTTCCTGGATAATAATTTCCGTAACGCCCTTGGGATTGAGCCTCCGCTCGAAAATCCGCTTCGTCTGTTTGACGATTTCCGGGGTTATCTCCCTTACACTGCCCGTACCGGGCTCTTCCACTGGCACCAGTTCCAGGAGGATATGAGTACCGGAACGAAGATCAAGCCCGAGCTTGATACGAAACGTATTGCTCTTGAAATCATAGAGATAAAGAAACCCGCCTATCGTTATCAGTATCACCACAAACAATATGACGGTAGTCCTCATTTTTTCCCAGGTCATACGCAGTTCTTCCTTTCAGGGAATTTGATTTCCCGTAAGCCGTGTAATACAACCGACGGAAAATACGTAAAAAAATCCGGGCTATTAAACCCGAAACATCATACGCGTTTCGGAATCATTCTACCTGTTCTCTGATATTCCTTCTTCTATTTTTAAAGTAAAATAGATAGATTGTTCCTGTTATATTCTGCGAATCCCGCCCGGCTGGATATTGAATCTTATCCGAATTTGAGAAGGCAAAGCAATTATAAAACCGGTAAATTTATTTAACCTGGCATCGCCGGTTGAAGCCGGGGATAAACAGGGGAAATAAAAAAGGGGGAACATGTGCTCCCCCTTTAACTGACTATGTCTTGAGCTTATTTTACTGCTTCGCGGAGTGCTTTTCCCGGACGGAAAGCGGGGACTTTGCGGGCTTTGATTTTAATCTTTTCGCCCGTACGGGGATTGCGGCCCGTGCGTCCTGCGCGGCTCCGAACTTCGAAAGATCCGAAGGGGATTAGGCGGATGCTCTTTTTCTTTTTCAGGTTCGAAGTGATGATCTCCAGAACAGCATTGATTGCCATCTCGCTGTCCTTCTTGGTCAGCTTCGTTTTCTTTGAGAGCTCCTCCACGAGTTCCTTTTTCCCGACAACCGCTTCTTTGGCTTTTACTGCCATGTTCCGATACCTCCTAAAAATTTAGTTTTATAAATCGCCGTATTCTACACCGTTATGCGGAATTCCTTCTTTTGGATCAAAAATTTTCCCATAATAACGGGGGGGAGCAGGGTTTCCTCTTCCGGAGGTACCGTAAAATAAGACTTGCGGCAGCCCCGGGGTTTAAATTCGCCCGGCGCCCCGGAGACGGCGCATGTTTCATGAAAAGCGAACCATTGCCGTACCGTGATCGTGAAAATCCGCCCGGCTGACAGTCGCTTATGCCGCAAGGGCCGGACGCTGTTCTTCCTTATATTATTATAGCCGGTTTAATTTGATAATTCCCGCAAACAGCGGACTCTGCCCGCGAACCGCCATTTGTGCGAGGATGACGCGGCCGTTCGATCCGGAGTCAGTACAATTAATTACAATTAATAAGGTAAGCGAAGCGGAATAAATTCCGCCGTTCCGGTTTTTCCGCCCCGGCCCCGAACGGCACCCGATCCATCTGTCCCTGTTACAGGCTGAAGCCCGTCTCCGTTTTATATATAATAAGGAAATCAGGCTGCCTGGCAAAAAATATTCCGATATTAACGCCGTTTTAAGTGTAAAAATATCTTAAGACCCCGGTATGAAGGGATAAATAATTATATAAAAGTGAATAACACAGGCTCACGCAAGGAAAGAAACGATAAAAATATATAATAACCCCGTTATTATGCCGGACAAAAAAATTGTGGCATAAAATATCGTTATTCTATAAGGGTTTTATTCAGGCGGCAATTTAACGGCTTTTATGAATTTTTACATGCCGTTTACAGGACAAAAAGTTGGATCCCTTAACGGCGGGCTTTTTTTAGAATAAAATTAAGAATATCCGCGGCATTAAGCCGTTTATTAAATATAAACATTGAAAATACCGATTAAAATAAGAAAATTTTACATACACGGCTTTTTAAAGACGGTTAACGCCGATGCCCGGACCCCGGCCGTTTCTATAATTGTTAAAAGCTATTTCCCGATGGTTTTAAGCCAGTTATTAATTCTCAATATCATGCGGTCTTTCCGGAATTTAAACCAGCGTTCCTTTTCCACCGGCTTGCTCTCGATGAGGTCCCTGAAATCCCTGTACGAAGCCCCGCCCCTGATTATCGCATGGATCCTTTCGGCAAGTTTTTTATCCTTGCCGGAATCGGCAAAAGCCTCCATGTCTTTTATAGCTTCTTCAGCCGGCATTTTGGGGATCTGTGCGAACCTTGCAGGGTCGGCCTTGATTTTCTGGGCGACGTTAAGCGCGCCCTCCCTGTCGCCTGCATCCACGACAAGCACATCCCCGATTTTTTTGTCAAAGAAATACCTGGTATCCCTGCTCCTGTCTTCGAGAGCTTTTATGAGCGCATCAAAATCAGGCGTTATGTTCATGCCGGTCTCCTTCCTCCGCGGCGGGACTGATCCCTTGCCTCTTTATGGATCATCCCGAGCCTTTTTAGCGCTTCCTGGCAAACAGGAACCGCCGATATTATATGCCCGCAATCGTTATCTTCCAGGTAAAGCGACATTTCCTCCAGGCCCTGGTATAATTTTAAAAACGATTCGGTAACCCGTAAGACAAAATTATGGAAATCGGGATTTTCTTTTTCCAGCCGGCTTATGAATTCCTTGTTCTGAAGTCCCGTAAGAGTACGGTTCACGAACTTCATATTATTTTTCAGAAACTTTTCAAATTCGGGAGGCATCTGGACGCCCTGTTGTGCATACGACAATAAATCCCGAAGCCCCAGGATGCTCCGGCTGAGAGTTGTTAATGACGATTCCCCCGGCTTTCCTTCAACCATCATGTCCATCATGGAATTGACCTTCCCGTCAATTATGTTCTTAACCCTGGAAAGATTTTTGAGCTTGTAATCTCCCCGGTCTTCAGTCGGCGAAGTCCGCTTGTTTTTCATGGGATCGGAAGGCTCCTTCTTTTCGTTTTTAGCGCCCGGCCACAGACCGGGGTAAGGAGTAGCGCCGAATATTCCCCGTGCGTTATAAGTGGATGGGACGGCCGGAAGTTCCGGCAGGGGTTCTTTTTTGCCTGGAGCCGGTTCAAGGGCCTTCTCGGGAATCTGTCCCGGAACATGCCGGGGAACCGGACCCGAAACAGACCCGGCAGCCGGAAGAACGGGGAAGAAAACTCCCCCGGGCCTGTATGTATGGGGAATCGGGATATTTTCATAAGAAGGCTTTTCTTTGAGTTCCAACTCGCCTGGAACTATTTCTGAAACCAGGGCTTCTTCCTCCAGCTTTTCCCGCCCGAAATCAAACTCCGGCGCTTTCGGCTTTTCTTTTTTATATTTATCCCACATGTCGCCGATGTTTCCGGCCAATTTTATCTCCCCCGATGTTTCAATCCTCTTCCTCATTCACAATTTGCATGAGGAAGCTGTCTGCGAATACCTTTTAATTCTGTAAGCTTAATTCTATAAATTTTCAAAGATCCTCTTGAAATAAACATCCACCCGCGTAGCGGGTGGTTTTTCTTTGACCCTATAAGGGTCTGATACCAGCGGCACCTCAAAGTGCTCTATTTTCGCCAACCGCTTTTGTCGCTCTAGCGACCCTTAAAAGGGT
>JAMCWD010000006.1 GCA_023475345.1 Chloroflexota bacterium | reverse complement strand
CTCTATTCTATCAAAAGGAGGACTTTTTTACATGTTTATAGGCATAGCCTTTTCTATTCACACACGCATAGCGTGTGGTTTATTATGACCGACCTTCTGTGAGGTCGGTCATATAATTATAACGGCTTGAAGCATTAAATAAAACCCCGTCATCCCCGCCCTGTAATTGTGGGATATCAAATTAACATTTATTTAACCGCGGAGGGCGCAGAGGATTAACGCAGAGGCCGCGGAGAGCCGGGGATCTTGTTTTAAGATCTCTGGGGGCGGGATTTTCCCGCCCGCACGGTTTCTTTTACAGGGATTTTGTTTGTCCGGTATTGTAAGTTTCAGCCTGTAACCTGCAAACAGCAAAACCGTCATGCCAGCCCCGTAACGGGGTACGGGGTAAACTCCGGCTGGCATCCATTCAGTAATTATGCGCTTCCTGACCCTCCCCGGGGATGTCGAGCAGGCACAAGTTCCCCCAATAAACAGAGATGCTTGTGTCAAACCTCCACAAGGCGCAATAAATTGCGCCCGATCCAGAGCAAGCACGAAGAGGATACCGGAACTGCGGAATTTATTCCGCTCCTCATGCACGATGAATCGAACGAATTCTGAATCCGATACCATCATCATCCACTGCGGAATAACTGTTTAAAAAGCCTGATACAAGGGGCTAGGTTGCCTCGCCCGTCCAGTTTCCAGTCTCTAGTAGAAGGCCGCACCCGGAGAGAATCTTTAATAACGCTGAGAGAAACAGGGAATTCAAAAGGCTCATCGCGAATAAATACAACGAAAAAGAGATAAAAAATCTGAAGGGATGGAGTCGAATTCAAAAATCAAGCTCTGAGGTGGAGGGAGCATTCATACAGGGAATTATGTGAATCCTTATCGGTTCGCCTGCTTCATGGCATCCTTTTCAGAGCCTTGAATCTAAGTTCCGTGCTTATTTTACTGCTTTAATCAACAGGTTCCAGCCATATTTACGGCCAAATAATTCCACAAATTTTTGTGGCAACAATAAACCTACAATATGAAATTCCAACCTTGTCAATTGATAAACTTCCACAGTGGAGGTGGAAAAATCCTTAAAAAGGGCTTTTGCCTCCTTGCGGCTATAGACTTTGACGAGGGGTTTCGCGCCCGAATTTGAAGTTTCCACATTTTCACTTAAAATTTCGGCCGGGCTCATCCGGGCAAGTTTCCTGCACAAAATACCGTTGATAAACATTTGCCTGAACCAGAAGTGAAATGAATCCCGGTGATAAATCATAACAATGGCTTCGCCGCCGGGCTTCAATACCCGGTGGATTTCCTTTATTGCGTTTTCGGTATTCGGGGTGTGGTGGATCACGCCGAACGAATATACCACATCGAACGATTCATCGGGGAAATCCAGTTTTTCGGCATCAGCCAGGAAGAATTCACCCCGGAGGCCGTGTGCTTCAAAACCTTTCCGCGTGATTTCAAGCGGCTCCTGCGTCAGATCCACTCCGGTAACTATTGCGCTCCCCCTGGCAAATTCCATCAGGTCAACACCTATGCCGCATCCTATTTCCAGCAGTTTTTTGCCAGGATACTTATCGAAGCCGATTGCTCCACGCATCCAGGGTGCGTAATTTTCATAACGGTTTAAGCGGATTTTATCATAAAAAGGAACTGTGCCAGGCTTTGCTTCTTCTCCATGAACTGCTCCGCATGGGTCATTCCCCCACTGCTTACGGGTTTCAGCTTTCCACTGCTCGTCTGTTTTTGAATCCATCCAATTCATTGCCCGTCTATTTCGCGGGTTGCCGGAAATTTCCTTCCCCTGCCTGGCACGACCGGTTCATCCGGGAGTACAACGAGAGCGACCTCACGAAGCGTTGGGATATAAGACGCCGTCGGATTTGTATGTTCCTTCTCCTTATCGGTTTCCCCTGGTAGTGCCGAAGTTTACTTATTCGAAAGAATATACTCTACGCAATGTTCATAAGGATGGAAGTATCCGGTGGAAAAGAAAGGATATCTATATCAGCGAGGTTTTCAAACGGGAAACAGTGGGCCTGCTTCCTATCCATGATTGTTATTGGAAGGTTTATATGGGGCCCATTGTGGTGGGAGTCATGGATGAAAGTGTAAATAAGTTTTTACACGGGAAGGATGCCGATAAAATTTTACGAGGTTTTAAGGAGGAAAATCGAAAATGATAAAAAAGTGTAAACCATGTCCCCGGTCTGAAGTGTAAACTATGTGCCGGTACGTACAGGGGATGTCGAGCAGGCACAAGTTCCCCCAATAAACAGAGACGCTTGTGTCAAACCTCCACAAGGCCCGATAAATCCACCTTTGCGGGCGAGAAAACCTCGCCCGTCCAGTCTCCAGTTTTCAGCCTCCAGTAGAAGGCCGTCCCCCGGAGAGAATTTTTAAAAACGTTGAGAGAAATAGGGGGATTCAAAAAGCTCATCGCGAATTCAAATACAACCACAACCAAAAAGAGATAGCAGATTTTCCTGGAATACACTATTCGACTGTGAGCGTCGTTCTAAAGAAGGGGGTATAATTAGAGGGAGGAGGGAGAGGCAATTCAAGATTCAAGACCCCAAAGGAGCATAAGTGCCTCCTCTTGAAATTTTCATATGGGATGAAAAATATATTATGCACAATTACTTCGGAAATCGGTGAGTTTTTGATTTTATGATTAGAAAAAATACAGATGTGACAAGCACAAGGCATATACTACCGTTTGGCAAACTTTCAAGTGAAAACTTCGAGAGGCTTTGTTTTTGGATTATTGAAGAATTGCCTGATTTTGATGAAGTTCAGCATTATGGCGGAGTAGGTGATAAAAATCGAGACATTATAGCGTATAAACATAGCCCATCAGGAAAACGCGAACAATGGTATTTCCAATGTAAGAATTATAAGAAAGTATCTCCCTCAATTTTCAAAACTGAACTTGATGCCATAAGGGAGCATTCGAATAACAATAAGGATTTCAAGCCAGATGTTATTATCTTTGTTGCGGGCTGTAGGATTTCACCAAGATGCAAAGATGATGTCAATAAGCACGCAAAACTGCTTTCATTAGGACCTATCTATTTTTGGGGGGAAGTTGAGTTGGATGAAAAAGCAAAAATGGTAGAGGGTGTAGTTGAGGAATTTTTTAGAGGAGGTATTTCCCCTGATAAGATCGCAAAAAAAACAGTCGATGAGTTAGAGTCGCGTTTTCCCTATGTCTTTAAAAAGCCAGGAAAGCTTACAGAATTTGATTCTGCAAAGATAGAAAAGATAGATACGGATATAAAAGAATTTTTTCCAATTATAAAACCTATTTCTGAAATATATATAAAACCAATTTTCCCAAGGATTCCACATACAGGGGATCATGAAAAAACCTTAAAAATCAAAGAAAGAAATGAAGAAGAACATAAGATTATAAATAGCGTAAAAACCAGAAAGCCGAAGATATTCATTGCTTACGCCCACGAGAACAGAGATACAAAAGATGCCCTTCGTCTCTATGATGATCTTAAAGAAGCTAATTGTGAACCCTGGATAGATAAGAAAGACCTCCTTGGAGGTAAAAATTGGAAAATTGTCATACCACAAAATATCAAGAAATCTGACTTCTTCTTGGCATGTCTTTCTAAAAAGTCGGTTTCGAAAACCGGATTTTTTCAAACCGAGTTGAAAGAGGCATACGAAATCCTAAAGAAATATCCATCAGATAAAATTTTCATTATCCCGATTCGACTTGAAGAATGTGAAGTGCCACCGGAGCTTGAACATCTCCACTGGTTGAATCTTTTTGAACCAGATGGCTTTGAGCAAGTCCTCAAATCAATTCAAGAGGAATGGAATAACAGAGGATTTGAATTACCTCCTGCCTCTAAAAAAGAAACGAAGAATCTTAACGTGATCAAAGAAATGGTTCCTATAATTTCTATTAATACAGAAGATGCTTTGAATATAAAAAAAGAATTGGTTAGAAACTATGAAATTGTTAAAACCGAAGATTCAAGCATCAAGGCTTTAGACAAACCTGTTTCTGCTTATAATACAAACGAAATAGAAATTTTACCAATGAATATTAGAAACGCAAAAAATTCGATTTGGGGTATTTTAGTAATAGGAATTATTATATCATTCATTTTCTTTACTTGGCTTGTTTTAGGATCCCAAAGAAAAATGGATAAGGGAACTTCCGAACCACGAGGTAGTTATTACACTGGGTCTAAGAAACTTCCTCCAAAAGTAGCCGAGATATCAACCCCAAAGTCCAAAGAAACTGGGGTAAAGCCTCAAAAAACCATGAAGACTCCTTTAAAAACAACTGAAGAACCCCCCAAGACAATAGAGGAGAAGCCAAAACTGAAACCAGTAGTTACAAAGAAGCCGGCACCGGAGGAGGAAAGACCCATAACCCAAAAACATGTCGTGGGGGTGAAAAAGATATCCCTTGAGGTAGTGGATATGGATCTTATATTTTTCCTGCGGCTCATGGCCAAAGAACTGAATATGAACCTAGTAGTAGATCCCCGTGTCCAGGGAAATGTGACCACTAACCTGAAAGATGTTACTCCCGAAGGGGCACTGTCTCTGGTTCTCACCGAGATAGGTTTTAATTATATGAAAGTTGATAATACCCTGATAGTTGGTCCCCAGGAGTCATTGAAAAGAATTTCCTCTGAGAAACCGATACTGCAGATGGTAGAGTTGGAGAATGCTAAGCCTCATGATGTAGTAAAGTATTTAGAAGACAAATTTCCTGCAGCCATTTGGGCTTTTCCTGATCCAACAAGAGATAAAACTATAATCATTGTGGGACACCAGGCTATGATGAGGGAAGTTAGAAAGGCGATTGCTCAGTTTGATTCTGCAAAGAAAATAGAAGAATAGGAGAAACTGCCCCATTGAGTCCGAGTAAGCGTTTAGCCAGCACGAATGTAAAGCTCGCCCGAGAACGTAAGGGGAGAAGCGATGAGCATCGAGCTACCTAATGTCCGCCTCCAGAACCTGCGCAACTTCACCGTGCAGATTCGCCATGCCACTAACTTTAAACCTCAGAGCTTTCTTTTTGAATCTTTCTTTCCCCCGAAATTTTCAGACAGCCTCCCTCCAAAAAATCTTCTTCAAAATGGAACATCCGCCGGGAGGAGCGAACCTAACCATAATAGAATAGATCCTGACTTTATTAAGGAGCATTTTTACAAATGTGTGGAATTGTCGGATATATAGGCGATAAGCAAGCCGTTCCCGTACTCATGGACGGCCTGAGAAGATTGGAATACAGGGGTTATGATTCGGCGGGCATTGCAGTGCTTGATAACGGGAGCCTTCATGAATCGAAATCGGTCGGCAAGCTCTCGATACTTGAAAACATGCTCAAGGATCACCCCCTTTCGGGGAAAGTCGGCATCGGCCATACAAGGTGGGCCACTCACGGACGCCCTTCCGACGATAACGCTCATCCCCATTCCGATTGTAAGCATGAGATAGCCGTTGTCCACAACGGCATTATAGAAAATTACATGAAGCTGAAAAAAATGCTTGTCGCCGAAGGGCATGTCTTTGTTTCCGAAACCGATACCGAGGTACTGGCTCATCTTATTGAAAAGTATTATGAGGATAATCTCCTTTCGGCGGTCAGGCATGCGCTTCAAAACGTGGAAGGGAGCTTCGCAATCGGTGTCATCAGCATCAGGGAGCCAGGTTGTATTGTAGCCGCCCGCAGATACAGCCCCCTTGTGCTCGGCCTCGGTGAAGGCGAAAATATACTGGCATCGGATATCCCCGCTTTCCTCCCGTACACCAAGGAGGCCATGCTTATAAATGACGACGAGCTGGTTCTCATAACAAAAGATAAAGCCGAAATCAGCACGCTTTCAGGCGAGCCGGTCGAAAGGGAAAGTTTCCAGGTGTTGTGGGATGCAAAGATGGCGGAAAAAGGCGGCTACAAGCATTTCATGCTGAAGGAGATTTTCGAACAGCCCCAGGTGGTGGCGGATACGCTCACGGGAAGACTGACGGACGATAACAGGATCAGCCTTGCCGAGACCGGTTTCCAGGACGAGTTGTGGAAAAAAATAAACAAGGTTTTCATCGTGGCCTGCGGGACCGCTTACCATGCAGGCATGGTCGGCAAATACCTGATCGAGGAAATCGCAAGGCTCCCTGTGGAAGTCGATCTGGCATCGGAGTTCCGTTACCGTAACCCCATAGTTGACGAGAATTCGCTTGTAATAGCGATAAGCCAGTCGGGCGAAACCGCCGATACCCTGGCGGCCGCCAAAGAGGCCAAAAGCAAAGGCGCAAAGCTGTTATCGATATGCAATGTGATGGGATCATCCCTGACCAGGGAATCCGACGGCGTCCTTTATACAAGGGCGGGCATAGAGGTCGGCGTTGCGGCTACCAAGACTTTTATAGCACAGCTCATAGCTCTTTACCTGATTTCATATTATGCCGGGCACCTGAGAGGCAATGTCCCGGAAGCGGATCTGAACGCTTTTTGCTCGGAGATAAGGCGCATCCCCCGGTATATCGATCAGATACTTGTCAGCCACGACGAAATAAAGAACCTTGCAAAATTGTTTCAGAAGAAGACTGATTTCCTCTACCTGGGACGCAACATACAGTACCCCATCGCCCTTGAAGGCGCTTTAAAATTAAAAGAGATCTCATACATTCACGCCGAGGGCTATGCCGCAGGCGAGATGAAACACGGGCCGATAGCCCTTATCGATGAAAATGTCCCGGTTCTGGCCATTGCTCCCAGGGGACCCAACTATGATAAAATCATAAGCAATATCAAGGAAGTAAAGGCAAGGGACGCCGAAAGCATAGGCGTTGTATCCGACGGGGACAACGAGGCCCAGCATCATTTTGATCATATTTTTACGGTGCCGGGGACATCTTACCTGCTTTCGCCTATCCTGATGACCGTGCCGCTCCAACTGCTTGCATATTATATTGCCGATAAAAAAGGCACCGATGTGGATCAGCCCCGCAACCTTGCCAAAAGCGTTACGGTGGAGTAGCCGTTAAATCGGAGAAGAAATAGAAGGCGGAAATCCGGTGCTGAAAATATCGGCTTCGGCCTGAAAGCAAGGGCCGGAACCGTAAATTTGCAAATCTTATTTTGAAGACTTTGCCCCGGTCTCCAGTTCCTTCAATATCATATCCATCAGCATATCGGCCTTTTTAAAATCGCCTTCGTATATATATTTCTTCAACTGATCCACCTGTTTTTTATTCAGCGAACCGGAGAGCAGGTCCATTTCACTTACGGTATCGAGCGCCATCCCGAACATCGTCTGCTGGTCAACCCTGGTTGGATGATCCGACTTGCTCAACCTGTCCAGAATATCATGAACCCGTGTCATCTCTTTAACGGCGCCTTTTTTATCGCCTTTTGCAAGAAGCGCCCTTGCCAGGTACAACTGCGGCTCAAACGAATAAACGATGATATTTTCTCCGAACTTATCAGGCCCGATTCCTTTAATTATATCGATGGATCTCCTGCATGTTTTTTCGGCAGGGCCGTATTCTTTCCGGGTAAGCTGGAGCAGGGCCAGGTCGTTCAGATCCCTGACAACCTTCGGGTTAAGCCCGCCGTTTGCTTTTACGTCGATATCCAACGCCCGGGTTATCGCTTCTTCGGCTTTTTTATAATCCTTCATATCACAATAAAGTTCATTGAGGCTATAATATACGTCAGAAAGCTTTGGATCATCGGGAGAGTAAATCGATTCCATGATTTCTTTCGCCCTGTTGAAGCTTTTCAGAGCCGCATTAAGGAGGCCGAGGTCCTTCTGGATTATGCCGACGGAAGATGCGGTATATGCGGTTTCATAAGTGCTGCCTTTGAATTTGAGCCGGGCTTCGAACGATTTCTGCATATAGGGGAGAGCTTCCCGGAGCCTGCTTTCCCTTCTTTCAAGCTCGGCCATCCTGAACAATGACAGCGCGTATTCCGTGTCCTGCTTTTTCTCCTGAATTTTGAGCGCTGAAAGAAGGAGAGGCTTTCCTTTGTCCGCCTGTCCCGCAATGTAATATGTTTCCCCGGCAAAACTCAATGTCATCGCCTTCTCCGGGTATTTTTCCGGAAGGTACGATGCCTCTTTCAAGGATTTCTCAACGTATTGAATTGCAGTTTTAAAGTCGCCCCTGTCCCTAGCTTCTGCGGCTTTCTGATTATATGTCATCACGGACTGGAGGACATCGGGTTCCGGCGGCCTTTTCGGATGTATAATTTTCATAGGCATAATCATGAAGGCGGCAGCGAGCGCCAGCGCGATAAAGACCGGGATTAAAATCCATTTTATGTAAGTTCCGCTTCGTTTCATGGCGGTTATCATATTCGCCCCGCGCATGCCGATGCCTTCCATTAGGGGTCGTCTAAAAAGTGAGAAGAAATTCCCCTCCATTGGAGGGGTGGCCGAAGGCCGGGGTGGGTGTATTACGCAACTATTTATAATATAGCTAACCCACCCCTTAATCCCCTCCCAAGAGGAGAATTGTCTCATGCCAAATTTTTGCAGAGACTTTTTAGACAGCCTCGCAGAGGGGAATGTCTCTTCTGAACCTTTTAGACAACCTCCCAAGAGGGGAATATGCTTGTACCGAATTTTTGCAGAGACTTTTGGGACAGCCTTCAATAAAAAGAAAATCCGCACGACTTGCGCCGTGCGGATTTTTGCCGGAGCCTGGTTTTTATTGGGGAGGCTCCGGGAGAGGGGGAGGGAGAAGATTTTCAGGGAGATCTCCGGGGAGCGGTTCTTCGGCAGTCTGCTTGCCGCCCTGGAGCATCCCTTTCGGGGGCTTCTGCATCATTTTCGGCGCTTCAATCTTTTTAAACTGATCGGGAGTCAATATCTCCTTGAACTTTATATATTGATCAAGAGAACCAAGCTGCTCTTTGGTCCTGATCTCTCCCATTTCTTTGATAAGCGCCCTGGCTTTGTTCACATCGATATTGTCCCCGTACAACGCGGCCGACAGTTCAAGCATCTTCATCCTGGTCTGGGATGACAATTCAATTTTCTGTTTTTCGTTGGCGATAACGGCATCCTTGAGTTTTGTCTCCTGTTCCGGTGTTGCCTTGACAAGATCGACGAACCTGTCAAGGTTATTGATGTTGATATGCCCCACTATCATCAAGCATCTCATTTTGCCGTGTTTCCCGGCATGGCCGCCCTTCATCCCCTGCCCGGCTTTCATTCCCTTAGCCCCGGGTGCCGCGGCAGGAGCGCCTACCTGGGGCTGGGAAAACACGATGCCCCAAGACACGATACATGCAACCACAAACATCACCGCTGTAATCAATATGTTTTTTTTGCTCATATCTTTGCCTCCTTTATTTTGTTCCAGATAACGGCCTATGATTTTCAGACCTCCTGTACCTGGCTTATTCAAATGGTTAGATTGTAAAGGTCAAAAAAATGTTCCATAAAGGTGGCAAATTATTAAATTGCTTCAAATTTAACAATTTCTTAACAAAATTTTAACATTAATTGTCTTTCTTCTATAGAGAGACTGTGTAATAATTATAGTAGGATAAAACTAAATTTCCGGGAGGAATGGAATATGAATTTTGAAGCCGTCGGAAATATCCAGAATATAATGACCCGGATGAACCAGATCCAGACCAGGATAGATAATATCGGCACTAAAGAGTTGCCGAATTTCGAATCGGTTTTCCAGAATGCGCTCCAGGCAAGGATGAGCACTACCGCCATGAGACCGAATTTTCTCCCCACATCATTGAGTATGCTCAATTACCCGGGCATGATGGGGACTTCGGGAACCGGTTGGATATCCGAGTTGGCCCGCTCCAATCCCACCCAGATAGTCGAATACAAAGATTTCAAAATGCAGGCCCAGACCGCCGAAAGGTATGCCAACCTGGAAGAACTGATTGCGGCGCGGTTCCCCGGGCGGAAAGTTGAAATTACAAGCACTATGGAAGGGCGCCATTCCGACCCGAATCATCCCGCCGGGAAAGCACTCGATTTTGTAGTCGAAGGACTTACGCAGTCGGAATCCCGCGAACTTGAAGTTCTCTGCAGCCAGGCGGGTCTTAAACCTTATAACGAATACATCAACGACAGCACCTATAAGACCGGCGATCACATGCATGTAGATTTAATCGAAGCTTAATAGTAAATTTGCCGATTCAAAAAGGCCGCGTATCCCGCGGCCTTTTTTGTGCGAATTACAAGACACACAAAGCGGAATATATTCCGTTCAGGTATTCTCTTCATCCTCTCTCTGGATCAATGCGAATCATGGCGGTAAATTACACAGACCCAGAGCAAGAACTCCCCATCATACCCTCGAAAGAAGCTGCCTAAAAAATCAGGTTATGCCGGCTTGGATTGAAATTTTTATAATAAATCCTTCTGGTCATGGCGTCAATTTCATTAACAGGCTGTCGCTTCCGCCGGCATAGGTTACCGATCCGTTTGGAATTGTTTCGGTACCATTGGGAGTTGTCTCATTTCCCAGGGGGAAGCCCTGATTCCCTATTGCCCCTCCTCCTCCCGAAGTTCCAGCAGGAGAGGTGTTGATTCCCGTTACATTTTGCCAGTTTCCGGCAGCGTTTCCCGTCCAGCCTCCCATGTAAACACTTCCGGCAAGATCCATAAATATATCATAAGCTACGTCAGGATTGCCTCCTCCCCAGGTTTTTTCATCAACAAGATTGCCATTGCTGTCATATTTAAGAAGTAAAAGATCAAGATTTCCCGCTCCAAAACTGGCAGTATATCCTGTAACATAAACATTACCATTAAGATCGACCGATATGCCCTCTCCCTTGTCTTCTTCACTCCCTCCCCATGTTTTTTGCCAGAGAAGATTTCCTGAAGCATCAGCTTTTAAAATAAAAACATCATAGTTGCCTGCTCCAAAGCTATCTGTAAATCCTGTCATATATACATTTCCATCAGAATCTACATATACGCCTTCAGCGTAATCATATTGGCTTCCTCCCCAGGTTCCCAGGAAAATAAAAGTGCCCAAATTGTCATATTTTAACAATAATGCGTCCTCGTTTCCAGCCCCGTAACTATTAGTATATCCTGTGATATAAACAGCGTTCGATTCATCAATAGCCATACTGTAACCCCCTTGAACCGTTCCCCCCCCTGTACCGTCCCATGTCTTTTGAGTAAGAAGGTTAAGATCGCTGTCGTATTTTAACAGGAAGACGTTTATAATTCCTGTTCCGTTTGTGGTTGTCCCTGTAATATAGACATTCCCCAAAGTATCCACGGACACGTCATAACCTTCTTCAGTTCCAACTACGCCCCATGTCTTCTCTGAAACCAGGTTACCGTTACTGCTATATTTCAAAAGAAAAACATCCCAGAATCCTGCACCGAAACTGCCGGTCCTGCCTGTAACATATACATTTCCTGAGCCATCTACGGATATGCCGGAAGACCATTCAATATCACTCCCTCCCCATGTTTTTTGCCAGAGAAGATTTCCGGAATTGTCGTACTTCAGAATATAAACATCAGCGTCACCCGCACCGAAACTATAGGTTCTTCCTGTAACATAGATATTACCGTCAGAGTCAACGACTACTCCAAAAGCATCATCAGCATTATCCCCGCCCCATGTTTTGGGCCAGGAAGTTCCCGCTGTGCCTGTAGATCCGCCGCCGCCTCCCCCGCAGCCATTGAGTAAAACAAGAGAGAAAGAAAACATGATAATCAGATAAAATGCAAAACGATGTTTCCCCTTCATACCCAAAACCCTCCTTATACACCCTCAATAATTAAAATTCTATACTTAATAAATAAATTCCTTTTTATATTACACACCCCAACCAAGCTTCTTCAGCGCGTCAATGGCCGGGCCATAGATATGTTTAGCATTGCAACAAATCAGGAATATAAATAAAGCAGGCAGCTTACGAAAAAAATTCCCCTGCCCTGCTCTATTTTTTCGGATTGTTCAAAATTATCAATGCGCCGATGACGCCCGGCACCCAGCCGCAAAGCGTCAACAAACAAACGATCAATATCGAGCCGCAGCCCCTGTCATATACGGCAAGCGGCGGCAGGAAAATGCTCAATAAAACTCTCCATATACTCATAAATCGCCACCTTTATCCCCGAATTTTACATCCAGGTATGATAATTTCGCATTCACTCATTCGAACTCCTTCAGTGCGGGAGGAAATCGGGCTTATCTTTCGAATGACACCTTTTCAGGGTTGTAAAATAAATACAATAATCAGTGCGGGTATTTATGATTATGAGCGAAAATAAAATCACCATTCGATGCGGCAGAAACAACCTGAGGCGCCTCCGGTTATTCGTTGCCGACAATGCGGAAAAATGCGGCCTGGACCAATCCGCAATTCACGACCTCAGCGTGGTGGCCGAAGAAATCGGATACAACATCATGAAGTACGGGGAGATGGGGGAATCCGGGGAATTCGACGTGGAAGTGAGTTGTGAAGGCGGCCGGTTTTCAATGATATTCAGGGACACGGGCATCCCGTTTGACCCGACGGGGTACAAGGGCGGCCTGACTTTCGACAGCGAAGGGAACCTGGAAGAAGGCGGCCTGGGGCTAATGCTGGTCGACAAGCTGGTGGACGAATGGACTTACGAAAGACATCCCGACGGGATTAACATATTGAAGCTCTACAAGGTAAAAGGAGGGATAACCGATGAAAATTGAAATGACATTGACAAGCACTGACCCGCGTTTCCAGCTCCTGGAGCTTGAAGGTGACCTCGATGCTGAAGGGGCCGAAATCCTGGAAAAAGATATCAAAAAATCTTTCGGGGACGGCGATTATAATATTATACTCGATTTTTCAAACTGCGCTTATCTCAGTAGCACCGGGCTGAGAGTCCTTTTCTCAAGCCTCAACAAGGTCAGGCAGAATAACGGCAGGCTTGTTCTGACGGGGGTCAATGAAAATGTGAGGAAGCTGTTTTCCGTGGCGGATTGTGAGCACCTGTTCAATTTCCATCCCACCCTTGCCGATTTCCTGCTGTCGCTGAAATAAGTCCGGCGGAAAAAATAATTCCGCCAGCGCCTTTATTCTCCGGGTTTTTTAGAAACCCGGCTTTTCATCCTGGGAGGCAAAATCTCTTCGAATTCGGGAGTTTGACGTAATTTTTTAAAGGCCGGCTCTTCCATTACAACCTTATTATATCGGGGGGAGTTGTTCAATGCGTTATATAAATAAGGGAGGGCATCCATCTCCCTGCCTGCCGCAGCAAGGAACCGTGCATACTCATAATGGGCGGGAGGCAGGATGTAACCCGTGTCGGTTGCCGCATTGAAGTAATTTTGGGCTTTTTCAGATTCCCCGGCTTTTAATGCAAGGAGCGCCAGGCCAAGGTTTGCATTTTCGCTTTCAGGGTCTCTTTTCAGAGCAACTTTATAATATTCGTCGGCTTTCCCTGCCTCTCCCCTCACCCTTGCAAGGTCTCCAAGGAGACTCTGGAGTTCCGGATTGATTTTTCCAGTATCCAGCGGAACGGCTTTTTTTGCCCATTTTTCTGCATTTTTATAATCGCCTTCAATGTAATATTGTACTCCGAATGAAGTATAGCCGCCTGCGAGAGCAAGGGAATCCCAGCCCTTGCTCATCTTCTCCCACCTTTCGATATAGCGGTTTGCCCAGTCGGCACGTCCCGTTTCAACCAGGAAATTAACCGCGTTCAGGATATAATAAATTGATTGAGCCTTGCGATCTTTTATCGCCTTTTCGAATTCGGCCTCCGCCTGTTTATCTTCGTCTTTTAAGAGATAGTACAACCCCAGCCCGAGCCTGGTTGAACTGTCGGCGAATCCACCCCGGCTGATTCGTATTGCTTTCGAATACCACTCTTTTGCTTTTTCCAGATCCCCGTAATGATACAGATAAGTGTCGCCCCGAGTCGCATAGAACAGGGCAAGCTCACCTGTCGAAAGATTCGTCATTTTCTTATAATATTCCCCGGCCTCTTTTTCCTTTCCCCAGGCCATCATGTTGAATTCAAGCACGGGATAAAACATCGACGGGTTACCGGTATTCTTTACGCCTTCCATGAGGATACGGTCTGCCTGGGCGTACTCCTTGTGCAAGGTGGAAAAATTCCCCGCCAGATAATAGGGAGCCGGGTTATGTGGCTCCTTCTCCATTGCTTTCATCAATTCTCTGTATCCCCTGGGGATATTCGGCCCTTCCATCAGAAAACGGCCCATGGCCATGTGTGCGGCGAAATCGTCCGGATTTTTTCTCAATATTTCCTTTATGGCTGCCTGGGTGTTGTTGTAATCACGCATTTCTATATAATTCAAGGCGATCCCCATTTCCGCATCCCTGTTGGCGGGGTCCAGGCGAAATGCCTCCTTAAAACATTCCGTGGATTTGCGAAACTTAACAGAATAATCCTTGTCGTCCCCGGAATTTGCAGCCAGTTCCCGCAACAGGTTCCCTTTTCTTAAAAGGAGGCCGACCTTTTCCTTACCGGATAGCCGGGAGGCATCAACTTTATCAAGCACGGCAATTGCGCCTTTTTTATCCATCCGGCTTAAATAAACCTGGGAGAGGAACAAAAAGGCATCAAGGTTCGATGGGTCACTTTCTATAGCACGGCGAAAAGCATTTTCGGCGGATTTCATATCCCCCGCCTGGAGATATAATCTGCCTTCAAGAAAGTCAATATCAGAAGGGACTTCCCCCTTGTTCCGCATCTTGGCCAGCAGCGCAAGAGCTTCCTTTTTTCTTTCGAGGTCCACAAGGATGTGAAGGCGGAATAACCGCGCTTCTTTTGTATCGAGATTTCCCAGTTCCCTTAACGCAGCTTCCCGGCTGTCAATATTCATCAGGGCGCGGCACATTATCAATTTTACTTTGGCGTCTCCGGGGTTTTGGGCAAGTATTTTCCGGCATTCAACCAGCACCCTGGAATATTCGCCGCGTGCTAGCGCCTGTTCGAGTTCCTCAGCGTTCATCAATACAACTACAGCGGAACCGGAGACCTTCCCGGCCTGCTTATTGCCGGGACACCCCGTAATAATCAAAGCCAGGATGAATATTACCGGAAGGAATTTTTTCAACTTCTTAATTCCTTTTCAGTATTTGAAGAACTTTATTGCTTATAGATTTGCTTATCCGTTGTAGTTAAACTGGTTGTCAAGCTTCTGTATCGGAAGCTTGAACTCTTCGAGGTTACAGGTAAGCTCTCCTGATTCAAACAACGCGATGAATATATCGGCGATTGCCGGATCGAACTGCGTTCCTCTATTTTTCCTTATTTCTTCCAGGGCTATTTCAACAGGGAGCGCTTTGCGGTAAGGCCTGTCCGAAGTCATGGCGTCGAAAGCGTCGGCTACTGCGAGTATTCTTGACGCAAGGGGGATCTCGCTCCCGCCGAGCCCCTCCGGATAGCCTCCTTTTCCATACCTTTCGTGATGGTGATACATGTACGGGAGTATCCTCTGGAACGCCTTGACGGGTTCCATAATGCCGACCCCGTAAACAGGATGCTTGCACATGACCATGAATTCGTCATCGGTGAATTTGCCGGGCTTGAGCAGGATATCGTCCCTTATCCTTATTTTCCCGATATCGTGGAGGAGACCGGCGTATCTGATGTATTCCAGTTCCATCCTGTCGAGCTTCATGGCTTCCGCTATCTTCATGGAATACTGGGTAACCCTTTCAGAATGACCCCTAGTGTACGGATCGCGCGCGTCGATGGCGTTTGCCAGCGCCCTTATGGAGCCGACGAAGAGTTCCTGAATATTCTGGTGAAGTTGGGTGTTTTCAACGGCGACAGCCGCCTGGTTTGCCAGGAGCACGAGAAGCTCCATGTCGTCCTTGTTGAAGTTGTCGTTGCCGACCTTGTCGCTGATGTTCAAAACTCCCAGCGCTTTATCGATAACTATGAGAGGCACCGAAATGGCGCTTTTAAGCTCTTCGACTTTGCGCTCGGTTTTGGATTCCTGGACTTTCACGCCTTTTTTCAATAGGCGGGGCTTTTTCTCCATCGCCACTTTGCCGGCTATCCCTTCGCCCAGCTTCAGGCGGGTGTCTTTTATTATCTTTTCGGGAAGTCCCACGGCAACTTCTATATATAACTCGCAGGTATCCGGGTCCATCAGCATCAGCGAGCCGGTATTGGCATCCATAAGCGCCATTGCACGCGTAAGGATTTTTTTGAAAACAATTCTCCTGTCCAGCACGGAATTAAGGTCGTTGCTTATCTCCAGCAGGAACGAGAGCTCATCCACCTTCCTCGTGAGCCAGGTATAAAGTTTTGCGTTTTCGATGGCGACTGCGGCCTGGGCGCCCATCACTGTCAGCATTGTTACGTGCTCAGCCGTAAAATTGCCGCCGTCTTTCCGGCCATTGATATTGACGACTCCGACCACCCGTTTTTTCGATATTAAAGGAACCGATATGGCGCTAGGCAGTTCTTCCACCCTGCGCTCGGTTTTCGAATCCTGTACCTTAACCCCTTTCTCAAGCAGCCTCGGCTTGCCTTCCTGTGCCACTTTCCCGGCTATCCCCTCGCCCAGCTTCGTCCTGGTATTTTTTATGATTTCATCGGAAAGGCCGTACGCCACGGAAATCGACAGGTATTCCCCCGAGTCGTCCAGCAGCATGAGGCTTCCTTTTTCGGCTTCCAGCAGCATTATCGCGTTATCGAGCACGGTCTGGAGCAGATCCTCAATTTTCAAAGTCGAAGTCAGCGCCATGCCTATGTTGTACAGGCTTCCGACGGTTGCAATATTGCGGTCGGCACGGATCCTCTCGTGACAGAACCGGTTGGCTATATCGGCTGTCACCCCTACAAGGCTTTCCCCCGTATGTATCTGTTCTTTCGTGCTTTTTTCAGTGTCATCGATGGCTTTTTGGAACAGCCCGGGCAGGATGCCGTATTTTTTGGCAAGCGATTCTATGTTTTCCGCCGAAGGCTTGCGTGTAAATTTCGGCCCGGCAATAAGGCAGCCGATTATAACTTTTTCCATGTATAGAGGGTAAATGAAAAAAAGCAAATCTTTTTCAGTAAATTTACGCCTGGCCTTTTTTCTGCCCTGCATCCTTTGAAGGCGCTTTATCATCGAATCCCGGAAAATCTTCGATTTCATGAACAACTGATGAAGATGCCCGTCGTAATCGGCTGACTGGGAGATCAGGGCACCTGAATTATCAAGTATTGAAAAAGATATCTCGCCGGCGGTCGAAACGACCGACTGGAGCCGTTCCTGGAGTGCATAATCTATAATCTGGCTCAGATCCAGCACTTCTTTGATAGAATTTACATCGAGTGAGGCCATATTTTATCTCCTTAAGAAGCTTGACTTTTTTACACAGGATAATTCTATTCTAAACAAATAAAAGCCTTCCTTTAATAATTATCAAATTAAGATAAAAAAATAAACCCACCAACAATATGCCGTTGATGGGTAAACTCAACACGCCGCTTTTAAAAAGCAGGTATCCCTATCCTATTTATATATACCGGCCCTTATGCAACCTGCGACATTAAAGGCCGCTCTTCTTCTTCGCGGTCTGTATGCTGGAAAATTTCCTGGACGTCGGCGAGGCGCTTCATGTTCAGGTCTTTACAACGACGGGATTCTTCCAGCCTTTCCGCCCTGCGGTCTCTTTTATCGCGGGGCTGGAGCTGGCTGACTTCCTGGGAGATAGCCTGCATGATCTCTCTCAGGTTTTTCCTGGTGTACATGGGATCTTCGCTCTTGACGTACTGCTGGTATTCCATCCTGACCAGTCTGTTCAGGTTGTTCAGAAAACGCTGCTGGGGATTTTCGGACAGAACCTGGGCGTCGGGATCATTTCCGGCCATGCGTTGTATTGCGCGGTAATGAAGATCTACCTGGTTCGTGGTATCGAGTTGCTGGACGGGAAGTTTTACGTCCGGTTTTTCATGGGGTTTCGAAGAGTTTTCATTGGCGTGATATTGTAAAATATTTTTGATATTGTTGACTTTTTGACTGTCGGGGGAGAAGAGGTAAGTAACTTTGTTGTTATATTCGACTGTGGTTTTTGCGCTCTTGGTTTCCATCGTCCGAAGGAATGTGTCAAAAGTAGAATGTTCGGCATTCTTATGCTCAGGCGTCTTTGCAGACTGCGGAACGCCTGATGCCAATGCTTTTGCAGCTATTGAATTGTTGGCTGCTGCGTTTAACATTGCTACTTCACACTCCTTTCTTTTACTATTATCACTATAAGATCCTGAAAGTTAAGCCCTAAAAACTAAAAAAACCAGTAATATTTTATTAAAAAATTGTTAAATAATTGTTAACAAAATGTTAAAACTGGAATAATATTCCAATTTTGGAACTTGAACAGAAAAATGTTACTTATCGCTGAGCCTTCTTTATTTATGTCTGAATATTGATGCTTAAAAGCTCTTCATCAACCCGATATAGAAAACCGTCGCGTCCATGTTATTGCCGGCGGTACTCCCGATGGAATCATGGCTTATCGAAAGCCTCCCCGATAAAAGCCCTTTCAGACTGAAATTATAAGTCGCGCCTATTTCAAAATCGTTAAGCTTCCTGTCGGAGCCGTTAAGTGAAGGGAAATACGAAGCGTTAATATCTATAGGAGTCGCGGGGATCTTCGTATCCGCGCCTATCCCCAGACCGGAATAATGACCGCTGCTGTTGTACGTGTTCGATGTGGTATTCAGGAAATAATCCCTGTAAACAAGCCTTGCCTTAATCGGCAAAACCGGGAGCTTATATTTCAATCCCAAATCAGTACGGGAAAAATTAAACCCTACATCACCGTAAATATTGTGTTCTTTTTCTCTCTTCTGTGTGTCTATCCGGTCCAGGAAGAGATCGACCTTGCCCATGTCGAGATCAAAGCCCGCCCTTGTCGAAGGCAGAGTATATAGCAAGCCCAGATCTGAACGCCATGCGACGGAAGTGTACCCGAAATTTATCGAAAACGGGCTTCCTCCTGCATACAACGGAGATGCAGACATTATAACGATAAGAACCGCAGCAAATATAAAGATTGTTTTTTTCATCAATCCTCCTGAAGACCTGTAAATTCAGCCGCCGCATCGATAAGAACGTGAGCGGAGCCGGAACCGGTACACGAACCGGGTGCCTGCTCCCCTTTTATTTTATGTTTTTCTTTATTTTCCAATACAGCCCTGTCGTCGAACAGAGACGGCTCGGCCTGCCATGAAGGGCCGCTCTTCCTGGCATAATTTACGCTATGTGCCGAAGGTTCCCATAATTCTTCCTTAACCGGGATAGGATCACCGTTTTCTCTGTCCGTAACTTTCATCTCCGTTCAGGAAGGCCTGTCGAAGAACGGGTTTTTGTGAGTGCCCGACAGGGGTATTCCTATTATGATGGATGCATCCATGAAGCCGCCGTATCTTGCAGCCGCGCCGAGCCGGTACATGATGCGGTTATCGGCGCAGAAGTCCATTGCGGTGCGTACTGCAGATCCCAGCGCTATTCCCAGATCGATTAGCCTAAAGGCGCAATGGGGGCCGCCGAACTCAGGCCCTTCCATGATCCCTGGCAGATCCGAACATTTTTTATATCTGCAGGCCCCGCAGTTAAGGCCCGCAGGCTCACAGCCGGGCAGCCCTATAAGCAGGACGGCGCCTGACTCCTGCACGCCTTTAGCATCGCGGTCGAAATTCTTTTTGCCCTTTTCTTCCCCGAACCTGATCATGGCGTACGCCAGGGCATTCAGGTCGTCCCCCGCCAGAACCCTGTATTTCATAAAATCCTGTCCCTTTGTCTTGGGGGATGTTACAGCCGCAAGCTTCATAAATTCCGCAACCTGCTCCAGGACTTTTTTCATGACTGACCTCCTTCGGATCATCCGGCCGGAAACCAAACCCGGCCTGCAGTCTGAATGTACAATTATCCCCGCCTGTTACATCTCCTGCATTATAGCGCTTTCTGTTGTACTATTCAGATCCGTGAGCATGGACATGATCGGGCTCCTGCTCCCGCTTGTGGACATGGAAATGAGAATGAAAGACTTCTTCGTATTCGTGGAGATGCTCGTGGACAAGGTTTACCTTTTTCAGAAGATCGAAATCGGTCAGGATTTCCCAGATGTTTCCGTCAGATGCGACGCGGTGTTCTTCGGTCAGAACCACTCCCCTTTCAGCTACGAGGGAAGCGAAGTGGAGGTCGTGCGTCGAACATACCAGCGTCATTCCTTCTTTTCTCAATGTTTTCAGGATCATCACCAGCCATTCCTGGGTGCGCGGGTCAAGGCTTGTGGTAGGCTCGTCCATAAGGAGGATTGAAGGCGCGCATGTAAGCAGGCACGCAAGAGCCACCCGCTTTTTCTCGCCGGAGGAAAGGCCTGCAGGTGGGCGGTCCGCAATATGCTCGATCTCGACGAACTTCATCATATCATCGACCCTGCGCCATGCCTCGTCTTCCGGCACCCCAAGCTGATACGGGCCGAAAGCAAGCTCCTCCCTTACAGTTGGGTTGAAAAGCTGTGCATCGCTGTTCTGGAACAGGAAACCGACTTCCTGGCGGAACATCCGGGAGAACGGGGGCTTCTCTACAGATTCCTCCGTCAGCCTGTGGCCAAAGGCGGCGGCTTCTCCGCCGTCAGGGAACAGCAGGCCGTCCATTATCTTCAAAAGCGTGGTCTTGCCCGACGCATTGGCGCCCAGTACGGCAACGCTTTCGCCTCCACTCACCCGGAAGCTCACGTCATCCAGCGCCTTAATGCCGCCGGGATACGAATAAGTTATCCCCTTTAAATCGAAAACCGGTTCTCTCATTTTCCTCCTGACCATATCCCGATAAATATCATAAGGATACAACATGCCAGAAATGTCCAATCTTTCGCCTGAAAAACGGCGGGCCGTGCGGTTTTCAAATCGCCGCCGAACCCCCTCGCCGCCATTGCCTGGCGCACTTCCTCGCCCATATACCATGTACGCCGGAACAGGTTCCCTACCCCGGCGGCGATCCAGTTCTGCTCGGCCCGCAGGTTCATGCCTCCGTAAGGCCTGCTGAGACGGGCCTCGTGAATCTCCCTGACCGCCTCTACAAGCAGCACAAGGTACCTGTACATCATAACAAGCACCATCCCGAAAGCATTCGGCATCCCCATCCGCCTGAAGGCCGAAAGGAGCTTGACCGGCGGGGTGGTCGCAGTCAGCAGGAGCGCCAGGTTAACGCAGATGATAACCCGCAGCATGAAGCGGGATGCCACTTCCAGGCCTTCCATAGTTACGCCGACAGCCGGGGGCAGGTTCCAGTGACCCAGGTGAGCGCCGGGGCCGGGGCTCCATAGCGCAATTATCACGTCTCCAGGGCTGAACAGGTTTAAGACCGCCGGGAGGATCACCGCCAGGCTGAATACGGGAACACCCAGCCATATATGAACAACACGCCTTACGGGGATCCTGGCTGCGCCCATTACGACAAGCGTAATCAAAAACCCAAAAATCAGGATGAGAGGTCGTTGTATTAACGTAACGCCTACAATGAGCGCTATTATGCCGATTATCTTTGCTGCGGGTGAGATGGCCGATAAAAACGAATCGGGCACCCCTTCCTCACCCGAAAGAAGAGTTACGAGAGATTCTCCAAAAGCGGCAAGGGCTCTCTTTATGAACCCTGTACCACGGCCTTTCTCGCCGCCTTCAGGATAAGCCTGCTCTTTATAATACCAATCAGGCAGAGCCCGTGTCGTCACGGCGGATCAACAACTTTCCGATTATGAAGATGATTGCGAAAATTACTATAATGCCAAGCAGCGCAGAAATAATGTAGCTTACACTCAGCCCCGGCAGCGATGCTTCATTCTGTCCTTTCATGGCATAATCCGGCATCGGCGAATTCCACAGTGAGGCGAGCTTTTCCATGCCCCGTGGGACATACCCGGCAAGAGCCTTGATCTCATCGACGCTCCATTCGCCCCATGCCGCCCCGCCGTTAAGCCGCTCGGGCAGCCACAACCCGATAGGAGTCAGTATGGCAAGAAGCAAAAGCGCAAGAAAAAGTTTCGTATAAGTTTTCATGATTGAGCCTCGCTTCCTGCGGTTGCCGCAATCAGTTTTATATCGACTTTCTGAAGGTAGGCCACGACAAGGCTCGTAACCACAGCCTCGACTACACCGAACAAAAGTAAATGCTCGATCATCATCGCCGGGACCGCCACCAGCAGCGGGTACGGCGCATAAAGCGCATGACCTGAAGCATCGTGGGCTATCATGGGCTGGATGCCGAACATTATGCCCGTAGCAAGCGCCGCCGCGTTCAAACCGATGTAGCCTCCTATGGCCGCCGCCCATATCCTCAGCTTAGAACCGGGGGACGACCTGCCGCTTATAAGCTGATAGACCCAGTACCCGACGAACGGCATCACGAAAGCCATGTTGAAGCAATTTGCCCCTATGCACGTAATACCGCCGTCGCCGAAAATAAGGGCCTGGACAATCAACGCGATGGATACGGCAATACACGCGGCCCAAGGGCCGAGCAATATGGCGATAAGAACTGCGCCCACCGCATGGCCGGAGGTGCCTCCCGGTATCGGCACGTTGAACATCATGATGACAAAACTGAAAGCCGCCCCCAGTGCCAGAAGGGGGACCTGCCTGCTTCTCATGTTTTTGCTTACCTGCCTGGAAGCATAAGCCCATACCGGCGCCATCGCTGCAAAAGCCGGTATATAAGTCTGAGGGCTGAGGTAACCGTCGGGTATATGCATTATAAACCCCTAATAATTCAAACTGACTCGCCTTATTTCATATTGAGTCCGTGCGCCTTTTATTACTTCTACCGAAACCTTATTCCTGCCCGGTTTCAAAAACTGGCCGATCTGATATGTAAATGTATGATCCTCAAGCCACCTTACATCAACGGCATCCGCGGCAATATTGCCGTTGGCCGTGATCCGGACAGGCGAATAAGGGCCGCCCTGTCCTGGAACAACATCATGTATCGCATTATAAGTCGAGCGGTCAACAAGGCTTAATTTCAATCCCAGGATACTCGGCTTCCCTTCCGGGATATTGAAATTCAATATAAGCGAGCTTCCGGGCGCATAAAGGACAAGGTATTCGCCCCTGTCCCACGCGTACCGGGTATTTATATCGACACCCGAAGGAGCCTGGTCGCTCTTGAAATCGACGACGAAAAGCGGCTGGGCCGCATCCGACGGGATGAGCACAACAAACATCATTAAAAGAAAAAACGGTAAAATTTTCTTTATCATTTCTACACCTTCTTTTTTAAATTTCTTCAGGGGGCAGGTAATAAAGCGGG
>JAMCWD010000033.1 GCA_023475345.1 Chloroflexota bacterium | reverse complement strand
CTCTTTCTCAGATTACTTACGCCAATGGGGATATTGAGACATATAACACAAGCGAGCAACTGATCCAGAAATATTTCGATTCGGAGGACGACCGCACGGAGCAGTATGATCCGTCACACGACGGACGCTTCACTCGCATCGACTATGCGGACGCCAGCTATGTAGTTTATACCTATGATGACGAAGAGAATACCTACACTATAGAATACACCGGCGGTGACAACGACGGTGTAGTTGAGAAATATGACGACCAGGATCGCATTGTATCGCGTGACGTCCCGGATGACGGACTATATACCTGGGAATATTTTGATGACTGTTACATCATCAGGCACCCGGATACCAGTTGGGAAAAGTGCTATTCCAATGGACGAATGGAACAATATGATGTGAAAAACAGGATAGCCTCATATTATATGCCCGGCGAAGGAACAAGCACATATGATTACTCTCCTGACGGTTATTATACACTCATACTCCCGAATGGCGATATTGAAGAACACCGTGACAGTGATGATTCTCTCCAGAAAATAACTTATGTTTCAGGGATTGCCGAAAGTTATGATGAGCAGGGAAGAATCACGGAGAAAGATGAGCCTGGAGTTGGGATAACTACATGGACCTATAGTGACAATGGTGGATATAGTAAGGAGATGCCGGATGGAAGTGTGACGGTATATAACAGCATAGGTCTGGTGGACAGGACCGAGGCAACCGATGGCTCGTATACCATATACTATTATAATGTTGAAGAAAGCGAGACTCACCGGGAATACTACAGGTCTGATGATACTGTCGAGAAAATCACATATACATCAGGCAACTATGTGGACGATGAAATAATAAATCAATATTATGATACAGACGAGACCTTAACCCAGCAAGATTTCTCGGATGACCATATCGAATATTACGATTCGGAAGAGAGAATAATAAAATATATAAACTCGGACGGCTCTTATAACGAGCGTACATATGAAACAGACGGTTCCAAGGAAATAGTCTATTATAACTCTTCTGAAGAATATCAGAAGACTGAATATTATCGTACCGATGGAACCCTTGACAAGATAATATATGCGAATGAGATGGTTGAATATTACGATAGCAACGGTGTTAACTGGATAAGAAGGGAATATGCCGACGGGAGTATAGCTGAGCCCCTCCCTGAAGGCGGGTATCAACAAACGAACGGTAACGGGGATGTTGAAACGTATAATGCCAACGACGTTTTGATACAGATAGATTATGTGAATGGCGATCAAGTATTATATAGAACCGATTCAACAGTTGAGGAGAAAACTTATGCCGATGGGCGTGCCCGTTTCAGAGAATACTATGCCACAGATGGAACTACTATAATAAAATACGATATTTCAACCGGGGGATACATCGTCAGGAGTGTCAACGGCAGTGATATCATATGGACTACTACATCAGAGGATGTTAGTTGTACGGATGACGGCACCAACGAGACATGGGCGCTGCCGGATAATATTGAAATTGTTGACGGCGCTACACTGACGGCCACTCAAAACAGTACGCCGTTCGATTCGGTTACTAAAAATGGCGACCTGATAACACTGGTCATGAACAGCTACGATTATGACATTATCCTGGATACTGCCAGTTATTCCGTAACGTATGAGGCTGACAGCGGATTGAAATATACCCTTCGCGCAGACGGTTTTGCGACATGGACTATGCCGGACGACATAACTCTTTATAAAATTATTGGTATTGGTTACGGCCAAGTCAAAGATGGCGAAGGGGCCAGTACATATAGTGAAGCATGGGACGGAATTGAGTTTACGGTTTTTGACGACTCCAAAGTGCTCAATTTTCAGGACGAACTTACATTAATAACCTCTTACAAGTCGATGCTTAATGAATATATATATGCGGACGGCAGCAAAAAGCTGGAATATTTCATAGGAAACCTTAATGAAAAGTTTACGACGGAGATAAGCGCTGACGAGCAAACCATAACCACGAAAGATGAGAATAATAATTCGGTTTCCTGCTCGTTTGTCAATGGAGATATAGAAGTAACCGACGGCAACAGGACGATAACCATCGAGTACGATAATTTCGATGGCTCTTATGTAATCGATGTTGATAACGGATTGGAGATTACCTGTACAACTACAACGCCCAGAAAATACGAACTGCCCGATGGCACTACTATACAACTTAATAGTAACTCTTATAGTATTAACAGTGCCTCAAATAATATTGTCTTGTACGATCAGAGCTGGTATTCGTGGGTATCAGCAAAAGATTCCAACCAGGATACAAGGTCATGCACGTATTCGTCCAGCGATGGCTCTTATACTGTTACGAACGGGGACGGATCTACGACAAAGGTAAAAACAGATTTTACGGTTGTTAATTCCGCTCAGAACGGGATGCAGTATGAGCTTTATGATGACGATTCCGAAAAATATATCCAGCCAGACGGCATATGGACCACGGTCTCGGCGGACGGCCAGACAGTATATTCTGAAGATGCATCTCAGAATTCTCTTACTACGACCCGCGATCAGGACGGCACATTGCATATTACCCGTGCAGAAGGCTGTGAAGTAACAATTTCAACCGACCTTGATCATGCTGAGGATTATGATGATTGGGTGGACGTAACTTATTACAGGAACGGTACCAAGAGGTTTGATCTTCCAAATGGTACTACCGTATATTCGAACTATGTTGAGAACGAATACGGAGTTGTGGATTATACAGTATATAGCTACTCTGATGGAAGTGTAGTCTGGAGATACTATGGAAACAAGTTCACCATGGATGCAAACCGCAATATCATCGTAAGTGCACCTGATGGACGTTACTGTAAATGGTCTGCAAGCGGAGACATTAACATCGTCCATCCCGATGGAAGGCATACTTATACTAAATCAGACAATACGCTGGAAACAAAAGATCTCGACGGCACTATTTTAACAACAACCGTTGATTCCGAGGGTAAGGTTACGGTGGAAAATCAGGACGGTTCTGCCACTACAATAGACCTTGACGGTAACTGGATGATTAATTATGACAACGGAGTATTTGTCAGGAATTATCTTGAAGTAAATAATTACTTCACTAATGCATTTTTGAGCAAGAGAATATATCTACCTTCAAACCTTTACTTGCAAATAAATTACGATGGCTCAATACTTTCGGGGAATACTCATTCGTTTAAGGGAGAAACATGGAATCATGTCCCTAGTCCGGTAAGGAATTCCGATGGAAGCTATTCATTCACTGCAAACGGTATTGCCTATCATCTAGACACTGATTTCAACCTTAAGGCCACCAAGGGGACCGGGATCTCCCGCCTGGAATGGATTTCCAACGCAGACGGCTCAGTAGAACTGAGAGACGGCACCGACTATAGTCTCTCAATGGATACGAGCGAAAACATCACTGCTACAGATAAATTCGGGAACACGCTCAGTGCGACTCTCAACCAGGATGGCAGCTTTACCACGACGCTTGCAAACGGCACGGAAGTAACTATTTATGAGAACCTGGAAAAGAAAGTGGAGTATCTGTCAGGTCTTACAATTTTGTACCGTACCAATGGAACCAGGCAGATCACCGTTCCCGATCCCCTCATAAGCGGAGGTCTGGTCATAGAAATCAACTCGTCAGGCACAATCACTTCATCAAAAGAAAATGGTGTTGACAGGAGTTGGTCAGGCCAGGTGATTACGCTGGGTAACAGCACGTCCATTGAGATTATCGGTGACGTGATCAAACATACTGCCACTGACGGCACATATACCAAGCGCCTTGCCGAAAACACAGTCGAATCATACAACAGCAGCGACCAGCTTACCGGAACGACTTATTCCACATCCCTTTACAACTGGAACAAATCTACTGTAGTAAGAGGAACTGACGGAACTGTAACATCAATAACCGAAGTGGACAACACGACTGCGACCTGGGATTCCCAGAATTCAAAATGGGTATCCGACGATCTTATCGATGGTTCAATAGCAGAATACAACTGCCTCGGTGTCCTGACAAGCCACATCAGGGAGTATGACAACGGTGTAGAGGTAAAAATAGAAGGAAACGGCACAATCACGTACACCATCCCGGACGGCGTCAGCGATACGATAGAAATTGAGCGCGAGCTTGACGATGACCTGACAGCGACTCGTAACAGCCAGACTTATTCCGAGACTCCGTCGATACTTGATGACGGCGGCATACGGATAGAAAACAACGACGGCCTGATTTCCACCCTTGAAACCGACAAGGATCTCAAGATAACCGATCCGGATGTCGCAATATACATGGAGACCTTCAATTCAAACGGTACATGGGAGCTTCATAATTATGACGGTTCGATAGTACAGAAGGACGCTCAAGGTACTATAACTTCATTCCTGACAGTTGATAATGCGACTCCTACATTTGATGATCCAGGTTATCATGCTGCTCTGAACGACGGCTCAATTTCATATTATGATTCCGACGGCAGGCTGACTTATAATATCGATACCATCGTAACGGGATATACCAAAAAAATTACCGCCGAAGGTGCGCTGCGCTACGACCTGGATAACGAGGCTTATTATGTTGAGGTTAAGGGCGGCTCGGCAACTACCGACGGAACGAGCGCTTCGGTTGACGGCTCCGGTAACATAACGGTCAATATCACGGGCGGCAAGTATGTGATCAATTCGGACAGCGATATTACATTCTATGATGACGGCCATTATCACCATATATTACCTTCGAGCAATCAGGATTCTAAGAAGGCGTGGACGCTTTTCAGCGACGGGACAAAGGATCTGTACGGGTCGGACGGTTCCGTCACTCATCTCAATTCAAGCGGCAGTGTTACGTCCATAGTAACGAGGGAGGGAACAAATGCCACTGAGCAGCAGGACGACACATGGGAAGCAACGCTGTTTGACGGCGCGACCTCGTATTTCGATACGGACGGTGTATTTGTTGAAAATTCCATCGTTAAGGTTCCGTACACTTATAACTATAGCTCAGAAGGGATCAAATGGGAATATGACAGCGGTATGATAAAAGAACAGCTTACCGATGGTACCATAAAGTGGACTCAGCCAAATGGAACGGTGAGCACGATAACGGATGAATCCGACTCGTTCTACTGGACGGATCCTGATAACAATAATGCGCTTGTAAATTCGAATCTCACCCTTGAAACAAAGGACAGTAGCGAAACAACTCTTTCATCCAGATTCCCGGTTGTTTTCAATTCGAATGCCACCGATACCGCAAACACCCGCACAGGCGAAATAATAATCAATAACGGGGACGATACTTTCACATATATATTCTCCACCGGCCTTCGCGTAATATACGATGACAATGCCGGATATATCACAGAGATACTCCAGCCCAACGGGGTGAAATCCACATACAACGGGAGCAGTTGGTCAACCGTTGACAAAAATAATAATTCACTGACAACCACTGACAACCAGGACGGCACTTTCACCGTTAGCAATCCCGAAGGAGGTTCTTTTACATGGAAAGAGGATTGGGTAAACTCAAGCGGTTACGCCCAGGAATACTGGAAGCTCATCACCGAAAACGGCCTGGAGATAGAGCATAACCCTGAAAAGGTTGTGAATCACGATGGCAATTATCATCAGAAATGGGTCACCAATTTCGGCCAGACATGCGAAATAGAGGCCAATGTGTATAATATCACCATCACGCAGGGTTATTCCGTGTCATCATTCGATAGCCTTAATCAGATATTGAAGTACAATACCAGCGGCAACGATATTTATTATGAAGTTGCCCTGGATCTTAGCGGAGACAGGTACACAATAGATGGTGTAGATTGGACATATTATGCCGACGGGAGTGAATTCATCACTCAAGCGGAAGTGGGATATACTAAGATAGCGCCTGATGATACCGCTTCCAGCATGGACATGGCATTCGATACGGCTTCCACCACCATGGATGAAAACGATAACGTCGTTATTACGGGAAATTATTACGATGTAACAATCGCGCCGGATGGCGACCGCGATATGGAATTGGATAATGGTCTGGAAATTGAGGAGGATTCCAACGCTTCCGGAACATGGACTCTTCCCGACGACACGGTTTTGACCGTCGCTGCAAATCGCGCATCCGCTACTGCTGTGGCTAGCGACAACACTTCCCTGACCTGCTATAAACTCAGCGACGGCTCCTTCAAGGTTTACAATCTCAACGGTTCTCAGACTATCATAACGCCCGACTTCAAGCTTATTTGTGAAAGTGCTCCCGGATATCTTACGACAACAATTGATCAGGATAACAGCAAAACCATAGAAACCAGCTTCGGCTATACCATTGATATAAATGCGGCCAGCACATCGGCGGAAGTCCATAATACGGACGGTGATACCGTTAGCTGCACGCTGAACGTTGACGGGACAGTTTCCTTCGAACTTAATAACGAAGTTGAGATGACGGTATCATTCGCTAATACGGCAAAACTGGAACGTGGCGATCTCACTCAGGAAATCCTAGTGGACGGCACAATGAAGTTCATATATCAGGGTAATGAAATATTCCTGAACAGCGCAGGCGAATTTGATGCTGAACAAAGCCGGGACTATATGAACAGGACATTCCTCAATCCCAATGTTTATTCAAACGGCAGTATGCTCATGTTTTACAAAGATATGCAACCGCTGTGGCTGCCCAGTCTTATTACCGAAGGAACCTCTGATTCGTATTCCGATTCCGCAAGGTGGGATGTCGTGGATTCAGATACTACGGACGGCATAACAATCCTGGAACATGCAGACGGCATATTCACCCGTATCGATCAATTGGGTGATCGCACCGAATATGCAGCGAACGGACTCAGGATTAAGTACAGAGCATACGGGTGGACAGTAGTTTATTTACCTAATTTAGATCAGATTTCGTTGGATTATGGCAGTATGCCATATGCGATAGATTTCATGAGAAATACGCTTAATCTCAATATCCTGGAAGGTGATCGTTATAAGATAAATTATGCCAATGGGGATATCGCCGTTGTAGATGCTGGCGACATGTCCGTTACCTATTATAATGCGGACGGAATCCGAGAGGTGTTACACTCCGACGGCACGTTCGATGTATATAACGCCGACGGCTCCGAGATGTCGACGCCGGATGACATCGTCGTGGAGAACTTGGACGGAACCACCGCCACCCGCAGCGATGACGGCACCCTTGTATTCACAACCCCTGACAACTCCACTCCGACGCAGAAAGACGACGGCACTTACTCCAACACTTTAAATAATGGGGATCAGGCTCTGTACACTTCCGACGGGGTGTTAATGGCGTACACCTATGCAGATGGATTCACGAAGAATTACGAACGCGACGAGACACTTGCCTCTCTTTCTACTGAAAGCGGTACATATGTCACATTCTTCGGCGATTGGAATCCCACCAGCTTCCCCCTTGACCACTGGTCTGGCGGGGACATATTCTCTCGCATAGTGTACCTGCCCGATGGCGAATCGATCGTCTTGATAAATGTAGCGGGGAAAGAAGTCGCATATGACGTCTGGGATGAAGATAATTTGCTGACCGCCAACCTCATATACTCTGAAGACGGTGACGCGGAGATCGTCATATATAGGGAAAGTAATATAGTAAAATCCATAACCGAGGATTATAGCATCAAATATTACGATGATGACGGCAACCTGGAGAAAATTCTAAAGCCGAACGGCGATATAGAATTTTACCATTCCTGGGGAGACATCGATTATGTGGAATATCCCGACGGCACGAAAGATGTCCATAACCCCGACGGCTCGGTTGTTTCTTTCGATGCCCAGGGCGCGATAACCGGCATCGTAAAGAACGGCACGAGCGCTTCGTTGGTCGATAATGTATGGACTCTCGTGGAAACCGGCGGCCCTACAACTACTTATTACAGCGACAGCCAGGCACCGGCAACTTACGGCAGGCCAAATCTTCTGACCGAGGCGGACGGCGATGTAAATCAATATCACTATAACGATCAGAATCACGAAAACGGTTCATGGACCCGCACGCTTGCCGACACCACGGTCATAGAATACCGCCCCGACGGGACACGCATATCTCAGACAGCTTCAAACGGCGACGTTACCACATTCAGCGAAGAAGATCGCATAGTTCATATCGAATTCAACGCAGGCGGGTTCGATGATTATACTTACTTCGACGACAAGGGCACATATCTGGTCGAGCACTCCGCAGGCGGAGAAGAATTGAAGAGGCAGGAAGATAATTCCAATGTCCGCGTCGTTGACGCCGAAGGCAACATAACCATTTACGATGCTGACGGCAAGCCCGTAGGCAAGATTACATCCGACGGCGTAACATTCAACTTCGTCCACAACTCCGACGGAACATCAACCGCCACCGGCACCGACGGAACAATTGAAGAGTACGACAGCCAGGGAGAACTCGTCAAAGTTACCGACCCCGACGGCATAATACTTGAGTACATCGACGACGCTACGACCGACACGAAGAAAACTTTCGTGAACGGGCTGGAAGTTACGGTCAAAAAGAATGACACGATTGTATATCTCCTTGAAGACGGAACCAAGGCAGTTGTTACTCTCGATACAAACGGCGTCCCGACAGGCGTTACAGCAGAAGATGACCAGCAAAACTCCCTCGATGCGGAACTCGTTACGGACGGGAAAATCATCTCCATCGAGCTTGGCGATATAGATGAAACAGTCGTCCGCATAATCCGCGAGAACGTGTATTCGGACGAGGAAAACACCGTGCTTGAACACTCCGAAGGCGATGTGCTGACAGGCGTCATGCAGGGCGTGGAGCCTGACGAAACCTTCGATCCCGCATCAATCCATACAGGGAAAGGCGTCCTCACCGAGTACGTCCTGGGCGAAGGCCCCGGCGGCAAAACGGTAACTTACGCCGACGGCAAAAAAGAATACTATAACCAGCTTCCTGTCGAAAACACATCGGAAGAAGAAACCGAGCCTTCCTGGGAGCTTTACAAGGTCGAAGATCCCAATGCCGACAATTCTGAAGGCGAACCTTCGACGATTCTTTATCTCTTCGAGGGAACCACCGTAGAATATGATTCCACAGGCGCTATCATGCGCATCCTCAATCCGGAAGGAGAAGAAGTAACTCAGCAGGACGACGGCGCGTATGTGGGCCTGTCATATTCCGGGACCAAATATTCTTACCGCGTAGTGGTAGAAGACGGAGATACCGTAGTCAAGCCGTTCTCCGTAGTTTATTCTGACGGCAGAATCAAGATTTACACGAAGGACAGCTCGTGGACGGTTTCTAACACACGCTCCGAATCGTTCGCCACATATAACCAGAAAGGCTATATAACATCACAGCGCGACGGTGAGGGCAATTTCTCCGAATATGCCGACATGGGCACCCTTATGGAAATAGTTCATACCGACGGCTCTATAGATTGCTACGACCACGAAAGCGGAGAACTCCAGTTTACGTTATATTCGCAGGACATCACCGCCGAAGGCATCAACCAGGGAGACAAAGACATCTACCAGGCCGACGGCTCGGTTCTGCGCGAAGACGCACAGGGGAACATTCTTTCCATAACCCTCCCCGACGGCGTTACCACCGCCTCTCACCAGGCCGATGGAACTTACGAGGGAACGGACTCGGAAACCGGTTGTATTCACACATACCGCTCCGACGGCGCCCCCAAAGAAGTCGAGTATCCATCGGGCGATGATATCGACACGGTGGAATACTGGAGGAACGGGACAGTCGTTTATAATTATGCCAACGGGGACGAGCGGACGGAGCAATACACCGGCACCGTAGTAGTCGTGCAGGCCGACGGAACCAACATCACATATAACACCGACGGCTCGGCGAGCTACGAGATTACATACGACAGCGGGACACATGCCCGCAGGATAAGCCAGGATGCGGACGGCGTTATCAAGACATATTACTTCGAAATAGACGGCCAGGATTGGATCGAAAAAGCAAGGACGGAAGACGCAGGCGAAAAAGAAATAATCACATACATAGGCAGCACAGGGCAGGTGTACCGGCGCGACCAATACGGGCGCATATTCAAGAAAGACACCCCGTCCTCGAACGAGGTGGAGATGACCGGCACTATCACCGATACTGTAACCGATTCGTCCAGCAATACGGTAGTTGAATTCGAATGGAACACACCCGGATACACCGACGGCGCTTTCAAAGTCGAGATGCCATCAGGCGATTACTATATCAACGAATCGGGCGGCCGCCTGACAGAATACGACGCAACGGCCCAGACAACAACGACCACCAACATCAACGGCCTTGTCAAAGTCCTCAATTCAGATGCTACATATATCATCACCCAGTCCGACGGGACAACCATCGAGTTCGATGCAAACGATGATCTCACGGTTACAATACCCGACGGTTCAACCATTACGACCCCGGACAGCGGGAGCGCCTCTGCGTCTCTTGCCCAGGATTCCGAATGTGAGATCAATTCAGCCGACCAGTCCATTTATCTTGAGGAAGATTCTTCCCTCACGATATGGTACGCCGACGGGAAAGTCGAGATCCGCTACGGCTACGATCCCGAAAACCATGCCACTTTCGAATCCAACATCATCTATTACGTTGACGGCAAGGTTGAGGAGAATAATTCGGACGGCTCGAAGACGGAATACTTCACCGACGGAAAGACGATATGCACCGATGCCGATTCCAACACCGTAACGTACTATTGCAGCGGCGCGGTTGAGGAAGTGAAGGACGGCATAACGACGACCGTTTACATCGATGGAGCTCGGGAGAAGATCGAATCCGACGGGACGAAGTTCAGGTATGAGGAAGATTCAAACGGCCGGGTGATCATCACCACGCTTACGGACGGCACTGTCGTTACCAGGGAATCGGACGGCGACATCACTGTTACGAACGAGCCTTCCGGCGGCTCCGCCATTCTCGATCAAAATGCAAATAACGAATATTTTGCGACGCTTGCCGATGACGTGGTCGTTACATGGCGGACGGGCGGCAATATAGAAATAGTACAGCCCGGAGAAGAAGAAGGAGAAGAGATAATGGTAACACAGGCGCTTGACGGGAGGGTCATCCTTTCTCAGACCGACGGCACGGTAATCACCCAGCTTCTCGATGGGACATTGATCAAGAGAACATCGGACGGTGAGGAAACGATTCAAACTCCTGACGGGAACATAATTACAAAGGATACGGAAGGTAAACTTGATATTGTCGAGAATATAAGCATCGAGGTGGATCCCGACGGCTCGGTAACGAAGTGGGAGTCCGACGGGACGGTGATAACGGTTGATACGGAGGGGAACGTAACGACCTGGAACACTGACGGCTCCAGGGTAACGGAGACGATACACGGCATGACAATCACATACAATACCGACGAATCCACGGTTTACAGCTTCGACGCCGACAGTACGACGGTAACTCAGACGCCCAGATCCGGCAGCGGCATAGATTTGACCTGGAACGTGGCGTCCGGCTCCCAGATCGCCGCTCTCACTGAAAACAACCAGGTTCTTACTGTAACGCTCACCGATCTCACCATGATCTTCCGCCAGCAGGATACTTTCGCGCTGGATGACCCGTGGGAGCATCGCGGCTCCGACAAAGTCGAGTTCCATTACTCAGACGGCCGCGTTAATGAGATAGACGATCTGACAGCCGTCATCGGCAATGTCAGGTACACCTGGTATTCGTCGGGCACGGTAACTGCGGAAAGCACCGCGACAGGCGCGAATTATTTTCATGTGGGGTGGAAAAGCACCGCGAACATTTTCCACGACAGCGGTGACGGTACGTGGAACAACGCCGGGTACATTTACTACAACAACGGCAGCGGATTAAACTTCACCGTTGCCTCGAACGGCGTCACCGACAGGACGGTAACCGGCATTAAGGACGGCAAGACTGTCAGCACTTACTACACCTACATCCCCACCACCAACGGCAGCGGTACAGGGCCTGCGAGCGGCCTGGTATCGAACATAGCATCGAGCAGCCCGAGTATCGGCCAAAACACGAAGCTTTTACTCACAAACAACAAGACGCCGCTTTACACATACACCGATTTTGCCAGCCAGGGAGGCGGCAGTCACCAGGTTGAAGTCGGCGTATTCCACTACAATATCACCGATACGATAGGGAGCTATACGGGGCAATATTTTGTCCAGAAGTCGAAGAACTACAATTTCGTGATGTGGTCGGGGCTTAACGAGACCGGTACGGAGCCTTTGCTGTTCGCCAACGAGGTTCACTTTAACCGGGATCATGAGGGGAAATTGAGGGAGGAAATAGACGGGATGGCTTCGGATTCGCTGTTGTACGGGGCCAGTGAAGAGCCGATGACGAAGACGGAGGCCCAGGCGTGGTGCGCCGGACTGACCGATAATGAGATCACGCAGTGGTACGAGGTGTGGATAGACGGCAAGAGGCATCTTGTTTACGAATGTCATGTGGTCCACGTTCTTGCCCCGCCGATGGTGAAGGAAACGTACAAGGTGGTTTACGAGAACTGCTCCTGCCATGAAGGGGAGGAAGGCTGGGGTAATACAGACGATGGAGAAGGCATAAGGGAGATAGGTGTAAGTACAGCGCTGCAAATCCCCCGGAGCGCCGACAGCGATAGCGGTGAGTACGACTGTCATTATGAGTTCACGATTAACGGCACGACATATCATTCGGATATAAGGCCGCTATTACAGAGAAACTTCGTGGTTAATCCGCCGAAGCTGACGAATGAGATACTGACAAAGGCGGAGGAGATTGATCCGAGCGCAGGCACGGGGGCGATGAATATAATAACGGCGTCTGTGCTGGGGACTGTTGTAAGCCCGGTTAGGAGCGGCAAGGTGGTAACGCTTAAGTCGAGCGCAATATGGGGCTTGATCAAGGCGGGGATGTCGGTGAAGTTCAGCAGCGGCGGGAGAACTGTGTCCGCGGTGATATCATCAGTGAACCAAGCATCCAATCAGATAACATTGACATCGGCAGTCTCGCTTGATCCCGGCGCATTGCTGATGCCGGAGATCAGCTATAATAGCAGCTATTCATCATCAAGCGAAAGCGGCCTGCTCGCCTCAACTTCTTTGTTCGGATTAGCCGGTACCCTAGCATCGGCATCAACTTCTGGTTATGACGCACTGGCAGCAAACCAAGTGGCCTCAGAAACTTCTGTTCCCACTAAAGGTATAGTGGCGACAGATCCCAATTTTTATTGTAAAAAACCTATCAATAAGTTAAGGATTTATTATAAAGAAAGTGCCCTCGGGTTAGCGATTCAATGGGACATAATAGAAACAAGACTTCATGATGCACTTGGTATTGATATAGAGTTCTTTAACGGAACTGCTCCACAAACAGGAGAAGTTAATGAGAAAGCATGCTATGACTCATATAATGTACAAGTGGACATTCGAAATTATTGGCTTATAGATGAATTAACGGTTGCTAAAAATAGTGGGGGTAATACCGGTAATTTGTTCAGTTGGAAATATGGGATAGATCCTTGGGATGTAAGTACAATTTATATAAATAATATAGTCAGAGAGCTTACGACTTTTATAAATGAACATCCTCAGGACCTAAGTATGACATATTATCATTTTTATCTCCAAAATTTTTCAACTAACGTAGTACTTCATGAAATCGGGCATGCTTTGAGCAAAATAAAAGATGATGCAGATATGACTCACACTGGGGGTTATGAAAATACAAATGTTATGGTAGCCGACAACCTAAATCATTATGCCATAACACATTATCTTGAGTATACTCCAATATATGTAGCTAATATGAAAGCGAGGTTTAGAATAAAATAGTCGTTAAAGGAGGATAAAATGGAACCACAGGAATCACAAAATCCCAGAAGAGAAAAAAATCTTAAGAAAAAGAAGATAGTTATAATGAGCAAATTGGCGCTGATTTGCTCTCTTCTCTCTCTTTTGCTGGCCCAACTGCTGTCTGTCGACTGGTTTTTTTACCAAGAAAAGATGCGGTGTCTGTATTATGATTATTATTATGGCCCTGCTTTTCGGACAGCCGGTTCTTTATTGATATGGCCTGTTATTGTTTTAAGCATCATCTCTCTCGTTATGACCGACCGTAATAGAGATATGATGGGGAGGGAAGAAAAAAATGACAATCATAAATTTTCCCTGATTTTTTCCGCCGGTGCATTTTTGCTGAGTCTTTTGATTGTCATAGTTGCTTTTATTATCTATTCACTTTTCCATAGATATAAATTACTTCAGGGTAATATTCTCATCAATATTATTTATGTTACCGATATTTTAATGTGGCTCGGAGTTGTTTTAAGCATCATCTCGCTTGTTCTTGTCATTCTGGATAAAAATATAGACGGACGCATAGCCGCCATTATAGCCATATCCGGTATTCCTGTCATAATAATGAGCCTATTCGTTATGGGAAGTTTGTCACACACGGTCGTGAATTATCTACCCTATCGCCGTTCTGCAGCATGTTTTTTTAACCAGCAAAGCCAGGGCATGGCGCTGAGGTTATATGCCGCAGATAATAACGGGTTGTTTCCGCCTTCTCCTGATGCACTCATTCCGAAATACCTGAGAAAACTGCCGATATGCCCTTCAACTGCCCTTGAGTATGGCTATAAAGTCGGTGACGATCATAAAACCTTCACCTTATGGTGTACAGGTAAAAATGCTCATGCCGACACTTATGGTTACAAGCCCGGTTTCCCCCAGTATGATAGTTCAATGCCTGAATTTCATAGATATGATGATGGTAGAATACATCTTGAACTTGAAGGGCGGTAGATGAAATGGAGCAGCAGGAAATGCGAGATCCCGGTCGGGAAAAAATATTGAAGAAAAAAAATGACATCTATGCGATAGTCTCTATGCTATGCCCATTTGCTGTGTATTTCTTATCATTAATCACATTGGAATGGAATATTGAGGTGCGAATTGCATACTGCATAGATATTTTCTCCTTTTTTATATTGCTTCTCGTCCCTATTTTTAGTGCTATTTCACTCTTCAGGATTGGACGGCATAAAAACCTTAAAGGACAGTGGATGGCAATTACAGGCATACTTTTAACAACAGCACTAATGTGCTTGACGGGTTTATATTTATAGTTGTTCGGTGGAGAGGGTCTTGAATCTCGAATTCCGGCAGGATCATGATTCTCCCTCCCCGAATCCTTCCTTATGCCTGTAGTTTGTAAAGATAAGCCGGAAGTCTCCGACAGCGGGACAGGGCCTGCGAGCGGCCTGGTGTCGAACATAGCATCAAGCAGCCCGAGTATCGGCCAAAACACGAAGCTTTTACTCACAAACAACAAGACGCCGCTTTACACATACACCGATTTTGCCAGCCAGGGAGGCGGCAGTCACCAGGTTGAAGTCGGCGTATTCCACTACAATATCACCGATACGATAGGGAGCTATACGGGGCAATATTTTGTCCAGAAGTCGAAGAACTACAATTTCGTGATGTGGTCGGGGCTTAACGAGACCGGTACGGAGCCTTTGCTGTTCGCCAACGAGGTTCACTTTAACCGGGATCATGAGGGGAAATTGAGGGAGGAAATAGACGGGATGGCTTCGGATTCGCTGTTGTACGGGGCCAGTGAAGAGCCGATGACGAAGACCGAGGCCCAGGCATGGTGCGCCGAGCTGACCGATAATGAGATCACGCAGTGGTACGAGGTGTGGATAGACGGCAAGAGGCATCTTGTTTACGAATGTCATGTGGTCCACGTTCTTGCCCCGCCGATGGTGGAGGAAACGTACAAGGTGGTTTATGAGAATTGCTCCTGCCATGAAGGAGAGGACGGCTGGGGTAATACAGACGATGGAGAAGGCATAAGGGAGATAGGTGTAAGTACAGCGCTGCAAATCCCCCGGAGCGCTGACAGCGATAGCGGGGAATACGACTGCCATTATGAGTTCACGATCAACGGCACGACATATCATTCGGATATAAGGCCGCTATTACAGAGAAACTTCGCCGTTGAGCCGCCGAAGCTGACGAATGAGATCCTGACAAAGGCGGAGGAGATTGATCCGAGCGCAGGCACGGGGGCGATGAATATAATAACGGCGTCAGTGCTGGGGACTGTGTCAAGCCCGGTGAGGAGCGGCAAGGTTGTAACGCTGAAATCGAGCGCAATATGGGGATTGATCAAGGCGGGGATGTCGGTGAAATTCAGCAGCGGCGGGAGAACTGTGTCCGCAGTGATATCGTCGATCAATCAGGCGTCCGGTCAGATAACCAGGGGACTTTCTCACTCTCCAAACACCGCCCGATTGGCTTTCAGCATCTCAAAAGTGCGGCAGATTTCCTTTGACGGAGCCGCTAAAATTTTCCTGAACTCATCCAGGAATTTCAGCCAGATTTTATTTTGGGGTATTTTGGGATCCAGATGCACATTTTGCCCCTTGTCTGTGTACCGTGTTCCCCGCATGGATTGTTTCGTCAACACGAAGAAGCCCCAGGCGGTCTTCTTTTTTCATATATTTTCATGCAAATAAAGGGAAGAAGGTGCCTTTTGCTATGACGCGCTTCTCCGGCTCCATTTTTTTGCATAAATTTTGGTATATAAGGTTCAGGGGTTTTCTTAATATCTTTTTTTAGTTTATATTTATAATTGTAGGTGGGGGAAGAATGAGATCTTTTTATAAATCATCTTTAATTTTATTTTTCGTAATTTTGATATCTTTAGGCGTCAGCTTCCTGATGTTCAGGAAACCAAATGAGGAAGCCGCCGGACCGCCTGTCCGATACAACGCTTACGCGGAATACGATAAACCCGGCCAGGCCGAACTGTTGGGATATCTGGAGACCGGCGACAAAAGGAGACTTGAAGCGGCAGAGCGCCGCTTTATCGAGAGCGAGGAAAAGATAGAGAAGATATACGGTTTTTTTCAGCCGAACCCCTGGGTTCCTTATGTGCAATATCTAAAGGGCGAATACGACGGGCCGGATCTGATCAGTGAAATTTTGCCGACAAAAAATGAAGTTGTGTCTTTCCTGAAAAATCCTGACCCGTATAAACGTCATAGGATCTATTACTGCATAAGGCCGAAGAGGGCGCAAGACGACAGGATGGAAAAGATAGATGAGATAACCTGCGTCAAAAAAGGCTCGGTTGGTGCAGATATAGGTTGTGGGTTCGGATACCATGTTTTTTATTTCAGTAAAATCGTCGGCAATAACGGCAGGGTTTACGCAATAGATATAGATGAGCGTAGAACCGAGTATATTAAAAAAAGAGCCCGGTCAAAAGGTATCGAAAATATAATAACGGTAAAAAGCGAAACGAGAAATATATGTATGCCGCAAGACAGCCTTGACTGGGCTTTCATGTTCGATGTTTATCATTGTGTTGTAAGCAGTGTAGAAAAAGAAAATTCGGAAGAATATTTTGACTCGAACATCAAACCCTGGCTTGAAAGCATCCGTTCGGCGTTGAAACCGGGGGCGAGAATTGCAATTTGTGACTGCAGGCGTAAAAATCCCGGAGTTACTTCGCAAGTGAATCCAAGCGCCGTCAAGAAGCATATGAGGAGGATTGGTTTCAAATATGTTACCATGATTGACATTGGGAATAAAAAGTATTTTTATTGCATGGTATTTCAGAAATGAATCGATCTTTCAACCTGATAATTCCCGGAAGCCCGCTTCAGGAAAGTTTAATCTTTATAACAAATAACGGATGGATTCAAAGCCGCACAAGAAAAAGTTGACAGATTGTCAGGCCGTTATTATAATAAAATTAGAATTCACAGGAAAAGCACTTCAACAGGTTTCGTCCTTTTGCGGTGCTTTTTTATATTCAAGTTTATCCTTAAGGTTATTCATAAAAACGATTTTATCTTTCGCTGCCTGTTTTAACAGCTTTGAGCAGGTGTCTTTGTGTGGGCTTATTACCTGCCTGAGCTTATCCTGTTGATACAGGTAATTTACCAAGCATGCAAAATCACCATCGCTTGTTACAATGATGGCCTGATCATAATTTTCATAGTCTATCATTGCCTGTAATACTAATTCGGCATCCACATTGCCTTTGACACAGCCGTTTTTATATTTCAAAACAGGCTTGAAAATAAGGATATATCCGCTTTTTTGTAAAGATAAATATAAATCTTGATTTTCAACAAGGTATCCTATGAATAAGTAAGCAGTTGATACATGATACTTCTCTGCAAGATACCGCCTGAACCTAACAAAGTCTAGTGCCCATCCCAAATTCCTTACACCAAGATTAAGATTTTGGCTGTCAATAAAAGCATAGTTGTTTTTTGTTGTTTTCATTTAAATCTTCCGATCAAGAAAACGATAAAACCCACTAAGCCTAATATGAAGCCTATCGGAACATATATCCCTTTCCCAAAAAAGCAAAATATACCTATAACGATAAGGAAAAAGCCCCATGCCTCATATTTCCCGCCTTCACGCCGGGTAACAAGCGCCTTCTTCTCTTCTATCTTCACCGTCGAAAAAGGCTTGCCGCAATTAGGACATGCAGGGGCGTTATCTGAAACTTCCTTTCCGCAATCCGGGCATTGAATTAATGGCATGATAATAACCCTGCCTTAAATTTTATCCGTGTCCTGTCGGAGCCTCTTCTGGTCTAAGTGTTCGTATTCCTTGCTTTGATAGATTAATAAATGAGCTATCCTATAATTATCACCGCTTAGCGTCATATATAAATAAGTGTTTTCGTTTTCCCATTTTGATTTTAAAACAAGTTGCCCTGCGCTGATAGCTAATCCCCAGTTTTGAGGATTGTTTTTAAAAAGATCGTTTTTCCAAATAACTTCATCTTTAACGGGTTTCCCGTATTTTTCCGTCAGTAAATCTCCTATTTTTTGATAATCGTCTATATGGTCGTTATCGTTACTGTGTTCTTCCTCGAAGTAATAACCTGCGCTCGTCAGCTTGTCGTTTACAAAAGAAAAGATCAACATAGCCTTTAAACCTGATACCTTGTCGCTATAGCTTATTGTGTCTTTATCTTCCAGGGTAGGTATCATATTTTCATTTGCTTGCTTCACCTGGGCCTTTGACATCCCCCAGTCAACATTCCTGAAGTCATGTTTCTTTTCTTCTGCACCCAAAGAACAAGCTGTAAACAGGATCGCAAAAATTAAAAGGACTGCCTTCTTCACAGAGATCCCCTCCTTTCTTTACGGCGTGTTCATTCCAGAAAGAACTACGCTGCTTGCCACGAGCCAAATTAATAATATCGCAATGCCAGAGAGCACTGCGAAAAAGATTCTGACAATTGTTGGGTGCCCCGGCTTGAATGGTATCTCAATAAGCCTTACCGTTGCATAAATTGCAATTATCAATGCTATTGCAGGAATCATTTATGTTCCCTCCTTCCTTGTGTTTTTAAGTTTCCTGTTAAGTCTTACGGCCTTGTCAACATTTATTTTGAGACTTATATATTTTGAGGAATTATTTTTTTGTCAACACTGCTATCATAGGTTTTATAATGCAATATATAATAATCCTTAATAGGTATATGGAAAATAAGCCAGCCATAAGTATAGCTGTTAGGCGAAAGATCTATAGCGTCGAAATGCCTGCTTAACCCGTATGTTGTATCTGTATCAGGGTTAACAGTGTAGCCGTCTGGCGTTGACAGTGTGAAATAATTAGGATTGGCGTGAGTGGTTGAATCGCCTGTATTGAGAACGTTTATACCCATTGCTACAAATTGACAATTTTCTCCGGCGGTATAGCCCGATTCCCATTTGCTTATATTTATCCTGGTAACGGCAACTTCTTCAGGGCCTATGCCTTGTTCGTATCTTTTCATTTGGTCAATGGCGGCTTGTCGTTCCAGCTTTTTTCTTTCGAATTCCGCTTGCTTTTCCGATCTTTCGCAGTCAGGACAAAGGCTCGCCCTCTCTTCATTTATGTTGAAATTCGCCCGCTCGCGCCTTTTGCAGTTTTTTTGTTTTATAAATTTTTTAAGAACCTTGCCGCATTTTGTACATTTATATATAGTCCCATATTCAATAGTTATTTTTTCATCAAGCCTTTGATTAACATATTCAATTTGATTTTGGGCCTTCTGGTAATATTCGGAGCTTTCGGGAACATCGGAAAAATTTCCTATGGCTTCTTCTAGCCTACCTTTTTCCAGATCTCTTATACCCGTATCGTAAAACATTTTATATCGCTTGGCGGCTAAGGAGGGGTTTGAACTACTGGTACAACCCTGAAAAATGATGACTGACAAAATAATACAAAAAAATAAAAATGTCCTAGTTAATAAGGTCTGGAATCTTTTCATAAAGATCCCCCCTCCTCACATATCCATATATATCTTAATGATCACATATATCATATTAATACAATTCCCGTTCTGAATTTAGTTTCCTTCTGCATCCTGCTTCAGGGGAATTCAATCTTACAACTTGATCTTTTTTAAAATCCCCAGCCGGTCGAGTCTTTCCTCTTCGGTGATTGCGTCGCCGGTTTCGGGATCGGCAGGGACACAGGCCCCGTGGAGCATCCTCGTAAAAAGTTTCCCTCTTCCCGGCGGGCGGCCCTGAAGCTTAGGCGCATCCAGGATCCCTTTTTCAATAGCTTTAACAAGAGTGGCAGGGTCGGCCAGCGGCTTTTCCGCATTCGAGATGCTTTCTATGGCCTTGATTATCAGCCTTGCGTCGCTTATAAGCTGGGTCTTTCTCCGGTGGATAAGCTTGTCTTTCGTAACGTCGGGCAGACCCCTCATACAATCTTCCATAACTCCCTGGATGATGCGGCAGCTTTCGACAATCTCCGATACGGTTGCGGGGCGGTGGGCCTCGCTGCTGCTTATTACATGGAAGATGTTGGGCTTGATATACATGGCGATGGTTGCGCTTGCGGCCATCTGTCCCTTGGCCACCGAGACATCCGGCAGGTAATGGCCCACGCCGGGGCGTACCTGGCGGAAGGTGGTAAAATCCTTGCCGTGAAGCTCTTCGATAAGGTCGATCATGGCCATCATCTTTGCAAGATCCATGCTGAAAGACGTCCCTGAAGGAGTATTGAACATCAAAGGCGCGACGAAATACTTGACCCCCACCTCTTTTGCATTATACGCGGCGATGTATGCAACGGCCACGGCCAGGGCGTCGTGGGCCTCCCTCATGCTCCAGTGATGGACTTCGTTCACGGAGACGGGGATCTCCCTTTCGGCATACCATTTGATGGCCTTCAGGTTTTCTTTTATTGCCTCCTGGAGCGGCCTCTTCGACCTGCCGTCAAGCTTGCTGTACCATGTCAGGGGGATGGCTCCCCAGGCTGTTTTCAGACACTTTTCCTGAAGCTCCGCCCAGCGAACGAGATCCCTCGTCGATGAATATGCTCTCAACAGGGGATAATTGCCGCAGCGGGAGATCTCGTATATCTCCTCCATGTGCTCGGGGGTTCTGAGGGGGGTCCCGGTAAGTTCTGTTTTTGACGGCTGCATATCCTTAGGATGGAAAAAATGCTCCTGGGCGTTCTGATCCTGGACAAGCGTCAAGACGTCGAGTATCTCAGATGCGGCCAGCGCATGAGCCGCCATCTCCGTTTCGACAAGGTCGGGAAGCCCCAGGTGATGATGGAGAAGGGGGAACGGGTACCTGAAACGGATCCTTTCTACGAGGTTGCCGGGGAACGGCTGACCCGCTTTATCATCTCTTCTTTCGCGGAGGAAGTCGCTTATCTCAAGCGGTGATTCATCTCCTGAAAATATCCTTTGAAAAATCCCAGAATTTTCGGCGGCCCTCGACGATGAGGCATCCCCGCCGAATATGAAGACGGGCTTCAGCCCGGACTCATCACTGAGCGACTTTGAAAGCTCATCTATCACAGGCCCGATGTCTTCCTCCGGCATGTGATGGCTGATGACTACGATGTCGGGCTGCTGGATCTTAATCGCCTGCAGAATCTTCGGCACAGGGGTGGAACAGCCGAGAAAAACCGTGTTGTATCCGAAGGTGCGGGCCAGTTCCATGAAATCGAATGCCCACTGGAACATGACGCATTTGCCGACGGTTGAAAGCAATATCAACTTCATGACAGCTTTTATTGTACAACGTTTCTCCCGGTCGGGCAACACGTGGAGGTAAAGCGAAGATGAATTTTTGTTACCGATGTCCGGCGATAAAGTTTTTCTTACCGGGTTATTACTCTTAGGTTTTCATCTCAGGATCGGTTTTCTCCGCCTCGGTTACGAAATCTCTTATCCCCCGGTATATGCCGGATGCGGCTTTTTCGGGATAATCTTTTTCGAGCATCATCAACTCCGATGACGGGTTCGATAAAAACGCACACTCCACGAGAACCGACGGCAGGCGGGATTCCCTTATCAGGTAAAAAGATCTCCAGATGGGCACGTATTCCGGCTCTTTGACAGTAACACCCATGTTCCTCGCGATATGTTCCGCAAGGGGGAGGCTCTGGGCCCTGTAGTAATAAACATGAGTCCCGCGGGCTTTGCGGGCTTCCTTGATCACGGGTTTTGCGTTGTGGTGGATGCTCACCATAATATCGGCGTTATTCATGACGGCGGACTGGACCCGTGCGTCAAGCTCTTCGGCTGCAGGCGATGCGGGCGGCGTTAAATCGACATCTTTCCACCGGGAAAAAAACACTTCCGCCCCCGCCTGCCTCAGCATCTTCCCCAGCATGAAAGCAACACTCAGGTTCAAGTCCTTCTCATTCGTCCCATAGACGCCCAGCGCCCCTGTATCACTACCGCCATGACCGGGATCAATCAACACCTTCAATCCATTGAGATTTTTTTCAGAAACCTTAGGGGGGCGTTTTATATCGAGAAGCAGGAGGCTGCCCTTGTATTGAGCGCCATAGCCCCAGAAACGCGGCGCACCGTACGCTATCCTGACTTTCACCATGCCCGATGCTTCTTGCACCAGCGTTATCTCTTTAATCCTGGGGGAAAGCCTGTTGTATTTGATTTCGAACATCCTGAGATCACAGCAGTACAGGGTGAGTTCGAGCGTCGCCGGATACAACGTATCCCGGATATCGTAAGGGACTTTATCTGTAAGCTGGATGCGGAGCCTGTCGGAGGATGGATAATCCAGGACTTTTATGCCTTCTAAAAAGGCATGGGAAGGCTTCGCTCCCTCTACAGGCTCGGATATTGTCCGGGAGTCCACCCAGCCGTCTTGCGCGCCGGACAATTTGACTTTCCACCAGTTATCCTGCTTCCCGGTTACCTGTAGGAGACACCCTTTGGGCGCATAGCCGATCCTGTCACAATCATACGACGGTCCCGAGCGCAGGGGCTGTTTACTTTCTATGACCGCCCCCGTCAATACTTTCGTCGGGGAAAGGATCAGGATTTTCAGGTCCGCTTTGGCTTCAGTTGTTCCGAAACCTTTTTTGAAAATAATCGAAGGAGAAAGATCTGTTCCGGGACCGGGCGCCATGACAGCCCCCGAATACAGTCCCGGTGCCGACTCCTTCAAATCGCAGGATATATCTCCGGCCAGTATTACTTTTACTTTCCCGCCGGAAGGCACCTTGACCTCAAGCCTGATCAAATCTCCCGGCATCACCCACAACACGTCCCTTGGGGAAACAAGCTCGGGTTTGATGCCGGAAAAAACAGGAACTGCCGCCAGGATGCCAAGTAACAATAAGATCAACAGCTTCTTTTTCATGCTGTAAAATTCATGTTTTAAATACAAGTTCCTGCATTCCGGAAACGGCAGGAGTTTAGACTGGATCGGCGAAAAAGCAGATCCAGACTGGAAAAATAAAGGCAACGCTTATAATAATAAATGACGATAAATAAAAGCTTCAGGAAAATTACTCCCGGAAAAAATTGCGGCCAATCCGGTGAAATATTAATAGCCGCAATAATTTTCCTTATCATAATTTTTGTCATCGCAGGTTTAATCGCATTCATATATTCCGTGAACAAAACCAGGAAATCGCATACTCCCGTTGTAAAGGCTGTAGTTCCTGTTCATAAGGTCGCGCCGGTTAAGGTCGAAACGCCGCCTCCTGAAGTTACACCGCCGCAGGCCGTCGTGCCGAAGGCGAAGCCGACAGCTATAAAGTCTCCTGTTGCGCTGGTGATGCCGAAGCCCCTGAAATATACAGGCCCTCCCAGGATAGTGATAATAATAGACGATTTCGGAAACGGTTTCGAGCGCGAGAAGGCGATACTCGATATGCCTTACGCATTGAATATTTCGGTTATACCGGATCTTTCAAAATCGAAGGAAATGGCAGGGAAGGCGCATGAAACGGGCAAAACGGTGCTGATACACCTGCCGATGGAATCTTTTAACGCCCGTGAAAAGACGCCTTTAAGGATCATGACGGGCATGTCTTTCGAAGAGATAAAAGCCATTATCGAGAAAGCCCAGTTATCGGTGCCTTATGCCGTCGGCGCCAATAACCATGAAGGCTCAAAGGCCACGTCGGATGAAAAGCTCATGGGTATCGTGCTTAAAGATCTTAAAGATAACGGTCTTTTTTTCGTTGACAGCGCTACATCTTCGGATTCCCGGTGCCTGGCCGCTGCGGCGGAGGTAGGGATCCCGTTCGGGAGGAGACAGGTATTCCTGGATAATGTCGATGATCCCGAATATGTAAAAGGACAGATTGAGCAGCTAAAGAGGATCGCCAGAGAAAGGGGATTTGCAGTGGCCATCGGGCATCCGCGCCGGGGAACGGTCGAAGCGTTGAAGAAAGCCCTGCCGGAGCTTGAAAGCGAAGGCTTCGAGTTGGTTTCGGCAAAAGACATCGTCAGCGTTCTCGGGGAAGGGGAGTTGAATACCGCTTCCGCCGCGAAAGAAAAAGCAGGTATGGCCGTCAAAAAATCCTCGCCGGGAAAGGGCGTCCCCGTTATCGAATATACCGAGACTGAAACATTACATAAAGGCGAATATTCTAAGAAGAAAACGCAAAAGGCGTTCAAGCCTTCAACCGGGGGAGGGACCGAAGAAACAATAATCGAAGAGACGGTCAAATACAATGAAGGCCCAGCCCCTGAAAAGGTTAAAACAATCGGGGAGCCCGGGCAGGGAGAAGGCGTGAAAAAACCGGAAACCCAGGGACAAGAAAAATATTCCGAGGATGGAAATAAATGAAGCATAATACCTGCTGCGCTTTTATATCGAAAATCATCGTAACGATTTTAATTTTCGTTTTAGTTTCCGCATCGCTGGCGTTCGGAGAAATTAATGAGCCGGGCGCAGGCGGAAAGTCTTCGACGTCGGTGAAAATGGTTCAGCTTGAAAAAGTAGAACCTGGAGTTGAAGACAAAAACAAGCAGGATATCGAAGGTAAGGAGCCGTCCCATGAGGAGTCACCGGAAGTCAAAATCACGCCTTCCGAGGTGAACGCGGGCAAAGGCACGGCTTCATCGGAGCCTGAATTCAAAACGATAAACGTCGCAGTCATGGGCATCGGCCTGAAAGCAAAAGCCTGTCTTAAAGGCGAAGATATTTTTCTTCAGGCGGACGCCGACGAAACGAAAGATATAATCGCATCATTCGCGGGAAACATTACATGGAAAGGCGGCAAGCTGACCCTCACTAAAGAAAGGGATTCGCTGGTTCTGAAGAAAGACAGCGAAGAAGCGGCAGTAGGGAAAGAGAAATTCATCAAGCCGCTCCAGGTAATTGATGGAAAGCCTTACATAAATTTTTATCTTATAGCGGCGTATTACGAAGCCGGTCTTTCAAAGGCAGAGGACACGGGCAAATATTACCTCGATCCCCTTATTACGGAATTAAGGCTCAAGCATAACAAGGGTAATTACGACCTGATGATAAGGGCGTCATCACCTCTCAAGGTAAAAGACTTTTTCCTGAGAGAGCCTGCCCGGTACGTAATAGACATACCGAATGCCGTTTTAGGAGCCGAGCCGGTAAAGATGGTGCATCCCGATGCGGGCGAGATCCGTTACGGGCAATTTACCACTGCGCCTAACCTTGTCAGGATCGTTATTCCGCTCACGCAGGAAGTCAGGGTAAAGATGAACTCCCGGATGGATCTCCGCGAGGCTGTTATAAGCATAGAGCTCCCCCCCGCGTATGCGCCCGGTCAGAACTTCGCACGGCAGCAAATCAAAAGCATACAGGTCGAGGACCTGCCGGGAGACGAAGGCGTTAGGATAGTGGTGATAGGCACAGGGCCGATGCAGTATGAATGGCACAGGCTCAGGGAGCCTGATAACCGCATATTCATAGATTTCGGCCGGGCTGTCCTCGGAGGCTCGAAAGTTATAGAAAACCTTTCGGACCCCGTCATATCACAGGTCAGAGCCGCACAGTTCCAGGTGAACCCCCTGCCGATAACCCGCGTTGTACTTGCGCTGAAAGAACCTGTCGATGTTGAATTCCTGGTGGGGAAAAAAGCCGGGAACCAGCTTGTAGTCCTCGTTACACACAAGAAAATAGATCCCGAATCCTCCATATTGAGAGGGGTCGGCGCAACAGGCTTCCCGCTTACAGGGGCGGCTATATGCATAGACCCCGGTCACGGCGGAAGCGACCCCGGCGCGATGAATACGGGGGTCGGCCTGAGCGAAAAATACCTGACTCTCGATATCACCGACAGGCTGACGAAGATACTTACAGGCTGGGGTCTGAACGTCATACTGACGAGATATGACGACAGGGATGTCAGCTACCAGGGATCAACCGCACGCGAAGAACTGGGGGCAAGGGTCAGGGTTGCCAATTCGATGGGGGCCGACCTTTTCATCAGCATACACATAAACGCTTCATACAGTAGTAATGTCAACGGGACATCCCTCCATTATTACAAGCAGAAAGACAAGCAGCTTGCGGACTGCCTCCTCCAGAGCGTAATACAGAAAGGGCAGAGAAAAAATCAGGGTGTAAGGCGTAACCGTTTTTATGTCCTCGCTCATACAACGATGCCTGCGGCCCTTGTCGAATGTTGTTATATCTCCAACCCGACGGAAGCGAGGCTGCTCACCGATCCCAATTTCCGCCAGAAGCTTGCGGAGGGCATTGCCGAAGGACTGAGAGTTTATCTCTCCGGGAAAAAATAATGACTGCGATGTCCAATCCCATAATCGAAGCCATAATCCTGGGGATAATCCAGGGCGCAGCCGAGTTTTTGCCTGTAAGCAGCTCCGCTCACCTTGTCATCTTTCCGCTTGTTTTTCACTGGGAATATTTCGGGAAAGCATTCGATGTCGCCGCTCATGTAGGGACTCTCATCGCGCTATTAGTTTACTTCAGGGGGGAGCTTGGCGGCCTGGCGTCGGGATTTTTCAAAAGTTTCCGCCTGGGGGGGCTGAAGGAAAATCCCGAGGGAAAGCTTGCATGGTTCATGATCGTAAGCACGGTGCCTGCGGCTATATTCGGCGTATTGATGGGCGGATGGATCGAAGACCACATGAGCACTGTCTCCAGCATAGCCGCGATGCTGATCCTTTTTGGAATAATTTTGTTCGCAGCCGACCGTTTCGGGTCAAAGAAGAGGGAATTGAAAGATGTTTCCTGGGCCGACTCCCTGCTCATCGGGCTTGCACAGGCCCTGGCCCTGATACCAGGCGTTTCCAGGTCCGGCATCACAATGACTTACGCCCTTCTCTCAGGCTTTACAAGGGAAACCGCCGCAAGGTATTCATTCCTTATATCCATCCCGGTAATAGCCGCCGCCGCTCTTTACGAAGGCGGCAAAATGGCGGTCTCGGGAGAAGTGTCATGCCCGTTGGTACCGACTTTGATCGTCATTATAACTTCCGCATTGACCGGGTACGCAGTCGTCGCGTTCCTTCTCAAGTATCTCAGGAAACACGGCTTCGACGCCTTCGTTATTTACAGGCTGATCCTGGGCGCCTTCCTCCTGTACCTGGCGTTTCACGCATGATATCGGCGCTGTTAAGCCGTATATAAAGACCGGATTAACAGGATTTTTTCACGGCTGAATTTTTATGTTCCCAAGTTTCCTTTTTATCCCGTGCCCATGCAGGATAAATATCGCGGTAGCGTGAAATATTTACAGGGGGATAACCGGGAGGTTGTTAATGTTAAGCAAATCCGAAAATAAGCCGTTTCCATTCGTCCCGATGGACTTCGGAGATATATTCGATACCGCGTTTAAGCTTTACAAAAGAAATTTCGTAACGTACCTGGGCATCATCCTGATAATATGGATACCTGCCCTGGTGATTTTAGGCCTTTTTATTGTGTCTGTAGGCGATGCGAAAAACTATGCTTCACCTGCAAGCGTTTTAAAAATCTTTGTTCCACTGATGCTGCTTTATTTTTTTATCATTATCTTTGCATGGCCCCTGTCTATGTGCGCCATAACATGGGCGATATCGGAAAATTACCTGGGAAAAAAAGTAACCATAAAATCGGCTTATGCCGAAGTTTTCAGGAGAAAATGGAAAATTATAGGCACTTTTTTACTTTTAGGCATAATTATAATGATGGAGTTTCTGCTTATTGTTCTAGGGTTTCCATTAATAATAAAGAATTTTCTGCTGCCGGGAATAGTGTTGATTATACTGGGGTTAAGTTCCTCCATCCTGTTCATGTTATGGAGCATACTCCTCCCGCCGGTAATGGTGATTGAAAATAAGTATAATATAACCGGCTTATGGCGGAGCAAAAAGCTTTTCCAGGATTCGCCCGGCAAGGTGCTTCTCCTGATTATCCTCATGGTTATATTATCCTCCGTGATACAGATGATACTGAGCTTTGTCGTATTGATACCAGTGGGTGTTATATTAGGGTCAGGGTCGAATGCCATCGCCGCATCATATATCGGGAATGTCCTGTCTCAAATCGGCGGGACGGTCTTGATCCCATTCGCGCAGGCTGGCTACGTGCTTCTGTATTATGACATCAGGATCAGGAAGGAAGGCATGGATCTCGAGATCCTGGCTGAAAACCTTGGATACAGGGAACCTGCCGGATATCCCCCGGTAAAGCAGGAGCCTTATGAGTACGCCCCTGAAGGATATGCTTACACCCAGCAGCAACAACCAGCACAGGCCGACCCGGCCCATCCCCTGAAAACGAATGAGCCGGATGCTTCCTGATTTTGTCTTATGATGGCTTCGGATACAGAAATCCCGCCGCCCGGAATTTGATATTACGCCAGGATTTTCATCATGCCGTTACAGGCATGTATTCTCTTTACGCGATGCTTTTTAACCAGCTTTGAAGCACTTACACCGATGCCGTGGCAGAATGATTTTACCGGAGTCAATCCTTTTACGCAGGATTTCAATATGCCTTTGTGCTCTTCGTTTTCCAGGTAAACATGGAGATACACGTATTTAATCTCGAACCCCATTCCGCCGTACCACCGTAGCACATCTTCATCATCCCTGGTCCATGCCTCCAGGTATGTTATCCCGGCCTGCCGCGCTCTATTTTCAAGCTCGGAAAGAAGTTTGCCGCCGATGCCTTTTCTCCGGTGGTCCGGGTGTACTGCAAGGTTCCAGACTATCCCGCATAAGCCCGGCGGATGCTCGAATATGCTCTCGGGATCGGGATCTATCTCCGTTTCAAGCAGGCCGACCAACTCGCCGTCAAGCTCGGCTACGAGATCTATTAGAGGATTATCCCTGGGGATACGGTCATCATACACGTCATCATAATATGCCGTATGCAAAAATGAGACAACTCTCAGGCGGAGCCATTCTTCCTTATCTTCAGGTCTGTAATCCCTTATTATCAACTCTCCCATGATATTTAAAAATTCTATAACTGCGCCGGTTTTCCCCCTTAAAAATATTTCATAATACAAAGAAGGAAAAAGATATGGATCTTGTAGAATTTACCATCGTCGAGGGAAGTCCCCGACTTTTTTTTAATCAGGAGGAAAAGTGTACAACCTGGGCATCAGGAGAGAAGACAAGAACAGGTGGGAAGTGCGGGTTCCCCTTGTGCCTGACGACATAAGGGATTTGATTGAGAGTTTCGGGATAAATGTTGTAGTGCAGCCTTCAGGGACCAGGATATATAACGAGCGGGAATACCGTTGTGCCGGTGCCGAGATTAACGAGGACCTCTCCGATTGCAGGGTCGTTATGGGGGTAAAGGAGATCCCGCCGTCTTTTTTTCTTCCGGACAGAACGTATGTCTTTTTTTCGCATGTCATCAAGGGACAGGAATATAATATGCCGATGCTCAGGAGGATGATGGAGCTCGGTTGTACTTTAATCGATTATGAGAAGATAGTCGATGAAAAAGGCCGGAGGCTTGTATTTTTCGGCAGGCAGGCGGGCCAGGCGGGCATGATAGATTCGTTGTGGGCGCTTGGCAAAAGGCTTGAGTGGGAAGGGTACGAAACGCCCTTTTCGAAAATCCTGTGTGCAAAGGAATATAAGGATCTGGAAGAAGCCGGAAAATCGATCTCGGCTGTGGGCGGACTGCTGAAAGAAAATCCCCTGCCCGAAAATTTGCGGCCCATGATATTCGGCTTCGCAGGCTACGGGAATGTTTCTATAGGGGCGCAGGAAGTATTCGACTTGCTGCCGTTTGAAGAGATAAAGCCCGGTGACGTGGCCTCCGTAGTTAAAAAAGAAAACCTGCCGGGCGACCGTTTATATAAAGTCGTGTTCCATGAGGAAGACATGGTCGAGCCGGTGGAGCCCGGCGCCATATTCAACCTTGACGAATATTACAGGCACCCTGAAAAATACAGGTCGATATTTGAAAGATACACCCCCCACCTGACGGTGCTGTTGAACGGGATCTACTGGGAAGAGCGTTATCCCAGGCTCCTGACAAAAGAACAGCTTAAAAAGTGGGATGAAGAGGGCGTCCACGTCCGCCTGCGGGTCATAGGAGACGTGAGTTGTGATGTGGAGGGGTCCATTGAGTGTACTCTCAAGCCCACAGACCCCGGTAACCCGGTTTACGTATATAACCCGGAAGACGGCACGATAAAAGACGGATGGGAGGGCAGGGGAGTGGTTGTCCTGGCGGTCGATTTCCTGCCCAGCGAACTGCCGCGCGACTCGTCCGATTTTTTCAGCGGCATTATAAAAAAATTCGTGCCAGCCCTGGTCTCGGCGGATTACGATGCGGATTTCGGTTCATTGAACCTTCCCGCGGAATTGAAAAATGCGGTTATAATTCACCGGGGCAGGTTCACCCCGGCGTATGAATATATAAGGCAGTATGTCGAAAAATAAATAATAGAAAAGAGGAGTAATAATATGAAACGCATTCTTTTGCTCGGAGCAGGACTGGTAACAAGACCACTGGTCAACTATCTTCTTGATGAACCCGATTTCTTCATGACGATTGCAAGCAGGACGCTGTCGAAGGCCGAGGCCCTTGTCGGGAATCACTTGAACGCAGAAGCGGTCAAGCTGGATGTCGTCAATGACGGCATAGAGCCGCTGGAAAAGCTTGTTGCGGATCACGACCTGGCGATAAGCCTTCTCCCGTATGCTTATCATGTCAAGGTTGCGGACCTTTGCATCAAGCATAAAAAGCACTTAGTTACGACTTCTTATGTCAGCAAGGATATGAAGGAAAGGGACGCGGCCGCAAAAGAGGCTGGCGTTATGCTGCTGAACGAGATAGGTGTTGACCCTGGCATCGACCACATGTCGGCGATGCAGGTCATAGACAGGGTCAAGTCAAAAGGCGGCAAAATAACGGCTTTCAGATCTTACTGCGGCGGGCTTCCCGCGCCGGAGGCCAACGATAACCCTTACGGCTACAAGTTCTCCTGGAGCCCGAAGGGGGTAGTTCTTGCAGCTACGAACAGCGCTCGCTATCTTTTGAATGGGAAAATCGTCGATATCCCCACAGGGAAGCTGTTTGAAGATAATCATATCCTTGATGTAGAAGGTCTGGGGAAATTCGAAGCATATCCCAACAGGGATTCTCTCGGTTACATCGATATTTACGGTCTCGAAGGGGTAAACACGATGTACCGCGGGACATTGAGGAACCTCGACTGGTGCCGTACATGGGATAAGATAACCGAGATGGGTCTGCTGAGCAAGGAAGAGATACTGGATCTGTCCGGGAAGACATATCTTGAATTCATGGCGGGCGTGGTAGGAGCCGATCCCGAAGGCGATGTCAAGGCCCATATTGCGGAAAAGCTGGGCATAAAACCCGATGATCCCGTAATAAAGAAACTTGAGCATATCGGCATTTTCAGTGATGAAGAAAAGCTGACATGCGAGAAAAGCAGTCCTCTTGACGTTCTGGCCGATCTTCTTTTGAGAGAGCTTTTTTACCGGAAGGGCGAAAGAGATATGATCATCATGCAGCACGAGTTCGACGCCGAATATCCCGGCGGGAAGAAAGAGCACATCACATCCCTTTTCATAGATTACGGCATACCTCACGGCGATACCGCGATGGCGCGCACCGTGGGTCTCCCCGCCGCAATAGCCACCCGGATGATACTCCAGGGCCTGCTGAAAGGCTCCGGCGTTATTATCCCGGTTATACCGGAAATATATAACCCCGTCCTGAAAGAGCTTGTCGAAAAGCACGGCGTCCACTTTACCGAGAAGGTGAAAGAGGTAGTAGCATAAGGGTTTAAACCCGGGGCGGTTTAAGTCAATCCTGAACTCCAGCGCATAAGGTCATGCGCTGGAGTTTTTTTATCTCTTCAAGATTCTCCGGCCGCATCTTTTGCCGGTTTCTCCGGCATGGCGTTCCATAACGCCAGCATGAAAATAAAGCCTGCCAGCGAAGCGGCGGCAAGGAAAACCGCCCAGTAATCCCACCCGAAGCGGTCGAGGACACCGCCCAGGAAGAATCCTGAAAAGCCCGCGCCCAGGTACTGGAAGCAGTCTATCAAACCTGCGGCGGAGCCTGCCCCTTTTCTCCCGCCGAAATCCATTGCAACGACGGCGCCGAGCAGGGAATGGGGGCCGGACATGAAAAACGACAGCAGGGCAAGGAGCAGGCCGTCGTAAAGGGCCGAGCTTTTGCCGCCGGTAAAGAAGAAAAGTACAAGCGTTATGATCTGGCCCAGGTACATCACCCCTATTGCGGGGCCGCGCCTTGTTTTGAAGAGCAGGTCGGACATGTATCCCGAAAAATAAGCGCCCAGCACCATCGCCGCCGGGATGCTTATCCCTATGAGCCAGAAACCCATATCTCTGAAATCCATGCCATGGACGTCCTGGAAAAACCGCGGGAACCATTGCTCCAGACCGTGGCGCACGATACCTGTCGTGAAATATGCAAGGGCGAAGGCCCATATCACCGGGCTGCCGAAGACAGCCTTCAAAGTTTCGGCAAAAGGAGTTTTATCTTCCTCCAGCTTTTCCTCGACAGGCGGGAAGCCGATATCTTCGGGATTGTTCCTGAGACCGATAAGGCAGGCAACGGCGACTCCCAGGGTTACCAGGGCGGGCACTATGAAGATCATGTTCCACGAGACCGCCAGGAGATACCCTCCGGCAAGTATAATCAAAGACCTGCCGAGCTGGATTATGAAAACGAATACCCCGTTATACCGGCCTCTTTCATCGCGGGCGAACCAGTTTGTATTTATTTTCACCATCGCCGATGCCCCGAATGCCTGGAAGTAACCGTTCAGGATCCAGAAGGCGCCTACTATAGTCATCGTATTGATGAAAATTCCCAGCTTCCCCGATATTATATTTAAAATCTGGGCCGAGCCGATGAGGATATTCAAAGCAACGCTGGCAAAAGCGCCCAGGAGTATAGTCTTCCTGCCCCCCAGGTTGTCGGCTATCGTGCCGTTTACAAGCTGTCCAAGAGCATACACCCAGAAAAACCCGGTAATGACCCAGCCGATATCTTCCATCGACCAGCCAAATACATTACAGAGAGCCTTGTTCGCAAGCGGGAAGTTGTACCGGATCATGTAATATGAAGAATACAACCCCCCCAGGAGGATTATGTTGAACCACCTGCGCCTGATGAAATCATTGTTGTATTTATGTCTGTCCATCCTGGAATAGCCTCTTATATCTCTATGAATTCGTAGGATTTCAAGAGAGGGCGGCTATTTCCCTGTAAGTTTTAATTAAGGAGGAATTGCCGCCGATTTCCAGAAATTCCCTGAAATTGTATTTACGAAAGGAGCAGACATGGTGCATTCAAGCGAAAAAAGCAAGGAATACCAATTCGAGATGCGCCGCGTAAACAATTGGCTTCCGCTGGGGCTGATGTACGCGGCGTTTTATATGAGCAGGTACAACATTACCGTAACTAACCCGGCATTGCGTGATGCATTCAACTGGAACAAGGAGCAGTTCGGCTGGATCATATCCGCTTCGCTTATAGTTTATGGCTTAAGCGTGCTGTTTAACGGGCCTCTTGCCGATAGGATAGGCGGCAAAAAGGCCATACTCATAGGGGGTTTCGGAGCGCTCCTTTTAAACCTTCTGTTTGCAGCGGGTCAAATTTTCAAGATATTTAACTGGGAAAAATCGCCCTGGCTGGCCAATGCTCTCGGGGTAGTCAACTGGCTGACCGGTTTGTTTACAGGCATTGTCAACGGGATTGCCGGGCTTTTCTGCAGCCTTTTCCATCTTACATATAATCCCTGGGTGCTCCAGGCGATCAACTGGTATGATGTTCCCTGGCTGCCGCTTCTTACATATTTTATTGTGATCTGGTGTATCAACATGTACTTCCAGTCATACGGCGCATTATCGGTAGTCAAGGTTAATGCGGCATGGTTTCACATTTCAGAGCGCGGGATATTCGCAGGATTGTTCGGCGCGATGATCCAGTTCGGAAGAATTCTTGCCATTCCCGTTGGCGGAGTCATACTGGCGGCAAGCTCATGGCAGTGGGTACATATCATACCGACAATAGTGCTTGCGGCAATGCTCATATATGTAATTATGGTGGTAAAGGATACGCCGGAGGAACTGGGATACGCAAGGCAGGACGATGTGCTTGTAGCCGAGACGGATGCAGAGGAAAAGCCTTCATATTCAACCATATTGAAAATAATATGGCAAAACCCGACATTGTGGATAATTGCTGGAGCCATGTTGTGCACCGGAGTAGTGCGCCATACTATCGAGCAATGGGCGCCCAGCTATTTCATGGATGTCCATCATGTGGCATCTGATTCGATGGTGTTTCTTGTGGCTTTTGCAGGACAGGTCATGATAGGGATCTTCGGCTCGTTCGTTATGGGCAATATTTCCGATCGTTACTTTCAGTCCAGACGCGGCCCGGTAACAGCCATAGCATATTTTTTCATGGCCGTATTGCTGCTTGTTTTCGGCCTTGCAAAGCCGGGCCCATGGACAGCCGCGATAATATTGATGATCCTCTACTTCTTCCTTAACGGATGCCACGGCCTCCTTGCAGGGACTGCAAGCATGGACTTCGGCGGGAGAAAAGCCGCGGCTACAGCCGCCGGGCTCCTGGACGGCATACAATACCTTGCAGGCGGGATAGTAACCGGCTCGCTTATGGGCTGGGTACTTGATAAATATAGCTGGGATGCGTGGGCATGGACAATAATCCCGTTTGCCCTGATCGGAGGCATCCTGATGGCTACTCGCTGGAATGCTCTCCCCAAGAAGAAAGGCGGCGCGGTTGAAGAGTTCGTTCTCTGCCCTGACTGCGGTGTCCAGAGCCAGGCTGATAAAGTCAATTGCGATTCCTGCGGCGTGGATATGGGCGCCTTCAAAGCCATCGCTCTCAAATCCAAAGAAGCCTTCAACACCGGCATATTCAGCCTGTTGATGGTTCTGTTCCCGCTGGTTATAGTCATTTCAAAAATGCTGGGGATGTTAAAAGATATAGGTTTATGGCAAAGCCAGGGATTCGTGAACGTACTCATGTCATTCCTTGACAACAAGGTGATTGCCGTCATGATCATGGCGTTCCTGGGCATACTTATAGGCATCCTGGCCGTTAACCGCGCAAATGGAGCGAAGAAACTGATCGACGAGAAGAATATCGGAAAGCAGTACCTGGAACTCTACGGGCCTGCCATGAAGATGGGGGTATTCACCATAATCGCAAGCATCATAGCGACGGCTTACGGCGCATTTATCCTGTTCACTTCTCTATAGATCAACCGAAGATCAACCGATTAAATGAAACAAAAAAGGCCGGCTTAACCACCGGCCTTTTTTAATGCCCGAAATTTGATATTACGCTTAAAACTTTATTTCACCCGCCGGTATGAAAAAGGTTCTCTTCGGTAACGGGATTAAAAACATGGATCTTGTTTATATCGATAACGGCCTCGATGTTGTCTCCTACTTTCGCCCTTGTATTCGCGGACATCCTGGCTATCAGCGTATCTTTTCCCGATGACAGGTAAATGTAAATCTCGCTCCCCATCGGCTCGACGACATCAACTTTCGCCGTGAAAATATTTTCAGGCGTATAGTCATGGGCGAACATCCGGTCATATAAATCCTCGGGCCTTATGCCGATAACCACTTCCCTGTCGATAAACGGACCGAGCTTTTCTTTTTTGCCTTCCGGCAGCCTGATTGTAAAGCCAGACGATTCCAGGAAAATATCCTCGTCGGTTTTTTTAACTTTACAGGGGACAAAATTCATCGAGGGGCTTCCGATAAACCCTGCAACAAACTGGTTGGCTGGGTCCTGGTATAATTTCAGCGGCGGCCCTATCTGCTGGATAACGCCGTCTTTCATAAGCACGAGCCTGTCTCCCAGGGTCATGGCCTCGGTCTGGTCATGAGTTACATAAATAGTGGTAACCCCGAGGCTTCTGTGGAGCTTCTGAAGCTCGGCCCGCATCTGGACCCGCAGCTTTGCGTCCAGGTTGCTCAGAGGCTCGTCCATGAGAAAAACTTTGGGCCTGCGGACTATGGCCCTGCCCATTGCCACCCTCTGCTTCTGGCCGCCTGAAAGCTCCTTGGGTTTCCTGTTAAGCAGGTTCTGGATCCCCAGAAGCGTCGAGGCTTCCTGTACCCTTGATTCGATCTCATCCGTTGAAAATTTGCGGAGCCTCAGCCCGAACGCCATGTTATCATAAACGTTCATGTGCGGATACAACGCGTAATTCTGGAAAACCATCGCTATGTCGCGATCCTTGGGGGATACGTCGTTGACCACCTTCTCATCGATAACGATCTCTCCCGATGTTATGTCTTCAAGACCTGCGATCATCCTGAGCGTGGTAGTCTTGCCACAACCCGACGGCCCCACGAGGACAAGGAACTCCCCGTCCTTGATATCCAGGCCGACGTCCTTGACCACGTGGACATCCACAGGCTTTGAAAGGGGCCTCCATATCTCCCACCATTTTCTCTTCAAAGGCTGGGTGCCTTTGAATACCTTGTTTATGCTTTTTAGAACTACCTCTGACACCTGGGTTCCTCCAAAATCATGTTAAAAGAGTATTCTATTCCATTTATAAAATCCCCTCCCCGGTAGGGGCTTGAGAAAACATGACGAATAAAACTTTATACCTTTAAGGAGAAAAACATGAACATGCTTGACGACCCTAAAGAACTCAGCCGCATAGATCCGACAGGGTTCCTTCGTTGTACTCACGGCCTTCCGGGCCAGGTAAGGGAGGCTGTGAAACTGGGGAGATCACTGGAGGTAGAGCCTGAAGAATTCAGGTCTATAGTGATGCTGGGCATGGGAGGCTCGGCCATAGGCGGAGAGCTTCTTTCATCGTGTTTCAAAAACAGCGCCCGCGTGCCCCTGACGGTGGTGAGGGATTACGAAGTCCCTGCATTTGTAGGGGAGGGATCGCTTGTTCTTACGGTGAGTTATTCCGGCAATACCGAGGAGTCGCTTTCCTCGTACAGGCAGGCAAGGGATAGAGGCGCGGCAATGGTAACATTTTCTTCGGGAGGGATACTTGCCGAAGAAGCAAAAAAAACAGGCCATCCCCATTTGATACTGCCGGGAGGACTTGCACCTCGAGCGGCTATCGCATATACTTTTTTCCCGCCGGCGCTGCTTCTTTCGGGCATGGGAATCCTGCCGGATATTTCCGCCGATATTGAAGAAACATGCAAAATCCTGGATGAACTGTCTGATGAATGGTCGCCTGACAGGCCCGTTGACGTGAACCTCCCCAAGAAGACGGCGGAGAATTTATGGGGCAGGATCCCCGTCATATACGGCGCGGGGCCGCAGGGGGCGGTGGCGTACAGGTGGAAATGCCAGATAAACGAAAACGCAAGGCTCCATGCATTCAGCCACACGCTGCCTGAAATGAACCATAACGAGATAATGGGCTGGGCGCATCCCGATACAGACTATCGCAAATTCGCCCCGGTGCTCCTCAGGGGCGCGGAGCATCCCCGGAACGCGTTGAGGTCGGACATCCTGAGGAAAATCCTGGAGGAAAAGACAGGAGCGCTTGAATTCGAAGGGGAAGGCAACAGCCTGCTCTCCCGGTTATTTTCGCTGATTTACCTCGGCGATCTCACCAGCGTTTACATGGCGATACTTGGCGGCATCGACCCGCTGCCTGTCCGGCTGATAGAAGATTTCAAAAAAGAGCTTGCCAGGCATCCCATAAACAGCACTTGTTGTAAGGAGAATTGAGGATGGCTGAAAAAACATTCGTTATCGGCGCAGACCTGGGAGGCACACACGCAGCAGCGGTGGTTGTTGACCGGGAAGGCAATATATATTACCAGTACGAATTGCCGGTGGATTTATCCCATTGTGCCGATGAGGTTTTTGAAAAATCTATTTTCCCCGTAATAGAAAAAGTTATAAAGAATTCCCCGGGCAGGGTTTCATCAATAGGGATGGGCCTGCCGGGCCGTATCGACAGCAGGACGGGGATCTGCCATTTTTCGCCCAACCTCCAGTGGCATAACGTGCCGGTGGGGCCGAAGCTGGAAGAAAAATTCAATATCCCGTGCCATGTCATGAACGATGTTACGGTGGCTACGCTGGGGGAGCAGATGTTCGGCCTGGGGAAAGACGTGGATAATTTTATATTGATGGCGATAGGCACCGGCATCGGCGGCGGTATAGTCAACGAAGGCAGGCTTGTGCTCGGCGCGATTGAAAGCGCGGGGGAAATCGGCCACATGACCATCGTGCCCGACGGATACCTCTGCAACTGCGGGAACAGGGGATGCCTGGAAGCGCTTTGTTCCGGGCCGAATATAGCCCGCAGGTACCGCGAAGCCTTAGAGCGCGGCGAGGGAGAGCTTGCCCCCGGATTGGACGGCATCGAGGAAGTCACCGCCGGAACAATACAACGGGCGGCGGCTGCAGGCGATCCGCTGGCTATAAAAATATGGGAGGAGACCGGGCGCTACCTCGGCATCGGCATTGCAAACCTGATAACTGTTTTAAACCCTGACCGCATATTGATAGGCGGACGGGTGGCCAACGCCCTGGACCTTTTCCTGCCTGCTCTTTTAAACGAAGTAAGGTTCCGGGCGCGCATGGTCCCGCCCGATTTCACCGAAATAAAACATGCCGGACTTGCTGAAAACGCAGGCGTTATGGGAGGCGCGGCTCTTGCCCTTTCCTGGATAGAAAAGCATTGAAAGGATTTATCAGAAAAAGGAGTTTTAGCCGTTTAAAAGAATTGAATCCGCCAGATGCTTTATAATTTCAAAGACTCTTTCAGGAAAGCGCTCAGCAGGCTTGCGGCAAGGCATGAACAATTCGTAATCCACCTTGCTGAGGATTATCTTCTTGACCGGAAAAAGAGAAAATTTAACTTAAAAGATATCATATACCTGCCTCTGGCCAAGTTCGTTTCCACGCTTTTCGGAACAACGGCGGGCACGCAGGTAATTCCACTGCGGGTCAGCATGAGCGGGGAACACCGCATTCTTTCACGCGCCGATGCCATGAAACTGGTCGAGTCAGCAGCTTCAATCCATATCACCGAATGCTACTGCCGGACTCATGCAAAAAAATGCGACGCCCCGACGAATAATTGTATCTGGTTCGGAGAGCCGATACTCCTTGACCGCTCGGTGCACGAAATCAAAAGAAACGCATCGACGGAAGAGGTGGAAAAAATTCTCCTGGAAGCCGAACAGGCAGGCCTGATACACCAGACCGTTTTTTTCCCCAACCAGAATACCGTTTACTGCATCTGTAACTGCTGCCCGTGCTGTTGTATTTCTTTTCAGGCAAGCAAGCAGGGATACAACGTAATGCAGAAATCGCCTTTCATAATAAGCCATGACGGGGATCGTTGTATTGAATGCGGAAAGTGTGTTTCAGTCTGTCATTTTTCGGCTCTGAATATGAATCATGGAATACATGTTGACCCGGAACGCTGTTACGGCTGTGGGTTATGCGTAAGCAACTGCTCCGGGCAGGCTCTCAGCCTGGTAACAAGAGATGGGCAATAACAGGGATGTATGATGTTAAGGAGAATTAATAAATATAATTTGAGAAATTTTCTCTTCCGCTTTCGGGGGTGGATATATGGAACTTGAAGTAAAAGAAAGAAAATTTATAGGAGCCATGCTGGGTCTTGCCATCGGCGATGCGATGGGAATACCCGTCAAGGGCATGAACGAAAGGGATATACGGAAGAATATCGGCCCGATAAAAAGCTTCCTCCCGTCGGAAAAATATAACCTGCCGGCAGGACAATATTCCGAACTTACACAGCTTGCCATAGCTCTTGCCACATCAATCATGGAAGTAAAACATTTCAAGACCGAGGTATATGTCAGGTACCTGGTTTATCTTCTGGAAAGAGGTCTCATAGGACACCTGAAAATAAACCTCGATGCCCTGGAACTGTTGAAGAAAAAAGGCCGCCACTCGGAAGTATATCTCAAGTACCTCGTAAACCTGTGGGATAAAGGCCTTCTTGAAACAGATGAAAAAACTCCCGCCCTGTCGGGCCGCCTTGGAAAGGAAGGACGCCGCGAGCTTGACAGCATGGAGGAATCCCTCCAGTCCGGCGCAGCGGTGAGAGTCGTACCGCTGGGCCTGTTGTATTATAACCAGAATCAGAAATTACGGGAGCTTACCACCCTCTGTACCAGCATCACGCATCGCGATTCCCGCGTGGTTGCAGGCGCCCTGGCCGTGGCGTTCGGAACGGCGATGGCTCTCAAATCTGCCGAACCTTTAAACAAGCAAGAATACATTCAAACCGTATCGGATTTCGTACGGCTTGAAAACAAGGAAATGGCTGAGGCCCTGCTTTTCGTAAACGAGGCGAAACATATTTATGATATCGGGATCGATTCAAAGGCGGAAGGCAATATCTTACAGACGGTCCCCGCGGCATTCTACTGCTTTATTCATTCTTTCGATAATTATTACAGTTGTATTCTTTCCGCGGTCAGCAAAGGCGGCGATTCCGACACGATAGGCGCAATCGCAGGGGCTCTTTGCGGCGCATATAACGGCGTAAGTTCCATCCCCCTGGGCTGGCGCGAAAACGTCAAGGATGCGGAATACATCACTGAAATTTCTCACAGGCTTGCCAATATGAAGATCTGGGATTGAAAAATGCCCGCCGGGATGTTAAATTGATACCTGTCGAGTAATTGAACTACTTTGTATTCGTGTGGTAATCTATAATTATGAAAATACTTCTGGCATTGATTACAGGGATGGCGTTGTGCGGAAATGATCCCGACCCTGAGGAAAGGCCGCGCATGGCCAGGGAGCTTCCCGAAATGTTGTATGCCCTGATGCTGCCTTTAAGCCTTGCCGCAGCGGCAGTGCTGCTTTTTATACTTGCGGTATATTCATGGCCGGAAGACCCATTCCCGGCGTTTTTCTTTACGGGTGTCGGAATCGTGTCCGTCGTGCTTTTTATTGCGACCCTTATCCGCACGATCAGGAAACGATCAGCTTAAATTTCAGGTCCCGGAAAAATGATGCCGCGCCTCAATGCGTTTAGCTTTTATTAAGAAGTTTTGCAAGTTCGGGGATTTTTTTCGCCTGTTTTTTAAGGCGGGGCTGGATATCAACCGCTTCCTTTAAAAGCTTTGCGGCTTCATCGCTCTGCCCGCTCCTGCTTTTGATTTCGGCCATGACGAAGATCGTCTCGGAATCCCACGGGTATATTTCCCTGGTTTTTCGGAGGATGGCAAGCGCTTTTTTATTATCGCCCTTGATGCTCAGGATCTCTGCCGTTCCCAGCATGGCATCTTTATTTTCAGGGTCCAGTTTTATTGCGGATGAAAAATATTTGTCCGCCCCCGTCTTATCGCCCGTTGCCAGTGCTATTTTTCCAAGCATCGAATAAGTATGCGCCGTAGGCTTGTAAACTTTGAGCGCATCCTCCACCTTCGCCCGCGCCTCTTCGAATTTGTCGGTCTCCAGGTAAAGATCGGCAAGGCGAAGCAGCATCGCGGACTCCATCCTGGGAGATTTTATTTTCCCCCTTCGTTGCATGAGCGAATCGTCGGGTTTTTGATCTTGCTCGTTATTCTGGGGCATGATATACCAGTGGGAAACATCGGCTGACATCATCCCAGGGTTCCTGGAAAGCTCCTGGGCTTTCTCCATGGCTTTCATTCCCGCTTCCTTATCTCCCAGCGCCAGGAGACAACGTCCCATGCCGACCCATCCTTCACCGTTTTCCGGCATTATCTTCGTAACCTTCCTGTAATGGTTCACGGCTTCCGACGGGCGTTCCAGGTGATCCAGGTATATCCCAGCGATCTGGCATTCCATGTCGGCCATTTCGAAGCTGGAAAGGTTTTTCATCCTGCTTAAATATTCCAGGCCGCTTTTCTCGTCTCCCATCGCAATGCTGGCCTTGGCAAGCCCCAGGTAGGAATCCGGCGTGTCGGGTGACATTTCCCTTGCCCTGTTGAAGAATTCCATTGCGTACTTGTATTCCCGGCGCTCGAGAAAAATATTGCCTAAAAGCAGGTAGGCCGATATCTTTTTCTCCTGCCCGGCGGCTATCTTATTAAGCATTCGGATGGCGTCGTCGTAAAAGCCCAACTCCCGGTACACCTTGCCTATACCGAGGATAGCCTGGTAATTATAAGGGTTTCTGGCAAGGATGTCGTAAAAAATCTTCTCGGCCTCTTCATATTTTTCAAGCTCAAACAGTACCTGGGCCTGGTGGGCCATGTATTCCGGCATGGGATCAAGCTCATAAGCGGTCCTGTAATGCTCCAGCGCACCCCGGAGATCGTCGCGCCTCTCACAACGCAGCGCAAGGGACGTCTCTATCGTGGCCTTAAGGGCATTGTCCTTAATGTCGAGTTTCCTCGCCCTGTCGAGGATAGCCCCGGCTTCACCGAGCATGTTCATATCTTCGTAAATTTCGTAAAGAGCAAGAAACACCCGGGGGTCATCCATCTTTGATGCTTTTTTGAAATCTTTAAGGGCTTTCTTCCTGTTTCCCTGCTCCATCTCCATCTTCCCCAGCCAGAAAAAAGGCATCCCGTTACCAGGATGATACCTTGCGGCTTTCTTGAAAGACAGGAGAGCCTTTTTGCCGTCGCCTGATTCCATCTCCAACCGTCCCTGGTAAATCAAGGCTTCGAGGTTTTTCGGATCGGCGGCAAGCAGCTTATCCACTATCCGCCTCAATTCGGGCTGATCGCCCCTGTCAAATGCGCCTTCAGCCGATATCAGCAGTTGCCTGGTCTCCTCCGGCGCCAACTTTTCGGTCTTCCCTGAACAGCCCGCTATGAAGAAAGTTAACGATAACAAGAACAGGCACAACACGGCATGCAGCAATCTCCGCTTCACCATACAAGCACCTCGGATGGAGGCGTCGCGGTCTTTTCTTTAACCCGGCTTATCAATACGGGGAGGTCTTTTTTAAAGAAAGGATCGTCCCTCATCCAGTCCATGGCATAATCGTTATAAGCCCTGCAGGCATTGAAAATATCTTTCTTGCAGGCTTCCCTGAGATATTTGATCGCTTTTTCTTTCTCTCTCTTGATGGAATAGATCCACGCTTTTTCATAATCGAAATCGCCGGGGGATCTGAAGCCGCCCCCGGCCCTGCCGTAATAATATCGGGCTAATTTAGCATCCCCTTCTTCTTCGGCCATAAAGCCCAGGTAAAACCAGGAATCCGATTCGTCGGGAAATTCTTTTACAACACTGCCGAAAGCTTTTTTTGCTTTTTCGGTTTCGCCTCTTACCAGGAGCAATTTGCCGAAATCGGGGACCTCCGGCAATATCTTTCTGGCGGTATCCACCATTACCTGGGCTTTGTCCAGGTCCCCGTTTATCATACACGGCTGGGCGAATCTCATATAAAACGAGCACCGCGTTATGGCGTCCCATCCGGTGGCGGCCTTTTCCCACCTGTCGATATATTTCTTCGCAATATCGTAGCGGCGGTTCTGGAGGGCCACGTAGATAATCTCGGTATAGAGATAAATATCACCCGACATCTTTTCCAGGGCTTCGTTGAAATATTTTTCAGCCCGTCCGGCCCGGTTGTTTGCAAGCTCTATATTGGCAAGGTTAATCAACCCCATCAGCGGATCCTGTCCCTGTCCCATGTATTCAAACGATTTTTCATAATATCCCGCGGCCTTGTCATAATCCCGCAGGTGGATCATGTATGCGTCGCCCAGCCTCCTGTAATGCTCGGACATGCGGTATTCCGGGGGTTTCAGCTTCGACAGGATAACGTCGGCGGTTTTAAAATCCCTCCGTATTATCGCGATAAGGGCTTCTCCCATCAGCGCGTCATAATTTCCCGGCAAAAGCTTTTTCGCACGGGCATAAGCCGCCTGCGCTTCCCTGTAATGCCTGAAATACAACGAGAAATAACCAATCTTGTTATGAGCCTCGACTTCCAGGGGGAACATATTGATGGCCTTGTAAAGGGCGGCCATTCCCAGGGTAATATGGCCTCCGTTAAAATTCATCTGGGCCAGGGCATAAAGCGGGTCGGGATCGTCTATGCCCTTTTCCAGCGCCTTGTTTACCTCTTCCCTCATCCTTACGGGGTCTGCCTTTTCAACCATCGAGCTTGCAAGCTTGGAGCGCGCATCTACGTTATCGGGATTGATTTTGAGCGATTCCTCATAATATTTAACAGCTTCTTTGCCCTTGCCCTGCCTTTCAAGAAACTCGCCCATCCTGTCTGTCAGCGCCGATTTTGCTTCCGGGCCGGGCCAGTCCCTTTTCAAAGCTTCCTTTATAAAATTTACGCCCTTGTCGTAGCGCTGTGTATCCGCATAAATATCCATCACCAGCAGGTAAGGCTCAAAATTATCGGGATTTTTTTTGATCAATTGCCGTGCAATCAATTCCGCTTCGTCATATTTGCCGGTATTGACAAGGTAGCGCGCCTTTAACAGCTTGTGGGGATCCTCGTCCGGCTTGAGTTTCATAAGGCGATCAAGCGGCTTTGCCGCCTCATCGTTCTTGAAGTGATCAAGAAGGATCTGGATTTTAAAGGCCAGCGCATCGGTATTATCGGGATTTTTGCTCAGAATGGCATCAATGGTATCGATGGCTTCCTGGAATTTTCCTTCCGACCACAGTACCCTGGATTTAAGCTGGAGCAGCGATACATCGCCGGGATTTTTTTCCAGCAGCGGGTCGAGCACTTTCTCCGCTTTCTGACAATCGAGGTTCCCTTGCTCAAGAGCGTTCCTGATATCTTCAACATTGTTTATTTCGATAGAGTTATCTTTCAAATTATCGCCTTTTTCAGGAGCCTGCCCGGATTGATTTACAATATCCTTCCCCCTGTCAGCCGGCATATCGCGCTCCGGCCTTGAACAACCGGCACAGACAATAAAAAGAACGGCAAACAACAGGATGAAACCTGCAAAGGCCGGAACGAAACCTCTGAAGAAGCCGTTTTTATCGGAAACAAAGTCCGGCCGTCCGATAGATAAGAGCCCGGTTACGGAATTTTTCATATATTCATAATCCCTTACAGATGAAAAACATTTCATAATTCCACTTACGCTATATTATGCCTTTTTCTTAAGGAAAATTCCAATCCCTTGTTCGGCATTAATTCAAGGTTTCCGGCGGCGCTGTTTTTTCTCCGGATGCCGGGAGCCGCTTTCTTTTAAAATACAGGAGCCCCCCGATGCAAGTAATTATTCCCGCCAAGCTTACCCATAACCCGTAGTAAAATAACGGCGGCCTGAATTCCATTGTTACTTTATGCACGCCTTTCGGGATTACGATGGCCCGGAACGCGTAGTCGGCCCGGTAGATCCGGACAGGGGCGCCGTCAATGGCTGCTTTCCATCCGGGGTAGTAAGTTTCGCTCATGACCAGGAAGCAGTCCTTATCGCTTTCAACATTGAGATCGACCCTGTTCGGCGTATATTTTTCAACTGTAACTTCGCCCGAAATTTCATCCGCCGGAGCCGGTGCGGAATCCGGCTCTTCCTCAAGGAAAACCCTTTCGGCGGGTACGAAATAAGGCGACAGCATCAGGCTCAGGACTTTGCCCGTGTCCTTTACCACCTGGTATTTGCCCGCCATGAAAAAGCGGGGCAGGCATCTCTCATTTACATACAACCCCATATCGCGTACCGGCAGCTTCGTCCCCCATTTCGGCGGAAGCGGGTGAGTGAGGTCGGTGTAGTGATATTTGATATTTAAAAACGATGCAAGCGGAGGATAATAGTTTTTCCCTTCCAGAAGGTACGCCATGATGTACGGGATGTTGTCCCCGGAAGCTCCCCTGACAAGCTCATAAATTCTCCGGGGCATCATTCCTGCGTTCCCCGCAAGGTCATACAACCGGTACGGCATGAGCGAATTGGGGACCGCCATCCTCCTTAAACCTGCGACCCGGTGAAAAGTGGTGTCCCGTTGTAAGTATTTGATCCCGGCAGGCGTAAAGAACATTCGGTCTTCACGCATCGAAGGGTTAAGCCCCAGGCCGTATCCTATGAGATCCACGCTTACGAGGAAAATCAGCATGAAGGCGAGGAAACTTCTTGAAATTTTTCCCCGGCACCACAGGAACATTAAAAGGATTCCCGCCCACCCGGCGCTGAGAGGTATATAAAACGACGGGTCTTTGAAAGAAAAGTGACTGAATATCCTCATCAGTTCGTAGCGGAGGAAAGCCTGCGGGTCGGGGCAATAATTCGGCATCTGCATTATAGCCGGGAAGAAGGCGAGGAAACTTTTTGCGAATTGGGGATCATAATCCAGTTTCCGGAAAAATATCGAAAGGCCGATAGTGAGCAGGAGGAAGATGCTCCCCGGTATCAGCAGCAGCGCCGCCGACTGTCTCCTTTTTTCAAGCAGATGCTCAAGCCCAAGCGCCGATAATATTGAAATGCAGAAAGTGAAAAGATAAAGGATCCTTGTGGGGATCAGGTTTTTGAACCCGGGCAGGATGAGGACGATATTTTTTATTACCGGCGTCCCCATTGCAAAAAGCAGGATCAACAGGCCGGAAACCCCCATAAATACTGCAATGCCGCGCCGCCTGTTCCATAATCCGATCAATGCAAGAAAGAACGGGATGACGCCGGTGTATGCACACTGGTCGATATAGTTCTGTACTCCCGAATACACTCTTGCCAGGTAAAAATGCTTCGCGGGATGTCCCAGGAAATCCGGTATCAGGATTGTCAATAAGTTCTCGGGATAAAACCGTGAACCGGCAAAAAGCTCGTCTGTTGTAAAAGTCGGCCTCTGTGATTGGGCGAAAAGCTGGACGGACGGTAGAAGCTGGGCGGCTCCGGCCGCTGCGCCCATGATAATTACCAGGATCAGTATTGCAAGATAATTATACCTCTTCAGTTGTATCGACCTGAAGAGGGAATAAAGCACAATGAAAAGGCCGGTGTACAGGATGAACTGCCACATACCGACGAGCAACAGGGAGCCGAAAATAAGGGCAAGGGAGAAGATGTGGATTTTCCTGCCCTGCCCGAATAGAAGCTCGGCGAAATACAACCCCCATGCAAGGTTGGCGGCGGCAAGCGGGACATATTCGTATTGCATGTATGCAATGACAAATCCCGAAAGCATCCATACCATCCCGCCGAAAGCCGACGACAGGCGGGATAGTTTTATAGATCTCAGGAACATGTTGGCTCCCAGCCCTGATAAAAGCAAAGATATTATCAGGATCCAGGTATGGGCGGCGCCCGGCGGGAAAAGAAGGTGTAACATCACCCTCAGCGGGTTCAGAAGGTTGGGATATCCGACGGCCTGGAGAGGCAGCCCGCATAAGTTGTACGGGTTCCACAACGGGAGTATGCCGGACTTTATGGACTCGTTGAAAAACCGGTCTTCGGGAGCATAGAGGATCGTTACATCGCGCAGGAGCACGTTCCCGGGCATGAAGGTATGGGAATTCGAAGAACCTGTTTCGTAATATCTCCAGGGATAAAACCAACTGAGAAAATCGTCGGTCGTGTAAACCTGGCCCAGCAGAAAAAATCGAAAAAACAGGAACCCGAGCAATATTATAATTAAAAGGGCCGGGACGGTTTTTCGGAAGCTCAAGTTTTCCAGGGATTTATTGACCCGGTTCAGAAACTGATTCAAACATCCTCCTGAAGTGGGGCGGCCGGTCTTGATTATTTTGCCGTATAAATTTTCTATAAAATTTTTTCTAAACCTCCAGGGAGTCTTTTAGATTTGCCGGCGGGCGATGTTTATTAGATTTTCATCCCTGTCTTTGAAGGTAATTACAGGGATGCGATAGAATTAATTCAGCATATTTTCCGGGTGTGGGTGATACGGGGTTTTAAAAGCCGGGGTTTGGCCGGTGACATTTTTAAGATATGCCGGAAGGTTTGGAGAATGGCTGAAGAAAAAGAAGAAATAGGGGCCGCTCGCGAGGATATACAAAGCGAGATCATGATAAACAAGGATGAGATCGGCCATGTGGATGAAAAAACCGCCGAGCTTATCGAAGGATTAAATAAGCTTCACGGCGAGTATATAAAAAAAGAAATACAAAAAACAAAAAGGAAAGAGTTTATAAGGTTCGTTATCGCCCTTGCCCTGGCGTTGTATGTGTCGGTGGTTACGTTCCAGGGGACGGGCAAGGTTACTGCGATGGCGATGCTGGCGGGGCTTTTGACCATCATATTTTATCTGATTTTTTTCATCATTGAATTCGTAGTTCTGATAATAATTCATATTGTTAAAAGATAGATTTGTTTCGTTCCCGGCCTGCCATTTCGGGGCGGGCGTTGTATATCTTGATTGATAAGGAGAGCGGTATAATATTAACTAATCGGTTGGTTAATATTGCAGGGAGGGTATTTTTAAAGGCTTTTTCATGTATTTGGTAGAAGAATAAAATTATTAAAAAAATTCGGAAGTAACGATGGCGGAAATACACGGGGAAAAAATCAAGCGAATAATACCGTTTATAATACTGGCGGCCGTTATAATAGCGGGAATTTACCTGTTTTTGCGCCTCATGCCCCAGAAGCTTGAGGCATCGGGGACTATAGAAGTCGATGAAGCCCGGGTGGCCAGCAAGGTTACGGGGCGGATAGAGTGGGTTATCGAAGAGGGCGCTAAAATCGAGAAGGGTGATGTTATCGCAAAGCTGACGGCGCCGGAGATAAAAGATGCATATAACCAAGCCGCAGCAAATTATAAGGCTGTCGTAAAGAAAGCAAAAGCGGCGAAGGAACAGGTGAAGAGCGCAGAAGCCCTTGCCGCCCAGGCGGAAAAAAGAGTTTCGTTGACCGATGCCTCGGTCGATGCCGGCATCGGTCAGGCAAAGGCCGCCGTAGATGTGTCGAGCCAGAGACTGCAAGCGCTCCAGAGCGGTCTTCGCGTCCAGGAAGTGAAGCAGGCCAGGGAAAATATGGACGCCGCCGAAGCCGCTTACACCCTCAGCAAAAAGAGTATCGAAAGAAGCAGGAACATTTATGAGGCCGGGGCTATAAGCAAATCCGAGCTGGACATGGCCCAGTCGAATTATGACAGTTCTAAAGCAAGGTACGAAGCGGCCAGGGCGGCTTATTCGATGGCGGAATCCGGCTACCGAAAGGAATCGGTGCGTGAAGGAGAGGCCTCATACCAGGGCGCGCTTGCAGGTCTGGCCTCCGCCCAGGCAGGGCTGTACAACAAGGATATCTCAAAGAAAGACCTGGATGCTGCAAAGGCAAAACTCACAAGTGCTAAGCGGGAAGCCGAAGCTGCAAATTATCTTGCACAACAGGCCCTTGCAGCGATGAAAATCGCAGGGCAAAATGTTAAAGAAACGGTTATTTATGCGCCTTATTCCGGGTTCGTCACCAAGAAGATCATGGAGTTGGGCGACCTTGCGGTTCCCGGCAGCGTAATAGTTACCATGGCCGACCTGGAGAAAGCATGGGTTACGGTGTATCTGCCGGAGACCCAGGTAGGGAGGATAAAGCTTCAGGATCCAGCGGATGTTACCGTTGACAGCTATCCCGGCAAAAAATTCTCCGGCAAAGTAACTTTTATATCCCAGGAAGCCGAATTTACGCCCAAATTCATCCAGACGAAAGAGGAGCGTGTTACTCTGACCTTCAGGGTGAAGGTAACGGTGGACAATAAAGATCTTATGCTGAAGCCGGGACTGCCGGCGGATGTCAGGATTCATGAAACAGGACCCGGCGGTAATAACAACTAAGCTCTCCAGGAGCTATGGAGAAATTAAGGCGCTCAAAGAGCTTGACCTGACGATTTTCAGGGGAGAGATCTTCGGCCTTGTCGGGCCCGACGGGGCCGGGAAAACGACGGCTTTCCGCCTCCTCTGCGGCGTTATCCCTCCGGATTCCGGCGAAATTGAAATAGCAGGTCTCAACCTTTTGAAAAACCCCGACGCGGTAAGCGAGCGCATCGGGTATATGCCCCAGAGGTTCAGCCTCTACGAGGATTTGACGGTCGAAGAAAATCTCAGTTTTTACGGGGATGTTTTTTGCGTTCCAAAGGATCAATACAGGAAAAAACTTACCCGCCTGATGGAATTCAGCAGGCTTTCGCCTTTCCTGAAACGCAGGGCCGGTGCGCTTTCCGGGGGCATGAAGCAAAAGCTGGCTCTTTCATGCGCCCTTATCCATGACCCCGATATATTGTTCCTCGACGAGCCTACCACCGGCGTTGATGCTCTCTCCAGGAGAGAACTGTGGAAAATACTTTCGGACCTTAACGCCGAAGGGATGACGATAATCGTTTCAACCCCTTACATGGACGAGGTGGAGATGACCACCCGGATGGGATTTCTTTATAAAGGGAGGCTTTTGAAGCAGGGCTCGCCTTTCGAAATCCTCGAAACCATGAGGGGCTTCTTCATTGAGATAACCGCCGATAAGCCGTTCCAGGCGGTGGAGGCGCTTTCGGACGAGCCGGGCATTCAATCCTGTTACCTGATGGGCGATCACATAAACATCCGCAGCAGCATAGAATACCCGGAGGATAAAATATCGGCTCTGCTTTCGGAAAAGGGGGTTGTTCTTAAGGAATACCGGCCGGGACGCCCCGCGATGGAAGATGTTTTTATCGACATTGTCAGGAAGGAGGAAACCTATGCCGGGCGCGGCGATTAAAGTAGAGAACCTTGTCCGCCGGTTCGGTGATTTTATCGCAGTTGACGGCATTTCGTTCACTGTCGATCGCGGCGAGATCTTCGGTTTCCTCGGCCCCAACGGCTCCGGCAAATCGACGACGATAAGGATGCTGTGCGGCCTCCTTGCCCCCAGCTCCGGCAAGGCTGTCGTTCTCGGCTCCGATGTTGCAAAAGAATCGGAATCCGTCCGCGCCCAGATCGGCTACATGTCTCAGCTTTTCAGCCTGTACCCCGACCTTACCGTTGACGAAAACCTGGAATTCTACGCGGGCATTTACGGGATAAACGGCAGGTTGATGAAAGACAGGAAAGAGAAGCTGGTTGAAAAGCTCGGCCTGGGCGGGTACAGGAAAATGCTTGCATCATCGCTGCCGGGAGGTTTTCGCCAGAGGCTTGCGCTTGCATGCGCTCTCATGCATGACCCGGGCCTTATCTTCCTCGACGAGCCTACCGCAGGCATGGATCCACTTGCAAGGCGCGTTTTCTGGGAGATCATTTACAGCCTTGCAAAAGAAGGAGCTACGATCTTCTGCACCACACATTACATGGATGAAGCCGAGTATTGTAACCGCATGGCGCTCCTTTATGCAGGCCGCCTTATAGCCGAGGGCACGCCCGCCAAGGTCAGGGAGATGATGCGGGGAGTCCTCCTGGAACTTTCATGTGACTCTATATACAGGGCCGAATCGCTGCTTGTAGATATGCCCGGTATTGTCGAGGTTACGCCTTATGGTATGAGGATTCATCTTGTGGTCTCATCGATGGATTCCGTGCCTGCCATAAAAGAAAAGCTGGAATCGGGCGGCATAAAAGTAAGCGATATAAAGCGGATATCGCCGGGCATAGAGGATGTATTCGTCAGCCTGATGCGTGAACAGGAGGGCGCCGCAAAATGAATACAGGCGCTTTCAGGAGGCGGATGCTTGCAATAGCCAGGAAGGAATTCCTCCATATCTTGAGAGACCCCTGGACGCTTGTCATAGTGCTTGCAATGCCCGTCATAATGCTGACGGTATTCGGTCTTGCAATTTCATTCGATGTAAAAAACCTGCCGTTGATAGTTTACGATAATTCCCACAGCGTTACTTCACAGAAGCTTGTTGACGCTTTTACTGCGGGCAAAAATTTCCGGTTGTACGGTTACGCGCGGGATTACGCCCAGGTCAGGAATGCCCTGGATTCCGGCAGGGCGAAAGTTGCGGTAGTATTTCCCAGGGATCTTGAAAGCGAGATCGACAGCGGCAGGACGGCACATATCCAGGTATTGCTCGACGGCTCCGACCCCAACGCAGCCAATTTGAGCATGGGATACCTTTCGTCGATAAGCGGCCAGGAAGCCCTGAGGATGCTGGAAGAAAGGTCGTCGGCAGCGGGCATACCTTCAAGCATGCTAAAACCGTCCCTGGAATTGATCCCCAGGTTCTGGTACAACCCCGGTCTTTCATCGGCCAACTTCATTGTCCCGGGCCTTATCGCCATTATAATGATGATGGCCGCCGCGATGCTTTCGTCGATGGCGGTGGTCAGGGAGCGGGAGAAAAACACTCTTGAAGAGATAATCGTCTCGCCGATAAAATCTTCCGAATTCATACTGGGGAAGCTGATACCGTACGGTTTCATAGCTTATACCGATGTTTTGATCATACTGCTGGTGGGGTGGAGCGTTTTCCACGTGCCTGTTAAAGGGAGCCTTCTGCTGCTTTTGATCATTGCGCCGGTTTTTCTCGTGGGAGCGCTGGGCATCGGGCTTCTCGTATCGACCGTAGCCACTACACAGCAGATGGCGATGATGCTGGCGCTTTTTATTTCGCTTTTACCGTCATTCATTCTGTCGGGGTTCGTTTTCCCGCTTAACGGGATGCCTTACTTTTTACAGGCCATATCTTACCTGGTCCCTGCGAAATATTTCCTGGTCATCCTGCGGGGGGTACTGCTGAAAGGCGTCGGCATCACTGCGTTCTGGCCGGATGTAGCCGCGCTTCTGGTATTTGCCTCCGCAATTCTTCTCGTGAGCTTCAAAAGGTTTAAGAAACAGTTGTAGGGTATTTTATTATGATCAGAATTTTAAGTATGATAAGGAAAGAGTTCATCCAGGTCCTGAGGGACAGGCGGATGCTTGTATTGCTTTTAATAATCCCGATAGCGCAGTTGATCATTTTCGGCTACGCGATAAATCTCGACATTAAAAATATCAGGCTGGGACTTCTCGATAGTGACAGGTCGTATTACAGCAGAGATTTATTGAGGGATTTCCTGAACTCGGGATATTTCGTGCTGGTTTCAAGAGTTGAAAAGCCCGGCGGCCTGTCCCGCCTGCTTGACGGGGGGAAGATTTCCGTCGGCATAAATATACCCGCAGACTTTACGAGGGATCTCCTCGGCTTCCCGCCTGCAAAAATCCAGTTCCTGCTTGACGGCTGCGATAACAACACGGCCCAGATAAGCCTTGCTTACGCCACGAAAATAACACAGGCGTTTAATGAAAACCTTACGGGACAGCGTTTGAATCTGAAGGGCAAAAGCGGCTCCCTGGCTTATCCCATAACGATCGAACCCAGGATCTGGTACAACCCCGATCTCAAGTCGGCAGTTTTCATGATCCCCGGGATGCTGTGCCTTCTGCTCCTTATGGTAACTATGATTTCGTCGTCTTTGTCGCTTGTCAGGGAAAGGGAAAGCGGCACTATCGAGCAGCTTCTCGTCAGCCCGCTCAGGGTTTATGAAATACTTTTAGGAAAGTTGCTCCCCTTCGTCATCATCGTTTACGTTGAGTTGATCCTGGCCGTAACCGTAGGCTGCTGCTGGTTCGGCGTCCCCATCAGGGGCAACCTGGTCGTTTTCTTTTTCCTGTCGGGGATATTTTTGATGACGAGCCTGGGCCTGGGCCTTTTCATATCGACGATAAGCAGGAGCCAGGAACAGGCCATGATGACGGCTTTCTTTTTTATGCTGCCGAATATGTGGCTGTCTGGCTTCGTCTTCCCAATAGACAGTATGCCGCCTTTTTTCCAGGCCGTTACTTATCTTATCCCGCTGAGATACATCATCAGCATCGTCCGCGGAATTTTTCTTAAAGGCGTCGGCATAACCGTGCTGTGGCCCGATGCCCTGGCGCTTTTGATAATGGGCCTGCTGGTCTTCGGCCTCAGCGTGCTGAGGTTCAGGAGGCAGGTCGCCTAAAAAACGAAAAGGGAAATGAAATCTTTCCCTGAAATAAATACCCTATGTTTGATCCTACACCTGTTTTAATATCATGGAATGTTACGAAAAAGTGTAACCTCAGCTGCCTGCATTGTTACCGGGATGCAGGCGAGGCCGGGCTGTTCGAGCTTACAACGCTGGAAGGCAAACACCTGCTGGAATCGATAGCAAAGGCGGGTTTCAGGGTGCTTGTCCTGTCAGGCGGGGAACCGCTGCTGCGCGCCGATATTTACGAGCTTATCGAAAAAGCCGTGGAGCTTAAGCTGCGTGTGGTTATGGGGACCAACGGGACGCTTTTGACCGAGGGCACCGTTATGAAGTTGAAAAGGGCCGGTGTCGCAAGGGTCGGCATAAGCATCGACAGCTTGAATACCGCTGTCCATGACGAGTTTCGCCGGTTCGAAGGGGCGCTCCAGAAGTCCGTTGACGGCATGCAGGCATGCAGGGTTTACGGCTTGCCTTTCCAGGTCCATACCACTGTTACGAAAAGAAATGTTGACGAGATTTTCCAGATAACGGATTTTGCCGTCCGGGCAGGCGCAGAAGCGCATCACATATTTTTCCTCGTGCCCACCGGGAGAGCGAGCGAACACGAAGAGCTTTTTCTTGATAAAAAAGATTATGAAATATTCCTCCAGAAACTTGTAGAGAAAATGGACTCATGCCCTATTGTGATCAAGCCTACATGCGCCCCCCAGTTCATGAGGATAGCGTCCAACAAAGGGATAAGGCACAGGTTCAAAAAGGGATGCCTGGCCGGGGTATCGTATTGCGTAATACTTCCCGGCGGTGAAGTCCACCCGTGTCCTTATTTCCCGCTTTCTCTCGGCAATGTCAGGGATGTGCCGTTCGAAGAAATATGGGCGGGGAACGATGTTTTCCACGAACTGCGCAGGGGCGTATATCACGGCAAGTGCGGGATATGCCATTACCAGGAGATTTGCGGGGGATGCCGGGCAAGGGCGTATTTTGAAACGTCGGGCGACTTCCTGGCCGAAGACCCGGTATGCGTATATTCACCTGACGAGGTGGGAGACGATCTTGCCAGGGACATCCTTATATAAGCTGAACAGGTGGATAACCGGCTTATCTTTTCTCCTGCAAATATAAGAGGACATGAAATAACAGCATCCCCAGGAGCGTACAGATAAGGCTTAACGAAAGGTATGACGACAGGATCGCCGATTGCCTGATAAAAAATGAGGGCAGGGAAGTCTCGTAAATATTTACATTGAGCATGGTAACTAAAACGAGGAAACAGAAAAAGAACCCGAATAAAATAACAACCCCTTTCCAGAAAGTCCGGAAGTCTTCTTTGCTGGGAGCTATCCCGGGTGCGGCCGCAAGCATGAGGTACAGGAACAGGTAAGTTTTTATGTCGAGCCAGTTCATGCTTTTCAAAAGAGCCCACCCGGAGCCGAGGATTTTAAATATGTAATCAAACGGGACGGCGGCGATGCCGCCGGAAGTTGCCGCGTATAAAGGCGGCAGCGTAAAGGCGGGCAGGAGCAATTTCACCGCAATGACCAGGACGATGCTTATACCGATGAACGGGGCCAGGGCAATAAGGATGTCGCCTCCCGGAAGCGACGGGTCCCCGTGCTCGACGAAGCCCAGTGTGTATCTTCCGCCTCTTCCGCGTTCCCCCCGCGGTGTAAACAGCACTACCCTCCCTACGGGCGCGCCGGTCAGCACGCACGCCAGGAAATGGCTTGCTTCATGCAGCGCTATGCCAGGTGCAAAAAACCATATTGCTTTCGAAAACCCGAGAACCTTTATCTGTAAGTTCTGGAAATAATTGCTTGCGTGATAGAGAAGGAAGAGCAGGATTACGACGGGCGTAAATATTACGAGAAGCTTTACAAGGCTTGCGCCGCCTTCTATGATAATCCTTAATATTGTCTTTATCGCCAAAAATAAGAAATCCAATATGCGGGTCCGGCTCCTTTCAATCTTTGTCCTTACAAATTACAGGCGGTGATTTTTTAAATTCGCGAAGCGACCGCAGTATTATGAAATCGTTGATGCCGCATTCTCCAGCAAGATCGCTTATGCTTTTTTCAAGATCCTGTGAACTCCCGGCGTGAACCATTGCATATAAGTTGTATTTAAAGCCGGGGAAGCCGGGGCGGAGGTAGCAATGGCTTACGGAAGGGCTTGCCGAAAGGCTCTCGGCCGCTTCATCGGCGTCTTCTTCGGAGACGCAAAACACGACCATCGCGTTGTGCATGAAGCCTGCGTTGTAATGGTTTATCCTGGCTCCGAGCCTGCGGACTATACCGCGGCTGACAAGGTTTTTTAAAATTTCGATGAATTCTTTTTCGGCCATGCCAGCCGTGCGGGCAAGCTCTTCATACGGCCTGGGAATTGCCGGGATGCCCTGTTCCAGCGCGGAAAGCGCGCTTATCTCGCTTTCGGTAAGATTCATATCGATGAGTTCTACCAGGCGGCCGTTTAAACCTGCCGGTATCAGCCCCGGACCTGGTTGTAATATATATTTCTTATTTCCATCAGGATTTTATTGTATTCTTCGGTGCGGTAATCCGGGAACGTCCATTCCCAGGGATCCCAGCGGCCCCGCCTGAACCTGAGAGTACACTCGGCGTAAACATTATCGGCCAGGTATATGCGGTGCTGGTGATCTTTGAAGCTTGTAAGGACAAGCTTCCCCAGGCACATGTACCCGGGGTCGATATTTATCCGCCTGTGCCCGTCTTCGTCCTTGAACTGCTCTTCTATTTCGCGGCTCAGGTATTTGGCGTTGACTATCTCGCCAGGCGGGATCAGATTTTTAAAGGAGTAAAATTTTCTAAACAGGTTTTCTCCCATTTCGTTTTTATAGAAATCGGTGGCGGTAAAGGGGACAGGTTCCGATTCGTAATCAACAGGGCCGTAAACACGGGAAAAGGGACCGCATGCTTCCGGGAAGTTTGAAGGGTCTCCCGCCAGCATGCCTGTAAACAGCTTGACGTCGGCAGGATCTCGCGGGACGGACATTTTTTTATTTCCTCTCCGGTTTTATTGGATGTTATTATTTTGAGTCATTGAGCCTCTGCTCCATTTGAGGAACCCCGATCCTTTCAAGGAAGAGGTTGAGAGATTCCGGCGATGGGTGGAGAAGGAGCAGGTTATGGAAATCGAATTCGTGGATATTCAGGTAATTTTCAATAAGCAATGATGCGCTTTCAAGGTCCCTGCTTACAAGATCTTTCGACGCCAGGATTTCGGGGACGGAGCACAGGATAGGCAGCCTGCTCATTTCATAAAGGGCGGTGCTGTATGCGCCCGCCATGATGTTCGCCATTTCGGATATGGCGGCTTCAAGGCTGATGTCTCTTCCGCTGAGCTGCCCGAACCCGCACATTAATTCGCGAAGTTTTTCAGCGTCGTTCCTGCTCAAAAGGAGAAATATATCGCCCCGCAAATGGCCCAGGATCCTTATCCTTACACCGACCTGTTCGGGGTCATCGAGGAGCTTTTCCAACTGGTCTTTTTCAATGAGCCTTATATTCGGAGGCTGCATGTGAACGGGGCAGGAAATCAACTGGGATAACGCGGTTGCCGCATGACCGGAACCTATGTTGCCTATCTCCCTTAATGCATCAAGTTGAAGCGGTGTTAGAAGGTATTTTGCTCCGGTTTTATCTTCCATGCTGTTTCTCCTGTTTTTTCTTCATTTTCTTTTTGGGATCGGCATCTGTTTTTTCTTTACCAACGATTTTTTTTGAGCAGCAGATATTGTTCCTTCCGCCCCTTTTGGCCCGGTACAACTGATCGTCTGCGCATTCGATAAGCTCGTCATAGCTGGACCCGTCTTCAGGGAACATGGCGACACCGCCGCTTATCGTAAGCTTTACCGCCCCGTCGAGGAAAGGATAAGCGCCGAATGTCTCCCTTATGTCATTTGCGGATTTAACGGCCTGTTCGTGAGCGTACCGGGGCATCATCATGATGAATTCTTCCCCGCCGTACCGCGCCACTACATCGACATCGGGACGGGTGCCCTTTTTGAATATCTGGCCGATTTTTCTCAATACTTCATCGCCCTTGATGTGCCCGTAAGTATCGTTGACGTCTTTAAAGAAATCTATATCCCACATGATTATCGCAAGCGGTTTTTTATAACGCGCGGCGTGTTTTAATTCTTCGCGGCATCTCTGCTTGAAATAGCGCATCATGAAAAGCCTCGTGGTTCCGTCGAGTATGGACAACTCGTAAAGCTGGGCGTTGGATATGGCGTTTGCGGCAAGAGGCCCCAGGATTGACATGAATTCGATATCCTGTTTGTTGTACGAGGCTCCTCCGAATTTTTTCCCCAGCGCAAGGAACCCCAGAAGTTTATGCTTGTGGATCATGGGCACCGCCATCTGGATGCCGTGGAGCAGGAAAGTTTTCTCCATGCCGGGGAATGCGGCGCGCAGTGACGGGGATGAGAAATCGGTGAAAACTTCTCCCTCGCCGCCGATATGTTCAAGCCATGCGGGCAGGTCGTCCCCACAGTCTATGGTGATTTCAGGCATCCGTGTTCCCGGCTCCAGGTGTTTGCCGCCTGCCACTTCAAGGCGGTCTCCCTCCTCGTTCATCAGCAAAATCAGAGAGAGGTCCGCATTCATAACTTCAACCAGCATATCCGACGTGAGCCTTATGACTTCTTCGATCTCGAGCATGGCGCCCAGGGCCTTGCTTACCTGGTAAACGGTGAACAGGCGGAATTCACGCGCATCAAGTTCTTTTGTCTGCAGGTGAAGCTTTTGCTCCAGTTCCCTCCTCTTTTGCCACGAGGAAAGCAGCGCGCAAAAAGATATCGACAGGTTTATCTCCATGGGAGAAAATCCTTCCTTCTCCTCACCGGTTTCCAGGACGAGAGCCCCGCGTATTTTGCCCCGTTCGCCCAACCGTATAAAAAGGAATTTCCCGGGAGAAGCCACTTCGATATCGTTTTCCGGTGTAAAATTTCCTTCAATGTAATTTTCGTCGCTGTCTCTCAGAAGCATGTAAAAATCGGCTTTCTTCAGGGCCAGGTAAATTTTTTCATGTACGGCCCATCCGCTTCCATACTTTGCCATGAGGTGAGACTTTTGATCTTTTTCCCCGATGGAGAAAAGGAAAGCCGCCTTTCCGCCCAGGGACCACAGCAGACCCTCCATGAGCTGGATCAGTTCGCCTTCGCCGATTTTTTCATTTTCAAGAACGTCGGACGAGTAAGACAGCAGCAATGTTAAAACGGACATGCGGGTCAGTTCATCGTTCACATAATCCGATACCCCGCCCGGCGTCTCTATGCCCAGTTTAACGGCATAATTTTTGATCATTGAGAAGACAGGGTTGGTATCCGGCATATTTTGTTTTTCAGGTTTCTCAATCATTTACAGGCTCCAGAAGGCATTTTCCAGTTTATCCGTCCCGGCCAGGGCTCCTGCCAGCATGCCCAGCTCGCTGACAAACAATGAGTCGGCCTTTAATTTTTCCATTATGCCCAGCAGTATGAGGCCCCCGGCGGGGAGGATGTCGGATCTCCTGGGGGCAAGCCCGGTTTTCAGCATCCTCGTCTCCCTGTTGAGTGTGAAAAGCCGGTTGACGATTGATGCTATTTTGTCTTTTTCCAGCTTTTCCCCGTGAACGGATTCGGGAGGATTTTTTTCCCCGAGGTGTGCCAATAACGCCAGGCTGTGAACCGTTCCGCCCACCCCGATTACCGGGGTTCCGGCGGGTATTTCTTCAAGGCCGGCCGCATCCAGCGCTTCATCAATATGTTTCCTTGCGGCTTCGATTTCTTCCGGGGCGCCGGGATCGCTTATGATAAATTCTTCCATAACGCTTATGCACCCGAGGGATGTTGAATATAAGCGGCCGGGGCCGACGATTTCGCTTGAGCCTCCGCCTATGTCTATGATGTAGGCGCCACCGGGCGGCAGGGACTGGTTTAACATCGCGCCTTTCCTTGAAAACCCCGCTTCCTGCCCGGGCGTTAATACCGTTACCGGACCTCCCAGGACTCGTTGAGCTTCATGCAGGAACTCGTCCCTGTTTTTTGCCCGCCTTGCCGCTTCGGTTGCGAACGCCCCGATTTTATCCGCTCCGAATTCCACCGCCAGTTTTTTCAGCTCTTCAAGAGCCAGGAGAGTGCGTTCCATGGCCTGGGGGGAGATGATCTCCTCTTTCGGAATTCTTTCTCCCAGCCTGGTAAATCGGATGGTATAAAATACAAGGTTAAACCTGTCGTCAGGGAGCGATTCTCCGACGAGGAGTTTCAGCGAGTTGGTCCCGATATCGATTGCCGCCTTCATCGGCAGGTCCTCGTTTATCTTAGAATTCAAAAGTTTCAGGAGGAGCTTCCCCGGTTTCTATTACAGGTCTCCACAGTTTCCCTTTGCCGTGAGCGATTCTGAATACTACAAAATCAGGATTGTCGGGACTTTTGACAATTTTCTGGAGGAATTCCCGCTCGTCGAAAATCTTTTTCTTAAGATCCATATCCTCGACGACTTCGAATTTGCCCGCCACGCGGAGCATTTCGAATTTTTCAGGATCAAAAAAGCAGATTTCCATGTGGGGGTTTGCTTCTACCTGCTTGTAAAAATCCTTGCGCGCGCCTGTATTGAAGTAGAACCCGTTATCGTTTGCGAATAAGAGCATGAATGCGCGGACACGCGGCTGGTCTCCCTCGATTGTCGCCACGAAGGCTACAGGATTTCTGTTTGCAAATTCCGCTCCGGATTTTATATCCATTATTCCACCCCTTTTCTTAAATTATCTTACATTTAATTTATACTTTATGCCTGATATTCCTTCATTTTCAGGTTACGTAAAGGCAGAAATGAGGGCATGCACGCGCACAATAGCTGCATAACATACAACGGGAATGATCGCAGTGTACTCTCCCGTCTCTTAATGACAGAGCGCCGAAAGGACAATGTTCGACACACTCCCCACAGCCCTGGCAGTCTTCAGTGTGGAGACGTCTTTCGTGTTCCATAGTTTTTTCCATCATGGCCCTGTCGATATTTTCACCGGAAAAAATCGCGGTATTGACTTTGATTTCGGCGATGTTTTGCATCCCTACTGCGATTATCGGAGAAAAGGGGAGGTCTCTTGCCCATTCGAGCGCGGGTACGACCTCACGGAATAAATGCCCCCCTGCAAGGGCTTTCATAAGCATTATGACTTTTCCGCATGAAGCCGCGGATTCAAGGAGGCCCAGCATCTCTTCAAGCTTTCCTTCGCCCAGGCCGATGCCTTCTTTATTCAGCATGGCGAAAATAACGTCTACCGCATCTTCCTCTAATGCGGCCCGCACCCCGTCGGGCTTATGCGTCGATATGCCGACGGACCTCGTTATGCCGTGCTTTTTTGCTTCTATAAGGAATTCAAGCGCCCCCCTGTGCCCTTTGAGAGTGAGGCTCGATTCCTGCTCGTGGAGCATGAAACACAGGAATTCTGGGAAGCCTGTTTCATCAAGCGCTTCCGTGACGGCGTTTTTCATCAGGTCATACGAATATGCATACGACCTGGAGATCAAATGGGGATACCCCGTTTGTTTATTAAAGGCGGCTTTCAGGTAAGGGTAAGTATCGTACGCCTGGGCGGTATCGAACAAATTTATGCCGCTGTCAAAAGCTTCCCGGAGGATCATGGCGCCTTCTTTTACCGGCATTTCCGCCTGCCAGGGGCCGATAGTTAAGGTTCCGAACGCCAGCCTGCTTACTTTTATCCCGGTATTCCCGAATATTACTTTTTCCATGCGGGGACTATTCTCCGGGGGACTGTCCGAACCTTCAATGTTTTTAATGAGAGGCAGTTAAAAAGTCTAAAGGAGCCTTGAAGGGACTCCTGGATGAGGTGGCAGGGAGTGCGAAAGAGCTTTTCAATGTCGGTGGTATGAAGATAGCATGAAATTATGGATTATGAAAAGTTGAAGAAGTTATTTTCGGACAGATTGTCAAGGTCTGAGGCGGAGGATTTGCAAAGATGAAAAAAGGAGGTAATATTGGAGGGAAAAAGGAATCATCTTATGGTTTTTTTATAAAAAAAGGGGAGTGTCGAATGAAAAAATCAAGGAACTACCTGCTTTGTATTCTCGTTTTAACCACATTGCTGATTTCCGGCTGCGGAAGCGTGGACTTTATTTCGTCTCCGTCCGCCACAATCTCCATCAACATCGTCCATGGCCCCCGACTGGGGCTTGTAACCTCAGACAAAGCCACGATCTACTGGGACACGGACAACCCCGCCATCGGCCTGGTCAATTGGGGAATAAGCTCCGCCTATTCCTCTACGATGCAGGAACCGTCTGCTGTAACGAATCACCGGCTCACCATCTCAGGTCTTTCGCCGGGCATTACTTACCACTACCAGGTAGTAACCGGGACAGCCAGCTCAGAGGACAACACCTTTAAAACCGCCGTAACGGCTGAAACGGACTTTACTTTTATCTCCATGGCGGACGGACGGGGCGCATCAGACCATGATGACATCGTCAGCCTCCCGCAGGCATTCCTCGATATAGTACAACTGGCTTCCGAGCAAAACGCCTACTTCGCCATCCATGCCGGAGACCTTTTCTTTGGCCACACTCCGGATATAACGCAAATGCAGGGTCTTTACGCTTCCTTCAAAAGGGCGACGGACCCGCTGGCAAAAAACACTCCATTGCTGATCAGCCCGGGCAACCACGAGATGTACCCCCTCAATCCACAGTATCCCACTCCCGGTTTCGACCCTCTCAAGCTCTTCAACGAGGAGTTCGCCCAGCCGCAGACCCTGGAGGGATTCGAGGGGACGGTCTTCTCGTGGGATTGCGGCAATTCCCACTTTGCCTCAGTGGATACTTGCCACTTTGACGAGAGCCAGCCTTCCCACGGAATGTATTTCATCAGCGACGCCCAGCTCACCTGGCTGGAGACCGATCTCCAGCATGCCCAGGCACGCCATGTGCGCCACATCTTCGTCATCGGGCACACCCACGCCTGGGCTAAGTCCGACTGGCATGTTACATACCTGGGGAGCGCCAACCCGGCCCAGCGGGACAAGTTCTGGGACATCCTCAAGGAGTACAAGGTGGACGCCTACATCTGCGGGCACCACCACGGCTTTGATGACCAGTTGGGACAGGGGGGCGTCGTGCAGTGGCTGAACGGGAATTCCGGCTGCGTCGAGGATGCTCCAAACCAATGGACTCTCTGGACGATCCATGGGGACACCGCCACGGCACAGCTTATTGATGATACTGGAACCGTCAACTACACCCGCCAGATCCAGAGCTCCCAGCCGTAATTGAATTGGGGGACAGCGAACCTGTTAAAAAGGCATGTTAAGATATCATTCTGAACTTGTTTCAGGATCTATCGTTTAACCATCGTCCCCCGTCCCCATCATATCGGCTCATCACCTGGATTCTCCACTTTTTGAGATTCCGAAACAAGTTCGGAATGACACCGTTGTCCGCCTCCACTGGGATGACGAAACGAGAAACTTGAAAATCCAGAAGGAGGAAACCTCGCCCCACTCTTTCTGATTTTTCAGCCGGCTTTTACAACAAGGATTAAGCGTTATAGCGGAGAAAAAACTCATTCTGGAGATTTTTATGGAAAAAGTAATAGTTACATTTTATCCCGATCAAAAAAAAGTCGAGCTCCCGCGCGGCGAGACGCTGTTGTTTGCGGCAAGGTCGGCAGGCATCCCTGTAGATGCTTCATGCGGAGGGGAAGGCATCTGCGGGAAATGCAGGATGATCGTAAGGGAAGGCCATGTTAACATGGCTCCTACCGCGCTTCTTTCAAGGGACGAGATCCGAAAATCCCTGGTGCTTGCATGTATTTCAAACGTGGATTCCGACTGCTCGGTTGAAATCCCACAGGACTCAAGGGTCGGCGAGATCCAGGCTCTGCCCGGAGAAGGCCATTCGGAAAAAATTACCGGCCTTGAGAAACTTGAAAAGGAAATATCTTATCCCTTTTCCCCGTTGTGCGAAAAGATTTTCCTCGAACTCCCGCCGCCGTCTTTGAATGACAGCATGAGCGACCTCTCAAGGCTTGTGAGGGGCATCAGGGAACATCACGACAACTTTTCCATAAATATCAGCCTTTATAACATAAGCAGGCTGCCGGCCCTCCTTCGCGGATCGGAATGGAAGGTAACCGCTGCGGCGGGCAATTGTAACGGCAATATTGAAGTGATAGATATCGAGGAGGGGGATTGTTCCGGGCGGAATTACGGGGCTGCCGTAGATATAGGGACCACCACGATAGCCGTCAGCGTTGTAGATCTTGCGCGTAACGGCATTGTTGAGACCAGGGCCGCGTATAACCCCCAGGCGTCGTTCGGGGCCGATGTCATATCCAGGATCATTTATGCAGGGAAAAACGGCGGACTGGAGCAGCTTCAGCGGGTCGTCTCAGGGGCGATAAACCGGCTGATTTCGTCCATCTGTTCGGAAAACGGGATTTCAATCCATGATGTAACGTGTGTTGTTGCCGCGGGGAACACGACGATGATGCATCTTTTGCTGAAGCTTGATCCGTCATATATACGGAGAGAGCCTTATATCCCGGTGGCTGCAGAACTGCCGCCGGTTCATGCTATGGAAGCCGGCATTTTTATAAACCCGCGGGGACTCCTGAGATGCGTGCCGGGGGTTGCCAGCTATGTCGGGGGCGATATCACATCCGGCGTCATAGCTTCGGGACTTGCGGATTCCGATGAGATAAGCTTCCTGATGGATATCGGCACGAACGGCGAAGTGGTGCTGGGTTGTAAAGACTGGCTCATGTGCTGTTCATGTTCCGCCGGGCCTGCGTTTGAAGGAGGCGGGATAAAATGCGGCATGAGGGCGTCCGCCGGGGCTATCCAGGAGATAAAAATCGATAACGGCGATATATCGTACAGGGTTATCGGGGATGTTAAGCCGCGCGGGATCTGCGGGTCTGGATTGATTGACCTAGTTGCCGGGATGATGAGGAACGGCCTTGTAAACAGGGCGGGCAGGTTTACCGAAAAAGCGGGGGACAGGCTGAGAAGCTCCGATGAGGGCATGGAATTCGTTGTAGTTTATGCCGGGGAGACTGCGAGCGGGGAAGATGTCGTTTTTACGGAGATCGATATGGAGAACCTGCTCCGGGCAAAGGGCGCGATGTATGTAGGGGCGCGGTTTTTGTTCCAGAAAGCGGGCTTGAGTTTCAACGACCTGTCGAAATTTTATATAGGCGGCGGTTTCGGGAATTACATCAACCTGAAAAATGCAGTTACGATAGGCCTCCTTCCCGATATAGACATGGATAAATTTCAGTTCATCGGGAACAGTTCGCTGACCGGGGCAAGGTTGTGTCTGAAGTCGAGGAAAGCGTTCGAGAGGGCAGGTTTGACGGCCAGGATGATGACGAATTTCGAGTTGAGCGTCGAGCCGGGTTTCATGAACGAATTTACATCGGCACTGTTTCTGCCGCACACTGAAAGCGATCTTTTCCCGAATGTGCTGAAGGAATTGGGATGGAAATAGCCTGAGGGTTTATGGTATAAATCTTTAAATTAATAAAATCAACCGGGGGGAAAATGACTTTTCTGGCGATAGCGGGCAAGGGAGGTACCGGCAAGACGACGCTTGCGGCCCTGCTGATAAAGCATATCATGGGTTTCGGGATCGCGCCCGTTCTTGCAATCGATGCCGATCCCAATGCCAACCTGGATAAAGCGCTCGGGATCAAATATGCGAAAAGCATCGCGGATGTTATCGAGGAATCCAAGGAAATACACCCGGATCAACTGCCTGCCGGGATGACCAGGGACCGTTTCATAGAACTGCGCCTCCAGGAGGCCCTGGAAGAAGGTAACGGCCTGGATTTGCTGGTTATGGGCACTCCCGAAGGGCCGGGCTGTTATTGCTATGCCAACACCCTTTTACAGAAGCACCTGGAGGGCATTTCGAAATCGTACAAAGTGGTGGTTATGGATAACGAGGCCGGGATGGAGCATCTTTCCAGAAGGACTGCAAGGAACGTGGATAACCTTTTCATAGTTTCCGAGCCGACCCCCGTAGGGCTGGAATCCGCAGTGCGTATAGCACAGGTGGCCAGGAAGCTGAAAATAACCGCGGGGAAAGAAGGGCTGGTTCTTGCCAGGGCGCCTGAAAAAATCCCCGGTAAAGTGATGGAAGAAGCGGAAAAGAGCGGTCTCGAGTTGTGGGGTACAATCCCGTATGACCCCCTCGTTTATGAATTTGTTCTCGAGGGGAAGCCGCTTCTTGATCTGCCTGACGATGCGGTTTCCGTAAAAGCGGCAGGCGGAATAATGGATACTTTATTCCAATCGTGGAGGAAAATCCGGTAACGAGAGGGAATTCAGACAAAAATAAGTACAGGAGGGTTGAGTGTGGAAGGTGTAATTCTGGTAATTGCGATCTTGATTTTCATAGCCCAGATAGTCATGCTGGCTGTCCAGATGCGTCTTTATGATATTGCCAATCGTCTGGATACGGCCAACCTGATACTTGCCATAGTAGCCAACAAGCTGGGAGCAACCGAGGAAGATGTAACCGAGGCGCTTTCCAAGCATTCTTGAGATTTTCGGCTGATTTTCCATTTTCCGGGAACATTGAAGAATAATTACAGGGAGTGTTGGGTATGGAACTGGTAAAGGAAAAATGGACCGGTAAGGTCCATGAAGTAATTATTGGCGCTACCGGTGCCGAGGGGGGAACCCGCACTGCGGTCGTCAGGGCAGGCGGCGAGACTACCATGCCGTTTTACGATTTTGAAGGCGGGATGCCGAACAGGCCGGTCCTGGCAATGGAAGTGCTGGACAAGATCCCTGATGAGCCTTCGGAATCCCTTAAAAAAGTTTTCGGCGATGTCTGGGGAGACCCAGGTGAATGGGCCAGGAAATGCGTTGAGGAATTCGGCGCGGAGATGATCTCCGTACAACTTCTTTCCGCTCACCCGGATGAAGGCGATACGGACGAGAAACATGCCGTCGAAACGGTGAGGAAGGTTTTGAAGGCCGTAGGGGTCCCTTTAATTATCCGGGCTCCGGGCGTTGCCGAAAAGGACAACCTGATAATCCCGGCCGCAAGCCAGGCCGCCGCAGGCGAAAGAGTGCTTCTAGGCTCTGCGGTACAGGATAATTACAAGACCATCGTAGCCTCGGCGCTGGCTGACGGTCATTGTATCATCACCGAATCCCCCATCGATATAAACATTGCCAAGCAGGTAAACATACTCGTTACGGATATGGGGTTCCCGACGGACAGGATAGTTATGGATCCCACTACCGGCGGCCTGGGATACGGCCTTGAATATACTTTTTCGATAATGGAGCGCGCAAGGCTTGCGGCCCTCGGCGGCGATACCGTCCTTGCCCAGCCGTTTATAAGTTATATAGGGCAGGAATCCTGGAGGGCCAAGGAAACCAAGGCCGAAAACGAGGAATGGGGAGACATTGAAAAACGCGCCCCGTTATGGGAAGCCGTCGGGGCTATTTCCATGCTCCAGGCAGGTTCGGACATACTGGTGCTTCGCCATCCCCATGCGCTCAAGATCGTCAGGCAGATGCTCGATGAATTGATGGGGAAATAAGTCTTTCAGGGGGGACATATATCCTTCATGCCAGGTGAAATCAAGAAGGGGAAAGCAGGCACCGATACTGTAAATTTTCAAGGGGTTTTAATTTAAGGAATAAATCAGGGGAGGGTAAGAGATGTATATCATAGGCGAGAGAATCAACGGGATGTTCAAAAATGTTAAGGAAGCCATCCTGGCGCAGGATAAATCCGTTATTCAGGAACTTGCATTAACTCAGATGGAGCATGGCGCCGACTGCCTCGATGTCAACGTAGGCCCTGCGACGAGGGACCAGGTTGGAGCAATGGAATGGCTTGTTAAAACCATAAACGAAGTCGGGGAGTTTCCGTTGTCCATAGACAGTCCCAAGCCCGATGTGATAGAGGCGGGGCTGAAGAACTGCAGGGTACAGCCGATTATCAACTCGACCACCGCAGATCCCGAGGTCATGAACAAGCTTTTGCCGATGGCCAAAAAATACAACTCCAGGGTGATCGGCCTGACGATAGACGAGAACGGCGTGCCCGGCACCGCCGAAGGCCGCACCGAAGTTGCGCTGAAGTTCCTTGCCGCCTGCATGGAACACGAGATCGAGATAGAGGATATATTTATCGATCCTATAATTCTCCCGGTCAATGCCGCCCAGGATGTTCCCAAAAGGGTGCTGGAAGCTATCCACTCGTGCAAGATGCTTTCGGACCCGGCCCCTGCAGTTATCCTGGGGCTTTCCAATGTCTCCCAGAAATGCAATAACAGGAAACTTATAAACCGCACTTACCTTGTCATGGCGATGGCGATGGGGCTGAGTGCATGCATCCTGGATCCCTTCGACGATGATCTCATGGATGCCATGATCACCGCGCGCCTCCTGCTGAACGAGGATATTTACTGCGATTCTTTCCTGGAGGCTTATCGCCAGAAGCACTCGACTGCGAAAATATAATATAGGGGACGGAATATGCCCGAATACATTTGCCGTATTGGAAAAACCATCGAAGACCTCAAGCCCGGCCAGAAAGCTACTTTAAGCAAGACTGTGTCCGAAGCGGATATTTACATGTATCTCGGCATTACAGGCGACCTTAACCCCCTTTTCCTCGACGAGACATATGCAAGGCATACGCGCTTCAAAGGGACTATCGTCCCCGGCGTATTTACCGCGGGTTTGGTTACCGCCGCCATCGATATGGAGCTTCCCGGCCCCGGCACCGTAACGGTTTTTCAGGATTTTTGTTACCGGAACCCGGTACGCAGTGATGATACCGTTACCACTGAAATAACAGTTGAGAAAGTCGATAAAGAAAAGAACGAGGTACTGCTTCATTGTATCTGTAAGAACCAGGAAGGGACGCTTGTGCTTGAGGGAGAGGTCATTGCCAAACCCCGCCCGCTGCATGCTAAAAAGGGGGACGGTAAATAATGCACTCCGGCAGGAAATTCCTCCACCTGGGAAAGACCATCGACGAAATCAATGTCGGCGACAGGGCGGAGTTGTCAAAGACGATATCCAGCACAGATATTTATTTATATGCAGGCATCACGGGCGATCTTAACCCGTTGTATCTGGATTGGAATTACACGGAAAAGACACACTTCAGGGCGCCTATCGCGCCGGGCATCCTTACATGCGGGCTGGCCGACGCCGTCCTTGCAAACAAATTACCGGGGGCCGGTTGTATTACCGTAAGGGAAAAATTCAAGTTCCTCCATCCTGTCAGAAGCGGCGATACGATTACTACCGATGCGGAAGTTATGGATGTTAACAGGGAACGGGGCAGGATTACGGTGAAATTCAAAAGTTACAACCAGGCCGGGGTCCAGGTTCTGGAGGGCGAATCGGTCGTTATCCCTGCGGAGCGGAGACTGACCGCCCTTGAAGCCGTGTGGGAAGGCTTTTAGCGGTATCCGCCCGGTAACCGGCGATCAAAGACGGCGGCAAAAACGCCGCCTTTTTATATCAGGCAACGCCATGAAGTTATTGCCAACCCTGCGGTCCCTTGCAGGTTTTTGCCCCCGTCCTTAGAAAACTATAGTATGGCAACAGATTATAACGAACCCTTAAAAGTATTTATTGACGGAGCATCCAGGGGGAACCCCGGGCATTCGGGAGCCGGGGTCAGTATCACCGATGCGGATGGCGGCGAGATCTTCCGCCTGAAAAAATACCTCGGTAAAATGACAAATAACCAGGCGGAATATAACGCGCTTCTCTTAGCCCTGGAAAAACTTGCCGAATTGGGGATACGCAATGCCGGGATTTATTCCGATTCGGAGCTTATCGTGCGCCAGGTCAAAGGGCAGTACAAGGTTAAAAATCAAGACCTTATGAAACTTCTTATAAAAGTCAGAAACCCGTGGGGATTTACGTGGAAGATTTCTCACATCCCCAGGGAGGAGAATAAGGCGGCAGACAGGCTGGCGAACGAGGCTATTGACGAAAAATTTGCTCCTTGCGAAAAAGAAGCCGTCAAAGAAAACGTTGAGCCTGAAAAGGTCAAAGAAGATGTCCAGGTCTCGGCTGGCGGAGTCGTTTATAAGAAAGACGGGAAAAAGATAAAAGTCTGCCTTGTCAGTAAAAAGGAAGGCAGGGTGTGGGCTTTGCCGAAAGGGAGGCTGCGTGAGGGCGAGACTCCCGAACAGTGCGCCGAGCGGGAGATCCTGGAAGAAACAGGCAACCTTGCACGGGTTGCCGAAAAGATCGCCGAGTTGGAATACAAATTTTACTGGCGCGATGTGAACACGCTTTATCATAAAAAAGTACACTTTTTCAGGATGGAACTTGTGGAAGAAAACGCAAGGGAGCGTGATAAGGAAGCATATCTCGTGGAGTGGTTCTCGCCCGGCCAGGCCGAGCGAAAGCTGACCTATTACAACGAAAAGGAAGTGCTCAACAGAGCAAGAAAAGTCCTGGAGCAGTAAGGGATATTATTGATATGGAAGTTTCAAAGCCTGTTTCCCCGTCCGGGATGACGGATAAAAAAGGGCGCCCTTACGGTAAGGTCAGGCTCGTTATTCCAGGAAAAAAACAGGACGAAGAACCGCCGGATGAATCCCGGCAGGAAATTGACAGGTATTCCCCAGAAGAATATCAATCTAAGGATAGAGATCAAACCCCAAAAAGAGGTGAAAACATGCCGTTATATCCTTCCGGGTCCCTCGATGAGATGAAAGACAGGGCAACGAAATTATGTAAAGATCTGGGACATTTTTACCTTGGTTGTGAGCATTATGTCCTGGCAGGGCTGAAAGAGGGATGGCTGGTAAATGTGCTTCAGGTCCCGGGCCGCTACGAGGAGAAGATACTTGAATTATGTCCCCCCCGCCTTGAAGCCGCAAACTGGGAAGGCATACCCACCACGCCGAGGCTCAAGCGGCTTATGAAAAAGGCCGAAGAGCAAGCAGTCGAAGATAAAGCATATAACATCGAGCCGAGGCACCTGCTTGCTTCGATATTTAAAGATCGCAATTCTGTGCCTTCCAGGGCGCTTATCGAAGTCGGGGGAAATACCGAAAAGGCCTTTTCAAGTCTTATGGGGATGAAAAGCGATGGGGCCAGCCCGGAAAAAAAGATCGAGAAAGAGTTTGAGAAAGACAAGAAAACAAAAACCCCTCACCTGGACCGCTATGCCCGGAACCTTGTTGAGCTTGCCAGGGAAGGCAAAGTTGACCCGGTGATCGGGAGAAACGACGAGATCCGCCGTGTCCTCCAAACGCTTACCCGGAAGACAAAAAACAACCCTGTCCTCATCGGCGAAGCGGGTGTCGGCAAGACAGCCGTAGTTTACGGCCTGGCTTTGAGGCTCGCAAGCGGCGAAGTCCCCGAAGCCATGAAGGACAAGGTGCTGCTTGAGCTTAACATGTCGGGGATCCTGGCTGGCGCCAAGCATCGCGGGGAATTTGAAGAACGCCTCCAGGACGTGATGAATGAGGTCAAGAAAGCCCCCGAGATTATCCTGTTTATCGATGAGATCCATACGATTGCCGGCGCGGGAGATTCCCGCGGCGGCATGGATGCCGGGAATATTTTGAAGCCCGCGCTTTCAAGGGGAGAGTTCCCCTGTATCGGCGCCACCACTACCAACGAGTACAGGAAATATATCGAAAAAGACCCCGCGCTTGAAAGGCGGTTCCAGCCCGTGCTTGTCAACGAGCCGTCCGAGGCGGAGGCTTTCGAGATCCTTAAAGGGATCAAGGACAGGTATGAAAAGCATCACGGAGTAACGTTCACCGAGAAGGCTCTGCTTGCCGCGGTGAAGTTGTCCGTGAGGTTTTTGCCCGACAGGAATCTCCCCGACAAGGCCATTGATCTTATCGACGAGGCCGCGGCCAGGGTAAAAACTCATTCCCTGGGCACCGACAAACCGGCGGCGGAATCCGGAGTCCCTTCCTTTCAGGTCGATGAAGAACAGGTCGCAGAGGTTGTTTCATTATGGACAGGCATACCTGTCGCTCAGCTCACCCAGGAAGAATCGGAACGGCTGCTTGCCGTTGAAGATTATCTCGAAGAGCGTGTACTGGGCCAGGGTGAATCTATAAAAGCGGTTGCCGAGACTATACGCATGGCAAGGATGGGACTTACATCGCCCAGCCGTCCGAGCGGCGTCTTCCTCTTCCTCGGCCCCACCGGGGTAGGGAAGACAGAGCTTGCAAAAGCCCTTGCCGAATTCCTTTTCGGGAGCGAAAAGGATATGATCAGGCTGGATATGTCCGAATTCATGGACAAGCATACCATTTACCGCCTTGTAGGGTCGCCCCCCGGCTATGTGGGCCATGAAGAAGAAGGGCAGCTTACCCGCCTGGTTCGCACGAAGCCTTATTCCGTGGTGCTCCTGGACGAAATTGAAAAAGCACATCCCGAAGTTTTCGATCTTTTCCTCCAGGTTTTCGACGACGGCCGCCTCACGGACGGGAAGGGCAGGACGGTTAATTTTGCAAATACCGTTATAATTATGACATCCAACCTTGGCACAAGCCAGGTGGATGAAAACGGCAATATCAGGCTCCTCGACACCAGAGACCCTAAAGTCAGAGAAGAGATCATGAAAGTCCTCCGGCAAAATTTCCGCCCGGAGTTTTTAAACAGGATCGATGAAATACTTGTCTTCAACCCTCTCGGCAAGGATGTTCTGTCCCAGATCATTTTATTACACCTGGAAACGCTGAAGGAACTGATTGCAGGCAAGGATATCGAACTAAAGATCGACGAATCGGTCATTTTGCTCCTTGAAAAAGAAGGATACGACCCGGCATACGGGGCAAGACCGCTTAACCGCGCGATCCAGAATTACATCGCCAAGCCGCTTGCTTCGGCTTTGATAGCCGAACGCCCGGAACCGGGGGAAACCTTAGTAGCCGTGGCAGACGGGGAAACGGTGAAATTCATTCCCGGAAAATTGTTCGGCCCGGCCGGTGAGACTACCCATAGTGAGGGAATGACTCCCCCGCCTCCCGAGACGACCCCCGGAAACCCGAAAGATCAGGAGTAATAAAAAGTGAGTTACCTGCTTTTTATGGTGGGATTCCTGGTGCTGCTCGGGCTGTTTGCGGCGCTCCCTTTCCTCATGCTGATTAGATTCGCCAGGAAAGATTTCAAAGGGCTATGGGTAAGGCTGGTTATATGGGTCATCGTCAGCATATTGCTCTGCGTCTGGGGGCTGCCCGGTTATGCAAGGCTGGCAAGTACCGTCAATTTTAACAGGTGCTGTCAGAACCAGTTTACGATAGCACAATCGCTGGGGTTGTACGCGGCTAAGAATGAAGGCGTTTATCCCGATTCTTTGAAATATGTTTACTTGGGAAAAGGCAAGGAGATCCCCCTCTGCCTGGGCGGCCGAAACTATACTTATGAAGTGAATGATGAGAGGGGTGCATTCACGATAACATGCCGGGCCGGACACAGGCTTCCCGGCATGCAGGAAGGCTGTTACCCTCAGTATTCAAGTCTGAAGGGATTGATAAAAGGCGTTCCGGATACCGGCAATCAGTAAAAATTTCGGAGGTTGAAGATGAAAGTATATCTTGAAGTTCTGGGAGGCCCCCTGGACGGCCAGATATATACGTTCAATAAATCGATAGATATGGGCAGGGACCCTACCTGCGGCATAAGCATAACCACCGACAATTACATCTCGCGCAGGCATGCAAGGCTCCTGGTAATTGAGCCGGAGGCTTTCCTGGAAGACCTGAACAGCACCAACGGTACTTTTATCGAAGGCGAGCAGTTAAAGGGCAGGATAGTTTTGAAAAACGGCCAGTATTTCAGGGTCGGAAAAACCGATATGCAGGTTACATGGAAATGATGCCGCCGGGAGCGGCGGCCTGCCGGGCGGAAATTTACATTGCATGACAATATTGGCACACTTGAGCAGGCGCCGGTTAAATAAAAAGTCGGAGCTTTCATTAAAGAGGAAAAACCGATTTTTTGGATAAATTATCCGGCAAGTTTCTATACAAAAATTTTCAAAGAGAGGTGCGAGATGGGAAAAGCCAGATTGTTAATTGCTGTATTAGTCGTACTCATGATATTCATCAGTTGTTCGGGCGCCTTATATGCGAAGGAGGGTGCGGGCTTCAGCGCCCGTGTCGAGATGTGGATGCCCACCCTGTCAGGGTCTATAAATCCTTCAGGTTACACAATCAATTTAAGGGATGACCTCAACCTGGGGAAGTATAACCCGATGGGGCTTGGGGTAGGGTACAACTTTGATCCCAACCATCGCGTGCTTGTAAATTACATGCATTTCAACAATGAAGGCTCAAATATCCTGTCAAAGCCGTTTATCTACCAGGGTGTAACGTTCAATACCGGGAGCAGGATAGATTCCGTTTTGAAATCCAGTCTTATAGACGGTCGCTACGAATGGCTGCTTGGGAGGAATGATACCGGGGAGTTCAATCTCAATGCGGGTCTGAGGTCTGTATCCATGTCATCGAAGGTATCGAATATCGGGGGAAGGGCTGCGGAGCAGAACATATCGTTGTTTGAGCCAATAATAGGAGTAAGTT
>JAMCWD010000018.1 GCA_023475345.1 Chloroflexota bacterium | reverse complement strand
AGAGGATGAATATTGCAGTTTCGTAAAGTCTGCCCGCTGGCTCCCGAAAATACTCCAGCTTATCTCGATCTGCCATACGCAGGCGCTGAAAGAAATTTTTTATAAAAACATTAAACCGGGAAAAAATCTTGAAAATGTTTCGAAAGACATCCCGGCTCCTGTTCCCGTTTCAACAGTCCCGGATATACTTGGCATCTATAACTATATATAAAAAATAAAAAAACCGGATACCCACGGGCAAATCCTTTTATGTTATAATTAAATAGAGAGTGATAAATATGGATTGTGAGAATTGCCCGGTACGCGAATACTGTCAAAAAGATCCCTCGCTGTGGCCAAAAATGTCCCCGGAGGAGGTAGAGGAGATCATACTTCAAATAAGGGGATGCTTCCTTGACGCCATAAGGCGGACAGGCATCAAAAAGACTTTTACATTTCGCATAAGTTATAATTAATTAAGAGGAAAAACGGCCTGAGCCGGGGAATTATCTTCATCTCATTTAAATGATTTCGGAGGTGTTGAGTTGTCAGGACATTCGAAATGGAATAATATAAAAGGCCGCAAATCCAAGCAGGACGCCATTCGAGGTAAATTTTTCACGCGCGTCTCAAAAGAGATCATTCTCGCCGTGAAAGAGGGCGGCCCGGACCCGGAAGCCAACCTGGCCCTTAAAAACGCGATAAACCGCGCAAAAGCGGTGAACATGCCGAATGATAACATCAGGAAAGTTATCGAGAAGTACTCCGGCGGCGAGGGAGAAAATTTCGAAGAAATCTATTATGAAGGATACGGTCCCGGCGGGGTGGCGGTCATTGTAAAGGCGGCCACCGACAACAGGAACCGCACATCGGCTTCTTTGAGACACCTGTTTTCAAAATACGGCGGCAATATGGGCGAGACCGGCTGCGTGTCATGGATGTTCGAAAATAAAGGCGTCATAACGCTGCCCGAATCATCTATATCCGAAGATGAACTGCTCGAAATAGTCCTGGAGGCCGGGGGTGAAGATTTAAACGCTTCCGACGGTATCTATGAAATATACACCGATCCCCTTTCGCTCCATCTCGTCAAAGAGACGCTGGATGATAAAGGCATTAAAACCGACACGGCAAACATCCTGATGGTCCCGAAGAATACCGTCGAGCTTAATGACGAAGCCAAAGCTACGAAGGTCCTGAAAATGATGGAAGCGCTTGAGGAAGATGACGACGTCCAGGACGTTTTTTCCAATTTTGATATCCCCTCGGAAATGATGGAAAAAATAGCGTAATGAAACCGGCCGTCATCCTGGGAATCGACCCCGGCACCGCATCCTGCGGTTACGGCATAATCACTTATGATTCCGAAGCCGTCGAAGCCCTGGGACACGGTTGTATTCGGACGAACGCCGACCAGGACAGGGGGGAACGCTTGAAAATTATTTACGATAAGGTCAACGAGCTTATCGAGATGTTTTCGCCGGATCATATCGTCATGGAGCGTGTATTTTTTTACAAGGGAGTAGGAAGGAACTTCAGCACCGCCTTGAATGTGGGTGAAGCTGTCGGCGTGATCAAGCTCTGCGCGGCACAGCACGGCATCCCTACATTCGATTATGCCCCGACCCAGATCAAGCAGATCCTTGCAGGGCACGGGAAAGCCGACAAAAAAGAAGTAGAATTCATGGTCAATGAGCTTTTAGACCTCAATATTAAAATTTCTTCCAGCCACGCCTCGGATGCGCTGGCATGCGCCCTTACTCACAAATTCCAGATGGAATCCGGAGACGAATAATGATTGCGCTTCTCAGGGGCATAGTGGAACAGGTTAACGACGGTACGCTGGTCGTCGATGTGAACGGCGTCGGTTATCTTGTCTCCGTCCCCGCCCGTATAATCGACACTATTTCCACAGGAGACTCCATAAGGCTCAATATATATACCGTCGTGCGGGAAGACGCCATAAACCTGTTCGGTTTCCTACATCCCCAGGAGCGGGAATTTTTTAAGTTGATGCTCGGAGTAAGCGGCATAGGGCCTAAAAGCGCATTGAGCCTCCTGTCGCTGCTTGAGCCGCCCGCCCTTGCAGGCGCCATTAAAAACAACAACATCGCCCTTTTATCGAAGGCCCAGGGCGTCGGCAAAAAAACCGCCGAGCGCCTTGCCCTTGAATTGAGAGAAAAGATCCAGGCGGCACTCCCCCAAGAATATGTCCCCAGCGAGGAGGATGCCGCAGGCGAAGAAGTGCTGGAATTCCTGGTAAGCCTTGGCGCGGCCCTGCCGGACGCCAGGAAAGCCCTGAAATCCGTTATTCAGAAAGGAAGCTCGACATCCGACTTCCAGCTCCTTTTGTCCCTCTGCCTTGAAGAATTAAAGCCCGGGAAGAAAAAATGAAACACGAATTATTGTCTCTCAAGCCGAAAGAAGAAGAGGCCCTGTTTGAAAAAACGCTGAGGCCTGCCCATATCGACGAATACCTCGGGCAGACCCGCATAAAAGAAAATCTCCTGGTTTTCATCGAAGCGGCCAGAAAAAGAGAAGAAGCGCTTGACCACGTGCTCCTTTACGGCGCGCCGGGTCTCGGGAAAACGACGCTGGCCAATATTATAGCCAACGAGTTGGGCGTCGAAATAAAAACGACCTCCGGCCCGGCGATCGAAAGGCCGCTTGACCTCCTCATCATGCTTAAAAGCCTCAAGCCTCGGGACGTATTGTTCATCGACGAGATCCACCGCCTGAGCCGCGTCGTTGAAGAGATATTATATCCCAGCATGGAAGATTTCACTTTCGACAAGGTTTTAAGCAAGGCGGGCAGCACGAAAAGCACGCGCGTCAAGCTCCCCCATTTCACGCTGATAGGGGCGACCACAAGGAGCGGCGCAATATCGTCTCCCCTGCGGGACAGGTTCGGCATAGTTTTGAGCCTTTCGTTTTACAGCGATGATGAATTGACCGCCATCGTCAAAAGGAGCGCCGGTATCATGGGCATAAAAATCCGGCACGAAGCCGCAAGGGAAATTGCAGGCAGGTGCCGCGGGACGCCCCGGATCGCCAACCGCCTCCTGAGACGGATCCGGGATTTTGCAGACGTGCTCGGGGACGGGACAATTTCCGTTGACGTTACAAAGGACGCCCTCGATAAGCTGGGCATAGATTCCATCGGGCTTGACGAGACGGACAGGCGGCTTCTTGAAACTTTGATGATAACTTTCAAAGGCAAGCCCGTAGGGCTGGACACCCTTGCCGCATGTTTGAGCGAAGAGCCCCAGAACCTCGAAGAAGTTTACGAGCCTTACCTGCTTCAGATGGGTCTTATCGGGAAAACTTCGAGGGGCAGGGTCGCGGCGCCCCGCGCTTATCAGCATTTCGGGCTGAGAAAGGAAGGAGATTTCCAGCAAAATCTTCTCGACGGGTTTTGAACGCCCGTTTCGTTGACACGGCCTGCTTCGATAACTTATACTTTTCTTGATTAACAGAGGCTGCAATTGGAGAAGCTTAGAGAATACATAACAAAGAATTACAGGGAGATAATCCTCATGGTCTCCCTGTGTTTGTGCGCGGTAATCCTGGCATCCATCGTCGCCCAATTTATCGGGATTAAATATTACACTTTGCCCGCAATAGCCGTAAGCCAATCAAAGACGAAAGATTTGAAAAGCCTGAGCCTGGAAGAATACCAGTCGGCATTGAAATCGATATTCCCCACCCCGGCTCTTGCCCCCGTAACGTCTCCTTCAGGTACAACCGAAAAACCCGCATCCGGAGAATCCGAACTCGGGAATATTTTATCCGACGAAACCGGCAGGGGGCAGCTCCGTCTTATAGGCACGGTCATGGGGGACAGCGTCAGACTGGCAATGTTCGAATATAACAACAAGCAGTATGTTGTAAAAGAGAAGGAAAAGGCCGGCAGGTTTATTTTAGATAAGATCGGCAAAAGCTGGGCGGAATTCAAGGCAGGGGCAGTGGCTCTGACGGTAAGCATGAAACTTGGCGGCGCCGGCGATTCCACCACGGTCAATTCGGGCGATGGCACCGGGGCTGCTACCGGGACCATCAGGAAAGTGGTAAGCAAAGCCAACCTCAATAAAGTACTGGACCTTCCCCAGCAGATGGCAAAGGATGTAAATTTCACCCCCATATCCAGGAACGGCCAGCCTTACGGCATCCAGCTTTCATTCCTGCGCAAAGGCAGCTTCCTTGAGGAACTGGGGTTTGAACCGGGCGATATAATGCTGAACATGAACAACCAGGATCTTCGCAATCCCGAAGACGCTCTCCGGGCAATACAGATAATGAGAAACGAAGAGCTTGTTTCGCTGAAGATGCAGAGAAAAGGGAGATTTATCCAGCTTGAGATAGAAATCAAATAAATTCCGGAGGAGAAAAAATGAGAACCAGGCAGAGAGGCTTTACATTCATAGAGATAATGGTGGTGGTGGTCATACTGGGCATCCTTGCTGGCCTTGTCATACCGAGGCTTATAGGCCGGGCTGAAGAAGCAAGAAAAACCAAGGCGGCCGTCCAGATCCGGGAACTGGTAAACGCGCTCGAACTTTACCGCCTGGATAACAGCACTTATCCCACGACGGAACAGGGTCTGAAAGCCCTGGTGGAAAAACCAACCACCGAGCCCGAGCCCAATAAATGGAAACAATACATGGACCGCATCCCCAAAGATCCCTGGGGCAAGGACTATACCTATATCTGCCCCGGGACCCACGGCTCTTTCGACATATATTCCCTGGGAGCAGACGGGGAAGAAAGCGAAGATGACGTTCAAAGCTGGGCATTGCCCGATTGATTTCATTTTTTAGCGACTATGGTCTTTGTTTCGCTTGAATAAAACTGATAAGATATTATGAGGAAATTTATCAGCAATATTAAGCCCTGAACGGAAGGGGCCTATTAAATGCTTAAAAAATCGAAATCGTTTGTCCTGATGGCAATCGCCGGTATTTTGATTATATGTATATTTATCGGCTGGCAAAAACTTGTTTCTTTAAATTCTAAAAATACAACCGTCCCGGCTTTCAAAGGCTCCCCCGATAACCTCATAGATATAGAAAATTATTCGGACACCCTTTTCGAAAAGGGGTTATATGTCAACCTGGAAACATTTCTAATCGAATATTTAAAGCGCCCTTTAATCTCGTCAAATAAGGCAAAGGCTTATACAATTCTTGCAAAAGTGGATTACCAAAGAAGAAGAAAGGAGCTTATATGCGGTCAAGCCGAAATTTCTAAAATTCACCTGCAAAAATGTAAAAGCCACCTGGAAAAAGCATCTAAATTACTGGAACAGCCTGGAGATATTTCTCTGATAACAAAAGAGAGGTTTGATCTTGCCTCAATGATGGCATTTTGCGAGCTTCCTCTCGAGGCTGCCGAAGAGTTAGAGAAAATTCAGAAATCTCTGCCGAGTACAGAAGATGCCACTGTGGCACGCGTTTATGAGATCCTTTACTTGACCAACCTGGATAATGACATGCTCAAGAAAAAGGCAAATAAATTGGAGAAAGATCTTGAACCATCATTGAGCCGGGTAAAAAGCGATAAATTCTTCGACATTGCGGTAATGTACTTAAGTATAGACAAACTGGAAAAAGCAGAGGAGCTTTTTAAGGCCTATAATGAGATATACCCTCATTCCGACCTTGTATTCGAATCGAAGATTTACCTTGCCAGGATTGCATTGCGAAAGGGGAACAAGAAACAGGCCGCCTCACTCCTGAATGAAGTTAGCGATAAAATAAAGATGAGATATAATACAAAGGACAGTTTCAACGGCGGAAAAGGGGAGGTACTTTTCGGCATGATACTTGACTCGATTTCTGATAACCCCGACAGCGCTTCCGGCGACGTTTCGACCTCCCATGACCTGGACGATTTGTCGAGAAAAGCCCATGCCGCTTTTCTTGAAAGAAGATATTCCGAAGCGGTAGCCTGTATGGATAAGGTTATAAGCTTGATATCTACTTCAAAAGTACGCAAAAAATCCGTCCGAAAAAACGGGCAGTAACTTTAAAAATTTCCGTAACAGGATAACCGCCCGACCGGTTTAAGACCCGTTTAAATCTTTATCAGCCTGGGGTTATCGGTCTTGCCGGGGATACGGCCTCTCTTTGCAAGAGGCTTGCCCATGACTTCTTTAATATCCATCGTCATATCGATCGGCCTGGCATCGGATATATAGCTGCCTATCCCGAACCCGCCCGCTCCTGCTTCAACGAATGCCGGGATCCTTTCAGGAGTTACGCCGCCCGATACCAAAATTTTCACATGGCCGAAACCCGCCTGGTCAAGCCTGGCCCTGACCTCTTTCACAAGGGAGACGGTCACGCCTCCCCTTTCGGACGGTGTATCCAGCCTCACGCCCTCAAGATTTTTCTGGAGAGCCTCCCCGACCCGGAGAGCCTCTTCCGCCTCGTCTTTAAAAGTATCGACCAGCACTATCCTCGGGGTGCCTTCGGGCATAACCTCATGATACAATTTGGCGGCGGACACGGTATCCCTGATGATGAGTATCATGGCATGTGGCATTGTGCCGGTAGGTTTTATCCCCAGCAGGCGTGCGGCAAGCACGTTGCTCACGCCGTCACAACCACCCACGTAAGCGGCCCTTTCCATTACCGGTGAAACGGCAGGGTGAATATGGCGGGAGCCGAAACAGATAACAGGGACATCTCCGGCGGCGTCGGAGCATTCCCTCGCGGCGGTAGCCCATCCCGACGACGAGGCCAGCATCCCCAGTATGACCGTCTCGAAAATCCCGAACTCGGAATAATGACCCTCCAGCCTCACGACCACTTCTTTTTCGCCCATATCCTCCCCTTCGGGCAAAGCATGAACAGTTACATTCCTGCCTGCAAGAAGGGTTTTAACTTCCTCTATCCCGGCGAAAACCCCGGCCCGTGATGTGAATATCTCCATCGTAACCGGCACGTCCTCAACTCCTGCGGCCTTGAGGACTTCCATTGTCCTCAGGAAGTAAACATCGGTGGTAAGGCCGGAATATATCTCTTCATGAGTTGCGGAAAACAGCCTTTCCTCCACCGGCTTCGCGCACAACCCGAGAGCCTGAGACAAATCGCAAATCTCTATTTTCATAATCTTTAATTCTCCCTCACATTTGCTCCCAGGGTGTTCTTCAATTCCTTAAGCGCGAATTCATGCGCTTCCCTGTCGAAAGAAGTCACCGCATCCGCAGGGACCTCCACCGAATATTCCCGGTTAAGCGCATCTGCGGAAGTATAAAGGACGCATATATTCGAGCAGACGCCCACTATGATAAGGTGGTTAATCTCCAGCCTCTGGAGCAGTTCCTCAAGTCCCGTTTCGAAAAACGCGCTGTACCTGTTTTTCTTTACTATATAATCATCCGGGAGGGGAGATATTTCGGGGATCATCTCCGCGCCCTCGGAGTTAACCACACAATGAGGGGGAAACATCCTGAACTCGCTGTCGTCGTGGGCATGCGTATCGTTGACGAATATCACCGGGATGCCTTTTTCACGCGCCGAATCGATCTCTCTTTTAACCGCCGGTATTATCTCCCTGCTGTGTTCCCCGCAGTATAAAACGCCGCCGGGATCGATAAAATCTTTAAGCATATCGACTACGATGAGCGCCGGTTTTTTTTCGGGCACCACTTATTCCACCCAGCCTCTCCTCATCGCGTATGCAACGGCATGGGCTCTGTCGCCGACTTCCAGTTTCCTGAAAATAGATCTCAGGTGGGCCTTGACTGTCTTCTCACTTATGAAAAGCTTGTCGGCTATCTCCTTGTTGGTAAGGCCTTCGGCGACGCTCTGTAACACTTCTATCTCCCGGTCGCTGAGCTGGCGGAGAGTCGATTTGGATTCCTCGGTATGTTCTCCCCTTGCAATCGACGCAAGCACTTTGCGCGCAAGGTACGGTTGTATCAGAGAGCCGCCCTTATGGACGACATCTATTGCGTTGAACAGCTCCTCCTGGGAAATATCCTTCAATACATATCCGGTGGCGCCTGCTTTGACGGATTCGAGGACGTACTGGTCTTCGTCATACATCGAAAGCATGATGACCTCAACGTCCGGGAATTCCTTTTTTATCTGCTTCGTAGCCTCGATGCCGTTTATGCCGGGGAGCTTGATATCCATCAGGACGACATCTGGCTTGTGCTTCCGTATCATTTCCAGGGCGTCTTCCGCCTTCCCGGCCTCTCCCAGCACTTCGATGTCATCCCTCTGGCGGAGCATATTGGCAAACCCTTCCCTGACAAGCCTGTGATCCTCTACAATGATTATGCCCGTTTTTTTCGTTTCGCCGGCTTTCGCCATAATATCATCCCCCGTAAATAAATTTGAACTATGAGGACCGGGTCATCGGTATCTCCACATCTACAATGGAGCCTTTACCGGGATTAGTTATAAAATTGAATTTCCCTTCTACCATCTGAACCCTTTCTCTCATTCCCTGAAGTCCGAACCTCCTGGATTCTTTCAAGCGGGCGCTCAATTCTTCCTGCGAAATCCCTTTCCCGTCATCGACTATTTCAAGCCTCAGCCTGGAAGGGTCGAAATTCATGCGTATCCATGCCTTGTTCGAACCCGAATGCCTTAAGATATTATTTACCGCTTCCTGGACGACCCTGAAAATCGTGATCTCGACTACGGGCGACAGCCTTATGTCGTTCCTGTTGGTTATGAATTCTATCTCGATGTCCTTATCTCTTCCAACCCGCTGGAGTAAATTTTCCACCGAAGCGATAAGGCCCAGGTCGTCCAGTGACGCCGGGCGAAGGTTATACATGATATTGCGGACTTCTTTTATATTCTCGCCGGTTATTTCCATAAGTTTGTCAACTTTTTCCATCGCATCGGACGGGTCGTCAACGAGGCGGTTTTTAATCATCTGAAGCTGTGTCTTGATGCCGACAAGCGATTGGGCGACGCCGTCGTGGATTTCGGCGGCGACTCTTTTTCTTTCTTCTTCCTGGGCCTGTATGAGTTTTGACACCAGGCTCTCCACCTGTATATTTTTCTCTTTCAGGCTCTCGAAAAGGCGGGCGTTTTCCACCGCTATAGCGATCTGGCCGCCCAGCGAATCCAGGATCGATATATTTTGCTCGATATTGTCGTTCTCGCGGTCCGCCAGTACCAGTATGCCCAGGAGCCTGTCCTTGAACTGGAGCGGTATTGCGATCATCGAAACGAACTGTCCCCGCATTAGCGCATAAGTAAGACTGGACGCGGGCCCGCGGCTGATATCCTCAACTATGATGGAATGCGAAAGCGTCAGGAGTTCCTCGGTGAGCGGGTCCGACAGCGACAACTCCAGTTCCTCCATCGAATTATCGGGGTCCCCCTGCTGGAACCTGCAGACAAACCGCTCCCTTTCCTCGTCATACAAAAAAATCGCTCCCGATTGCATCTTCAGGTGGCGCATCATCATGGCCAGTACCATTCCCATAAGAGACAAAAGATTCAAAGGCGACGCCACGGCAAGGGCAAGCTCGTAAAAAAGGTTAAGCTGCTTGAGCTTGTTGTCGAGGAAATCCATAAACTCTTTATCTTTTCCGCTTGTAACGCTCCATGTTTTCAAAATCCCCCGTACAACGCGGGCCGGCTCCCCGTACATGTAGGGGATATTATTTTTCGCCGCAAGGTCTGCAAGCCCGCGATCTTCTCCGCTCCTCAGATCGATAATTGACTTTATGCCGGGATAAGAAACAAGCTCGCCCGGTTTTAAAATCTTATCTTTGCCGGTCAGTGTATCTTTTTCCGAAGAAATTATGATGCTGCCCGAAGTTTCTGCAAAATTAACGATTGAAGCGTTTTCATCCTGGGTCTCAGGATCCAGAATAACGCCCAACAGTAAAGTGTCCGTTTCATCCTCCAGGGTTCTGGAAACCTTCGTAATGTTTTCCATGCTCCGAAACAGCCCCTTCATCAATTGCCGGGAACAACCCGCAAAACACGTTATTTATACTTACCCGGCGATCAATCGAATAAAACACCCATCAGGGAAGACGCTTCGGTCAGCCTCGGCAGGTAAATATCCCTCGCCAGTTGGGGTTCCTGGAGCGCGGCAAGGAACGCTTCGGTCTTCACCGGCAATACCGTCAGTGTGGCTTCCGGGCATACCACCTGCATATATTTGAACGGGAGAAGCTCCAGCGTCTCGAGATGACCCTCGGCTTCCTGCAAAAGTTGTGTGAAAATGTGCCCCAGTATCTCTTCCTCAAGATGCTCCCTGAAATGGCTGTCTATCAGCTTTCCGTCGCGTCCCACGAAAAGGACCCCGTGCATCCCGACAAGCTTCGTAATGTCTTCAAGAATATTTTTCAGGAGCGGGGGCTTTCCGGGTTTTCCGGTTTCTTCCGCTGCGGCGGTTTCCTCTTCCCTCTGGAGCCATGAAGTTATATAGAAATCCTTAAGCACATAGCAGCTTATGAACCCAGCGCCGCCTTCCAGGTAAAAATTCTGTAACGGCGAAAAACCGCCGCTCGAAATGATCCGGTTCGCTTCCCTGACTATCTCAATCGACAGCGGCCCGGCAAATTCCGCTTCTATGCCCGAATCGACGCTTTGAGCAATTATAAAACCCAGCGGGTCGATAAGCGCAAGCGAGAGCCCCGTCTCCCCGGTAATCTGGATCATTTTTTCATCGAGTCCCGAAAGACCCGTGGCATAAATATGCTTGATCAAGTCCTCAACCGGGTCAGCCGAGGTTTTTTTAGCTTTCTTTTCCTCTTCGGGAAGCCCGGCAGGAAGCTTTTCTTTTCCTGGCTTTTCCTTCGCTCCGCTCGGTTCTGCTTTTTTCTCTTCCTCTTCGGGGATCTCTTCTTCTATCTCAACTTCCTCTTCCAGAAAATCAAGCTCCTCCGGCAGTTCTTCCAATTCCTCCGAAACGGTTTCTTCTTCGGCAAGCAGGGGCATTGCCGGGGAAGCAAGTTCCTCCGCCTTGTCTTCTTCTTCAAGGAACTCCTCCGCCTCGCGGATTTCGCCTGGCGAAAGCTCCTCCCCGCTCCTTACGGAAGGCGGGCAGAACAGGTCGGCAAGAATGCCGGATATTTTAATCTCAGCCATGCCGTCCAGACGGGCAAGAGTCTGGCTCACATAATCTTCATTTTTCTTTTCCCTCACCCGGATCAGTGCAGGCTTCAGATCATCGATGCCCTGCACGATATCGAGGTCGCAGGATACCGCCGCGTAAAGCTGTCTCCTGATTTCGGGGGTGATCTTGTTAAGCGAAAGATATACCGCGTGATCGGGGTTGTAAAGTTTTATTTTTTCCGAGAAAAGATAGATTTCGCCGGGGTCAGGCGATTTTTCGTTGATCTCGACCATTATCATCTGGTCGTTCTGCATCAGGAAAATATCGGGACAACCGTCCTTTTTCTCCTCCCACAGGATGATCCTGGACTCGTGGAAACCGGCTTCCTGCGCGGTGCGGTATGCCAGGTATCCCAGCCAGCGGTGAGGATCTATCAACTTTTTGCCGGACGGGGACAGGCTGACCCACACCTTGATATTTTCTTCGCTGATTGCCCTGCCGCATTCGAAACACCGGAACGCGCTCCTCTTCATTTCCTGGAAAGCGCCGGTGCTGGTAAGCCTGCTTATCTGCTGGCCCGTTTCGTGGCACAGGACGTTGTATTCCTTCTCCAGGAGCCCTGCTTTGTCAAGCCTGTCAACCATCGAGGTTTCATGGGCTTCCTTGGCTCCTCTGTCCGCAATAGCAAAACGGCGCCTTTTTGCAACTTCCCTTAAAAATTCCAGGAGAGAAGTATCCAGCAAGACGCCCGCCGCATCAATATGCCCGGGAACAGGCGCCGAATCGTCGGCCTGTCTCTTCAACTCTACAAAGCAGGGGTTCGCAGGCATGATCTCTTTCCAGACAAGGAGACCGCGGTAATCCGCTCCCGAAAGAACCTTCCTGATCCTCTCGCAAAAACCTTCGAAAAGACTTTCGCCTTCCTCATCGACTAAAACGGCTCCGGCTTCGAGGCCGGGCCTGTCGAAGAAGCCGTAATAAAACAGGGATTTGCCTTTCGGCTGGAAAATGTCCGCCGGCGGGGCTTCGAAAATTTTACGGCGCTTCTGTATCCTGCTTACCGTTTCTCTTTTTACGGATTCCAGGCAGGAACCGTATTCCTTGTTGACAATTTCCCATAAATCGTTCTGGACTTTTTCGGGGAGGGTTATGTCCAGGTATAGTCTTTTCATGACAGGGCTCATTTTTTATCCTCCTTGGTTGTCTTGATATCGGCTTCCTTCAGGTTTTCCAGTTCTTTCTGAATGCGTTCTATGAATCTCTGATCTTTTTTTCTCACGGCGTATTTCATCGCCGCTTCAAGCTGTTCCGCCGCCTCTTCCCGCTTCCGGAGACGCCGGTATATTATCGCCAGGTTATACCGGGCATTTATATCCATGGGATAAATCTCGATGGCTTTTTGATAGGCGTTGGCTGCGTCTTTGATCCGCTTGGCCTTGCCGTAAGCCACGCCCAGGTTATAATAGCTTTTCGAATCCTGGGGGTTAAGCTCGATTGCCTTGAGATATTCCTTCTCCGCGGCGTTGAAATTATTTTCCGCCGCAAGGATCACTCCCAGGTTTGCATGAGCCTCCGCGAGACCAGGATTGATTTCGATGGCTTTTTTAAGAGTTTTCTTCGCCTGGTCGATAATTTTAAGACGGTAATAAATCAATCCCAGCTTGCTCAGGAAGATGGGGTTTTCGGGTTCCAGTTCCACCGCGGTTTCCAGGTACTGGCACGCACCTTCAAGGTCCTTGAGTTGTGCGTGTACGAGGGCAAGGTCCTGGTGTAATACGCCCCAATCCGGCGCGGCTTTAAGAGCTTTCTTAAACGCCTCGATAGCTTCTTCGTATTTGCCTTTGCGTAAAGATAACGAGCCGATACCCTCCAGCGCTTCCGCCGACCCGGGATCAAGCACGAGAGCCTTGCTGTAATTTTCAGACGCCCTGGCCCAGATCCTCAGCGCCCTGTACGAATGCCCGATCCGGCAGAAAACCCCGGGATGCGGCCGTATGCGCGCTGCGGCTTCCAGTAACGGTATCGAAGCTTCCAGCCTCCCCTGCTCCTGGTAAACTTTTGCAAGGTGGAGCAAAAGCTCCGGGTTTTCGCTGTCAAGCTCCAGGGCCGACTGGTACTCGACCATGGCAAGATCCCACCTGCCTATCGCCTGGTAAATGGAGCCGAGCAGTATATAAGCCGCCGCAAATTCGGGATGATCCGAAGTTATCTCATAGAGCAAATCCCTGGCCGATTCCAGTTCGCCCATGCCACGCAGCGCCCTTGCCCTTGCAAACTTCGCGGAAAGAGACCCCGGCAAAAGCTCTAATGAAATCTCAAGGTGCTTGTCTGCAAGCTTGTTCCGGCCCTGGTCGAGATATAACAGGCCGAGGTAAAAATGGACCGCCGGGTCATCGCCGAAGGACAGGGCTTTTTTAAGATCCGTTTCGGCTTCCTTCTCCTGCATTTTTTCCATGTATAACCGGCCTGACAGAAGATAGACCTCGTTCGGGGGATACCCTGCTTCAAGAGCGCGCGAAAGAAAATGCTGCGCGTCGCTGAGATCTCCAAGGCTGCTGTATGCAAGCGCTATCCTGAAAAGGATTTCAGCTTCCTGTTCCTCGCTTGCATAAAGGAGCGAATCCTGTAAAACCGCTATGGAACTCCGCCAGTTGTTTATAGCCTGGTAAGCGGCGGCCAGGTAATAATAATATTCCCATACGTCATTACGCCTTGCAAGCGCATCAAGGAAGCTCTCGGAAGCAGGCTCGTATTCGCCCATCTCGTAAAGGCTCCGCCCTTTATAAAAATGCGCCTCGGCTTCCTGAGGCCTTTCCGAAATAGCAAGCCTGAGCATTTGAATGGCATCTTCGTATCTTTCAAGGTGGAAGAGACAGACGCCCCGCTCGAGCAGGACAGGATAACCCGGCGACGGTTCGACTGGAACCTTTTCAAGCAGGTCCAGCGCGAAAACGTAATTGCCCAGGCGTCTCCTCGTATGAGCTACAAGGTGTATATACTTGACATTATCGGGCGCGAGGCGCGATGCCTCCATCGCTTCGGCTTCCGCTTCCTGCCACCTTTCGTTGTCGCCCAGGAGCAGCGCACGGAAAAAATGATATTCGGCATTCCGGGGCACGAGGTGGATGGCCCTTTCTATGGCCGAAAGCCCGTCGGCGAACATTGAAAGCCTCCGGAAATTGTCGGACAGGAGAAAATATGCCTCGTCCCAGTAAGGGTTTATATTTACCGCGCTTGCGAGATGCTCCCGCGCCAGGTTCCAATTGCTTAATTTCATCTGAACCCTTGCAAGCTCAAAATGGGCATGCTCCGATGAGTGGTCGAGAAGGATGGCCTCCTTCAGATGTCCCAGGGCTCCCTCCCAGTCCTCAAGCCTGCTCAGGGTCTGGCCGAGCGCAAGATGAACGAAAGCATTTTGATCGTTATACTCGATTGATGCGGCAAATGCGTCCGCCGCATCCTCATAACGCTTCAGCTCGTAAAGAGACTTGCCTTTCCAAAAATAAGTCTGAGGCTGTTCTTTTTCAAGCTCCAGGGATCTTTCATAATGTTCGAGCGCCTTCCCGGGCTTCCCCAGGAGGCGGTATAAGTTTGCGGCCTGGTTGTGATATGTCGGGTTCTCGTCCAAGGAGAGCGCTTTCAGCGCGCTTTCAAGCGCCTCGTCGAGATACCCCGCCCTCTGGAGAGTTACGGCCTTCATAAAATGTGCGCCGGTAAGGTCCGGCATCATCTCAAGGGCTTTTGAATATTCCGCGTTTGCCCCGGCAAGCTCCCCCAGCCTCGCGTGGAGGTTGCCCAGTTCATAATGTGGAAGATACTGGTTTTTATCAAGCTCAAGCGAAGACAAAAACGCCTGCCTGGCTTCCGAAAACAGGCCCCACTTCGAATACGCACAGCCGAGGCTGTAATATGCCTGGGGATTTTCAGGGTCGAGGTTTATCGATATTTGAAGCTCGTTGACCGCCTCCTGGATTTCCCCCTGCTGGAGCAGGGCCGCGCCAAAATGATGATGGAACGCAGGCTGGGTGTCATCAAGCTCAATGGCCTTCAGGTATTCTTCCAGCGCCATGTCCGGTCTTTGATCGTGGGAATACGCCCTGCCGAGATGGAAATGGAACGCCGCTTCGTCAGGCGCGAGACCGACGGCCAGGCGGAGGCTCTCGACCGCTTCCTGGATATGACTTAATTTCAGGAGGATAAGGCCCAGGTTGAAATGATAAACCGCCTTTCCTGGCTCGATGGCAATCGCCTTTCTTATGTGGGAAAGAGCTTCCTCGCTTTTCCCCATCCTGAAAAGCGCCATGCCCAGGTAATGGTAAGCTTCGGCGGTTTCGGGCGATTCTTCGATGGCTTTCTCGAAAAATTTTTCGGCTTTTTCAGGTTTGCCCTGTCTTAAGAGCATCCTCCCCTGCTTCAGGCTGGACTCGGCCGGAGAAAGCCCCTCGGTTTCTTTTTTTATTTCCTCTTCACCCTCGAGGCGCTGAAGCTCACTGCCGATTTTTTTCTCTGAAACTTCATCACCCTGAGCTTCAACTATTTCGAGGGCTGCCAGCAATTCTTCCCTGGCAGCCTTTTTGTCGCCGGACTTTTCCTCGGCCTGCGCCAGGACAAGGCGGGCGGGAACATAACCCGGATTTTTCTTGACTATTTTCTGAAGATCCTTAAGCGCTGCCACGGGATCGTCAAGCTGGAGCTGGGCCTCGGCCATGCCGATCCTTGCCTGGAGATGTCCCGGTTGTATCAAGAGGACGGCTTTATATGAATTTATGGCTTCCTTGGGTTTCCCCTCATCAAGCAATTCCCGGGCTTCTTTTAATTTTTCCGAAATGTCTTCTTTTTGATTTCCCGGAGAAGACTTTGTCTCTTCAATCTTTTTCTGACTCACTATGCCCCCAGAAGGAATAAAATCCGGCTTTTCAGCGACAAAAATAATATATAATACTAACCGAAAACCAGGGTTTTCAGTTACCGGGTTTTATTTAGACATACGAATATTTATTCCTGCAGACAATAAAAGGGAACAGGCCGGTTGAGAAAGAAGAAATATAATGTAAAATTTAAGGGGGAACGAAAAAATCTTGATGAGCAAGTCGGCTAAGACAGCGGTCATCCTTTGTGCGGCTCTTTTGCTGGGTCTGTTTGCTTATTCCCCGGTGATTTCCGATACCGATTATTCCGAAAGCCCCCTGGTGATTATCAACGGGCTGGCCGTCGCTACAAGACCCGTCAATAAGGACGGCATATTGTACATGCCTCCATACCTTCTTGCCAGGGCTTTTAAGGCAAATATAGATTTCGATTCCTCGCTGAATATAATCAAAATCGAAGGTAACATGGTTCAGGGCAAGCCCATATTTATCAAGGGAGCGGTGTATGTGCCGCTGGAAGCCGTGGTTAACGGCATCGGCGGAACGATGAAAATCGACGGCAAGAATAATATTATAAGGATATATACCGGGGCTCCTCCGCCGCCGCCTCCTCCTGAACCCCCCAAAAAACCGCCGGAGCCTCCTCCGCCTCCGGAACCCCCGGTTCCGACAAGCGGAATTTTTCCGCCCCGCTTCGCCCAGAACCCGGTATTCGGGATAACTGTTACCAATGTCGAATCGGCGGAAACAATAAAAGGCTATTATAAGCCTGCGCCCCGGAACAAGTTTGTCATAATCTATGTACAACAGCAAAACATATCCAATGAAGTCCAAATTTATACCGGCCGGTTCACCCTACTTGACGAAAAGCGAAATTCGTATGATTATATAGAAGGTTTGAGCAACTTCTGGTTGATTATTTTGCGTCCCGGTGGTATAAATTTTGGATATATGGTATTTGAAGTGCCAAGCGGATCTCAGCCTGCCGAACTGGTTCTTCACAGTCTGAGCCAGTCGCCGTTGAGTGTAAGTTTGAAGTAAGATAAAGGATAAGGAGGGGACCCGTAGAATTGACAAACCGGTTTTTTACCCTGAAAAGGAGGTATGCCGTTATGAGAAAAGCGGTCTCATTGCTGCTCATACTGCTGATTTTCTGCACGGTTTTTTCTATTCCGCCGCCGGCATTCGCCGACGAGGCGCCGAATATATTCGTCAATGAGACAGAGGCGCCCGTAAGCCCGATCATCAAGGACGGGATTGTTTACGTCCCGATATATGCTCTTGCGCAGGCGCTTAAAATTGACATAGACTGGGACAGCAACCTTAACATCATAAAAATAAACGGCGAGATGATAAACGTCGTCCCGTACAACAGCGACGGGAAAATAATGCTCCCAATCGAAGCCGTGGTACAGAGTCTCGGAGGCACTTACAGTGTCAACGGCAAAGATAACAGCGTCCGCATAGCTTTAAAAGAAGGTCAGGAATTAACGGCAACATCGACGGTAACCAGGGTGCCAGTCGTCCAGATCCCGAAAGTGGCCGCATCCCAGGCGCCGGCACAGACTCAGACACAGGCACAGCCGGGCACGCTTCCTGAGGAATCGTTCCCGCGTCCTTATGCAAGCGCATTCCCTTCCGAACCTGTCCAGCCCGAAACCACCGTTCCGACTACCGATACTTATGCCGCGCCGGTTAATCCGGAATTCGGGATGTATTCCAGCGCCTCTTCGACAACAGTCCCCACACCTCAGAGCACTTCTTCGTTTCCTTATCCCATGGATTCTTCCTATTCGTCCCCCTCTGCATATTCGACAACTCCCGCAAATCAGACAAACACTCAGACTTCACAATACTCCCAGGCTTCCCCTTACTCCACCGCCTCACCTTACTCGACGACCTCGCCTTACACCACGACTCCCACTACATCACCATATTCTTCAAACCCGGTCCAACCTGCTCCCGGATCGCCGTATTCGGCAGCCAATAACCCGCAAGTACCGTCAGTGTATTCGATGGCCACCGCTTCCCCCGGTTATTCATCGCCCCAGGCCGCTCCTCAAGCCGGTACGACTTCGTCCCCGGCGGAATTTGGACGGGGTGAGGTTTTTGTGCCTAAAACAGCCGAAAACAACGTTTTCGCGATAACAGTTACTAATATCGAGATGCTTAACTCTATCAAGGATTATTACAGGCCGAGAGCCGGTTATAAATTCGTCGTCGCTTACGTACAACAGCAGAATGTTTCAAATGAAGTTCAGATTTATACCGGGCATTTCTCGCTAAAGGATCGAAACGGCCAATCTTATGAATATGTCGACGGTCTCAGTAATTTCTGGCTGATAATATTGCGTCCCGGCGGGATGAACTTCGGATACCTTGTTTTTGAAATCCCCCAGAATTCCCAACCGGCCGAACTGGTGCTTCAAGCGTTAAACCAGACTCCGCTGGCATTAAGACTGTAATTTAGGAGGAGCCTGATATGAATAAGAAAAGCAAATATTTACTGGCATCAATAATAATAATTGCCCTCCTTGTCCCGGCATTATGGTATTTTTCAATGGGCCGGGCAAATGCACAACAGGGATATTACGGCTCAGGCGCTGTAACGATAACCTTCTGGCACGCCATGCAGGGCACCAAGGAGAACCAGCTTAACGAGCTTCTCAGAAAATTCGAGATGGAAAACCCCGGTATCAGGGTACAGGCCGAATCCGTTAAAATGAAACCCAACGTGCAGGGCAACCCTTACCATGTTTTATATAACAAGATCCTGGAGAATCTCGCACTGCGCAGACCCCCCAACGTGGCAATGGTTTTTGAGAACTGGACAGTGGGCCTTATCGATGTCAACGCCATAGTGCCGGTCAAGGAATTTCTCAACCAGCCCGGCGGCATCACGACCGATGATATAAACGACCTTGTCCCGATATTCAAAGAAGCCAACACGTTCAATGACGTATTGACCACGATGCCTTTCAACAAGAGCATATATGTTCTCTTTTATAATCAGCCGGCCCTGGACGAAGCAGGGTTTGCGCCTCCCAAAACATGGGAAGAGCTACGGGATATGTCAGTCAAGCTCACAAAGACAAAGCCCGACGGCACAATCCGCTACGGCATCGCGTTCGAGCCGAATGTCGATACCTTCGGCCATTACCTGATAACTCACGATGAAAATTTCATCGATATGAAGAATAACCGGGTCGCCTTCAATAACGAAGTCGGCCTCAAGGATATGCAATACTGGGTTGACCTCATTTACAAGTATAAATGCGCAAAAATGGAACAGGAAGCATTCGACACATTTATAAAGGGAGACGCGGTCTTTTACATTTATACTACCAGCCGCATATCGACGCTTGAAGCCAAGTCTCCGTTTCCTTTCGGCGTCGCCCTTTCGCCCATAGACAGCTCCAGGAAATACCAGTTCGGCGGAACCAACCTGGCTATATTCCGGGATCATCCGACCCAGGAAACTCAGGCATCATGGAAGCTGGTCAAGTACCTGACAAGCAAAGAAGTAACCACTAACTGGTCGATTAATACCGGCTACCTGCCCGTGAGAAAATCGGCCATCGAAAGCCCCAAATATCAGAATTTCCTCAATTCCCATCCTGCAAACAAGAAAGGCATTGAAGCTCTGAAATACGGCAAGGTCCAGCCCAAGACGCCTGCATGGGAAACTATCAGAGGAATAGTGGATGATGAAATGTATAACGCGGCAGCTAAAATAACGACCCCGGAAAAAGCATTGCAGAGCGCCGCCGAAAAAGCCAATCTCCTGCTTACAAAGTCGCTTGCCAACGGCTACGAAGATCATCAAACTCCTCCTGGAAAAAAGTAGAGGGTTATACAGGGGGCTTTAAATAAACCTTATGATTCCGGCAAACGGATTTGCAGGAACTGAAAATTAAATCGGAAGAAAGAATTATTTGTGATGAAAACCCTGCCGGGGGATCATATCCCTCCCAGGAATCATTCGGCAGCTTCCGGGTTCTTAAGGGAACATATTGACGAGATAGTCCTGGTCGGGATGATGCTGGGGCTTTATCCGATTGCCGTCAATACCCAGATAGGATGGTTGTATCTTCTCTGCGGCGTTTTGCTTGCGCTCATAATAGTTTCGATAACCGTTCCCCGGATAATCCTCAAGCATATAATGCCGGTGAAGATCCTCCCCCCGCGCGTTTTTGAAGGCGACCAGTTCCAGGTTACCGCTGAGATCACAAACCGGGGCAAATATAACGCGTATTTCCTCCTCCTGAAAGATAAGAGTCTGAACACAGAGGACAAAAAGCCCGAACGGACCGCGGGTTTCGACATGATTTCCGCCGGGGATACTTCCTCCGTTCATTATACCGATTCGGTTTCCTTGAGGGGAGTTTATCCTTTAGCAGGGTTGAAAGTGGAATGCTCTTACCCCTTCGGATTTTTTCCCGGAAGCAGGTCGTTTCAACAGGACGGGGAGCTGGTTGTTTATCCCCACGCTCTGCCTTTAAGCCACGGGCTTATAAGAGGCTCCGAGCCTATTCACTCGGCACAGAGATCCGCAAGACACCTGGCCGGGCAGAGTTTCGATTTCATGGGCATAAGGGAATACCAGTCGGGCGAGCCGATGAAAATGATCCACTGGCCCAGCACGGCAAGGGCAGGGAAATTGATGGTCAAGGAATTCAGGATCCCGTCCAGGGCGGCACTGGATATAATGCTCGACAACTCATACCTGTGGCAGGCGGGCAGGGGGCATAAAAATACTCTCGAAATAATGGTCAGGATAGCCGCTTCGCTTGGAGAATTTCTGCTTTCACATCAGTTGAGTTTTAATTTTCTATACCAGGACGGCGATACCGTTACCAGGCTCCAGACGCCCGGCCGTTTCATATTTTTAGAAAAACTTGCAAGGATGCAGAGTAGCGGGAAACTGTCTCTCGAAGAAATGCTGGGGCAGTCTCAAAAGCTGATAAGCAAAAGCAGGCCACTGTTGATAATCACCCCCGAGCAGGCATCCCCCGAAACGATCCTTTCACTTCCCCACAGCCCGAACCTGACTTACTTCCTTTTGATCAAAGCTACGGATTTTATCCTGCCGGGCCAGAAGCTCCCGCAGGACGCCGATGAGAAGAAATATGACAGCTTCTGCCGTTCCGTAAATTCTTCAGGCGGTTACGGCTGCTCGGTCGGGAAGGATGATAACCCCGTAAAAATACTGGAGAGGCTGCTGGAGAAGCTTCCATGCTAGGTCTTATATGGAGAAAGCTCAGCGAGAAACCCGAAGTAATAGAGGAATCTGTTACTTTCAGGATAATCGTGCTTGCATCGGTTTTGTGCGGGATCCTGGCAACCCTCAGCCAGGAAGAATGGCCGAAAATTTCAATCTTCGTGATCGCGGGGACCATATTCGGGTACTGGGTAAGCTGGAAGCGAAAAGGCATGAACAACGCCTGGCTCAAGCTGCTCCTTACAGCGGGAGCCGTCTGGGCAGGCTTCGATACCGTCAATAATACTTTCCGCACCCCGTATGACCCCCGTATCCCCATAGCCAACCTGCTCCTGTGGTTCCAGTGCCTCCACAGCTACGACCTGCCGTCCCGCAAGGATCTTAATTATTCGATCATGGTTTCTTTTGTCCTCATAGTAATCGGCGCTACACTAAGCCATAATGTCTATTATCTCTTTTTCCTGATCACTTATACAATTCTCGTTTCCATGTCCCTTTATTACAGCACCATAAGCAGGCTCGGCAGCCTTTCGTTCAATAAAATCAAAGGCCGGCTGACCCCGGGGCGCATATTCAAAATGTCAATTACAACAATCGCTCTCACAGCAGCTTTATCAGGGGTCATCTTTTTCTTGATGCCCCGTTTCACCGGCTTCAAAATAAGACCTCTGCCGATGTCGTGGATCATCCACCTCGACATCACGCTCGGTAAACTGATGAACCCGGCTTATCCCGAGAACCCCGATGATTCCACCGGCCGGTTAAATGCGAGGTTCGACAAAGATAATTACTTCGGCTTCAATACATACCTGAATCTTAACGCCAGGGGCCGTCTCTCGAAGGAAGTCGTACTGCGTGTACGGACGACAAAGCCTTCATATTACCGGGGGATGTCCTTCGATTACTATGACGGCTACGGCTGGAAAAACACGCGCGAGACAGCCTCTCCTCTTTCTTCGGGAATGCCCCCGATAACGGTGGATTACCCCCCCGGCGTTGAAAAATCGATGGTGCCCCAGGACTTCCCCTCCGACAGCGAGATAGTCCAGGTATTTTATGTTGAAAGAGAACAGCCCAATATTATCTTTTGCGCTTTCAAGCCACACCTGCTTTATTTTCCCAGCAACCTCATCTATGTTGACAATGACCTGGGCTTGAGAAGCCCGTTCAAGCTGGAAAAGGGCGTGATATACAGTTGTATCAGCGTTGAAAGAAGTTTCGAGCCGTCCCGGTTAAGGCCGACCGATTACAGGGCGTTCAGGTATTTTTATCCCCAGTATTTCCAGGTTCCCGAACTTTCGGACAGGGTAAGAACCCTTACAACCGGGATAACGAGAGGCCTCCCGACCGCTTACGACAGGACGGTCGCCATAATGAATTACCTGCGCGAGAATTATCCTTACGACCTGGATATCCCGCCTTTCCCGCCTAACAAAGAAGTTGTCGATTACTTCCTTTTCGAACAGAAACGCGGATATTGTGAGCATTTCGCGACCGCTATGACCGTGATGTGCCGATCAGTCGGCATCCCTGCAAGGCTGGCTACAGGCTTCACTCCGGGCGAATACAACCCCTTCACATCTTATTATGAAATCCGCTCCGAACATGCTCACGCATGGGTGGAAGTTTTCATTTCCGGTGTAGGCTGGATGTCTTTCGACCCGACCCCGGGATGGACTCAATTCCCCGGCACGGGCGTCCGGAAAGAGACCTGGCCTGCGGCGATACTTTTTAACTGGCTTAAATCGAATGTTTTCATACCTGCGGCCCAAAAGATCAAAAACGCTGTTTCAATGCTCCCTCCCATGCCGGACTTTATGAAAAAAGAAGTCCCGGCAATATCGGCGATTGTCATATTTATAGCCGGGCTTGTAGTTCTTATCGTTTACTTAAAGAAAAAGAAGATCCCGCTCCCGTTTTTTAAAGGCGCCGGGCCACAGGATATTAAAACCGGCAGGGTCTTCGAAATATACAGGAAAACCGAAAAGGCGCTTGCCCGCAGAGGCTTGAAAAGGGCGCCATGCCGGACTCCGAAGGAATTCAGAGATTCGCTTTCAGACAGGCCTTTTATCGAGCCGCTTGATGAAATAACCGGCATATTTACCGAAGCCCGGTATAGTGGACGTGCGCCCGGCAGTGAGAAGATCATGGCCATGGAAGCGGCCTGGGCGAAGTTCAAAAAACTGCTGAAGCTGAAACCGGCAGCCCCGGCGGAGAAAGATCCCGATTGAAAGAGCTGAATCCCCTTATGCTATGAACCATTGTTGTATTAACTTCATCTAATAGCCTGATATAGATATAGCCTGAAGTTCACACAATATTAGTCCCCCTTGAGGGGTGTACTGCCCGACACATGGTTTACACATTTGTCCGACACATGGTTTACACTTTTCGGTAAATTAACGGCATGGAGGTGATTTTCCATGCCCTTGAAGGTGATGAATGTGTTGCTACAAAGGCAG
>JAMCWD010000016.1 GCA_023475345.1 Chloroflexota bacterium | reverse complement strand
GCTGGTAGCCGAGGTGATGGACGAGATGAAAATAAGGGAAAAGACGATCATGGTGGCGCCTGTAGGCTGTTCGGTATTCGCTTATGAATATTTCCGCTGTGACGGGGTCCAGGCGGCTCACGGCAGGGCGCCGGCAGTCGCAACAGGCGTGAGGAGGTCGCTGCCTGCCGACAGGGTTGTTTTCACTTACCAGGGAGACGGGGATCTCGCGGCGATAGGGACAGCCGAGATGGTACATGCCGCAACCCGCGGCGAAAAGATCACCATAATTTTTATAAACAACGCGATTTACGGCATGACCGGCGGCCAGATGGCCCCGACTACACTGATCGGGCAGGTTACCGATACTACTCCATACGGGCGGACTTTCGAAGCAAACGGCAACCCTATAAGAGTATGTGAGATGCTGTCACAGCTTGACGGTCCTTCGTATATAGCGCGCGTTTCGGTAAGTGCTCCCAAGTATGTCCGGCAGGCCAAAAAGGCGATATTGAGAGCTTTTTCCGACCAGATTGCAGGGCGCGGCTTCACGCTCGTAGAGGTGCTTTCCACGTGTCCTTCAAACTGGGGCTTATCGCCGCTGGATGCGATGCAATGGCTGGAGGAAAATATGCTTCCGGTATTCCCCCTGGGTGTTTACAAGGATACCGAAGTCAAGCTTGCAGAGGGAGGTGAGCGGTAATGTACGATGATATGATCATCTCCGGGTTCGGCGGCCAGGGGATTATGCTGATGGGGCAGATGCTGGCATACGCAGGGCTTGAAGAAGGATTGAATGTCTTATGGATACCTTCTTACGGGCCGGAGATGCGGGGCGGCTCGGCAAACTGTACCGTTATCATATCCGATGACGAGATAGGCTCGCCTGTGATATCACATCCCCGCAACCTTATTTTGATGAACCAGCCTTCCGTTGACAGGTTCGAAAAAACCTTGATGCCGGGCGGCCTGCTGTTGTATAATTCATCGATGGTCAACAGGAAGCCGGAGCGGACGGATGTGAAGCTCCTGGAAGTGGATGCCACCAACGCAGCCCATGAGATCGGAAACCGGAGGGTGGCCAATATTATAGTCCTGGGCGCTTTCCTGGCTGCTAACCCGGTCGTCGGAGAAGATACTATAAAAAAGCTTATCGAATATCAGTTCAAGAAAAAAGAAGAGTTGATCCGGATAAACGTTCAGGCTTTTGAAAAAGGATATGAACTCGGCAAAGAAGGATTGAAGATAAATACGTGAGCGCTCCCGAAACAAAAGAGGTTCCTGCCGCGACAGTGAAGCTCAACGATAAAAGACGCAAAACGGTTGCCATAGGCGACCTGCACGGCGATTATTATCGCCTTGTAAGGATACTGGAAGAAGAAAAGCTCGTGCTCCCCGAGACACTGGCATGGGATCCCGATGCCGGCAATATAGATCTTGTCTTTATAGGCGATTACGTGGACTGGCGCGGCGAGCCCCTGGAAGGGGATCCCGGCGCATGGATGCTGGGGCCGCTTCGCATCATCAAACTTGTCATGTCGCTTCATGACCAGGCAAATAAGCTCCGCGAAGATATGCCCGGTTTTTCAAGCAGGGTTCATCCGATACTGGGCAACCATGACCAGATGATGCTGGACGCCCTCAATATTTTCAATTTCCTCAAGGACGACGAGGTGTCGGAATTAATCCGGGAAAGCGGCGGTTTCTGGGATTTCCAGAAGATTTTCTCTAAAAAACGGCTGTCGCAGGAAGGGCAGGAAGCCGTCGCCCGTTTCATCAACTGGTACGCCCAGGGCGGAGAGATAACGATGGCGGCTTTCGGCGGCATGAAATCATGGAAAGACGCCATGTGCGGCGATACCGGCAGTTTCTTACGCAACGAGTTGAAAATGGCGGTGGAAGTGGGCGGCTGGTTGTACGCGCATACGCTTCCCGACGATAAAAAATATTACCGCCCCCTTGACGAGATTGAGAAACTGCCCGGTGACGAGATGAAAAAGGCAAAAGAAGAATTCATGTGGGGACGATCCGTATGGGGATACAACTACCTGACAGGTCAGCACATCCCCGTGCCCAACCAGAAAGAATTTGAAAAATTGCTTGGTTCGATGGGCGTTGAAGGAGTAGTCGTCGGGCATACTCCCATATCGCGCAGGGATATAATAACGGCCTTCGGCGGGAAACTGATAAATATCGATTTGCATGGTATCCCCGGAAGCCCCGCATGGGTGCGGGAATGGGAGCCGGATGAGGCGGAAGATGTCGAATGATAATGTAAAAAATTTCGCTGGAAAAGTCAGGGAAAACGTCGAAAAAGTCATAGTTGGAAAAACCGACGAAGTTTTCATGGCGCTTGTCGCGCTCCTGTGCGAAGGGCACATGCTGGTAGAGGACGTGCCTGGCGTCGGCAAGACGATGCTTGCCAGGGCCGTTGCAATTTCGCTGGGCTGTAGTTTTGCCAGGATCCAGTTCACTCCCGACCTCCTCCCGTCCGATATTATCGGCGTGAACATCTATAACCAGAAAAGCGAGCAGTTTGAATTCCGGCCGGGCCCGCTACACCACCAGGTCGTCCTTGCCGACGAGATAAACAGGGCGTCGCCCAAGACCCAGTCGGCCCTGCTGGAGTGTATGGAGGAGAGGCAGGTTACCGTTGAAGGCAGGACAATCAAGCTCCCGCGGCCTTTCCTTGTCATGGCGACACAGAACCCGCTCGAATACGAGGGGACTTTCCCCCTGCCCGAATCCCAGATGGACAGGTTCTTTATACGTCTCCGGCTCGGCTATCCCGATTTCACCGCCGAGAACGAAATGCTTCTCCGCCAGAAAATAAGCCATCCCATAAACGAGATAGCCGAAGTGGTAACGTCTGAAGAGCTTGCAAAAATGCAGGACCAGGTCAAAAGGATACATGTGGACGAGTCCCTTCAGAATTACATTGTCAGTCTCATCCAGAAAACGCGCGAAGAGCCGCGGTTATACCTGGGGTCAAGCCCGCGGGGCTCGCTTGCCCTTTACAAGGCCTCACAGGCCCTTGCCGCCATCGAAGGCCGGGATTACGTTACCCCGGATGATATTAAAAAGATGCTCCTGCCGACACTTGCCCACAGGATGATCTCAGGCCAGGGGTCGAAGCGTGACGGGGCAACGGAGAAAGTCCTGCTGGAACTTGCAGAGAAAGCGCCGGTTCCTGTATTATAAGGAGCAACGCCTGGATTCGGAGGCTGATGGCGGGGTTTGTCCCGCCCGTATTATAGAATGAAGAAAAAAGCAATACCCTCACCGGGAACATATAAACTTGTAGCGGTCGATGTTGACGGCTCCCTTGTCGGCTGTGACCTTCTGATAACCGCAAGAGTTAAGGAAAGGGTCAGGCAGGCGCGCGCTTTAGGGGTCGAATTCACCCTTGCCACCGGCAGGGCTCACTTTTCGGCGGTGCGTTTCGCAAAAGAGCTGGGACTGACCCTTCCGCTGATCACTTACGGCGGCGGGATGATAAGCGATGCCGGCAACGGCAGGATATATTTCAGGAAAGCCCTTTCGCCGGATCTTGCGCGCGGCGCTTACGAGATCCTGACGGAAATAGGCCTCCAGGTTCACATCCACGACGATAAAGGCGTCCATGCCGCCGAGGAGAGAGACGAGATCCGCCTGTATAACTCGCTGACCAGCAACCCGGTCATCATCACCGATATCGAGCCTGTTCTGGATGCCGGGCCGATGAAGCTGCTCGCCGTTTCGGACGACATGGATCTTTTGAAAAAGGGCGAGCTTATTCTTGAGGAAAAGTTGCCCGGCCTTGTCAGCATAGCACGGAGCCTCCCGAATTTTGTGGAAGTCGTCGATGTCGATGTTTCGAAGGGAACCGCCCTCGAATGGCTCGGCGGTCATCTGGGAATAAAACGGGAAGAGATAATCGCGTTCGGGGACAGCTATAACGATATTTCGATGCTCGAATACGCGGGGCTGGGCATAGCGGCGGAAGATGCGCCGGATGAAGTAAAAGAGTATGCCGATATTGTCGGGCCGGGGCCGGATAATGAAGGCACGGCATGGATAATCGAAAACTTTGTCCTGCCGCAGCTAGAGACTGGAGACTAGAAACTGGATACTGGAAGTGGAAAGATTGGAGAATAATTCCCCCTTCGTTAAGGGGGTGGCCCGCAGGGCCGGGGGATGTCGCGTAAGGAAAAACTTCCATGATAAATTGAATAGATCATGAGATAGGCAAAGACCGGGTTGGCGGGGAAACCCCCCTTGTACCAGGAGGGGAATGATATTTTGGAGAGACTTTTGGGATAGTTTCCGAGTTTTATCGGGGCAAAAATTTATATTCGTGCCGGGGGATTAATATGGTAGTAGGGATGTGCAGGGTGCTGCTTTTTCTGACGGAGCAGCCCAACTCTTTGAAAGGGAAGCGGAGCGTCATCAACCGGTTACGCCAGCGGCTTTCTTCGCGTTACCCGGTGGCGATAGCTGAAGTGGGGCGGCAGGATGTATGGCAGGAAGCAGAGATCGGCTTTGCCGTCGTCAACGAAAAGGAATCCCTCGTGCGGGAGATGATCCAGAAAATTCTGGAAGAGTTGGAGCGTGATTACCCGGTAGAGATAGAGGAAAAAGCCGTCGATTTCCAGCCGTTTTGAAAAAATTGATATTCTCTTACACCACAAGCTCCAGGCAGTGGCAAAGCTCGCGCAAAAACGACTGGACGTCGGTTACTATGCCAAGGCTCTGGAAGCTCCCTCTGTCCATCAGCTTCGTTACTATGGCAGGGTTTATATCCACCGTTACGAGTCTCACGGACGCAGGCAGGATATTGCCTGTGGCTATCGAGTGTAATGCCGATGCAAGCATGATGACGAGTTTAGTGCCGGGGACAAGCTCCCTCATTTTCTGCTGGGCCTTAACCGAATCGGTTTCGATTTCTGGCAGGGGGCCGTCGTCCCTTATGGAACCGGCAAGCACGTAATCGATCCCTTTCATGACAGCCTCGTACATCACGCCCTTCTTTACCACGCCCGCCTCGATGGCGGCTTTTATCGAGCCGTATTTCCTGATGGTATTGATGGCGCGCAGGTGATGCTCGTGTCCCCTGTCCGACGGGATCCCTTTATCCAGGTAGATGCCGAGCGATGTCCCGTAAATTGCGTATTCCAGGTCATGGACCGCAAGGGCGTTACCGCCGAACAGCGTATTTATGTATTCGTTCCTGATGAGGCATGAAAGGTATTTGCCCGCGCCGGTGTGGATGATGGCAGGCCCGCCGACAAGGAGGATCTTGCCGCCTTCTTCCTTTACCGACCTCATCTGTGCGGCGATCTGTGCTATGAGCTTTTCCTTGGGCTTTTCCGACGAGACCGAGCTTGCCATGAATTCGAAAACGTCCTTGCTCCGGGGACGCTCCGGCCTCGTAACCCTGACTCCGCTGTGCCCGCACACTATCATGTCGCCTTTTTTAACGCCGTTGAGCGTTACGGTATATGCTCTGAGCGGCTCTTCTTCGATACAAATAGCACAGTCCATTTCGGGGTTTTCAACTTCTATCCAGCGCCCGTTGTATTTGACGCTGGTATCCAGATTGGTAGTGGAGTAGAAGGAATCGGGATAAACCCCGTCGCCCGGGGCAGGCTCACAACGGGCTTCGTCTTCTTTGATGACCGAGACGCCGACATCGCGCAGGCGTACAAGGATGCTGTCCAGGAGCTCGTCATCGGGCGATTTGATTTCCAGCTTGGCGTAGCTTGTTTCGTGCTTGAAGCGGCCGATTTTGAAATCCTTTACTTCGAAGTCGCCGCCCATGTCCATAACTATCTCGAATATCTGGGGCAATATGAGCGAATCTATGATATGACCTTCTATTTCTATCATGCGGGAACTCATCTCATCGGTTTCCTTTCAGTAATTTGAACACGGAGAATTGATTATTCATCGCCCGGCGGATTCCTGCCGGGGCAGGTCTTGCGGAGTTTTGAAACGGAAACAAAAGCAGGCGAAATAATTTTATACGGTAATTATCGAATGTTAACCTGGCTTATTTTTTCTCAGGCGGGCTTTCCACAAGGCCGTTCGGCAGGTAATACTGAGGGTATCCTTTGGGGATGTTATCCAAGACCCTGTAATGCCAGCCCTGGCAGACTATGGTGAACTTGGATCGGTCGGCGTTTGCTTCGTAAAGATATTCGCTGCTATTGCTCGGGCACTTTTTCAGGCCCGGCAGATAACGCTTCTCAACGAGTTCCTCCAGTTTACCCGGATAAAAGCTTCCATGATCCGACCTGTAAAGATCCAGCGACTTTCCGTAACTGTTCAGGTTGAAAATACAACTGGCAAAGTTTGAATGGTACCGTGCCTTGACGAGCAAAGGAAGGACTATGCTGACAAGGAGGCCTATGACCACGATAATGATCATGGCCTCGACAAGAGTCAATCCTCCCGCATGTTCTTTTTTCTGCATGAAAGCTAATTCAACTCCGCCTGTTGTTTTACCTTTTGGAGAGGATATTTATTAACTTCTGAGTCATTATATTATATAATGCGGTTATCGGTTCGAGTAAAGATGCATGCCTTAAAAAATTTGATTTGCCGTATTCGAGCGTTTATAAAGGATTTAAACGCCGCCGGAATGAATTAATCAAAAAATATATGCCGGAGGGTTGATATGATCCGGGTAAGATTTGCGCCCAGTCCGACGGGCTATCTTCATATAGGCTCGGTCAGAACCGCGCTTTTTAATTATCTTTTCGCCCGCAGGCAGGGCGGTAAATTCATCCTGCGCATCGAGGATACCGACAGGGAGCGCTCGAATGAGGCATTTCTCGAGGAGATCCTTGAAAACCTGAAGTGGATGGGTCTCGAATGGGATGAAGGCCCCGGAGCAGGCGGCGATTACGGCCCTTATTTCCAGATGGAGCGCCTGAAGATTTACCGGGAGCATGCGCAGAAACTGCTGGATGAAGATAAAGCATATTACTGTTACTGCACGCCTGAAGAGCTTGCAGCCGAAAGGGAGCTTGCAAACCTCGAAAAAAGGTCCCCCGGCTATTCTGGCAAATGTATGCATATAACTGAAGAGCAGCAGGCACAATACGACAGGGAAGGCAGAGACCCGTCAATAAGGTTCAAAGTCCCGGCTTCCGGTGAAGTTGTTATAGACGACCTTATCCGCGGGAAAGTATCTTTCGATAACTGCCTCCTGGAAGACTTTATCATAATGAAATCGTCGGGCATACCGGTGTACAACTTCGCTGCGGTCATAGACGATTCGCTGATGCATATCTCGCATGTCATAAGGGGGGAAGAGCATCTTTCAAATACGCCGAGGCAGTTATTGTTGTACCGGGCGCTGGGATACCCGCCGCCTGAATTCGCCCACCTGCCGATTATTCTCGACGAGCAGAGAAGGAAGCTGAGCAAGCGGCGCGGCGGCGTGGACCTGCGGGATTTCAGGATGGACGGTTACCTGCCGGAGGCGATTTTCAATTTCCTGGCGCTTCTGGGATGGTCGCCGGGAGAAGATCTTGAATTGATGGAAAGAGATGACGTTATCGGGAGGTTCACGCTTGATGCGGTGAGCAAAAGCCCTTCGGTGTTCGACGATAAGAAGCTTGAATGGATGAACGCACAGTACATGAAGAAAAAAACTCCCGCCGAAATCGCCGATCTGTCGGAGCCTTTTTTCATGTACAGCGGGTACGAGCCGGAGAGGCGTTTCCTGGAAGAGCTTTCGGAATTATATTGCGAGAGGATCAAGAAGCTTTCGGATTTCCCGGTAACCGCGGCATGCTTTTTTGACGAACATATAGAATATGATCCCGATGCCGCGATAAAATATTTCAAGGAGCCCGGGGTAACGGCCAAAAGGCTTCGCGATCTTGAGGATGTCATTGCGGAGCTTGATGATTATAACAAGGAGACCATCGAAAAGGCGGTGCGCGGTCTGGCGGAAAAGCTGGGGGTCGCGGCGGCGAAGCTGATTCATCCGGCAAGGGTCGCGCTTACGGGCAAAGCCACAAGTCCAGGGATTTTCGAAGTGATGGAACTTATGGACAAGCCTGCAGTTTTATCGAGGCTCATACAGGCGGCGGAATACCTGGAAGAAAAAAATAAAGCAAAGGCGGAGCAATGAACCATATTTCCATTCCCGGCAAAGTAAAAGCCGCCGGTTTTGGAGTAGTAACGACTCTTACGTTAACCGTAGTAAAACTGGCGTTCGGCATATTTCTCGGCTCGATGGCAATTATTGCGGAAGCCGTCCATTCGGGCATGGACCTTGTCTCGGCGCTTATCGGGTTTTTTGCAGTGCGCCAGTCGTCCATTCCCGAAGACGAATCCCATCCTTACGGCCACGGCAAGTACGAGATGGTGGCGGGCGGCATAGAAGCGCTGCTTATTATCATCGCATCCGGGTCGCTGATATTTTTCGGCGTGAAAGATGTCCTGGCAGGCCCCCATCCCATAGAGGTCGGCCTCGGGGTATGGGTGATGCTGGGAAGCGCCGCCGTCAATTACGGTGTCGCCAAGTATCTTTTTTCTGCGGCTAAAAAATACGATTCGTTCGCAATCGAAGGGAATGCCTGGCACCTCACTGCCGATGTATGGCCGTCCCTGGGAGTTGTTGTCGGGCTTATCGCCCTGAAAATTTTGAAATGGTACTGGATAGACCCGGTAATAGCGATCCTTATCGGCGTTTATATAGGCGTGGTCGGCTTCCGCCTCACAGGGAGGGCTTTCAAGGGTCTGGTCGATCACTCGCTGCCCGCGGAAGAAGAAGCGAAAATCCGCGCGATAGTCTGCGAGTACTACCCGGTAGTGCTGGAATTCCACAAGCTGAGGACGCGCAAATCAGGGAACGAGCGCCATGTCGATCTTCATTTCATAATGAAAAGGGACGCCCGCCTGGATAACGTGCATACAGTCTGTGACCAGATAGAAGAAGAAATTGAAAAATGTTTCCCGAACGTTAAGATACTCACTCATGTCGAGCCATGCCAGGACCTGGGCATCTGCGAAACCGAAGAATGCCCGGATGTTCGTCCCCAATCTATTTACAAGTGCCCGCTGGACGAGCCGAACCACAGGGATCAGCATTTAAAGCAGCCCGGGCAATGATCCTATATTGATCGCCATCTGTTTTTTCGATCAAATCCTGATGACGGACAAAACGAATCCCCCTTAACAAAGGGGGGACTTAATATTGCTTAAATATTATATAAATAATGCTCTATTACTATCTTGATATTGCTATGATATTTCTTAGATTGCGCTCAACTAACTCCGGGCATAACCGGCTTTTTTGCTCATTCTGGGATATGAAGTTTATTTTTGTTTTCAGCGCCCGAAATTTGTTATTACGCCGAAAAGTTAAATTTCGAAAATCAGCAGGTAAAAAAATTCAAATATAGAAAATTATTATCAAGAGGGATGGGTTCGCTCCACTGTTATGTACCCGCGTGTCCCTTTGAATCGATATCATTGTTTAATTCAGTAAGGAGGGATAGTAAAATGAGACTCAAGAAAATTTTACTGGGGGTAATTTTAATCGCATTGATCCTGTCCGGCACTTTTGCTGCAGCGTATGCATTCAGTTTTTCTCTGCCTACTTCACAGACAGGCTCTGTTACCATCGATGAAAGCAAGGTGATAGAAGATAACCATTTCGTATCAGGCAACTTGATTGATTTCTCGGGTACTGCGAAAAAAGATCTTTTTCTTTTCGCAGCCACCGTGATGTATGACGGTAAGACCGACGGGAGCCTTTTCGTCGGGGGCGGCCAGGTCAAGCTGGACGGAGAGATTAACGGCGACATTTATGCTTTTGCCGGCAACCTGGAAATAGGCAAAGCAGCCGTGATTAACGGCGATATCATCGCATTCGCCGGTACCGTAAGGGTGGACGGCAAGGTAAAAGGCAAGATCCTGGCAGGTGTCGGGAACCTTATTTTAGGGCCCGGTGCGGAAGTTGAAGGGAAAATAACTTATTACAGTTCTGAAAAAGCAAATGTGGCCGAAGGCGCGAAAATCGGCGAGATTTCACAAAGGGAACCCAAGAAAGAACCCATACAGGGAGAAGTAGTTAAAACCAAAAGCCCGTTCAGCATTCTCTTCAAGCCGGTTTTCCTGGTATTTTCGTTTTTGACAGCCTTCTTCGTGGGCATAATATTTATATTGATGGCGCCGATGTGGGCCGAAAAAGTCTCCCAGGAAATCAGGAGCCATTTCTGGAAGTCGCTGATAACAGGCTTCATCTTCCTGGTTGTTGTGCCTGCAATATCGGCTATCTGCTTCGTATTAATAATCGGGATCCCGCTGGCATTGATAATACTGGTGGTGTATTTCATCTACGTGTATCTGGCGACAATATTCGCGGCGCTCGGCCTCGGCCAGTGGATTCTTAAGAATAAGGTTCATCCTATATGGTCGCTGGGATTGGGACTGTTGATCCTATTGCTCCTCAGGCTGATACCTTATGCAGGCGGGATTTTCGGTTTTATCGCCCTCCTTGTCGGGCTGGGAGCGATGTACGCCGCCAAGAGATATTATTTCGACAAGCTGAAAACTATCGGATAAAAAAAACTGGAGAGCCGCTCGAATAAAATCGAGGCGGCTCTTTTTCCCGGATAAGTTATGCCGAAACTGCCCGTCGGCACATGGATGTTTTTTGCCATAGTGGTATGGCGGTTTTTGAAAAAGCAAATTCCGGGCAATCGGTTATTTAAGGAGGAAGAATGAAAAACAGGTTTGTCATGGTGCTGGCATTGATTTTCTTTTTTGCGGCGTCTGGCGCGGGCATGCTTATGGCCGCGGACACTCCGGCGAGTGATGCCCCCGCTCCCATTAAAATTCCCCAGGTCAAGATTCCTCTTCTCAGCACCGATAATGCCGAAAAAGAAGTTGAGAAAACCTTCGGCAATCCCATGCTCGGCTCCAGCCCGCAGCCCGACATGATAGAGTGGCGGTATAAGGATACCCCTTATAAACAATATATCCTGGCGGTTGATCTCAAGAACCTTGAGAATGCCAGTCCTCCCGATTTTCATTTCTGGTCGCTGACCCTCAGAAGCTACAACACTATAGACGAGAATCTTCCTGAAGATGCCTTTTTCCTGAAGATAAAAGATGTCCTGGATGAAAAGCTGCTGTCGATGACGCCTCAAATCGTCGGCTTCGATACACCGGTATCGAATAAGTATTATTCAAAAATCCCTATGATAATTGTCGTTAATGAAGACAATAATTATCTCCAGGTCGAAATGGAAGTTTTAATTCCCAACCAGATGCCTTTTGTTACCAGGCAGGAAAGGCTTATAAACCCGGATACCAACGTTTTTATGGTCAAAAAATCTGAGATTGATTTCAACTATGTGCGCCAGAACTGGAAAGAACTTTACCTCTTCGGCTACAAGCAATTCGGCTCTGTCAGTCAGGAATATTATAACCTGTATTCCCAGGGCATGCCGTTATGGGAAATACCCCAGAAGCCTTTTGTTGACGATGCCAAGAATGATCCTCCTCCTCAAGATATCCAGTCGCCCCCGGAAAACGCGCCCCCTTCAAATGATAAGGAAAATCCTGCCGTCGATAATCCTGTAAGTAATTAATAACCGGGCCGCATAATATCGATCCAAAAAGACGGGTAACACTTAAGGCGCAGGGAAAGGCAATGCCGGCCGGGTTATTCCTGCTTTATGTCATACTTATTGTGGGCGCCATCCGTCCCGGCGCATGTGTTACCGGTAAGATCATGCCGGGTATAGTCTCCATTATGTCTTTGCCGGTACAGTCAGGCCTCTAACCGGTTTTATTCCCGAAGATTCTTGCTTCCAGCAGGTGGCATAAGCTATGGATTATAAAAATATGCCCTTCCTGGATCCTTGCGGTATCGCCGGACGGGACTTTAATTGAAAAATCCGCTACCTCGGCGGCCTTGCCGCCGTTTTCGCCGGTCAGTAAATAAGTTACCGCTTTCATGGCTTTTGCACAACTCAGGGCTTCTATGACATTATCGGCGTTCCCCGATGTGGATATCCCGATAACGACGTCGCCTTCAACGGTTATGCCCTCAAGCTGGCGCTTGAAAACCTGGGAATAATCATAATCGTTCGCCAGGGCGGTAATTATTGAAGTGTTCGTGGTAAGCGCATACACCGGCAGGGAAGCCCTGTCGAGCTTGAATCTTCCCATCAATTCGGCCGCCATGTGCTGGGCGTCCGCCGCAGAACCTCCGTTCCCCAGCACCATGACTTTGCCCCCGTTTTCGATACAACGTTCCATGTAATCGACAAGCGCGATAATATCGGGGCAAAGTCTGTTTTCAATCTCGTCCATCATCTGCCTGTGGCCGAGGATATTATTTGCAAGAACTTCTTTTTCGTCTGGCATAAATTTCTCCCTCCGCATAAGAAAAGTCGCTATTTACGCACGGTTTCCCGGATCATAAATTTCCCCGGTATTATAGAAATCCCTTCCCTTTTAAGAAGGATGATGGAAAAGCTGTCGAATAATAGTATGTATTTTTAAGCCGGAGGAAACCCTTGAAGGACAAAAAAGGTTTTTCATATATGGAATGGGGGCTGCTGAGGCAGTTGAAAATGAGGATGAGCCGAAGTTTCTCCCCTGACCGCGATTGGAACCTGCTGGTTATTTTAACTGTTACCGTGGTATCGGGGATCCTGCTTTATTTTTCAGGGTTCCTGAACCCCTTTTATCTCCCGAAGGCAGGTGCGGTTTCGAGCGCATGTACTGTTTACGGTTTTTCCGTAACGAGCATTGCGTTGATTTTGTTTTTGAATCTCGCAATTTATTCCGCCGGGTTCGTGCCCCGCTTCAGGTATCTTGCGGTAATGTTGTGGTCCGGCATTATAGGCTTGCTTTTTATCGGGCTGGGAGTCAAAGCAGGGTTTTTCTATATGGGAGGCAGCTTTTATTCGAACATCCTTTTCCTGGGAGTTTTTTCGATGCTTGTCGGGACTGGCGCATGGAGCCTGTCTTTTATCCTTAAAAGAGCGTTCAGGAAAATTTTTCCCGGTGAAGGAGCTCCCCAGGTTCATACTTTCGTCCTGGTCGCCCTCCTTCTTCTGATGTTTCTTTTGCTCGGCCCTTACGGGAAACTGGGATCAAGACAGATTTTCCTGCTGGCGTTCCTGCCTGTACTTTTGATCCTGATTATAGTGCCGTCGAGGAAGATCTCCGGCTCGTTGTTTTACGCACTCCTGGCGGCGGGGGCGATTTCAGGCTTTGTTTTCATGCAGAGCGCGGGGATACTGGACAGGCTTTTCAGCCTCAGGTTCCCGGTGGCCGTATTCGACAAGCTTTTTGTCCCGTCGTGGATAATCCTGTGCGCATGGCCGATAATGATTGTCGCCGTGCACGTGCTTGCCCTGCTTACCGAAAGAGCCTGGAAAAATTTCCTTGAGGGGAAGAAAAGGTCATCTACCGTCATTGACGGGGTACAGCTTGATTTCAGGGATCTGAGGCTCCCGGGCGATTTCTGGGAACAGCAGTTCATGGACGACCCCCGGCCGGGTAAAGGGCTGGTACTGATAGTGGGGCTCCTGGTAGTCCTTTTTCCTTTGCTGTTTTTCTCTCACTTCCATCCGGGGACTCTTGCGTTGTATCTTTTCATGATACTTTTTATGGCGGTGAAGATAGCCCCGCGTCTTTCCAGTTACAAGCTCTGGGCCGCCCTGTGTATCGGCGGGGCGCTGCTTTATATCCTTGCGGTGAGCGGTCAGGCTGCGGGATTATTCGGGTTTGCCGAAAAGAACCTGGGGTTCCTTGTTCCCCTGGGAGCGCTGCTGGGCGTTGTTACTTACGGTGTGGCCCATTTGATTTCGCTGCCGTTCATAAGGTTCTTCCCTCTTCCCCAGGGGAGGGTTTCGCCCATATCCCCCGGTGTTATGGGGCTGATCCTGGGCGGGCTGTTATTAATGGCTTATGTCGGGAGGCAGTTTAGCCTGGCATTTTTAGACAATACCAGTCTTCTGATTTATCTTTTCTTCGGCGCAATTTTTTACCTGTTATTCTTCAGTGGTTATTTGAGGGTGGCGGGGCTACCCTGGCTTGCAGCTTCTTCGATTTCAGGCGTGGCGGTTATCGGGCTGCTTGCAGCCTGGGGTTTCAGGGGCCAGCTCTGGTCCCCCGTAGGGTCGCCGGCGGCATCGATGCTCGTGCTCTTTGCGGCGCTTGTCGTCATGCCGTGGACGGTACACCTGGGCATGCAGGAACTTGAAGGCGAGCCGCTCGGGAAGATTTTATTCAGAGAATCCCCTCATGTAAGGCTTCCTTCGCCCAAGGAGCCTGCTCCCATATTCTTCAATCCTGTGCCGGGAATAACCGCTCCCAGGATCGACGAGACCGGGACATGTATGCTCAGGATGGACAGCTTTGCGCCTTCCCGTACGGGCTATTACTACGGCGGCCAGGAGACAGGCGTCCCGCTTCCCCATGCGCTCCTTGCGGGATTATACAACCTGCTGGAGGCAAAAGAGCCCGGCCAGGACCCGGATGAGCTTGTCAGATGGTGGAAAGATACCGCCCTGCTCGAAGGCAAGAAGGTATTCATTAAGGTACAATGCGGGGCCGCCTGGCATTTACATGACAGGCTGAGCCCTGGTTTCATTTATCACGTGTTGAAGCTTGTTGCGGATTCAAAGGCGGAATCGATTACCGTGGGCATAAATACCCTTCCCGGCCTTTCCGCAAGGTTCAATTACCCGGCCGGCTTTGCCGATTACTGGAGGATCCTCGGCGACGATAACAGGAAGCTGAAAATAGCTTTCCTTGACGAGTCGCCCTATCAAGAGGTAACCCTTATGGATGAAGGAGCCGGACAAAAACGGGAAGGCTTCAGGGCATTTTCCGTCCCGGTGGATTTGCTGATATGCGATTATTATATAAACATAGCGACCTGCGCTTCCAGCACTGTACTGGGGGCCGCCCCGTCGATAGCCAACCATGCCACGATGCTCCCTTCAGGTGAGAGAGGGGCTTTCGCAGGCAGGCCGGTTGAAAAACATGTGGATTACCTGAAATGCCGTCCGCCGGACCTTGTCATCCTGGAAGGCGAAAGGAGATACCTCCCGGGAGAAGGCGAAAGCAGGCGGATGATAATGTCGTTCGATGCCGTAACTGCGGACTGCCTGGCGGCGGCGTGCCTTGGGTACAACCCCGCTGAGATGTCCCTGTTTTCGCTTTGCGGGAATGATGGCGCAGGGTGCCCGGTTTACAAGGATCTGCCGGATGAAGAAGCTCCTGTCCAAGTTTCGCCCCTGGCATTGAGGCTTGTCGAGTTATTGAACCAGAGGCACCCGGCGCCGTATTCCAGACCGTCGGGGTCGCTGCCTTTCCATCTTGTCGCCGACATGGACGACCCGGCGGCAAGGAATATGCTGGCGGAATTTCTCCCCTACATCGCATCTCTGCCCATCAAGGGCAGGATCCCGGCCGGTACGGTTCTTGTATTCGGGAAGCTGTTAAGGCCGCTTGCATGCTCCAGGGCCGTCCTTTTCGGCCGGGAGGCATGCGGGTCAACCTCCATGGTTTCGGCAGGCAGCATGTATTATATTCCCCCCAGAAGGTTCGGGAAGCCTGCCCCTTATGAAGGCCCCGATTCCTTCTTTTCTCTGGTGTCCGCTCTTATCGGGGACGAGACCGGTTCCGGTGAGCAGGGCTGGTACAGGGGGGGCAAATCCCTTCTCGAACGCATCGCCAGGGGAAGGAGGGAACGCTGGTGATTAACGAAACCGGATCAAGCGTTGTAAATGTTAACGTTCCCGACGAATGGCTCAAAGTTCAGTGGAGCATTTGGGAAAAGCTTCTTTCGCCGGGAGACTCCGACCATGTCATGGTCCCGTTTTTACCTGACAGGGAATTTGAATCCGGGGGAATTTACACCCTTTTGAACTTCCTGGCAAGCAGGCTTTTCGGTGAAGGCACGAGGGTACTGATGCGCATGGGCGAAGGAGGGCAGGCGGCGTCCGGCCTTTTCCAGGTCAAGGACGGCAGGCTCCGGGAAGTCAGGGGGCTGGATTTCGATGTTCTTATCGATTTCACGCCGAGCAGCCTGTTCAGGCTTTTCTCCGTATCCCGCGATCTCGATGAGACCTCCGACCCCGGCATGGATGTTTTGTTCCTGCTCCTGGAAGGGATGCTTTCAAATCCTCCCGAGATAAGGGTCGAATGTTCCGGCGAATTTATATCGATGCTGCCGGAGGAGTTCTTACAGGCTGTATCGATGCTCCTGGATTCCCGCGTTCAGATTTGCGGGAAAGGGATAGTCAGGAAAACAAAGGCTTTTTACCCCAACGCGTTCAGGCTCCATATAGACGAGCTTCCCCAGTGGATGGAAAAGCTTACTTTCCGGCTTTCCCGGAGGGAATTCTTCAAAGAACTGTCGGATCTGATCACCTCTCATATCTACCTTGAACACGGGAGGCCGGAGCTTGACGAAGCACAGATTGAGGAAGCACAAAGGTCACTTTCAATTATTTCCGAGGAACTGGGGCGCCTGAAAGAAGGCGTTCCAACTCTTTCGGCTTCTCTTTCTCCGCCCTTTTCGATACGGGAATACCCTGCGGATAAATTCCTTGTTTTGTTCCACCGGCTGCTTCCGCTTATCCTGGGGGACGAGGGAACGCTTTTTATCTATTGCGGCGGGATCGACGATTTTACCGGCAGGTATCCCGCAGTATTGCTTTTGCCGTTTAAAAAGGGCTGGCCGGGCGAGCCTTCCGTATTCAGGTCTTCGACCCCGGAATGGGTCGAGTTAACCGCCGAGCAGGACGATCTTCCGAAGCCGTTCATGAAAATCTTCCTGGAAGGTGAGGAGCCTGGAAGCTATTCGCTCTGGGGCATATTCAAAAGCCTGACGGAAAACGGCACATCGAAGCTGGGCAGGGGATGGGAATTTTTCAGGGCGGGGGTAATCCTCGAAGATACGCTCGATATAATTCCCGAAGACATGTTCTCTTTTGAAACAGTCCTGGAAGACGACAGGCTGATAATTGAAACGGCGGACGGCAGGACAGCCGTCAATTACGAGGTCATTTATTCATTTCTTTCAAGGCTGGGCAGCCTGGAAGGCCCGGGAGCTTTCCAGTTCCTGGTGGAAGGCCTTTTAAAGAGCGCACAACCGGGCCGTAATTGACGGCTGTCGGGGATAAAAGAGGTGCTGCTCTCTTATGAAGAGCCGGTAAGGATACTCTTCTGTATCGAGGACCGCGATTTCATATTGACCTTCGACGCGGGGCTTCTTGCGGAGATAAGGGAGGAGACATCGTTCCTGGCGGATGTTACCGACCTGGGAACCAAGTGGAAGGAAGCCTGCAAGAAATACGGGTTTATAAAGCTGGCGGTCCGCCCGGCGGTAAATTTAAGCGACCTTGTTCATGCGCTGTTCTTCAAGCCCCATCCGGGGAGGGGAGGACGCTCCGGGATGGAAAGAGCTTTCCGGATAGTGGAAGTTTACCCGGATTCGGCCTGGCTTCCCGGCGTCCCTGTAAAGAGATTCTTATAACCGGGTAACCTGATACAGGGTAATTTCACTTATAATTAAAAGGAGGAGTTCGATGATTTATTCCAGGTATGATTCGAAAGGAAACCCGTTCGGCGTATTCTGCTCGAACCCCGAATGCCCTTTTAATGAGGGAAAGCCTGATGCCCATCCTATATGGACGGACGACTGTCCTGATCCCGACGGCTACCTCGTATGCCTCCGCTGCGGCGCGCCGATGGCATTGCCTGAAAATCAGGAAGAAAACGCCCTGGACCCGGAATAAATATTTTTGACGCTGTTTACCTTTGCCGGGGGGTATTCAGGGCGCCGGACGCCTCGAATAACGGCATAAACACAGGCAGGGGGACGAATCGGTTTCAATATTAAAATTTCCTTCCCCCTCTAAACTGTTGTGTCATAAGGGTTTATAGCGTGTTTTATTACAGAAACCCTGTATTGATGCCGGGTTCAGCAGTTTTACAATATGCCGATATAGATGCAGCTTGAATTTTTAGTTTGACATTAGCAGGATATTCATATTACGATATCGAAAATTTCACCCATTGAACTGGAGGTGTTTTGGTGAAGAATAAGTTTTTGAAAGCAGTCGTGCTGGCGCTGGTTGTTTCAGGTTTATGCCTGGGCAGCCTTCAGGCCAACTCCGTTCCTTTCGGGGATACGGGGACAAACGGCCTGGTAAACATAGGAGAGTCAGTCGGCGAAACGTCCTCATGCAATACCACAATCGTCAATTCATTTGTCATTGCGGAACCTGCAAATACCCGCCAGGGGGTCTTCAAGACCGTAAAGACCGTGAAAAAGGCTGTAGTTCAAGAGGAAGAAGAAATAGAAATCGTTTCCAACGACCCTGGTTTCCCTTCTATTTTCATTGCGGTGTATCCGAATCACATGCCTTACGGCCACAAGCGCCAGTCCCTGGCATCCCGCGGTAAAAGAGGGTTCGTCAGGCTGGACATCGCTCCCATTATCAAAAAATACGCCGCGATCAACAACATTGACCCGAGGCTGGTCAGGGCTGTTATCAAGGTCGAGTCGGGCAACTGGAATTATGCAAGGTCATATTCCGGGGCGCTCGGACTTATGCAGATGATCCCCAGCACTGCAAGTTATATGGGTTGTAACGACCCGTGGAACCCCGAAAGCAACATCAAAGCCGGTTGTAAGTATCTGCGGATGATGATTAACATGTTCGGAAATATCGATAGGGCGCTTGCCGCTTATAACGCAGGTCCCGGCACCGTGCGCAGTTACGGCATTACCGCGGGAGCGGCTCATTATGTCAGGAAAGTAAGGCAATATTACCCTTATTGAGGAGACTTTTATCTAGAATGACTTAAAAAAGCGCCGGGGAGAAACCCCGGCGCTTTTTTTTTGCTATAACTCAATAACCGGGGGAAAATAAATCTGGCGCGTGCCGTAAACTTCCCGCCCGGCGCATAGGACGGCGAAAATACTGATCGGGGAATAAGTATGATAAAAGGAATCGGGAATTTCAGGATGAATATATTATAGAGAATCCAGGCGGGGATTGAAGATGTCAAAAAAATAGATTGTTATGAGTATGAGTGACAGAATTAGCTATAATTTTATTCCTGATGAAGAGATAGATCTTCTTGAAGAAGGTCAGGATTTACTAGGCACGTTACCCTATGTAGAGATTCTTTCGAATGTCATTAAAACCATTGCCGGAACTATTGAAATTGAAGATAAAGATAACAAAGGTGATGACAATAAAAATAACACAACAATAAGTTTACTGGGCGGATGGGGAAGCGGAAAGTCCTCAATATTAAGAACACTTGAGAAGAAATTTGAGAAAGACACGAAATCAAAAATTAAGGTTTTTAATTATGATGCCTGGAAATATTCTCGTGATTCTTTCAGAAGGACTTTCCTTATAGAGTTAAGCAAAAAATTTGAATTGTCTGATAAAACAGAATTAGAAAAATTTTATTGTGATAGACATGAAGAAGTAGATAATAAAGTAACACCTAATACAAAAATACTTTGGTTTTGTATTCCTGTATATATTTTAATGGTTATCACTATTATTTCATTTTATATAATGTTTCCTGATTCCGCTTATAATATCAAAACGATTCTAACTTTAATTGGTACAATAGTATTACCTTTAATTACTTTTGTTTTGGGGAATCTGTATATTGTATATAAGACTTCTGTTACTAAAACAAAAGTTTTTGCTCCGGAACAATTCGAAAAATTTTTTAATGACACAATTAATGCGATTAAAAATAAGTATAAGACAGAAAAAATTGTCATCATTATCGACAACATTGACAGGTGTCATGGGGATATTGTTATTGAATTATTATTAGCTGTTAAAACTTTTCTTGGGAGAAAAGGGGTCATTTTTATTTTGCCTATAGACGAGGACGGAATAAAGAAATATTTAACATCAAGGATAAAATTCGAAAAACAGGAAGCCGATGAGTTCCTCAGAAAAATGTTTAACATCAATGTTGTAATTAAGAAATTTTCAGACGGGGAATTATTTGATTTTGCTTCCGGGCTAAATAAAAAATACAACTTAAATATCACTTCAGAAATATTATCAATAGTTGCACAGGGGTTTTCCAAGAGTCCCAGGAGAATCATTCAATTTCTAAATAATTTTCAAGCAGAACGTTTGCTTGCACATGAAAAAGAAAAGAAAGAGCTTATACCTAAAGGTTCAGTTACAAAAAACGAGCCGATGCTTTCAAGGTTGGCGATTATTCGCGAAGAATGGCCTGATGTGTTTAGTAAACGATAATGATGACAATTTTTTCTTAGTGAGATTGACAAGAAATTCGTAACGAATAAAGACGATGATTGTCGTAAAGATAAAATTTTTGTTGATAAAAACAATCAATTTCGAGAAGAATTGTATAGATACTTAAAGAGGACTCACAATATTAGTGCAGATCACCTGGAACCGTTCCTTGTAAATAAAGATATATGGCCTGGATTGCCTGACGGAACTTATAATTTAATTGTAAGTCAAGCTTGGGACACATTGAGGGGCATGATTTTATTAAATAGGGTGACATTTGACAAGTTATTCGAATTTATAGCATACACACTTGACAGAGAAGTTATTAAAAGGCAATTATATCAGACAACAGGTTCCAATATTTTATCTCTTATTTTCAAAATTGCTAAAGACGATGAATATAAGAATAAATTGATAGAAAAATTTAATACGAGAGAATTCAAAAAGATTGGTTCAATTTTGAATTCCGGTGAAATCGATGCTTTGCTTACGGAATTTAATTCGGAAGATTTAGTTGCTTTTGCAAGATTACTTTTAGAAAAAGACAATACTTTGGCTGATAGAATAATAGCCAGAATAAAGAAATTAGACACCGTGAACATAAGTGATAAAGGGAAAGCTTTGGTAACTGCATTTATTGATACTTTCAGTGACATGCCAGGCTACTTGTCACAGATAGAAGAAGTTTTTACTTCTTATTTTAAGAAAGATGTGAGTTTTTATAGTCAGATTAGAAACAAACCGAATGCCGAGAAATTTTTAATATATTTTGTCTCTCAGAATTGCTTAGATTCTCTAATAAAATATATGCATACTAATTTTAGCAAGGATAATTTTGGAGCTAAAGTTAATATCGTAAGAGATTTAAAAGATAAAGATATATTGCCTGTTAAATGGGGATTTAATTTTGTAAAACAAGCACTCGAATTTGCGTCCAATTCGGTTGAGCCAGATTCTGTTCGACTTTGGCTGGAAGCAACCAAAGGCTTTATAGAAGGTATTGAAGATAAAGATTCCATTAAATCCGTGTATGAGAAATTACAAGGCGCTTATGTACAAATAATTAATCAACAATCATCTAAACAGGGTTTTTCTAAATGTTACACAGCCTTTCTTGATATCACCCGGGAACTATTTACGAAGGATAAATATTATGATGAAGGTACAATAACTTCTATAGTTAGAGGTTTTATGAATATGATTAAAAACAAACAATTTGTTTCTGAAACAAAGCAATGGATACAGGATGTTAAAAAGAATCAATTTATAAGAGATATAATAAGAAGAACTGTAATGAAGTTTGAGAAAGAAAATATTGAACAAAGTGAAAAAATGGAATTAAGAGATTTGTTAAAAACAATAGGAAAATGATATTCATTGGCAACCTAACTACCCCGCATCATCCGGGCGCAAGAAACCCGCCGTCCGGCTTAAAACGGGTGATCTTTAAGTTCCTTCGCCCCGTCTTTATTCAGGTTCGTTTAACTGGTTTTGATCGCTGTTTCGGGCAGGATAAAGGGTCTTGAAGATCACCCGGCTTTTATCAAATCCGTATTTTCTATTCAAAAGTTCCAGCACTGAACTCTTCGCGTTATTTCCGGGGGCTTTCGGGGTCAGGACGGTAAGCAGGCCTGAATCCTGGTTGTACAACAGGCGGGCGTCTTTTCCCAGGATGCCGGAGAGATCCTTCCACATTGCGTTTAACTTTTCGCCGGAGATGGGGTATGCATGCCCCTTGCCTTCAGGCTCTATAAACGCGTTCTGCTCGGCGAAATTCTGCTGGCCAGAAACCTGCTCCTGTGCCTGGTAACCTGCTGATAGGGTGTCTTTTGCCCTGTTTTCAGGAAGCGGGGCGGGCATTGCTTCAGTTTTCGGCAGTGAAGAATAAGGCGAAACTGACGATTTTAATGCAGGCACAGTAGATGCAGGAGCGGGCATCGGGGCGGCGGCGCTTCCCAGGGCTTCCCCGGCGGGAGGAGCGGCGCTCTTTCCAACTTCTCCAACTTTTCCGGCGCCTTCACCATACCCGGCAGGAAGCGGAGCCTTCGCAGCAGCTTGTTTTCTTGCCGACGGAGGGGCCATAGCCGGGGCAGTCGTTCCTGCCTGTGGGAGAGCTGTCTCCTGCTTGAAGGCGTCAACCCTGTCCCCTCTCTCTGGGCCGGATTCCGGCAATTTGGAGGATACGGATTCTTTTGCCTTTTCCCCGTAAGACAACCCTGCCGTCTCCGCCTGTTTCTTTAATGAGGCTTCAGATTTATCGGCAAATTTAACAACGGCTTTCTCAGTCAAAGCCGGTTCGGCTTTTCCGGCGGCTTCCGGTTCCTGCAATGTCCTCACCGGAGTTTCGGCTGATTTATATTGTCCGGTTTCGGAAACGGCGGCAATCTCTTCCCGTGTCAGTTGATCCCGGACAGCGGCGGCCTGCTCTTCCGCGGGCATTTCCTTCGCCTTTGTTTCAGTTGCTGCCTGTGATTTTTCAGCCGGGCGGCTCCTATATCCCATCATGGGCGAGCCGGGCGAGGTAAGATACTGGTTCAGCAAAAGAACCACCAGCACCATGCTGACAAGCAGGCCGACGACGGCCATAGCAGGCCCCGGTTTCAAAAACAGCCTGTTCAGCGCCTGGAAGAAGCCGGGTTTTTCTTTAAGCGGGAGGCTTTTGCGGAGCTTTTTCGGCAGTTTTTCCTTCTTTAATACAGGCCCTGCTGAAGACAACTCTTCATCCATCGCCTTCAGCATGGAAACTTCTTCCCTGCATGCGGCGCATTTCGCGATATGATCTTCAACTTCCGGCACGGGGATGCCGGATGCGTACCTTACGATATCTTCGGCGGGAGGACATTCCCCGGCTTTTCCTGCTTCCCGAAGGAGCGCGGCTGTGCCCCTCAGGCTTTCAAGCTCACTTGAACAATGACTGCATGATTCGATATGCTTCCTGATCTCATCAGCATCACCCGGCGGAATTTCGCCTTCCAGGTAAGCAAGGAGCTTTTCGTTAATTTCCGGCTTATCACACTTCATGACAATCCCTCACCTGTTCGGTCGCAATGCGGGCTTTTTTTGTTCCATGAGCGTCCTGAACTTTAAAATGCAGCGTTTGAGCCTGGAGCATACGGTGCCTATGGGAACGCCCAGCGTTTCGGAAATCTTATCGTAAGGAAGGTCTTTGAAATAGCGCATGTTAAGGACTTTTCTGCATTCGGGGTCCATCTGCCTTATGGTATCCCGGACGGCCCGGATCTCAAGTGCGGAGATAACTGTTTCTTCCGGGCCGGGATTCTGATCCGGCGGGTCGTACGGGGAGTTCTCTTCGGGGTCATCCTTCCTGAAAGAAGAAAGATCCTCCCTGGGCCTTTTCAAAGCGGTAACCTTCCTGATATGTGAAATGCAGCGGTTTTTCGTGATGTGGCCGATGAAAGTGGAAAGGCTCGAATCCCCCCGGAATTTGCCCAGGCACCTGGAAAGCTCCAGGAAAATTTCCTGGCTCAGATCTTCAATTTCTTCTTTTGAAAGCCGCCATTTGCCCCAGGATAAAATCCCGGTTACCTGTCCCCTGTAAGTGCCGTATAATTCTTCCCAGGCGGATTCTTCACCGTCTTTGCACCGTTTTATAAGCCCGGCCTCTGCTGTGGAAGTCACAGGTGTTCCCTCTGAAAAGCAAATGCGCTGTGATGGTGGATGGATTCGAAATCCTCACACTCAACTTCCATCCATTTAATCCCGGCAATATTTCTCAGTGCAAGGATCGTATCGCGCAGGACATCCTCGACGAACTTCGGGTTTTCATAAGATGCTTCGGTTACGAATTTTTCATCCTGCCTTTTTAAAAGAGGGTAAACAGGGGAGGACCCCTGGGCCTCGATTATGCCGACGAGGTCTTCTATCCAGATGATATCCGTGTCATATTTGATCTTCACCCTTATATACCCGCGCTGGTTGTGCGCTCCGAATTGTGAGATCTCCTTGCTGCACGGGCAGAGGTTCATGACGGGGACTTCGACCCCCAGGGTGAATTCATAGCCTTTTTCATCGAGTGAAGCCAGGAAAAGGCAGTTGTAATCCAGGAGGCTTTCCATTCCGCTGACGGGGGAAAGCTTGGGGACGAAATACCTGAAACGCACGTCTATATAAGCGCTTTTGCTGTTCAGGCCGCTCCTGGTATCTTCCAGGATTTTTTTCAGTTCGACCGATGAAAGCTTTTTTTTGCTCCACGGCGTAAGGATCTCTACGAAGCGGGAAAGGTGAGAGCCTTTGAAATCTCTTGTCAGGTCGGCGGAAAGCGATATCTCCGCAAGCACCGACTGCTCCCCGCCCTTTTTCTCAACTATCGAAAGAGGGAGGTGGAACCCCTTTATGCCGACTTTTTGAATATCGATTTCCCGGTGATCGGGCGTTTTCTGGATGTCTTTCAATTTCATCTCCCCGGGTATCTTACCTGGCCCCCAGCACCCTGTGGACCTGGGGTATCACCCTGACAGCTCTGACAAATTTTGAAAGCCTGTCGTGAATTTCACCGATTTGTTCTATATCCGGGGGATCATATCCTTTGCCGATCATTGTTACGGGTTGTATTATCAACGGTGTTTCGGGGGAAATGTTGCTGACCATTTCCGCGCCCATCAGGATTTCATCCAGGTCGGTGCTGCCTGTGATAACCATTTTTACCATAGCCTGCTTGCTCCTGGAAAGTTTCAGGAACCTTTCGGTATCGTTCCAGTCGAGTTTTTCACCGGTAGCTGAAGGCAGCTTGATGTCCATTGCGATGTAGTCGATATAAGTCAATACCTCTTCAAGCTCGTCGGGCAGGGTCCCGTTGGTTTCAAGATAAACTGGGATGTTCAGGCCTGCGATATCGGGCAGGAATTCCGCCAGGAAATTTGCCTGGAGGAGAGGCTCGCCGCCCGTGAGGCTTATCGAGTGATGGCAGTGAGAAAACATGGCCTTTACGACATCGAGGAGTTCGGTTTTTGAAACGGGATTGGGCAGGAACCTGACCCCGTGTATGCTGCCCAGGCCTTCGACGGAGTATCCTCTATCGGACGGGTCTTTTTTAGTGTCGCAATAAATACAATTACGATTACAACCGGCGAACCTTAAGAAAAGCTGCCGGACGCCTAGAAGTGTCCCTTCTCCCTGGAAGGAATCGAATATTTCTATGAGATCAGCTGACTGGGGCATATTCCTCCTGCCGGGGGATCCTCAGCCGAAAAGTTTGATTGTCAGTTTGCCGATTTTTTTGCCGTAATTTTTGCATGACTTGAGGACTTTTTTATTGGGCTCCCCGATGCTGACAGGCCCGTAATGGTCTGATGCAGCCTCGCCCGTAATTATCATGCCGTGAACGAGCATCATCTGAAGGATGGCTAAAATCGTAGTTTCATTACCGCCGCCGGGAAGCGCCGAAGAAGTAAATGCTCCGCCTATTTTCCCGCCCAGTTTCGTATGTATCTTAACGCTTTCATCGAATAATTTCTTAATCTGGTAAGCGGGCAGGCCGTAATATGTAGGCGACCCCACTACAATGCCCTGGTGCTCGAGCAAATCCTGTATCGTAACTTCATCCAACGGTTTCAGAGTCAGTTGTGCTCCTGCGCCATCGACGCCCTCCCCGACGGATTCAGCCATCGATTTCACATTCCCGGTCCTGCTGTAATAAGTAACCAGCACTTTTGCCATGATGCCCTCCTTTGCCTGTTTATGATGAATATGATGTCCCCGTTATTCGATATGAAATAAAACTCTACCTTCCTCGTGAGATTATCGTGCTGCATACCGGCTTCCCGTCCCGGAGTGCCCATTTGCCTTTAGCCATCACGTGGACAGGTCTGAGTTCTTCATCCATAAGGATAAGATCGGCCTGCTTCCCCGGGGTGATGCCGCCCAGCCTGTCATAAAGGCCCAATGCCCCGGCGGGGTTTACCGTCAGCGGCAGAAGGGCTTCTTCAACAGGGATCTTCTTTCCGAGAACCGCTTCTCTGAAAGTATCGAGCAGACCCCCCGGCATCGCCACACCGACACGGGTACAACGGCCGTCCTTCTCGAAAACAGGCATGGAGCCGTATGCATCGGAGGAGAGAGTGGCGTTATTAATCAGGCCGTTTTCCCGGATGATCTTTATCGCATCGGATGCGGGCCTTTCTTTTTTTTCGCCTGCCGTTATATCGATATAGCCGCCGAGATTTCCAAATTCAAGGGCTTCGCTGAAAAGCTCATCCCGCCCGTAAACATGTGTCGGGATCATCTGTGACGGAGGTATGCCGGTTTCTTTGACGATGCGGAATAAAATTTCAAGGCCCGAATTTTCACGCCCGACATGGAAATGGACTACGCCTGCCTTTCCGCCCAGAAGCCCGCCTCTTCGCGATTCCGAAACAACGCGCAGGATTTCTTCGTAGGACGGGTGGCTTCCCCTGTGGTCCGATATCGCAAGCTCTCCGACTCCGATAACCTTATCGATCAAAACCAGATCAAGCGCGACATCGCCTGTAAAAGTAGGGGGCGGATAGCGGTATGCTCCCGTATAGATATAAGCCGTTATGCCTTCGGCCTCCAGCGCCCTTGCCTTGACGAGAAGCCGTCTCAGATCCCTGGATTCGCTATCGGTGCCGAGGCATCCCACGACCGTCGTTATACCTGCTGTTACAATCTCGGTAATATCGGCCTCGGGGGTACATGTGGCCGGGCCTCCTTCGCCGCCGCCTCCCGTGATATGCACGTGCCCGTCAATGAAGCCGGGCATAAGTTTGAAGCTGCCGCCGTCAACGAATTCCAGCGGGATCCCGGACGGCGATAAATTTTCTCCGACGGCAACAATCCTGTCGAAGCAGACAAGGCAGTCGGCTCTGCCGATATGATCAGGGCAATAAATATCGGCTGATTTTATGAGGATACAATCAGGCATGGCGATCAATTCTTTTATTCACTAAGATCCCCTCCTGAGAAACTGCGTACAGCAAGTCTTTTCAGCCGGAGATATCAGTCATATAATATTCCTTCCTTGTACTTAATCGTCTCTTTGCTGCATCTCGGGCAGTACTTTAATTCCTCAATCGAATATATTTCCATGAAAGGTTTGCCGCAATGTGGGCATTTATACAGATTCTTCACCTGCCCGGTATTAGGGCACCAGACCTTTCCAAGAGGCATCGGCGCTTTATCGGGCGTATTTCCTTTTTTCCACTTCCATCCTTCTCTGTACCACGTGAGATAAACGAAACCTTTACAATGAACGCAATATCCCGTGATTTGATTGAATCCCATTCCCCCGCCGAAATTCACATTCGAGCTGTAAATACAACTTTTATTTTCACATTTTATGCGGTATCCAGTGCCTGCCGATGCCTGACCGAATAACACGCAAAAGGCAGATATCGTGACAATAATTACCAGGGCCGCTCTTTTCATTTTTAATGTCTCCTCTTTATTAAAAAAAGAGCCGGGGTTGAATTCGCCCCGGCTCTTTACACTGCGTGGCTTATGCTCAGTCAACGATAACGGGGATCTTCTGGAGGATTTTCTTGCCCGACTTCGTTGTCAGCAATACGGCCCTGTAAGGCTCGTTGTTTTCATTCAGCGGCCTGGATTTTATATCTCCTTTTTTAACAAGGCCCGCTTCGGCATAATCCTTGATTTCCCGCATGGCGTCGTCAACCACGGCGGATGTTACAGGCGATTCGACTTTATTGCTCAGCTTCCCGTTGGAATCGAACGCAAGAGTCAGGCCGCCGCCGACATGGGTAACCACACCTTCAAATCTTTCGAGTCCCTTTCCCTGGACGGGGATTTCCTTGCCGTAGCTGTACGAGACGAATGTCTCCCCGTTTTTGTTGGTATAAAGATTGTCAACCTGAACATTGTCGGGGAGGTTGACGTTCAGCCTGCCTGAATCAATCAGTTCAATCGCGTCTTCCTTTGTCTTAAGCGGCTTTGTAAGCATGAAGTCTTCGATGCTTTCATTCTTGATATCGGACGATTTTATTATTTCACGGTCCATAAACGCCTTCTTCAAAACATCTGAGTATTTGCCGCCGGTCAGTTCCTTATCGGCCTTGAGCATACAGAGGGCGATGTCTTTATACTTGACATTGGATGAAGGCGAAAGCTCGACTCCTCTTGTAAATATTTTTCCCAGGTCGGCCCCGGTATCGCTGAGGGCCGATACCTTATCGCCGCCTTTGCCGATGTTCTGGTTATATGCGCCTTCGATGCAGTCATAGAACGCTGCGGAGAAGAGCCTCGAGAAGTTATGGACTTCCGATGTGAGGTGATCATCGGCTTTCTGGTCGGGCAGCGTCGAAGGATCCTTATATTTGAAATCGTTAATCATCGTACGGAGGTATATTTTATTGTCATTGGAGGGGTCGGAGTCTTCAAGGTGGATTGCCTTGCCGAACTCTTCGGCAAGCCTCGTGAGACGGCTTTCTTTTGTGAAATCTCCGCCGTTGTCAGCCAAGATCCCTTTCACATTGTTCCCGTCTTTGAGACATAAAAGCATGGCGGTTATATCTCCGAAAGCTTCGTGGAAAGCCATCGTTTCCGTGCCGGAAAACCAGCCCATGTAGCCGGGCCTCAGCCCGTCAAGCACCGCATGGCCTGTCTCGTGCGAAACCACATCCGACGATTCGGATACATTGACTGTCTTGCCAAGCTCCTTCGAATCGAAGTAAAAGAAGTTGACGGACTCCTGGGAACGCGCGTAATAGGCATTTTTCCCTTCCTGCTTGCGGGGATAAACTCCTATCTTTGAACTGTCAAACGCCCAGTCCAGCTTATGCCCGATAAAATCCTGATACATGTCCAGAGTGTTGTACACGGTGGTATATGAATTTACCTGGTCGAACTGGGGAGTCCCTGCGTTATAAAAGTAGTTGCCGTCCGGGTCGGCTATCGCGGTGGGATTGTTATCCTGGATTTCGACCCGTTCGCCGGTTAATTTTTCACCTATTTTCTCTTTGGGGAAGTCAATCTTTTCAGGGGCCGAAACTACGGGATCCTGGGGATAGACGGAAACCTTCACGTTTTTGCCGGGCTTTACTTCCTTCGAAATGCTGACCGTATCACCGGCGGCAACGGGTGCCGCTTCGGTCTTTTTCTTCTGCGGAGTATCTTTAATCTCCCTTGATACGGCTTCAACCGGGGGCTTATTTATTGACGATATTTTATGCTCCATTTTATGCTCCTTAATTTAAAGAATAATTCATTTTATATTATACCTCATGAAAGCAAAAGTTTGACATGATAATTTATTAAATTTGTGTTAAATTTTAGATCGGGCTGGAAAAAATTATCGGATAGATTTATACTTATCCCGGAAATCATATTAACAAAAAATTTGCCGGGCATCTCATCGGGAGACAGGAAAATATCGGTGAAAAATAAGATTCCAATATTGCTGATCTTGATTCTGGTTTTGACAATCCCGCTTTTTGCCGAAGATCCCGGCCCGGACAGGCATTACCTTCATCATATAATTTCAGAAAACGGCTATAACAAGCCGATCCGGGAAAAGATGGCCCTCGAATATATCGGGATATTCGGCCTGAAAAGCGGGGAGAGCATCGGAGACGTCGGCTGCGCTACCGGAGATTTTTGCTGGTATTTCCTCGACAAAGTCGGAAAGTCCGGAAAGGTGTACGGGATTGATAAAAACGAGGTCAGCATCAATTACCTGAAAAAGCGGGTCGATAAAAAGAAGGTGGATAACCTTATCCCTGTCGTATCGAAAGAGATCGGGTTCCCGTTGCCCGATAAAACTTTAGATGCGGTATTGTTATCGGAAGTTCATATGCTCGGCCAGAAAGATAAGCTCCATCAGATTGATATAGAAAAGCCCTTCCTGAAAGAGATTTACCGTGTAATGAAGCCAGGAGGAAGGTTTCTGGTGGTTGACGGCGCATTTGTAAACCCCCTGTCCACCCCGGTAAATTACGGGGATATAGTAATAAAACTCTGCAGGCAGGCGGGCTTTAAGGCGGTAACGAAGGAGGTCAGGAGATGCCGGAATTGTGAATCGGCTTATCTCCTTTTTGTCCGTGAAAAATAAGCTTTTAAATATATCGATAATAATTTTAATCGGTTTGAATTTAATCCTGGCGCTGCTCATCGTCAATGCGCTCCAACCTGACCTCCCACTTTTTTTATTAATAAAAAAAGGCTCAATCAAACCGCCTGAAGGGATGGTTTACATTCCTCCCGGCAAATTCATAACAGGAAGCAAAACCCACCCCGAAGACGGGGAGCCGGGCAGCGCCGAAACAACGGGGTTCTTCATCGATAAATGCGAAGTTACCAACGCTGAGTATGACCGGTTTGTCAGGGCGACCGGTTATGTGCCTGCAGGGGGATGGAGAAAATATTACACTAGAGGGGAAGATAATTATCCCGTAGTGGATGTCAGCTTTAAAGACGCGCAGGCTTATGCCGTATGGGCGGGCAAAAGGCTGCCGACAGCGCACGAATGGGACCGCGGCGCCGACGGGAGGACATATCCCTGGGGCGATAAATGGGATGAATCCCGCGCAAGAGTCCTGGAAGACGGCCCTGAAGAAACGGGCCTGAACACAAAAGGAGCTTCTCCTTACGGCGTTCTCAACATGGCGGACAATGTATCCGAATGGACTTCCGATATGGAAGTGCGCACATACAACACTCATGCCGGGAGCAGCAATCTTTCACGTGGCATAAAAGGAGGCTCATGGGCCTTTACTGAGGACGAATCGAGATGCTCGTTTTATCACCTTGTCGATCCCGATATATCTTCCCACGTTATAGGCTTCCGTTGTGTTAAGGATATTGGTGCAAAATAGACAGGCATAAATTTTTTTTAAAGGCCAATCTCCCGGCCCCGGTTCCATCAGTCGAACTTCCCGGCCTTTACCGAATAAGCTTTATTCTCCAGCGCCTCAAGCCGTGGGTCATCCGGCGGATAAATCCGGCGGGCAAGCTCCAACGCCTTAGTACAATATGCTTCAGCCCCGGCTTTATTCCCTTTCAAAATCTCCGCTTCCATCAGGATTTCCCAGGTGAATACCTGCACCTCTGAAGCAGCAGGGTTTTTAACATAAGGCGCCAGCAGTTTCTCAGCCTCTCCTGCTTTCTTTTCCGAAAGCAGCAGTCTTGCAAGAGAGTTCCTGGTTATTTGAACCTGGGGATTGGATAAGCCGGGCATTTTTCTCCCGATATCCGAGGCCCTCTTCAGCATTTCTTCGGCGCCTTTGATATCGCTACGCTTTATCAAATCGGAATATTTTTCCAGGATAAAGATGAGGTCGGGATGATCCTTTCCCAGTGCGGTTTCAGCAAAGCTCAACGCTTTCTTATACAGGTCCGCGGCCTCGTCGGGATCGCCTTTTGCCTCGAGGATTTCGGCCTTCAATGCGATATGTCTTGCCTTTATCCCCGGCCGCGTTTTTATTTTCAGGGCTTTTTCCACAAGCCGCCCGGCACCTTTTGTATCGCCTTTGAGCATGGCGGCTTTAGCCATATCGGCAAAATCTCTTGCCGTCTCAGGATGGTTTCTTCCCAGCGCCTTCATATCGATTTCAAGCGCCTTCCCTGCGAAATTATAGGCTTCCTCAAGCTTTCCCAGCGACATGGCCGCCGAAGCAAGCTGGTTATACGTGGTTGCCGCTTCGGGATGGCTTTCGCCCAGTTTCGATTTCTGGATCTCAAGCGCCTTCAGGGCGAGCTTTTCGGATTCCGAATATTTTCCGAAAGAATATAACAGTGATGATTTCTGTTGTAAATACGAGGCATAAGCGGGGGAATCCAGCATCCGGTTTTCTTCAAGGATTTTGCGGGCCTGATCGAGGTTTTTCGAAGCGCCGTCGAGATTTCCGGCGTCTTTCATTGTGCTTGCAAGGTTTATCAAAACCACCCCGACGGACGGATGGTTTTCGCCTCTGAGCCGCTTCAAAACGGCAAGGGAGCGTTCTGCTTCGGATGCGGCCCCTTCCAGGTCGCCTTTTGCCCTCAGCAGAGTCCCCAGGTTGTTCCTCAATACCGCCTCGGCATCGGGGTTATCTTCATTTTTCAGCAGTGCCTCGGCTTCCCGGTAATTTTTTTCGGCCTCGTCATAATCGCCCGTTTCGAACATGGCTTCGCCGAGGGAAACTTTTATGTTTGCAAGATCGGCCCGCGGGAAATTATTTAAAGATTCTGCAAGTACGGCCGATTTACGCGCCGTCTTTTCAGCTTTCCTGAATTCCCCCGCCGATATCTGGACACGTGCAAGATCACTGAGCGCCACGGCTTCCCCGGCGGCATTATTGCCGCCGTGCGATGAAAGGATGCGGAGGGCTTCGGTGAGGGCTTTTTCGGCAAGCTTGTAATTGCCTGCCTCCTGTGCGCTGAACCCCAGCTTTTGAAGGAGCACCGCCTTCTGGGCCGAATCTTTTTTTGAAAAAATTTCATCGGACGGACTATATTCGGCCGCTTCCGACGTGTGCCCGTATTTCTCAAATATCATGCCGATTTCAGTGCGAATACGGCTCCTGGCGGAGTTATCGCCGGGCAGCCTTTCCGACAGGCTGACGGTGTTTTCGGCGAGCCTCTTAGCATCTTCTATTTTGCCGTCTGAAAGTAACCGGTCTATCTGAATTTTGAGTTCAGAAATATTTTTGTCCGTATCCTGTCCGGCAGGTTCGATTATAGCAGGTTCGACTTTATTGGAAGAGCATCCCGAAGGAAGGCAGAAATATAGTAATATCAGTAAAATTATTGAAAATGGTGTAAGACGAAATCTGAATTTCACAGGGTCACTGCTATTCGTCGAGGGAATTTCTGACCCAGTCAAGATACCCGGGATCTCCCGCTACAATAGGGATTGCGATAACTTCCGGGACGTTGTAAGGATGAAGCTCAAGCACCCTGCTCCTTAATTGCTCGAAGCGGTTAGCTCCGGTCTTGACGATAAGCAGAGCTTCCGGTGAAGATTCGAGTTTCCCTTCCCATATATAATGAGAAGTGATTCCCGGCAGTACATTCACGCAGGCTGCAAGCCTTTCCTCTACAAGCGTTTTGCCTATGCTGTCTCCTTCCTCCATGCCGGGGACGGTTATAAAAACCACTATCAAAAAATCTTTTTCGACATCCATTTTCAGCCTCCGGTAAAAAAAGCAATAAATCCTTTAATCAGGGGATTTTTGAAAAAATTTGGAGATGCTGGGTTATTAACATGTTATCCACAGAACCCTGTGAACTGTGGATAAACCTGTGGGTAAAATGTTGAAAATTAATCGTAAGATTCGTCGATATCGTCTTCCTGTTCACGCAGCATCTCGATGGATTCCACGGGAAATTCCGGGGATTCTGAAAGCTCGTCCTCCGTCCACGTTTCTTCTCTGATTAAGGCCTGTTCTTTAGGAAACATAATATCCTCCCCGCCCTCATCTTTGATATTATCATATTTCCCCACTGACAACCGCCTCCTCATGGGGCCGTAATTACTTGAAACTTATTTACGGGACTTCCTTATAATGTTACTTTAATACAATTGAAATAATTTTTCAACAGGTTCAGGCGGTGAAAAACATCCCGATTTTAAAATTTTTCAGAGAATTGAACCGGGGACTACAATGGATGCTGATCCTTTTGTTCATAAGGTACCTGCCGGACATGTCGGGCAGGGAAATTCCCGGAGCCGCCGGCCCAACCGGAGCCTCTCCCCGTCCGGTCGAGGCTGTCCCTTATTTGAACGAACCTTGAGACGTCGGAGGTGCTGAGAATGCCCACGAGCTTCCCCTGGTACATCACCAGGAGTCTTGTTTTATCGCTTTCGTTGAGCTTCAGAAAAGCATCTCCCATATCGTCCTCGGACGATACCATCATATCCGGCGTTACAGGCTGCATGATATCTCTGACGGTTACGGCATCCCAGCGCTCCCTGGGGATTTTTTTTACATCCTCGGTAGTTACGATGCCTGTGGGGAGCCAGTTTTCAACTACAGGGTAGGCAAAAATCCGGTGTGAGAGAAAATATTCGTAAACAAGCCCGGCAACGGTTAAATCGGGAGATACCGTTACCGGCGGCGAGCTCATGATATCGGCGACCCTGACGCCTGAAAGAGCTTTCTGGATGGTTACCATCCGGAGGCTGGAGGACGCCGCCTGGTAAAGGAAAAGCGCTATGAAAATAAGCCAGATGCCCGATATCCATTCCTGTTTCAGCAGCAGCATCAAACCCCACAGCACCAGTACAAAAGCAAAAAATTTCCCCATCCCGACCGCGATGCTCGTGGCTTTTCTCAAATCCTTCGTTATGGCCCAGACTATCGCGCGGAAAATCCTCCCCCCGTCCAGCGGGAACGCCGGAACCAGGTTGAAGATCCCCAGGGCGATGTTTATGACTCCCAGCATATTTGAAAGGATAATAATTGGGAGCCATAGATTCATCTGGACCGCGTAGTACCAGATGCCGAGAAAGATCACGCCCAGTACGATGCTCACAGCCGGGCCGACGGCAGCCATCCTGAATTCGGCCCCCGGCGATTCCGGCTCGTTTTCAAGCTGTGCTACACCACCGAATAAAAACAGAGTAACACTCCTTACGCCGATCTTGTCGTTCTGCGCTACGAATGCATGCGACATCTCGTGAAGCAAAAGGCTGAAAAAGAAAATAAGCGACCCCAGCACCGCCAGCAGCAGCAGGGCGGCCGGGTTCAGATCCTTGATCTGGGAGCCGATCTCGCTTGAAACGGTGGAAGTAACCAGGACAAAAATTATGACCCAGGAAAAATCCAGCTTAACAGGGATGCCTCTGACCCGGGCAATGGTAATCGCACCAATCATAAAACGGCGTTGCTTATCCTTTGTAGTCTTTTTCTACCTGCGGCTCAAAGCCTCAATCTTATCGGCAAGTTTGGATAGAATCTTTATTTCCGAAACTATCACCCTGGAATCCGGGCGGCTCCCTGCCTCGAGGAAGTGGTATATTCTTACATATCTCAGGTCGATGGTAACTTTTTCAAAGTCTTTGAGCTTCCCGATAAGTCCGGCGACGGACTTATCGTCGAGAAACTTCTGGACCAGCGGCAAAAGGCATGCCTGGACGACGTACTTCCGGCGGAATTCATCGTCTCCCCATTCGATCTCCGAAAGCGGCACCCTCGTCCGTATCACCTGGAGACCGCGTTCCCCACCTTTTTTCTCGATGAACATCTCGAACGGCGACCGGAGTCCTATATCCAGGACCATTACATATTTTTTCTCGGCCCACGGGATGAAATCCAGGTTGACCTGGCGCTCCCCGTACCGCCCGACAAGAGCTGGCAGAGGCTCAGGCATATCCTGGCCGTATATTTTTAAGCGCTCCCGCTGTTCTTCCGAAATATCGAAAATCCTGGATTCGTCCAGGCTCTCGGCCACTTTATCCAGGGACGCCTTAACGCGATCGAACATTGGAAACCCTCCTCTTTTATGACTGCTATTTCCTGGCGGAGAGCGGTTTTTCCTGCAATGCCGCGGTATAACCGGCAACCTTTCGTATGCTTGAATATGCAAGCTCCAGCGGCTCCCCGAGAGAAACGGCGTTTTCATAATGGATCTCAAGCCCGATGTATATCGTATCTTCGAAATCCAGAAGCTCCAGGTACTCCCCGACAGGCACCTCTCCCGTAACAAGGGGATGATGGTCGGCCCCGTCAACCATGTCATGAGCATGGACGTGGCGGACATCTTTAAGAAACGAAGACACCGCAGGGCCGTCGTAGCCCGTCGTCAGGTTCGAGCGGAAATGCCCCAGGTCCCAGCAAAATATCAGCCGGTAAGACGGGAACATCTCGCGAAGCGTCAGAAGATCCGAAATACAATCCCCCACCTTCTGGTATCTCTCGTCATGGGGGAGAAGCTCCAGGGCAAGCTCAAGCGGCCATCCTTCACGTGTCCGGGTCTCGAAAAACCACTTCAGAAAATCACCCGTTACCGAAAACAACTCGCCTTTATCCATCGCCTCCGGCCCCGCCGCAGAATGTTGGACCACCCTTGTTACCTGCTGATAACGTGAGATATCGGCCAGCCGCTCGAACATGGAATGGAAGAGATCTTTCTGGCCGGGCCTGTTGAAATCGCCCAGGCGGTAGGGCCTGGTGTACGGGGCGTGAAAGACAAGCTCCAGGGACGAATCCTTTACGGCATCGAACCAGGCGTCTTCCTGTTCGGGCGGGGCCGCAGCAGGCATAACCTCAACAAAATCACATCCCCACCCGGCCATCAGTGAGCAGAAGTCCGCGGGGTCGTAATGCGGGAACCATTGCTGTGCGGCGGCCAGGCCGATTTTAATTTTCGGGGCGCCCCGTTGTATTTTTTGATTCATGTTTTCCAGTTCCGTTCGAGATTGATATATTGCCGATAAGTCTAATTATTATTGCATTAAACAGATCAAATGACAAGATGATACGACGGAGCTTATATCCTCATCCCCGGCCTTGTAAATTCAGCATCGAATTCCCGAATCATACGATGCCAATTCAAGATCAAAGACTTGCCTCACACTTCCAGGTTCTATAGACCCCCTGGAAGTTCCTAAACATCAAAATATAATACCGAAGGGATTTTCCTCTTTTATTTCCAAAATTCTTATTCCGATGAGGATTTTCTTTTCGAAAATTTCAAGGTATAAATTTTTTGCAATTCTATAAATTTCAAAAATATTTTCCTTAGATAATTTGATAAGCAATTGATCTTTTTCCGAATTTGTATAGAAATTTGGCTCAAAATTATATAGTTTCCTGCTTACAAAAAAAACGCGTGCATCAAAAAATCTGTCAGGAATAATAGGCTCTTCAATAATTTCCCATTGTCTCCTCGATGCTAAAATTTCCATATACTTAATTTCATCATTAATACCTAATTCAATAAAGACAGAGTCTCCTATCTCTATACCCATCAAACCTGGCTCTATTTTATTTTTACCGAGTTTCTTGTCTTTTCTACCTGTCATTTCAATTGATAAGATACCAACTTCTTTTTCATAGTATGGAAAAGAAGTAAAGATATCATCTACTTTATCTGTAGGGGACATCTTAACATAAATGGGTTCATATTTTCTTTTTTTTCTAAAAATGACCAACACCTCGACCTCAGGTCTTGATTTTTTGAATCCGGCTCAATTACTTCATGCCGAATCCTCATCCCCTATCTCATAAATTCAGCGTCACAATCCCGATCCCTTTCTTTCCTGAAGGGACATACTGCCCGGCCAGGTCTTCAAAAAATCGATCCTCCAGTTCGAAAATCCGGCAGTCCTGACGCTGCATTAAACTGCACAATTATGCTATAATCATCTGGATAAAAAATGAGAGTTATATTTTCGCCGTTAAAAATATTGATATCCCTGCTGGCGCTGGCTTTTATTTTTTCATGCCAGAGAGGGGAAAGCCCCCCGCCCGGAGCAGCCCCCCCGCTCAAAAAGGCAAAAATAAATTCTCCCCGGAATCTTCAAAACGCCGGGCAAACCGGAGAAAAAAAATCGGAAGCGGAATATCTCCGCCTTATAAAAGCAAGCCCCGAGGACAGGGAATCGATGGTCAGCCTCGGGAACCTGTATCTTGAAAAACGCGATTACGACAGGGCCGCCGAAATGTTTACAACGGCCGTCAAAACTGATAAGTACCTTGGGACTCAGGGGACAGTCAGGTCCGGGCCTCACCAGGGCCTTGCCGAAGCGTACAAGGGAAAAAAAGAATATGAAAAAGCGATGGAGGAAGCCGGGATAGCGCAGGCGCTGGATCCTGAGGCGGCGGCTCCCCATGTTATTCTGGGTGAGATTTATTTCCTCCGCGGAGACCTCAAAAAGGCGCGGGAAATACTGACGCCTTACGCAGGCGACCGGAAAGCATCCGACCTTCTTGGAAAGATTTACGGGGCCGCAGGCGACTACGACGGGGACAGGGAATCGATGATCAGCCTCGGGAACCTGTACCTTGAAAAACACGATTACGACAGGGCCGCCGAAATGTTTACAAAGGTCATCAAAGCGGATAAATACATGGGGACTCAGGGGAGCGTATGCTCCGAGCCTCACCTCGGCCTTGCCGAAGCGTACAAGGAAAAAAGAGAATATGAAAAAGCGGCCCAGGAAGCCGGGATAGCCCTGGCGCTGGATCCGAAGGCTTCGGCTCCCAATATTATTCTGGGCGAGATTTATTTCCTCCGCGGGGATCTCAAGAAAGCTCGGGAAACACTGGAGCCTTACATGTCCGACCAGGAAGCATGTGTCCTTCTTGCCAGGATTTACAGCATCACCGGCGACCCCTTAAGGGCTGTGAAGCTCTTCAAGGATCTGCTTAAAAACAAATACCCCGACCCCGAAGAAATATATACCCAGATAGGAGACCTTTACCGCAAAAACGGCGATTTCGAGCAATCGATCTCATTCTATAAAAAAGCGCTCGGCTATCCCGATAAAAAAGTCGAAGCCCTGTGCAGCCTGGGCAGCGTTTACCTGCTTGACCTGGACGATATAAAAGATGCGGAAGACGCTTTCAGCCAGGCGGAAAAAATAAGCCCCGAAAACGAGTATGTCATCCTGGGACTTGCCGAGCTTAACTGCGCAAAAGGCGATTTTAAAAAGTCCGAATCGCTTTATAAAAAGGCCATCCGGTTATATCCCCGTAACCCGGACGCACACCTCTGCCTCAGTGAAGTTTACCGGAAGCAGAAAAATTTCACGCGGGAGGAAGAGGAAATAGGGAAGGCGCTGAAACTTGTCCCGCAAAACCCCAGGGCTTACCTGGGGATGGGACGGGCGCTCCTGGAACAGGGGAACCTGAAAGCCGCTGAAGATGCATTGAAAAAAGCCCGCCGGTTTTCCGGGAACCTTACGGAGCCGCTCCCTTCCACAGCCGACCTCGACCTTGCTTTCGGCGACCTGTATCTTTCGATGGGTAAAGACCAGGACGCGAAAACCGAATACAACAAGGCGCTGGCAGGCACCGCCGGAGAAGGCGTCATTTCGGATTTTGGAAATTACGGCCTTGCCATTATCGCCGCCCGCAATAAGAATTACCTCCTGTCCATGAGATACCTGGAGAGTTGTATCAAAAATCCCAGGGTCAAAAAATCGGTTATGGAGAAGATGGATAAAGAATTCGGGCCGATGAAATCCATGCCCGAATTCCAGGCGCTGGTCAAGTAAATTTAATTTTATAGCCGAAACCGGACTGCATTTATTTTTACAACTTAAGGGGCCTGCCGGGGGATTTTAGAAGTCCATGCCAGCGCCTAGAAGCAGTATCAATATTATCACTATAACGTGAAATATGTAAAAACCGGGTTTCCCGATAGAAAAGTATTTTAAAAATGTACCCATATCCGGCCTCCTTTTATAGAAGTTTTTTCAGAAAAATAAAGCCGATGCTGTAAACGACCGTGATTAATACGGCGTGTATCGCCCACCACCCGTTATAAAGAAACCGGATGGTTATCGGCCATTTCCAGTTATTCTTAACTCTTTCGGGATAATATGATTCGAAAAGCGTCTTGCCCACCATGAATTTGCCCAGAAGTATTATCGAGTCGCCGAGCGTTGTACTTAATATTGCAAAGGGGAAAGACACGCTCGAATCCCACTTGCCTAAAGAGAAGTGGCTCATCAAGAGAACCCCGAGGATAACGGTCAGACCGTTTAATAAATATGCCCAGGGAGCCGTCTCTTTTTTCAGGAAAAGAAATGTTATCAGGAAAATCGTAATGATGCCGGCAAAAAAAGGTATCGTACGGTACCATTCGATTTCTCCCTTTACGAGGGGAGGGTGAATCCGCAGGTGGAGCATAAGACCGCCCAATGAAATCAGGAACAGGGCGAAAATCAGGTTGTTTCTGACATGCTTATCCATATCCTACCTCCTTATAATATCTTCTTGAGAAAGATAAAACCGATGCTGTAAACAAGTGAAATCAGCACGAAGTGTATTACCCACCACCCGTTATAAAGGAAACGGATAGTGGTAGGCCATTTCCAGTTGTTCGGGACCCTTTCGGGATAATATGATTCGAAAATGGTTTTGCCTACCATGAATTTGCCAAAAAGTATAATCGAATTGGCAAGGGTTGAATTTAGCAATGCCACGGATATAGGCATATCAGGATGCCACTGGCTTAAAGAATAACGGCTCATCAGGAGAATTCCGAAGATAACAGTCAGCCCGGTTAATAACTCGGCCCATGGCGCCGTCTCTTTTTTTAAAAAAAGTAAAGTTATCAGGAACATCGTAACAAGGTCCGCTAAAGAAGGTATCATACGAACCCATTCTATATTCCCCTTTACAACAGGCGGGTGAACCAGCAGGTGAATCGTAAGACCGCCGAGAGAAATAAGAAACAGGGTGAAAATCAGGTTGTTTCTGACATGTTTATCCATAATCCGCTTCCTTACAACTATATCTCCTGTCTCAATGGTATTTTTCGCCTCAAAGGAACGAGATCCTCTTGTTTTGATTTATTATATACCCGAATGACGAAAACTTCTGCCGTCATTTTTAAAATCTCCGGTATCTGGATATTATTTTTTGAAATTTTTTATCAATAGACAAAATGCCCGGACAGGGCGGTCTTAATGGTAAAAGACCGGATACCGGGGAGGTTATTATGAAACACATAAAATCGGGAATGATCTTAAAAATGACGGCAATCGTTTTCTTCATGCTGCTAATTTCTGCAGGGATGCTTCAAGCGAGGATCTTAAATACGCCCGACCGGCCGTCCCGGACGGCGGTTGTAGAAACACATGTCCATGATCATCAGTGCTGTAATTGTGATGACTGCGAGACTTTGCTGGGCGATACGGGCAGCCCGGAAAGGTTATCCACCTGCCCTTCCTGCGGCGGGTCGAAGAAATGCCATGTCTGCGGAGGCTCGGGCAGGAATCTGGACGATAACCCGTGCTCTATTTGTAACGGCACGGGGAGATGCTATTATTGCGACGGTAAGGGTAAAATATAGGATACCAGGTATAGCGGGCGGGATTTTTTTTCGGGGGTCCGGCGGCCTCCGAAATTATTTTTTAAGATTTTGCCCCAAAACCCGAAAATTAAGTCTATAAATTGTTGACATTGGAGATCAAGTGTGCATATAATCATTCATCAAAAACAGGCAGCCGGAATTCCCCCGTAGATAGCGAAGCAGGAGGGAGAAAAAAAGTGAGCCGAGAAGCTGTCAAAGAGAAACCTCCGAGACCCAAGAAACAAAACGGTTCCAAGCCGAAACCCCTCGGGTTCGTAGCAAATCTTGAAGAACACGTTCATCCCGACTGGTGGAGACACATATTCAATTCCACTTACCTCAAGACCGACGGGGACGTGGTGGAAGACGACAACATCACCCGCGCCGAAATCGATATGTTCGACAAGTGCATACAATTCACTCCCGAAACAAAAGTTATGGATCTCTGCTGCGGCCAGGGACGCCACTCCCTGGAGCTGGCGAGGCGGGGGTTCAAAAGTGTGGAAGGTCTGGATCGTTCCCACTATCTTATCCAGAGGGCCAAGGTCCGCGCCAGAAAAGAGAGTCTTTCAGTAAAGTTCAAGGAAGGGGATGCAAGGAAGATACCGTATCCTTCCGACAGTTTCGATGTCGTGATGTCCCTGGGAAACAGCTTCGGCTACTTCGATACACTCCAGGACGACCTAACCGTGCTGAAAGAGATCTTCAGGGTTTTGAAGCCGTGGGGGAAGCTGTTGATAGATGTTACCGACGGCGATTACATGAGGCGGAGCTTTCAACCGCGCTCATGGGAATGGATTAACAAGAACCTGTTCGTGTGCCGGGAGCGGTCTCTTTCGGCGGACAGGCAGCGTTTGATTTCGCGCGAAGTCGTAACGCACATAAACAAGGGAGTTATAGTTGACCAGTTTTATGCCGAGAGGCTTTATTCCAGGGAGAGCCTGAGCGAGCTTCTTAAAGAAGCGGGCTTCAGCGAGATACAGGTTCATGACAGCATCTCTGCCGATTCCAAGCGGAACCAGGACCTGGGGATGATGGCGCAGCGGCTTATATTTACGTCCCAGGTCCGTAAAGACTGGGCGCCTGTCAGGAAAAGGTCTAAAGAAGCATTAAAGAATATTGTCGTCATTACAGGCGACCCGTCGAAGCCCGACCCGTCAAAGCCTAGTTGCGTTTTTGACGATGATGATTTTTATACGATAGACAGGCTGAAATCCGCGTTGAGGGATGTGAACGGCTTCTCCTTCAGTTATCTTTCAAGTCACGATACCCTGCATCAGGAGCTTATTAAGCTGAAGGGAAAGGTTCACATGGTGCTCAACCTTGCAGATGAAGGCTTCAACAATGACAGCAGGAAAGAGCTTTTTATCCCTACACTACTTGAAATGCTCGAAATACCTTATACTGGTGCGACGCCCCAGTCGCTGGCGCTCTGTTACGACAAATCTCTCGTAAGGGGCATTGCAGGAGAGATGGACATCCCCGTCCCGCAGGCCATATTCATCAAGCCCGGGGACTCCACATTCGAGATGAACTGCCCGTTCCCGGTCATCGTCAAGCCGAATTTCGGGGACGGCGGTTTCGGGATTACGGTCAACAGCGTTACGAGCAACCTTGAGGATCTTACCCTGGCTATTTCCGAGATAAGAGAGAATTTCGGCTACGACAAGCCGCTTATACTGGAAGAGTTTCTCACCGGCAAGGATCTCAGCATCGGGATTATCGGGAACCCTCCGGAATCTTACATGGTGCTCCCGATACTTGAAGAAGATTATTCCGATCTCCCGCCGGTGCTTCCCAGGATTTGCGGGTTTGAGGCCAAGTGGCTGCCGGAGTCACCGTACGCCAGGATTAAAAGCATAAAGGCCGAGCTTGATGAAGAAACGGAGAAAAAGCTTATCGAGTGGTGTGTCCAGCTTTTCAACAGGCTGGAGTGCCGCGATTATGCCCGTTTCGACTGGCGCCTGGATTCCGAAGGCAGTCCGAAACTGCTTGAAGTGAACCCCAACCCCGGCTGGTGCTGGGACGGCCACCTGGCAAAGATGGCGGATTATGCAGGGATCGGTTATTCCGACATGCTCAAGGAAATTATTAAGGTCTCGGAAAACAGGCTCAAAATCGGCGACGATAATTAGATGAGGCTGTGAGCGGCATGCCCGGCGGAGTAGAAGCGGGGTAGCCGGTTGCCGTATGAACTGAATTGATCAGGTAATTAATTCAAGTTAATTTTTAAATCCTTCTATAATTTCGTTTTCTGAAATAATTATGGGCTTCTTCTGCTTGCTACCACTTTCTTGGCTTTTTCCCAGATCAATTAAAATTGTGTAGATAGTAAATTGATTGGTAACGATTTTTTCTGGAAGATCGTATATAGGGCCTCCCAGCCTGTAAACAACGTAATAACCTTCGTTTATGTCTCTTGTAGCCGATAAATTATTCAGATAAGAATGCAATTGGGCAACGCCCGCTATTATCTCTTTTTTAGAAGAACTGTCTTTATAAACTTTCACTTCTATGAGAAGCGGGCTTTTGGCACTCGGGTCAACCATATCCATTTCGTGCTGACCTGCTTTCAGTCTGTAAATAACCGGTACTCCGTTATCAAACAGAAATTTCGCCAAATTAAGTGTCAATGATTGCTCTCTCTTATTGGTAAACTTTCCCTTGCTGTCCGTTACTAGATTCCAAAGTTCCTCGAAGTTGTACCAAATGCTTCTCGTCTTATAGTTGTTCAATATTTGCTTATGCAAAAGTTGTGAGCCTATTTCTTCCCTTACCGCATCGTATATTCGTTTAGTTCTATATCTTAACTTTTCAAAAGTATTATCAGAATTGGGTCCCCGGGATTTAAAGATTAAATTGTCGGAATCAACCCCATAAGCGGCACCTTCGATCCAACTGTCAAAATGGATACTTTTCTTCTCCTCAAAGGAATTGAGTTGTATGTCTCTATCTTGAAGTGATTTATATTTCTTTGGTTCGGGATTAATCTTAGATACAGTCTCATAAAGAGCCACTAATGCATTTCCTGCGGATACACGGCATGAATTTAACCATTCTCTAAAATTATATGTTCTTTCATCATTAAGGTGAAAATATTCAAGTATTATGTCCTCGTCCATTGTTCTGATTTTCTCACCATTCTTATCTTTTTCTTCATAATTTTCAATCTTTGCACAAATAATACACAACAATTCGTGTGGATCGCTATCATCATCCATCATGTCCGGCTCGACAGGAAAACTCTTTACCCTTTTCTTATTAACTATGTCATCGAACGCAGCAAATGAACGCATATAATCTAATGTGGGATGTCCAGGATATTGTTTATCACTGTCATCAATCTCTGGATATTTCTTTCTTATTTTGTCGGCAAGAGTTATTATTTGATTTTTCTCTTTTTCTTGTATCTCTTCATATTTTTTCTGTTCCTCAGTAAATTTATAGTATATCTTCATAGTAAAATCTTTTATCTGGTCATGTTCAAGAAGAAATTCTATGAAATTGGCTAAATCGAGCATAAAATCTTCTTGTTTAGAGGCCATTAAAAAATCAAATTTTCTATCTAACAAATTTATAATATCTTGCAATGCTAACATTTTGTTCGTTCCTTATTTATCCGCTGAATTCCTTATAAATTATATCCAAAGGAATCGGCAATAGCAAATAAAATAAGTATTTTTATTTAGAATAAAAAACCATTGGGGACGCTCTTCGGTGTCTCAATCGCCGTTTTTCATTTCCTCGCAGACAATACACTTCGTCCTGTATTTACAATAAACGCCGGGATGCCTGCAGGACACGCATTCATCGCACAGCCAGACCTGGTCTTCCGCGCAGTAATATTCGGCCAGGTTTTCAGGATGGTTGATACAACGCTTCTCCTCTTCCACAATCTACCTGCCTATTGCGAACAGCACCCCGACAGCGATCCCGAAAATGACGCTGACATAAGGGTTGCATGTTATGGGACAGCTTCCCCCTCCCGACATGAGGGAGATCCTGTTCAATGCGAACCCCAGTCCGCCGCCGATTAAAACGCCCAATAAAATTTTCAGCAGCATAATTTTACTCCTTGAAATGTAATAACGCATTTATCACCCGGGGTTTCGGGGGTCAGGGCTTGAATCTTGTACCTTGAATATACTTTTACCTTATAAACACCCGGGTTTCCGGCAAGCTCAAGATTCAAGACCTTACCCCCTCAAGGCATTTATCATGATTTGAATATATTGATGTTTCCGTTAGGGAAAAGTTTCAGCAAAAAATTTATCAGGCCGTTATTTGTTTTCGGATTTCCCCTTTTCCTTTTCACGGCAGTGTACGGAAAGTTTGTCGCACAATATTTTCTGAGCCTCGCACGGGAGTGATGCGCAGGGGATTTTCTTGTAAAGTTTTATTGTCAGGGCGAAGGATGAAAACAGGTTCCGGCACCGGGGGCAGCCTTCAAGGCGGCATTCGAACATTGTAGAGGCGCCGGTTTTCATCTCGCCGTCGAAATAAGCGGAGAAGTGATAAACGCACCTGCAGCAGCATTTTTTTTCATCCATTGGTTACGAACGCCTCCTTCAGATACGGAGCTATGAGCGTGCGCAGGAAAAGCCGCGCCCTGTGGAGCCTGCTTTTGACATTGGCCTGTGTTATCTTCAATATTTTTGCGGACTCTTTTGTCGAGAAGCCTTCTATATCGCGCAGGATAAAAGTCGCCCTGTAGTCCTCCGGCAGCCGCCTTATCGCATCTTCCATGACGCCGACAAGCTCGCCGTCAAGTGCGAGTTGTTCGGGTTCGGCGGAGATGTCCGGCAATTCGACGGCGATGTTGCTTTCGGATAAATTTTTGGGCAGGAGGTCTTCGATGTACAACTCTTTCGGCCTTGATTTTTGCTTCCTGAAGCGCATCAGGCAGAAGTTCGTCGCTATTTTGTAAAGCCACACCGAAAAGCTGGAATCCCCCCTGAAATTTTTCAAGTGCTTGTATGCTCTTAAAAATGCTTCCTGGTGACAGTCCATAGCGTCCTGCCTGTTTCCGAGCATCCGGTAGCAATGGCCGTAAATCTTTGCCTGGTAACGCCTGACAAGCTCTTCAAATGCATGGTAAATATCCTGCCGGGCCATTTCCACCAGCGCTTCGTCCGTATATCCGGAATAATTGTCTTTCATCTTTTTGGATGTTCCGCCCTGTCGAAAGATTCAACCGTAATGTTCTATCCCCGGATTCTTTAACCTTTTTTAAGAGTTGTCAGGTACAAGGAGAAAGCCTCTTAAGGTTGAAGAATTAAACTGACTCCTTATTGTAGCTATAAATTTTTTAGAGGTGGATGATGGCCGGCAACTCTAATAAGGCGGTATTGCTTTTATCGGCGGGGCTTGATTCGGCGGTGAACCTGGCCCTGGCCAAAAAGGAGCTTTCGGTCATGCTTGCCCTGACCATGAATTACGGCCAGCGGGCTGCAATGCAGGAGATTAAGCATGCGGAAAAGCTTGCGGCATATTATGAAGTCCCGCATAAAATCATAGACCTGCCCTGGCTCAAGGAATTAAGCCCCGTATCTCTTACGGACGATGAAGCGCCGCTCCCGGAAGTTAAAGATCTGGATAAAGGCGGCAGGGCTCGGGCCCAGGCGGTCTGGGTGCCCAACAGGAACGGCCTTTTCATAAATATTGCGGCGTGCTTTGCCGAAAGCCTGGGGGCGGGCAGGGTCCTTTTCGGCGGCAACCTGGAGGAAGCCAAACATTTCCCCGATAACTCCCCCGAATTCATGCTGGCCGCCAATAAGTTTTTCAAGCTTTCCACATGGGGGAAGGCGGAGCTTTTCAGCTTCACCCTCCACTGGCATAAGGACAGGATAGCCGACGAGGCCGTCAAATCGGGAGTCCCGCTGGATTTGATATGGTCATGTTACCGGGGGGAAGAAAAAATGTGCGGGCAGTGTGAATCGTGCATGAGGCTTATCCGCGGCATGAAAAATGCAGGGCACGGCCACCGGCTGGGAGACCTCAACATGAGAGAAGCGGTATGAAGGTGAAAACGCATATCATCGAACATCCTTTGACTTATGACGGGACACAGCTTGCTTCTCACTGGATCTATAAAAATACCGGCATCATGGGAGATGCGGCCGTGGCCTTCATGGGCGGCTGTGATGTCAGGTTAGATTCGATGGTTGACCTTGCCGATGTCCTGGACAACAAGTCCATTTTCAGCCATGAGATGCTCCATTTCATCGCCGAGTTTTTCGAAGACGACCTTTCCAAGGTCATAGCATGGCAGAGGCTTTTCATCTGTATAATAAAAGAAGTCATCGAAGAATTGAACCCCGAAGCAAAAATTCTGCGGAAAGGCGACGATCTTTTTATAAAAGACGAAAGCGGCGGCCTGAAAAAATTGACCGTGTCCATAGCCACGAAGAGCGCCGTATCGTGCCTGATGCATACGGGCGTAAATATCAGGAGCGACGGTACGCCGGTGCCTGCTGTGAGCCTTAACGATCTGGGCATAGATCCGTTCGAGGCGGCAGGGCTTATTCTCGATAATTTTGCAGGGGAGTCCGAATCCATGAAGAAAGCCCGTAGTAAGGTGCGCCCGGTCGATTGAAAAGTCCGGATCGGGATGTTGTTAAAAATTTTTTACGGGGGGAATGAAAATGCTACAACAGAGGGGTGCAAGAACGCTTGCGGAAATCAAGGAACAGCCTAAATTATGGCAGGAAATCCTTAATTCAACAAAAGAGAAAAAAGATGAAGTTCTCGATTTCATAGGCAGGGACGTCCGGCGCCTCCTTTTCGTAGGATGCGGCAGTTCGTATCATCTCTGCAGTTACCTGGCAGGCGCTCTAAATAACAAGCCGGGAAAAATCAAGGCTTCGGCTTTGCCCTCATCCGATATATTATACGCGGACAACCTCAGCTTCGACACGGAAAATACCATTGTTGTAGCCGTTTCCAGGAGCGGAGAGACGTCTGAAACAATCCTGGCCATGAATAAATTGAAAGAAAAGTACGGCATGAAGGTCGCGGGCATAACGGGCGCAGACGGCTCCAGCCTTCAGAAAAATGCCGGTTATTCACTGGTATATCCCGGGGCGGGAGAAGAAGGGGTTATAATGCTCAAATCCTTCACCGGCTTCCTTGTCGCGGGGTCCCTTATATGCTCATGGCTCTGCGGAGATTCGGGGTGGGAAGAAAACCTTTTCAAGCTCTTCGGAGAGCTTGACCTGGATGAATTTCACGACAGGCTCCGCATGATAACAGTATCGAGGCCGGAGCAAATCGTCTGCCTGGGCGCAGGCCCGTATTATTCTCTTGCAAAAGACGCCGCTCTTAAATTGATCGAGATGGCCGGAGCACCCGCCGATTCTTACCAGACTCTCGAATTCCGCCACGGCCCTATTTCATCGGTTACGAGCCGCGTTCTCACGGTGATATTCTCCGCCCCCGGGTTCCAGCAGTACGAGGAACAGGTGGTGCGAGAAATAGTCGGGTATAAAGGCCGTTGTATGGTTTTGACGGAATCGGCTTCGAACTGGTACAAGAATAACCTGGAGTACGTGTTCGAATTGAAGTCGGGACTGGCGGAGCCTGTCTGCGGGATACTGATCCAGCCGCATTTCCAGCTTTTCAGCTTTTATCTTTCCATAGCAAGGGGAGCAAACCCCGACAAGCCAAGGCGCATAGCGCCTGTAGTGAAACTCGGCCAGCCTGGCGAATAAGGAATTTCTCTTTAAAAAAAGGGTGCGCGGGGGTTGTCGCGTTACCGTTTGTTTTGTCATTGATTTAACCGCAGAGGACGCGGAAAGCGGAAAGAAAAACTGACAGATCACCCTTCCCGATCAGAATAGAAAACCCGCCAATCATCTCCCCGCATTTGCGGCTTGCTAAAAAGCTGCGGCGGGTTCATATCGTCTTAACCCGCATCCCGCTGAATCTAAAAGCATGAAAACGAATCAATAAATATAAAGCCGCAGGTTTCGATAAGATCTTCAGGCGGGATTAAAATATCAATTCGCGGATATCGCCGGCTGATTTTAAAAGAACCGGGGCTTGAATTCAACAGGCTGAAATTAAAAAAAACGGAGGAGAAAATGAAAAAAACTCTTGTAATCCTGGCGATAGTGTTGATAGCGTTCGGCTTGTTTTTATGGAACAGTTACGCTTCACAGGCGGCGCCCGGTCCGGGCATGATCTCCCGAAGCGATCAGGCTCCCGATTTTACACTGAAAACGATTAACGGGCATGAAATTTCCCTTTCCTCATTAAGGGGGAAAAATGTGGCCCTGATTGATTTCTGGGCGACATGGTGCCCTCCCTGCAGGGAAACGATGCCTCACCTCCAGGCGCTCCAAAACAAATACGGCAGCAAAGGACTTACAATCATGTCGATCAACCTCCAGGAAAGAGAATCGACCGTAAAGAGATTTGCTAAGAGCAACGGCTACACTTTCAACATTCTTCTCGATCCGACCGGGGAGGTCGCAGACTCGTATTCCGTCAGCGGGATCCCCACACTGGTGCTGGTTGACAAAACAGGCAATGTCCTGTTGAAGCAGACAGGTTATTCCCCGCAGGGCAATGCCGCAATAGAGCAAAAGATAGCAGAATTGCTGAAATAACCCCCCTATAATTTCACCGGAATAACCACGCCCTGCACCCGGGCGTGGTTATATTTTTTTCTCCTGTTCTTTAATATGCCGTTATTGTCTGGAGGAAGCGAGGTATAACAAAAAGAAAGATATAAAATAATCCCGGAGGTTATTTATGAAGAACATGGCAATTTTCATTTTACTCTGTTGTATTCTTTCATTATCAGTGTGTCAGGCATCTCAAAAACCGGCTCCCGCCGGACATCCTGGCGATAAGACAGCCGCGGTTTCTGAAAATGCGAAAAATTCTTCAGGTGCCGGTATCGAAGAAAATCCCCTGGAACCGCCTGTGGCTCCCGATTTTACACTGCCGGATCTTTCAGGGAAAAAAGTAACTCTCTCTTCTCTCCGGGGCAAAGTCGTATTGCTTGATTTTGGCGCTACATGGTGTCCTTTCTGCCGGAAGTTGATGGCACACCTTCAGGAGCTGGAAGATCAGTATAAAAATAAAGGCCTGGTAATCCTCTCCATCAATTCCGGCGAATCGAAGCAGAGGGTCGCACGGTTCATGAAAGAAAACGGGTACAACTTTACGGTTTTATTGAACGACAGCGACAAATTAATAATGAACTACAGGGCGGTAGCCATACCTACACTGATCCTTGTCGATAAAAAAGGGAGAATGAGGCTGGGTTTATACGGATTCGGGCCGAAAGAATTGTCAATAATAAATTCGGCGATAGCCGGGCTTCTGAAAGAATAAATCCCGGCAGGGCATGAATTAAAATCTTATTATTTTGCAATAATATTTGAATATCATATATTCTAATGTCCGCCTACATTATTATATATGATCAAGAAGGATTTGCTTTCAGTTTGTAGAAACCATTTAAAAAATCTTCCTGAATAAGGAGGTAAGCGTAAGCTTTTTCTGCGATGGCGAATATAGATTATGCGTATGTTTTATTTTTTATGGGGGGCGGTCTCGTTATGGTGGCGGGCGCCCTCTTTTTTGCATGGCTCATGAGACCTTCGAAGCCGGATCCAATAAAGCTCGATGTTTATGAGTGCGGCGAAGAAACGGTCGGCCCGTCACAGGTCCAATTCAATATAAAGTTTTACCTGGCGGCTATACTGTTCGTGGTGTTCGATGTTGAAGCCCTGTTCCTGTTGCCGTGGGCGGTGGCGTTCAAAGACCTCGGCATCAGGGCGTTTATAGAGATGATCCTTTTTATCCTGATACTTTTCGTGGGCCTGGCCTATGCCTGGAGAAAGGGGATCCTTAAATGGGCGTAATAGAAAAGGCTCCTGTTTACCTTGAAAAAGTTCCCGGGGGGTCGATAGCCGTTACGACGCTGGACTGGGCGTTCAACTCTGCGAAGAGCAGTTCGATGTGGTACGTGCTTTTCGGCCTTGCATGCTGCGCCATCGAAGGGCTTATGGCCGCAGGCTCTCCCCGCTTCGACCTCGACCGCTTCGGCATTTTCCACAGGGGAAGCCCCCGCCAGTGCGACCTTATGATAGTTGCGGGGACGGTAACCCTGAAAATGGCGGAAAGGGTCAAAACCCTCTATCACCAGATGCCCGAACCCAAGTACGTCATCGCTATGGGCGGCTGCGCCATCAACGGAGGCCCCTTTTACTACGACTCCTATTCGGTTCTCAAGGGCGTCGATAAAGTTATCCCGGTTGACGTGTATGTCCCCGGATGCCCGCCCCGTCCCGAAGCTCTTTATTACGGCATCATCAAGCTGAGGGAAAAAATCATGCATGAATCCATAAAAAAAGCCCCGGAGGAGAAAAGTGAACCGCTCAGAGATAAAGCAGAAGCTTGAAGAAAAATTCTCCTGTTATAAATTCTCGGACGACCCCGATAACCCCGAGGGCATTATCATTCAGCCCGATGCTTTGCTCGATGTTGCTAAATATCTCGTAAACGATATCGACCTTGCCTTCAACTTCCTGAATTTCGTAACCGCCATCGACAGGGGGAGCAAGTTCGAAGTCGTTTATATGCTTTCTTCCATACCTTTGAAGCACAGGGTTCTGTTGAAAGTTGCCGTGCCGCGCGAAGTACCTGAAATCGAATCGGTTACAACGATATGGCCGACGGCCAACTGGCATGAGCGGGAAGCTTACGATCTTTTCGGTATAAAATTCCTGAACCATCCCGATCTGCGGCGCATAATGATGCCTGACGGTTGGGAAGGCCATCCTCTAAGGAAAGATTATGTCCATGAAAACATGGTACACTTACCGGACATGGGGTGAAATAAATGCTTGAGCTGGATAAAAAATCAATGGAAAATATCGACCCGGAAGGCCCGCAGGAAATCGTCGTCAATATAGGCCCCCAGCATCCCAGCACCCACGGCGTCCTCCGCCTTGTCGTAACGCTGGACGGCGAAAGAATAGTGAAATGCGACCCGGTCGTGGGTTATCTTCACCGCGCACTTGAGAAAATAGCAGAAAACAGGACATACCTCCAGTTCGTCCCGTTAACCGACAGAATAGATTACTGCGCATCGATGAATTCGAACCTCCCGTGGGTCATGGCGGCGGAAAAGCTGGGCGGCATAACCCCGCCTCCCCGCGCCGAATACATCAGGGTCATCGTCTGTGAACTCAACCGCGTAGCAAGCCACCTCGTCTGGTGGGCCACCAACCTTCTCGACCTGGGGGCGGTAACTCCGTTCAATTACGCGTTCCGGGACAGGGAGATGATAATCGACCTGTTCGAGATGCTCTGCGGCGCAAGGCTTTTATACGGGTACATGAGGGTGGGCGGAGTATCGAAAGACCTGCCGGATGAGTTCATACCCAAAACCAGGAAATTCATCGAGCATTTCCGTGAAGCTATAAAAGATTACGACCGGCTTGTTACCGGCAACATAATTTTCCAGACCAGGACGATAGACAAGGGGGTCTTAAGCCCCGAAGACGCCGTCGCATACGGCGTTACCGGGCCGAACCTCAGGGCAAGCGGGGTCAGTTGGGACCTCCGCAGAGACGAGCCGTATTCGGTTTATCCGGAATTTAATTTCGAAATCCCGCTGGGCAAAAAGGGCGACTGCTTCGACCGGTACATTGTACGCATGGACGAGATGCGCCAGTCATGCAATATTGTCGAACAGGCGCTGAATAAGCTCCCCAGCGGCCCGGTCATCGTTCCCGAACTCCCGTACAGGCTGAAAATTCCGAAGGGTGAAGTTTACGTAAGGACGGAAGCTCCCAGGGGTGAGATGGGTGTATATCTCGTCAGCGACGGGGATTCGAAAGCCTACCGCGCAAAGATCAGGACAGGCTCCTTCAGCAACCTTTCCGTATTCCCGTCCATGCTTCCCGGCGCGCTCCTCCAGGATATGATCGCCATATCGGGGAGCATGGATTTTATCCTGCCTGAAATCGACCGATGAAACAGGAGTTATAAGATGAACTTCGAGTATTACTTGTGGAAGCTTACAGACCTGATAGCAGGGCCTTTTATACATACACAGGTCCCCCGCGACGGCTGGACAGGCCTGATACTTCACGTCATCTTTATGGCGATAGTAGTGGTTATAATACTTGCTTTCCTCGCACTGGACGCGTTTTTCCTGATATGGCTCGAGCGTAAAATATCCGCCCGCATCCAGAACCGGCTCGGCCCCATGGTCTCCGGGCCGAGATGGCTGGCCAAGTTCTCGATGTGGACAGGCGGCATTTTCCAGACTCTCTGGGATACCCTTAAATTGATGCTGAAAGAAGACATCATAAACAGGAGGGCCGACAGGCTGGGCTTCATGCTTGCACCGTTCATCTGCATGGCGGCGACTTTCATGGCTTTCCTCGTCATCCCGTTCGGGAAAGGCCTCGTCGCCCAGGACCTTAATATAGGGGTGTTGTACCTGGTTGCCATCGGCTCGTTTGCAGTCATCGCTATCCTTACCGCGGGATGGAGTTCCGGCAGCAAGTATTCGCTCCTTGGCGGTCTCCGCTCGGCGGCCCAGATTATCAGCTACGAAGTCCCGATGATCTTCGGCATACTCGGCCCTGTCATGATCGTCGGTTCGCTCAGCCTTGTCGATATCGTGGAAGCACAGAAAAACACATGGTTCTTCGTACCCCAGATCCTTGCTTTCCTGGTATATTTCATATCGGCGACCGCCGAGATCAACAGGACGCCGTTCGATCTCCCCGAAGCCGAATCGGAGCTTGTCGCCGGGTTCGTTACCGAATATACCGGCATGCGTTTCGCCATGTTCTTCCTGGCGGAATTTACCAACATGTTCATCATATCGGCCATAGCGGTAAGCCTGTTTTTCGGCGGCTGGATGCTCCCGTTCGGGCTGGAATTCCCAAAAGTCATTCAGTTAGGCAATTTCGTAATTCCTTATATAGATATTCTGCTCGGAGCAGTGGTATTTTTCATTAAAGCTTACTTCTTCGTAATAGTCCTGATGTGGTTCCGGTGGACATACCCCAGGGTCAGGGTGGACCACCTGCTGGGACTGGGATGGAAAGTGCTTCTGCCCGTAGGATTTCTCAATATGCTGCTTACCGGTATATGGATGATGATAAAACCGAGGGGAGGTTAGAATTATGGAACAGCTCAATTCCATGGAAAACATGGTAAAAACGGATTATCCGGCCCCGTGTGGTTTTCCGCTGTCCCCACTGGTGTCTTTGCTGTTTCCCATAGGACTCGGCCTGATTCTTTACGGCATATTCGTGAGCGCCGGACAGGGCCAGGACGACGAGTCCGATAAAATACTCGAAGGGATACACGAAATCAGGGACACGCTTAAAGAGATCGCAGCCATCCTGAAAGAAAAACAGTAACCCGGGATTTTTTTAAAATTACAAACAATACGCCAGAGGACAAAGATGAGGAAAATTTTCGATGTGATAAAAGGTTTCTGGAGCCTCCTGGTCGGTATTTTCGTTACCGTCAAGGAGTGTTTCAGAAAGCCTATAACGGTACAATACCCCTGGGAGCGGCTGAAGCCTGCCGACAGGTTCCGGGGGCTTCTCCACATCAAGGAATATTTCACCGAAGGGCTGGTATCCCAGAAAGCATCTTTCCTGCCGTCCGCCGGGCCGCCTCCCTGTAACGAGAGATGCCCTGCAGGGACGGACGCCCGCGGCTACATGGTCTGTATCGCCGAGGGCAGGTTCAGAGACGGTGTATCGATCCTGAAATCCACATATCCCTTTGCAGGAACCCTGGGACGTGTCTGCCCGGCTCCCTGCGAAACCGCATGTAACCGGAACATCGCCAACGAAGCTCCTTTAAATATACGCGGTTGTAAAAGGTTCCTGGCCGATTATGACAGTTCTCTCCCTGCCGATCAGAGAGTGCCTTTTGTGAATGAGAAGCCTCCTGCGAAAGATTCGAAGGTGGCTGTTATCGGGGCAGGCCCGGCCGGGCTTACGTGTGCGTGGGAGCTTGCAAAAAGCGGCTACCCCGTAACGGTTTTTGAAAAATTGAACGTGGCGGGAGGCTACCTCTATACCGCTATCCCCGAATACCGGCTGCCAAAAAATATTCTTGACGAGGAAGTCCGGGCCATCCTCGACCTGGGAGTCGAACTTAAAACAGGCGTGGAGATCGGCAAGGACGTGAATTTCAATGATTTGAAAAGCCAGGGGTTCAAAGCAATTTTTATCGGCGCGGGCGCGACGAAGCCTGCGAAGCTCAATATCCCCGGCGAAGAACTGGACGGCGTTGTACCGGGTGAAGAGTTCCTTGAAGACGTCTGCCTGAAATGCCTGGAGCGGAAGCCTCAGAAAGTCGCCGTTATAGGCGGAGGCAATACCGCGATAGACTGCGCCCGCGTCAGCAAAAGGCTGGGCTGTGACGCCGCCATCCTTTACAGGCGGACGGAGAACGAAATGCCCGCCAACTTCCACGAAATCCACGATTGTAAAGAAGAGGGGATACCCATAGAATTCCTGGTTTCTCCGAATAAAATTATCGGCGAAAACGGGAGGGTTACCGGGATCGAGTGTGTGCGGAACAAGCTGGGTGAGCCTGATAAATCCGGCAGGAGACGGCCTGTGCCGATCCCCGGCTCCGAGTTTGTTTATAAATGCGATTTTGTAATGCCTGCGATCAGCAGGACGCCGGAGGTAGGCTTCCTGCCTGAAAATATCAAGACGACCAAATGGTGTACTATCGAGGTGAACGAGGTAACCCAGGAAACTTCGGAGCCGGGAATATTTGCAGGCGGCGACGTTACACTGGGACCGGCGACTGTAGTGGAGGCCATCGCGTGCGGGAAAAGAGCCGCTCTCGGCATCCGAAAGTATCTAGAAACTAGAGACTAGAGACTAGAAACTTGACGGGCGCGGAAACCGCGCCCCTACAACGGGAAATCAAGGATGGAGATTAAAAACTAAAAAACTGAAAATCTGGAACTTCAGACTGAAACATGGTAGTAAGATCTAGTTTCCAGTCTCCAGTCTCCAGTATCTAGGAGAATAGTATGGCGGAACTGACATTAGAAAAGCTGGGAAGCGAAAAGAAGCGGAGGGAGATCCCCAAGCTTCCTCCCGGCGAAAGAGTTAAAAATTTCGATGAAGTCGAGCTCGGGTTTTCAAGCGAAGACGCCATGGCCGAAGCCATGCGCTGCCTGACATGCGAGATAGGCATCTGCGTCGGTTGTAAAATCTGCGCGGAAAACTGCCCGAACGCCGTCATAACCGTTACCACTAAATATAATGAAAAGCTCCAGCGTTACGTGTTCGACTACAACATAGACATATCGAGGTGCCTGTTCTGCGGGATCTGTGAGGAGGTCTGCCCGACAGGCTGCCTGACAATGTCGAAAGAATACGAGCTGGCGACTTATGACAAGAAAGACATGATCTGCTCAATGGAGCGTCTCGATGAGCACAAATTGCCGAAAGGGAAGGAATAAGGGATGGATATATCCGTAATTATTTCAAAACTTGCGTTTTATCCCATAGCGGCGGTTATATTGATTGCCGCTATACTGGTGGTGAGCCTGAGGAACGTGTTCTATGCGGCTCTCAGCCTGATCCTCTGCTTCCTCGGCGTGGCCTCGTTATACCTGCTGCTTCATGCGGAATTCCTTGCAGGCGCGCAGGTGCTCATTTATATCGGCGCGATAAGCGTCCTGATAATTTTCGCAATAATGTTCACAAAGGACATCTCGCATCAATACAGCAGCGGGACGCTTTTATACAGGGTATCAGTGGGTTTCGTTCTCTTCCTGCTTTTCCTTGTCATGACCGCTGCATACCTGCTTAACGCGTGGACCCATGCCGCGGCAGGCGGAACCGGCGTTTCCATAACGGACATTGGGAAGATGATGCTGAGTACATACCTTTTGCCCTTCGAGGCGCTTTCCGTGCTCCTGCTGGCGGCTTTAATCGGGGCGCTGTTCCTTGCCAGAAAGGAGGAACGCTGAAGTGATTGAGTTTATTTATAACTGCTTTAACAACTGCTGGAATTTCTTCCTTGATGTCGGGCTGGTCCATTATCTCATCCTTTCGGCGCTGATATTCTGCATCGGGATATACGGTGTGATAACCCGCAGGAACGCCATCACGGTTCTCATGTCGCTGGAGTTGATGTTCAACGCGGTCAATATCAATTTCATAGCGTTCGGGAGACAACTGGGCACGCCGGTAGGACAGGTATTTGCGCTTTTCATTATAGCCGTAGCCGCGGCGGAAGCGGCGGTCGGCCTGGCTATAATTATCAACATCTACCGCAATTTCCGGGGTGTAGATGTCGATAAGGTGGACTTGTTGAAATGGTAATATCGAGAATGGAGGGCAGGTCGTGAACCTCATAGATTTATCAAGCATGGCCATGAAAGACGTATGGCTGATACCGCTGTTGCCTTTCCTGGCTTTTATCCTGATATTGGTTACAGGGGTTAAATTAAGAAAAATATCTTCATACATTTCGATCCTGGGTATTTTCCTTGCGTTCGTGGTATCGGCGGGGGTTTTAATCGGCCGCCTTCTTTCACCCGAAGCGGACCCCTATCAGATCTTCGTAAACTGGATCACTTATAAAGATGCGACAATCCAGCTAGGTCTCCTCGTAGATAACCTTTCGGCGATAATGGTCTTCTTCATCACCCTTGTCGCCACATTGATCCAGGTTTATTCCATCGGCTATATGGATCACGAAAAAGACGGGGGCTTTGCCCGTTATTTCGCATACATGTCGCTGTTTGCGGCCTCGATGCTGGGGCTTGTTCTTGCAAATAACCTCTTCTCGCTTTATATCTGCTGGGAGCTTGTCGGCCTTTCGTCTTACCTGCTTATCGGATTCTGGTACCAGAAGAAATCTGCGGCGGATGCGGCCAAGAAGGCATTCGTCGTTACAAGGTTCGGCGACCTGGGGCTTCTTATAGGGATCGTTTTCTTATACTTCCTTACGGGTACCACCAACTTCATCGAGGTAAGGGATCTCCTGCCCACGCTGGGCGCGGTAAATGTAACTATAATAGCGCTCCTGATATTTTCCGGGGCAGTGGGCAAGAGCGCCCAGTTCCCGCTCCACGTATGGCTTCCCGACGCGATGGAAGGCCCGACGCCCGTTTCCGCACTGATCCATGCTGCAACGATGGTTGCTGCAGGCGTTTACCTGGTGGCGCGCACCTTCCCGATCTTCGAGGCGGCCCCCACCGCTCCGATCATAGTTGCTTATATAGGAGCCGTTACCGCCCTTATTGCCGCCTGCATGGCGGTGGTCCAGGTCGATATCAAGAGGGTGCTTGCATATTCCACCATAAGCCAGCTCGGCTACATGATGATGGCGCTCGGCGCAGGCGCTTATATCGGGGCCATGGCCGTTTCGCACGGCGGAGCATCCGCCGGGACCCAGGGATACGTGGCAGGCACTTTCCACCTTGTAACGCATGCGTTCTTCAAGGCGCTCCTGTTCCTGTGCGCGGGTTCGGCCATCCATGCCGTCATGTCCAACGATATGTGGGGGATGGGCGGCCTGGGAAAGAAGATGCCGGTAACGGGTTTGACTTTCCTGGTCGGCGCACTTGCAATATCGGGCATCCCGCCGTTTTCGGGGTTCTTCAGCAAGGATGAAATCATTGCCACCATGACATCTATTCCGCAGCATCCGATTCTTATGATAATCGCATTTCTGGTGGTGTTCATGACGGCTTATTACATGTTCCGGGCTTATTACCTGACATTCTGTGGGGAGTACAGGGGAGAGGGCGCGCCTCATGAAAACCCGCGGGTTATGACATGGCCGCTCGTAATCCTGGCGGCAATTACCGTTGTGGTAGGCTTTGTTGGCATGCCGGGAGATGCCAACATGTTCGGCAACTTCCTCACCGCCGGCGGCCCTCACATCTCGGAACATGTCGTTTCCTTCACGCCCATGATAATCTCGCTTATACTTGCGCTTGCAGGCATAAGCACCGCTTTCGCGTTTTACTACAAGCGTCCCCAGGAAAACGAAGCCCTGCTTAAAAAACGCTTTTCGTTATTATGGACGCTGTTTGACAAGAAGTTCTACATGGACGATTTCTGGGAATGGATCGTCCGTAACATACTGTTCCTTGCCGCCCGGGTTGCGGAGTTCATCGACAACTACTTCATCGACGGGGTTGTCAACCTGACAGGCTACCTGATAGGCGCGGCGGGCGACAGGCTCCGTTACGAGGAATCCGGCAAGGTACAGCAGTACGCCCTGATGATAGTGATATTCCTGTTCGTTACGGGACTGGGCCTGCTGGCTCTTTCCAGGTTCATAAATATACCCAACATCCCATTTGGAGGTTGAGAATGGATTTCCCCTTCCTCACATTTATAATCGGCATCCCCTTACTGGGACTCATCCTGATAATTCTGTCGGAAGACGATCAGAAGGACAGGATACGGACCATCGCAGGGATCACTTCGTTTATAACGATGCTGTTCTGTATCTTCATGTTCTGCCTGTACAACTATGACCAGGGAGGATACCAGTTCGTCGAGTGGATAAGCTGGTTCCCCGCCATAGGCGTCGAATATCACCTGGGAGTTGACGGCTTCAATGCGCCGCTGGTTTTATTGACGGGCATCCTGGGCTTCGCCTGCACGATGGTATCTTTCAATATCAAGGAGAGGGTCCGCGAATATTTCGCCCTTACATTCGCCGTGCTTGCCGGTGTATTCGGCGTTTTCGCAAGCATGAACCTTTTCTTCTTCATAGTTTTTTACGAGCTTTCAAGCATCCCGATGTATTTCCTGATAGGCATCTGGGGTTCCGACAAGATGGGGGAGGGCAAAGAAGTAAACAAGAAATATGCCGCCACCAAGCTGATCCTTTACTTACAACTGGGCGGCGGTCTGATCCTCCTGGGGGCGCTGGGGCTTTACTTTCTTTCGGGTGCGAACACTTTCAACATGTGGATACTCCAGAAATTCCCCATAGCCGCGAAGTGGCAGATGATCGTTTTCCCGATAATATTCATCGGGTTTGCGATTGAAGCGGGCATGGTGCCTTTCCATACATGGCTTCCGGACGGCCATTCGGCGGCGCCCACGGCGCTTTCAATGATCCTTGCGGGAGTCCTGCTGAAGATGGGCGGCTACGGCATAATCCGGGTTGCGGTGGGGCTGATGCCCGACGGGGCCGATTTCTGGCTCAAGATATTCGCCGTCTTTGCAATTATCAACATATTATACGGTGCGTTGTGCGCGATGATGCAGACCGACATCAAGTATATCATCGCGTATTCCAGCGTTTCCCACATGGGGCTTGTCATACTCGGCATAGCGGCCATGACCCCGCTTGCGCTTCAGGGAGCTTCGTTCCAGATGTTCTCACACGGGATCATAACGGCGCTTTTGTTCGCCCTTGCCGGTTACCTTTACGAGAAAACCCATACGAGGGCTTTGAAAGATTACGGAGGGCTTGGAGTTAAAATCCCCATGCTTGCCGCTATTTTTGTATTCGCAGGGCTGGCGTCCCTGGGACTGCCGGGTCTTTCGGGATTTGTCGCGGAGTTGATGGTTTTCCTGGGAGCGTACAAGATATTCCCCGTCATTGTGATACTGGGTATATTCGGCATCCTGCTGACGGCCATTTATATCCTGAGGGCCGTCCAGAAAATATTCTTCGGCCCGCTCAATGAAAAATGCTTTGTTAGCGGTGATCTGACCGGCGTTGAAAAAGCCGGGCCTGTCGTGCTGGCTTTCGTGATCGCGCTTTTCGGGTTCTTCCCTTCGATACTTACCAAGGTAACCAACCCGGCGGTGCTTGATCTTATTTCCCGATTCGGAGGTATGTGACATTGTTGGAAAAATTTATTCCCATATCTTTCGAACTATCAGTTTCCGTCCTGGCGTTCCTGCTTTTACTGCTGGACATATTCGGTGTAAGGAGCAAGCGGGTCTTCGCGGCCGTGGGCATCATCGGCCTGATACTGACGCTGCCTCTGACGAATCATATGTGGGGAATGCATGCGACGCTTTTCGGCGGGGCATATGTCCTGGATGGCATGGCGGTATTTTTCAAAGTGCTGTTCATCTTCATAACCCTTTTGATATTTCTTTTTTCTCTCGATTTCCTGGAAAAAAAGTTCGAGTTCCGCGGGGAATATTACTCCATGCTCCTCTTCGTCTGCCTGGGCCTTATGCTGGCCGTATCCTCCGCAGACCTCCTGACGCTTTTCATATCCATCGAGCTGATAAGCCTCCCGTTATACCTGCTTGCGGCATTTGAAAAGAAAAATAAGGCTTCAAGCGAGGCCGGGCTTAAATATTTTCTCCTGGGCGCATTTGCCTCCGCCATCTTTCTTTACGGCATAAGCATGGTTTACGGGACGGTGGGCAGCACGAAATTCGTGGATATCATCACCGCGGCGGGCAAGATGAACCTTTACGCTTCGCCTGTCATGCTGCTGGGGATAATAGGGCTCCTGACAGGGCTCGGCTTTAAAATATCGGCGTCTCCTTTCCACATGTGGTCGCCCGATGTTTTCGAGGGCGCGCCGACGCCGGTTGCGGCTTTTATATCCGTTGCGCCCAAGGCCGCAGGCATCGCAATTATCATCAGGCTTTTCCTCCTTTCAATGGCCGCGCCCCAGGTTCAGCCGGTGTGGGTGCTTATCCTCCTCCTTTTGTCGGCAATGTCGATGACCATCGGTAACCTTACCGCCATACCGCAGAAAGATTTCAAGCGGATGCTGGCGTATTCCGGGATAGCGCAGATCGGCTACGTATTGCTGGCTCTTGCCGCGGCGACAACCTTGGGAATCGCATCGGCCATGTTCTACATGATATTGTACGCGTTCACCAACCTGGGCGCTTTCGGAGTCCTGATGCTGGTTACCAGGATGAACGGGTCGAGCAGTATCTCCGAATTTGCCGGGCTTTCAAAGAGGGCGCCCGCGCTTGCGCTGATGCTGCTTCTGTCTCTTTTGTCCCTTGCCGGGATCCCGCCCCTTGCAGGGTTCGTCGGCAAGTTTTACCTCTTCCTGGCTGCGTTTCAGCACGGCGGGCTGCTTTTCAAGATCATGGTGCTTTACGCTATACTCAATTCGGTGGTATCGCTTTATTACTATCTCGGCGTGCTCAAGGTGGCTTATTTCGATCCCCCGGCGGACGAAGGAACGGTGCGGGTGCCCACATCGTCGGGATTAGCCCTGTTCCTGTGCGGGATGACGATAGTCGTCCTCGGGATACTCCCGCCGCTTTCAACCTGGGTCGTCAATATCACCCAGAGCATGGGCCTTAGTCTATAAGCTTTTGAAAAGGCGGGTTCATCGCTCGCCTTTTTTCTGAATTATTTCTATCATTATTCTATCCCGGAGATTTCACGGCGTCTTTAACACTATCGATAACGGCGGCTCCGGCTGAATATCACGTTTATGATTTAGGTGTGTCAGGCTGTGCCTTTCTCAAACTCATCAGCCGGGTGATTCCCCATGCCAGGGGGAAAATCAATACCCAGGCGGCCGGGACCATGCTGCGAACCTCGAAGTGTAACGGTATCTGGACGGCCAGGGAATAAAAAAACGGCGATACGAGCAAAATAATTTCCGGCCGGGAATTTTTTAGATCCTTAAGCATGAAAATTATGGCTATAATGCCGCAATAAAAGAAAATCCATGCATATAACATGATGAGCAATAAGATAAACTTCATGAAACCCTGGTACAGGAACGGGGCCGGATGTTTTTTGATGCTGTCGAGCGTTCCGAAATCTTTAAAAAAGCCGGAGCTTTTAATCCCCAGTGACCGGGGCGGGCTCAATTCCAGCGGAGATTTTACAATAAGGATGACCCTTTTTAAAATCGTTCTTAAATAATAGACCGGGTCTTCCCGTACAATTTTCCTTGCGTATTCCCCGAGTATTTTGTTCATTTCCGGGGATGAATACTCAACATCATATCCCCGGCTTTTTACCCACGGCACAAGGACGGCATCATCGCAAACAAAACCGTAAGGATTATCCTCGATAATTCCCAGACCTTGCCACATCCCCCTGCCCAAAACATCGGTGTCCGATACACCATAATACCTGATATTGAAACTCTTAAATGGGAGCCCGAAGATAAATACAGGCAGGAGAATGGTTATCAGAAAAAAGGAAACGCGGCTTGCCATGCTTTTATTTTTGACAAAAAAGACCAGCGGGGAAACCAGGAAAAAGAGAAAATATCCTGACGGCCTCACCCATAACAGCAGGGCGGAGACGGCGACCATGAAAAAAGCGGCCAGGTATGCCGGGCCGCTTTTTCTACGGGAAAAAATTAAAAACGCTCCGAAATAAAAAGAATATACTGCCATTAAAAAGATATCTCTCATGGGCTGGCTTGCCATCGGCCAGATAAACGGATAACCGAATACATATATCAGTCCCGCAATGAAAGACACCCGCTCCCCGCAAATAAGAAAAATACAATACAGGAAAATCAGCAGTGATAACATTTCCAGAAAAACCTGTAATGCAAATGCGTATTTTGCAGTCAGTTCGCCGCCAAAACACTTGCTTGTAAATGCGATGATATAGCCGTAACCGGGAATGTCCTGGGCCGGGAAGGTCGTATAAATGCCTGATCCCGGATAATTTTTCCATTCCTCAATGGGGATAAATCGCATTTTATTATTGGAATCCAACTGGATCGCCTGCGCCAGCGTCTTATCCTGTGAAAGCGGATGGCCGTTAAACATGGCTTCCGCTATCGAGAACTGGTTTATTACCATCCCGTAATAATAATTGGTGTCCTTGTAAAGGAAGACGGTAAGAATTCTGACGGCCAGGAACAGCAGAGCAATGATAATGAGCTTATTCCGCATGGCCGCTTATAATCTCCTCAACCGCCCGGATAGTATATTTTATCGTGTCGTCGTCCATTCCCGCCCATACAGGCAATCTCACCAGGCGGCCGCTTATCTCTTCCGTCAGGGGCAACGCCCCTTCCGTGCGGCAATATTTTTTGCCCGCCGGAGAGTTGTGGAGCGGGATATAATGAAAAACAGAATGAACCCCTTTTTTCTTGAGGCAGGATATGAATGCGTCCCGCTTTTCTTGATTCTCAAGCAATAGATAATATAGATGTCCGTTGTGCCTGCATTCGGGCGGGATGATCGGACGACGAATTTTACCCGCTCTCTCTAATTCCAGGAATGCGTCATGATAAGAATTCCAGATTTCCAGCCGGCGATTTATAATGTCCTGTGCGGATTCCATCTGTACGTACAGGAAAGCTGCGGTCATGTCACCCGGCAGGAACGAAGAGCCGATATCGACCCATGTATATTTATCGACCTCCCCTTTGATGAAGGCGCTCCTGTTGGTTCCTTTTTCCCTGATAATTTCAGCCCTACCGGCCAGGTTTTCGTCATTTACAAGCAGCGCGCCCCCTTCGCCTGAATGAATATTTTTCGTTTCGTGAAAACTGATACAACCAAGATGCCCGATGCTCCCGAGAGGTTTTCCTTTATATTCGCACATGACGGCCTGGGCGGCGTCTTCAATGACGGTAAGGTTATGCCTTGATGCGATGTTCATGATGGTATCCATCTCGCAGGATACCCCCCCGTAATGGACGGGGATAATGGCTTTTGTCTTTTCAGTTATGGCCTCTTCTATTTTCGTTTCGTCGATATTCATGGTATCGGACCTTATATCGACAAAAACGGGGACGCCTCCACGCAAAACGACGGCGTTGGCGGTGGAAACGAAGGTGTATGACGGCATTATGACTTCATCGCCCGGTTTGATATCAGCGAGAATTGCCGCCATTTCCAGCGCGGCGGTGCCCGAATGGGTGAGCAGTGCTTTTTTTGCGCCGGTCTTTTTTTCAAGCCATGCGTGGCATTTCTTGCTGAACGGCCCGTCGCCCGAAAGATGCGCGTTTTTTATGGCTTCCTCGATATAACGGATTTCTTTCCCTGTTACAAAAGGCATGTTAAACGGTATCTTCATGTCTGCTTCTTTCTCCCGATTATCAAAAGCGACCCGCCGTACGGGAATTTTATCCCCGAGCGGATAAGCGCCCTTTCAAGGTCAAGAATTCTTTCCAGGACAAAGCCTGTAAACCCTCCTGTCTTTAATTCGGAAAGCGGGTCATGTTTGCCGGGATTTTTCTTCATCTTCCGGGAGATAAACATTAAAGGGAGCAATAATGATACAAATGATGAGGAATGGATGACTTCAAACCCGGCATCTTCCACTTTTCTCTTCAATTCGGAACTTTCATACCGGCGGACATGGCAGGCATATTCATCCGCATAACTCCATAAAAATTTATGCTGCGGCACTGTGATTATGATCCCGCCGCCCTGCTTTACAGCCTTGTAAATCTGTGACAGCGCAAGCTCATCTTCATCTATATGCTCCAGCACGTCGAACGCGCCGATAACGTCGAATTCTTCTTTAAAAGGGATGTCGCGGGCATCCATCTGCAACAGGCAGGCTTTTTCCACTCTCCTGGACGCATATGACAGGCCTTCTCTGAAAATATCGCTTCCCGACAACGCAAGAGAAGGAAATGACTTCTCTATCCCGGACAGGACAAACCCTGTCCCACAGCCGATTTCCAGAAAACTTTTCGTCTCCGGAAAATATTTTTTCAAAGCCAGGATTATTATTTTGTTCCTGTTTCTGAACCAGAAATTCCCGGCTTCAAATTTATATAATATTTCAAAATCACCGGTATCGAATCCCTTGAATTTTTCTTCAGTCTCCGGTGAAAATACGGGAAAGCCATTTGTTTCAGGCGGAGAATAATTGCACGAAGGGCATTCCCAGCCCGGACTTTCAAATTCTGTCCCGCACGAAATACAAACCTTCATCCCTGGCTTCCAATGATCAGACCAGTAATGATGCAGATCATGCCGACAGCCTTCGGCCATGTTACCTGTTCATGAAAAAATATAGCGCTTAAAATAAGCACCAGAACGAAAGTAAGGCTGACGAAAGGGTAGGCATAGCTCAACTGGAACCTTGTCAGGGCGACCATCCAGGAAAGCGCCGCCAGGAAAGCCGCCAGAAAAACTGAAATGACCCAGGGATTGATACAGAGGTGAAACAGGTATGACATAATATGGGCTGCGTCGTGGGGAAAGGCTCCCACTTTGTTAACCTGCCACTTTATTATCAACTGGCCGTAAACTGTAAGTGTAACGGTCAAAAAGATATAAATAAATCCTTCAATCATTTTAATCTTCCCTCCGGAATTATTCATTCGAGTACCGCGTTTCCGCCTGCCCGGCCGTAATCATTGCAGTTATATGACATGCATGCGCATCCCCCATGCCGAAAGCTAAAAAAACATAGATGTAACTCATACAGATTCCCGCCATCCCCAGATATAATATCCTGCATCCGGGCCGGCATGAAAGAGGAGATCCAGGATCGAAACCTCGTGAATGAACGGGGGATAAAACTGGGAGTATTCCGGATAGCCTGTGTAATCTTTATAGATAAGTTTTATGCCCGCTTCCTGAAATCTTCTTTCATCTATATAATTTTTCGCCGAAGGGCCGGAAATGTAAATATCGGTGCCTGCTTTTTTTAATAGATCAAAAAGCCGATCGAGCCTTTCGCCGGAAACGAAAAAATCCCGCGAATCTTTGAACTCTGTATCTATTCCGAGGAAATCCCGGGAAATCGATTTTATGAGGAAATGGTTCAAATCGGAGAGGTTATCCCATTTCATCTCAAGATAAAAATGTTCGAAAAAATCACTGTATGTTTTAAAAAACGGCGCCCTGGAATAATATTGGCTGATTGTTTTCCAGTGTTTTACGGCCCAGCGCGAATCATTCAAAGTTACCTCGCAGATAAGCCTGTCCAGGCTCTGGCCTACCGGGATCGAGAGCCATTTTGCTCCCCCGGGAGTTTTTAACCTGTTCCTGTTTCGCCAGTCATTCTTAGTGAATTGGACATCATCATAAAAAATAAAAAGATCGGCATCATGAATAATGTCGAAATATCCTTTCCAGGGAATGTAATTGGACTGGATAACGGCTACTTTTTTCACCTGTTATCCTCTGGAGCATCGCCCTTCCTGCCCGGCAGGTAATATATCCGGCCTGCTTTTACAAAGCTTCCGGAAGGTACTTCGTTGTGGTCGGCTATTATTGCGCCGGCGCCGATGAAGCACCCGTCGCCGATGGTAACACCTCCGCACACGGTGCAATTGGGCGATAAAAATGTATTGGCTCCCACGATACTATCGTGGGCAACGGTTACGCCGGGCCACAACACCGCAAAATCGCCGATCCTGCAGTACATATCGACTATCGCCCCGGCCATTATGACAGCGCCCTGCCCGACGGCCCCTGGGTCCCTGACATAAGCCCGGGAATGAATTATTACAGGTGATTTATACCCGGCGGATATGATTTTCCGGCAGACCTCCCACCGGGCCTTTAAATCTTTATACCCCACCGCTACAAGGATTTCATACGAACCCGGCGGATAATTTTTTCTGACATGTTCAAAGTCGCCCAGGATGCCGTCGCCGCTGTTAAAATCATCTATGAAACCTGCTACTTCGAAACCTGCCTGAATTGCAAGATCTTTTATCACCCGGCCGAATTCTCTTGAACCGTATATCAATATTTTTTTCATGTCGCCCTGCCGAATTAATTATTTGTAACCAATGACCCGTATCGAAAAGCCGATCGGATTTTTTCTTCTATAACCCGTCCCAGAACGGCCTGGCCCCTTCTTTAACACCTACCCTTTTATTTTCGTGATATACTGCGCCTACGGCCTGCCAGTCAGGGCACTTTTTACATATTCCGGGTATTTCATGCCACCTGTGCTCCCTGTGGACTTTTCTGACTTTTTCATAATGCGGCCCGTTCCATATCTCGCCTATGGTCTGATCTTCGACATTGCCCGCGATGAACCCGCCCTCATAATCCGCCGCACATGTTACAAGGTTCCCGTTTGCATGGATGGCGGCCGTGCTGTTCGCCCATGCGCAGGCGGTTCTGAAGTCAGTATTATAATCCAGGTTGGAAGCAACTACATCTCCCGAATTCGTCCAAGAAAGCATATTCCTCACTTTTACTTCCGCATTTCTTTCTTCCCAGTATTCCCGGAATCTTCCAACCTCGTGCTCGTTCTCTTTCATCACCGAAAACTGGCATTGTATCACGGGATAATCCAGGCCAAGCTCTTTTTTTCTCTTCAGCAATTTCTCAACCGCAGCATAAATCCGGTCCCTTTTGCCCCCGACCCTGATCTTTTCGAATGTCTCTGTTGTAAAGCCGTCCAGAGACAAAAGAAACCGTTTCAGACCCGACGTCAAAATTTGATCTATCCAATCCTTTCTGTCCAGCAGCCTGCCGTTGGAATTCAAAACCTGGTTGGTCAGTCCCCTGTCCCTTGCATATCTCAACCGCTCGAATAATTTTTCACCCAGAATGAGTGCCTCTCCGTAAAAGGTCGGCCAGACCTCAGTATCAGGCTTCACATCGGCAATTTCATCAATGATTTTCTTGTACAATTCATCGCTCATGTGTTGACGGGGTCTTTTCATGATCCTGTGATTACAATGAATACACTTCATATTACAGTAGGAAGTAGTTTCTATTATGACCTGTGGGGGATAATCCCAATTCACAAGCTTTGTTTCTATTTTCAGTAGTCTATCTTTTTCTGCCTGATCCATAACCTGCCTGTCCCTTGTAGAGATAGAAACCGGGTGAGCAGAAAGGCCGGTTTTCTCTATCTCCGGGCGATTTCTGCCGATACCTTTACTTCTTCCATGTAATAAAAAATCCTCTGAAATATTGCCGTTAACAGGCAGAAATGGCAAAGGTATGTATTTTTATCGGACGGCAGTGATAATTCAGGTTTTCTTCCTGGTGCCGATAACACCCAATAACTGGCCCAGCCTGAAGCTGTCGAAGAATCCCGGTATGGCATACTTTTCTTCCGGGGGGCAGTACGGCCACGCATTTATATATTTTATTTTTTCATAACCGGCTTCTTCAAACCATCCCATAACTTCCTGCACGGTATGCTCATGGTGATACTTCGGCCCGTACCAGTCGAACAGACAATATTTTCTGAGTTCTTTGGTGGGTTGTAATGAGAACCAGAAGAAGCGCTTGAAAAAAATAGGAAACGGTAAATATTTCAGATAACTTAATGCTCCGCAGACTTTATCGAGAGCGCCGTAAGGCAGCTTGTTTAAAATAAGCCTCCAGAAACTATCCGACCATCTCAAAAGAATGAAAGACTGCCTGAATACCGCTATATAAAACAACCCGCCTTCTTTAACGAGGCCGGGCAAATTGTCGAACGACTTTTTTGTATTTGATGTATGGTGGATAACACCGTGGCTGTAAGCAAAATCAAACATACAGGGCTTTAAAGGGTGATAATTTACATCGCATTGCAGGAAGTGGGCGGACGGCACGTCTTTGCATAACTCGTATGCTTTTTCAACGGCTATAGAATAATCGAACCCGACAAACTCCCGGCAGTAGCGGCTGACAATCCTGGAAAACCGGCCGCCCCCACAACCGATATCCAGTATGACTTTTTGAGATAAATCTTCCTTGCTCAAATCCGTGATAGTAGAAAATTCTTTTTCATCTTCATCTCTCAGCCAGTTGTAAGTGGTCCATTGCTGTCCGAATGAATCCGCATAGACCGCCCTTAAATCTTCCTCCGAATTTATATCCTTTAAAAAACGCAGTATTCCCTTGATAATGAAATACCTGGCCTTACAACCGGGACATTCAATCGTTCCTGAAATAATTTCTTCTCCCTGTTGTTCATCAACATTCAACACAAAATCTTCTTTACAATCAGGACAGTGGATGAAATCCATCAACCTGTGTTTCATTATGAAACGCCTCCTGAATTAATCATCGTTAAGTCTTCCGTTTCAATCTTACAGCCGGGCAAGTCCCGGCAATTATCATAAATCATACCAGACTGCAAAGTTATACAGGCACCAGACCCTGGCATGATATAACCCGTCCGATTTTAATTTGTCCAGCATGCACGATATGTATCCCCTGTTCATGCCCAGCCCTTCGATCATTTTCGAGCCAAGTATAGTATCGCGCACCAGGCCGTAATAGTCACCCTCTATCCACCTGTAATTGGGCAGAACAAAGCCTTCTTTTTTCCTGAAAACGAGATCCTGCGGGAGGTATTTCAGTGCCGTTTTCTTGAGGACATATTTATTTTCGCCGTCTTTGATCTTGAGATGGGCCGGAAAAGAAGCTACAAGCTCGACAAGCTCATAATCCAGGAACGGCGACCTGATCTCGATGGAATGAGCCATGGACAATCTGTCAACGAATGCCAGAACCTGGTTGTGCAGTTGATCCTTGAACTCCGATTCCAGGGTGATATTAAGCTCGCTTTTGCCCTTGGTTTCGATATTAAAACCGGGGATGAACCCGACCTCCCTGTTAAATAATTCTCCCAACCCGGCTTCATTGAATACCAGGAATTTGTCTCTCCATTTAGTGTTGTTTTTTTCGTAAATGCCGAGCAGTTTCTCGTACTCGGCGGGAGTATTGAACGGGGCCAGCCTGGTTTTATCGGCCTGTGACAGCCGGGAATAAGCAGGCGGCTCGACGAACCTGCGGAGATATTCGATGGGACTTGAAAGCCGGTGAGTGAGGTAGCTTCCGAATATTTCATCTGCGCCGTCTCCGGAAAATGCGACTTTCACATGCCTCGTGATTAACTTGCTCAAGAAGAATGTGCTCACTACACCGGCGAAAGGCTCATCGAAAGACCGGAGAATATCCGGCAGGTCCCTGAAAACTTCCTCTCCCGTGAGAAGGTACTCGTAGTGCTCGGTGCCCAGCGCTCCGGACATCCGGTCTGCAAACTTCTTGTCCTCCTCTTTCCCCTCCAGGGTATCCCTGTACGTCAGCGTAAAGGTTTTTAATTTCCTGGGCCTCATGGAAGCAAGCACTGCAGTTACAAGGCTGGAATCCAGGCCTCCGCTCAAATAGCTCCCATACTCGACATCCATGTTCATTCTCTTTGCGACGCTTTTTTCAAATTCTTCAGTCAGAAGCTCAATGTATTCCCTTTCGTCTTTCAATTTCAGATCGCCCGTAAACTGGATATCCCAATATTTAAAAGTCCTGCAATCATTTCCATCAAATTCCAGTACCGATGCAGGTTCCATCTGGAGAATATCGCTGTAAATAGTATAAGGCGCACAGGTGTTTCTTTTCGCGAAATAACAATAAACCGATTCTTCTCTCAGGCTTTTCCCGAACCCGGCCCGTTTTAAAGATTTTATCTCCGATGAAAAAAAGATCCCGCCGTCTCTCCTCGCATAATACAAAGGCTTTTTGCCCACCCTGTCCCTTACAAGAAGCAATTTCTTCGCTTTCTTATCATAAATTGCAATTGCAAACATGCCGGTTATTAACTCTACGAACTTCGTGCCGTATTCCATGTAAAGATTAGGGATAACCTCAGAATCGGAATGATCCGATCTGAACTTGTATCCTTTTTTCTCCAGTTGTTCCCGCAGTTCTATGAAGTTGTAGATCTCCCCGTTGAATACGGAGACCACGCTTTCGTCCGTGGAATAAGAAGGCTGCCGTCCTGTTTTTACGTCAACTATCGACAATCTCCGCATTGCCAGGGAGCACTGATCACTATAAAAAAAACCGTCTTCATCGGGCCCCCTGTGAATCAGGAGCCCGTTCATTTCATTGAGCAGGCGGTCATCCCTGTATCCGTAAAATCCGCATATCCCGCACATGTCCGTATGCCTTTCAGTATTCAGCCGCCCGGGCAGGTACCGTTCCATGAGTCCCGGCGCATCCGTTCAATTATCTTTTTCTTCGTAAACTTCCTTGATTATGGTGTACGGCCTGTCTTTCGTCTCGATAAATACGCGGGAAAGATATATGCCGATCAAGCCCATGAAAAATATTACCAGGCCGCCCAGGAACCAGATCGTTACCGTGAGGGATGTCCATCCGGGGATGGGCGTTGCAAAAAATAACTTCCTGATAATAAGGTATGCAATAGTGACCCCGGCCAGCAGTGAAATAATAAAACCGGTATAGAAGATCATTCTCAACGGTTTGTCGCTGAACGAAGTGATCGCGTTAATGAAAAGCGAGATTCTTTTCCTCAGGGTGTAAGTGGATTTCCCTCTGGAATGTTTGTCTATCAAAATGGGAACCTGCTTGTAGCCTACAGCCATCCATATCCCGGCCAGGAAGACGACCTGCTCCCTGTATCTCAGGAGGCTTTGAACATAGCGTCTGCTCATCAGCCTCGTAACGCCCATGTTGGGCGGCATTTTTATGTCTGAAAAGGAATTGAATATGAAATAAAAAAGATTGCCTGAAATTTTTTCGAAAAAGCGCCCTCTCCTTGAGCGCTGAATCCCATAAACAACATCACAGTCGTCTTCCTGCCGGAACTTTTCATAAAATTCATCGAGCAATTCAGGTTCTTCCTCGAGGTCGCAGTCGATAATGAAAATCTTTTCACCCCTGGCGTAACCCAGCCCGGTTACTATCGCCTTGTGATGGCCGAAATTCCTGGACAGGTCCACGATTCTTACTTTCTTGTCTTTTTCTAAAAAGCCCCGTGCAATGTCGAGCGATTCATCGGGCGAGCCGTCATTTACAAAAATAATCTCGTAATCATCCGTCACCTTTTTTGCCGAAGCGGAAATCCTATTGTAAAATTCCTCCAGATGCGGCGCGGAGTAATACATTGTAGTTATGATCGAAAGTTTCATATCGGTATCTCCCGGTTGTAATGTCCGGCTTTAATTAAACTTCTTAATTTTAGATCGGGTCTTTCATAAAAAATAAGACCTTATCTCCCGAAAACCCTGATAAAATCGAGGTTTCCGATGCTCCCACAGGTTTTTGCTTCCGCAAGAACCCAGAGTAAAACTTCTGTAAAAATCGCATTATTCCTTTGCCCTGTAAAGCAATAAATATCAAAACAAATAAATACCTGCTACAACGAAACAAATATTGAGTCCTGAACAGGTGATAAACATCAGCATCCAGGATTTTTTTCAACGATTGTTCCCGGGAAGGTGTCTGCTCGTTCCTGCCGTCCTGCTTACTGGAGGATCTTGTTGTCGCTCTCCAGCAGTATCCGGTTGGCTTGGTTGAGCGATTGGAAAGTGCCGGCGTCCGTCCACCTGCCGGAGATGATGCTGTATTCAAGCTGTCCTTTATGAATATAGATATTGTTGACGGTGGTGATTTCCAGTTCGCCGCGGGCCGAAGGCCCGGTCTGCTTTATGATGTCGAAAATCTGATTATCGTACATATAGCATCCCAGTACGGCAAAATTGCTTTTCGGCTTGTTGGGCTTTTCTTCTATTTCCAGGATCTGCTTTTCGTCAAGAGCGGCGACGCCGTAATGTTCAGGCTCGTTTACTTCCTTTATGAGAACGCGGGCTCCCTTTTCCTGTTTTTCGAATTCCCGGACGTAAGGCTTGATGGAGTATTCGAAGATATTATCCCCCAGCAGGACGACGATCCTTTCGCCGTTTGCAAACCTTTCGGCAAGGGATAACGCTTCGGCGATGCCGCCCGCCTGCTCCTGGACGCGGTATGTGAATTCACAGCCGAACCTCCTGCCCGAACCGAGCGAATTCACAACATCCCCCATGTGCTCAGTGGAAGTTATAACCATAAGGTCCACGATGCCCGCGGAAACAAGCTGCTTTACCGGGTGCCATATCATCGGCTCCCTGCCCACAGGAAGAAGATGCTTGTTGGTTATTTCAGTAAGCGGGTTGAGCCTGGTCCCTTTTCCCCCGGCTAGAATTATGCCTTTCATCGCCATCTCCTGAAAATAAACTTGAACCGGTTCGCGGCTTGTTCAAAATCACGGCCCGATATTTCTGCTGCGATTGACAAATCAATATCTTTCCCGGAACCGGCATAAATTTTTCTGCATAAAGATCCGATCTCCTTCATTCGAATCAATGCATAAAAACAGATCTGGCCCGCTTAATAAATCTTAAAAATTTTTTCATGAGCCAGCCGATTGCCGGGCGGTAAGCGGGGGGCCGGGCAATAGCTACAAGGAAATTTACGATATATGTAGAATTAACTATTTAAATATCAAGCACAGTTCTCATGCTTTATCCATGCATTTCTTCGGTTTAAGCGGATCGGATCCTAAAATTTTTATGTTTCAGGAGGGATGATGGCAAACCAGGAAGGCGTCATGATCTGCCCCCAGTGCGGCGGGGAACTCCTCCTTGAAAAGATGGCATATAACTGCCAGGGCATCTGTAAGCGGGGGTATCCTGTTACCGTTGAAGGCATGATCGACCTGCTCGCGCCGTCCGTGGCTCCTGAAAAAAACTATGAGACCCGCTTTCTGAAGATCCGGGAGAAGACCGAAAGAGATCACTTCTGGTACAGCGGGCGTAACCACGTGATCCTGGACATGCTTCACACATATTGTAAAAACGAGATCAGTGACAAAAAGCATCGCATGCTGGATCTGGGCTGCGGCACGGGAGCTGTGGCGGGGTTTCTCCGCCGGGCGAATGTCAATTGTACCGGGGGGGATTGCTACAGGCCCGCCCTTGAGATCTGCAGGGAGCGGCATAAGGTGCCAGTTTACCTTCTTGACGGGAGACGGCTCCCTTTCAAGAATTATTTCGATATTATAGGCGCGTTCGATATCCTGGAACATGCAGAAGACGACATGGAAATCCTTGAACAGATCCGTAAAGGGCTGAAGCCGGGCGGTAAGCTGATTTTCACCGTGCCCGCGGATCCAAAATTGTTCGGCAGGTATGACGAGATATGCATGCACAAGCGCCGCTATACCAAGCCGGAGCTTGAAGAAAAGCTCCGCAAGGCGGGTTTTATAACGGAAAGACTTTCTTATTTCATTTTCTTCCTTTATCCCTTCCATAAGGCTATTCACGCATTGACCAAAAGCGCGGGAGAACAGGTGGGAGACACCCAGCACATCAAAAGGGAGAACCAGGTGATCCCGGTACTCAACCTCTGTATGGAAATGACCGTCGAGCTTGAAAGGATACTGCTCCGGTTCGGCGACCTGCCCACAGGCTCGGCGATAATAGGTGTCGCAAGAAAAGTAGTCTGAGGCACTGTACCGGAATTTGTTCCTGTACAGGTTTAAGACTGAAGTTCAGCTTACTGGGCCGGGTTACTGTCTTTCAACAGGCCGCATTTTTTTAAAATTTCTTTTATTGCGCCTGTTCTATGGCTTATCCTGTTCTTATCCTCTTCGGAGATCATGGCTACAGTTACGCCTTTTTCAGGCAGCAGGAAACCTGGGTCGTATCCGAAGCCGCCTTCCCCTTCTATCCTGTCGGCTATTCTGCCTTTCAATTCGCCCCGGCCGCTTACCACCTCGCCGTCCGGCCATACAAGAACCGCGCTGCATACGAAGCGGGCGCCCCTCTTTTCTTCCGGGACTCCTTCCATGAGTTTAAGCACATGCTCCATCTTTTCCCGGAAGCTGGTTTCACCACCAAAGCGGGACGAGCGTATCCCCGGGGCGCCTCCCAGGAAATCGATTTCAAGCCCTGAATCGTCCGCCAGGCTGGGCAGCCCCGTCTTTTCAGAATAATACAACGCTTTTATCATGGCGTTTTCATGATAAGTTTCGCCGTTTTCGACAGGCGGAGGGATATCCGGGAATTCCTCCGGGAAGCGAAATTTTTCGGCAAGATTTGTAGCGAGTTTTTTCAATTCCCTTATTTTGCCTTCATTGTTGGTTGCAAGGAAAAGCTCGGGATAAAGGAAGAAAATGAAA
>JAMCWD010000056.1 GCA_023475345.1 Chloroflexota bacterium | reverse complement strand
GAGCGCCTGATAAAGCATCATGGAGTTTCCAGGGAGAAGTTTCCTCTATATCTGAAGGAGTTGGAATTTAGGTATAATCACCGGGAAGAGGATATCTTTCACCTGATGGCCAAAATGATCTGTAATTTTGGATCAAATGTTGGGTAATTACCTAAACTTAATATATCATAACCTGCAAAAAAGCCTGCTCTACTAAAATTATAGCATCATCTATACAATACTATATAAATATTAAGATAATATTAAAGCAATATTAATTCCCCCTTTGTTAAGGGGGTTCGGGGGTTGTCGAGCAGGCACCGACTTCGTTTTCATCAATCCACTTTTCAATAGAGATAAGAACCCCCTCAAGGTTTTGTTTTATATCCCTGTCCTGAAAGCGGAGAAAACTCACCCCGAAAGATTCCAGGATCATCTGCCTTTTCGCGTCTTCCTCCAACTTGTAATCATGCGTTATGCCGTAGATCTCTATTGCAAGCTTCAACTTGCTACAATAAAAATCGACGATGTATTTGTCGATGGGCCTCTGCCTTGAAAACTGGTATCCCTTCACCTAGCGGCCCTTAAGCCGGTTCCAGAGCAATACTTCAGAGAGTGTGCTGTTCTTTCTCAATTCCCTGGCCAGGGGTTTGAGGTTTTTATTGTATTGGGGCACTTGCGCGACAACCCCCTTTAGTTCCCCCTTTGCTTAAGGGGGATTTGTTTTGCTGATTTGCAGATTTGAGGCTGAAGCTCACATCCCGGATAAACAAAAACCCTGTAAAAGAAATCGGGAGGGCGGAGAAACTCCGCCCCTACAAGGGGCCTTGAAACAAGAACCCCGAAACTCTGCGCTCTCTGCGAAAATCTCTGCGGCCTCTGCGGTTAAAAATAATAAAAATAACAGCGTTCCTGCCAAGTAACCGCACAGAGTTGCCTGTGTTTTCAGCACTCTAAATTCGATTTTAACGCCGAATTTCTCCTCAATTCAGCTTCGCGCCTTACGCCTGCCTGCCCCGGATGTTGAACACGGTTTCGACGTCCTTATCGCCTCTCCCCGAGAAGTTCAATATGACCACATCGTCTTTGCCGAAGCTGTCTTTTTCCTTGATCAAATATGCTATGGCGTGGGCGGTTTCCAGCGCCGGTATAATGCCTTCCTCCCTGCTTACCATGTCAAATGCATCCAGAGCTTCCTCATCTGAAATCGTCGCCACTTCAAGCCTTTTTATGTCTTTCAGGTTGGAGAACTCCGGGCTTACACCGGGATAGTCCAGCCCGGACGCTATGGAGTGAATTTTTCCGGGGTTGCCGTTTTCGTCCTGGATAAGGTAGCACCTGAACCCGTGGATGACTCCGGGAGTTCCCAGTGTCAGCGTTGCGGCGTGGAGGCCGGTATCGAGTCCCTTGCCCGCAGGCTCGACGGCTACAAGGCGGACTCCCTCGTCCTTTATGAAATCATAGAAAAGTCCCAGAGCGTTGCTCCCCCCGCCGACACATGCCACCAGGCAGTCCGGGAGCCTCCCTTCCTTTTCCATGATCTGTTTTTTTGCTTCCTCACCGATAATTTTCTGGAAATCCCTGACCATCGTCGGGTAAGGATGCGGCCCCACCGCGCTTCCCAGGAGATAGAACGTGCCGGGATGGCCGACAAGATACATCAATGCCTCGTCGATGGCGTCTTTCAGAACCCTGTCGCCGCTTTTCACCACGTGAACATCGGCCCCCAGGAGCTTCATGCGGTAAACGTTCATCTTTTGTTTTTCGGCGTCTATCTCGCCCATGTATATGGTACACTTAAGCCCGACGAGTGCGGCGGCGGTGGCGGTGGCCACGCCGTGCTGGCCCGCCCCTGTTTCCGCAACCACTTCTTTCATGCCCATATATTTTGCAAGAAGCGCCTGCCCCAGGGTATTGTTTATCTTATGCGCGCCGGTGTGGTTGAGATCTTCCCTCTTGAAATAAATCTTGTAGCCCAGCTTTTCGCTCATCTTCTCCGCAAAATAAAGCGGAGACGGCCTGCCGGCGTAATCGCTCAAAAGGCTTTTCATCCGGGCCTTGAATTCGGGCTTTTCTTTAAGCTCGTTGTATGCTGCATCTACGGCATTCAAATAATCAAGGAGCGGTCCGGGGACGAACTGTCCGCCGTATTCTCCGAAATATCCTTTTTTAACTTCAACCTGTTCCATGTTCAAGCCTCGTCTTTCCGGGCCGGGCGTCCCGTCCCTTGCATTGAAGTTCGTATTATAATATAAAATTGAAGAATATGCAATTTAAAGCGACGGCGGGAATCTGCTTTGATCAAGAAGCGGCGCGACTCCGGCAGGAAGGTTTTAAGGGGTTTTATAGAATATAAAATCAGGGTGAGATGAACATGAATAAAAAGCATATCAAAGGCCGCGTGATGCTAAAAGGCGGTTTACAACGCGGAAGTGTTACGAAACTGATCGTATCGATTTTCCTTACCGCGATATTTTCATTCTGCATGTTAAATAAAGCGGCTGCGGGGACAGCCGACCTTCTTCCCGCCATTGAGGACGACAGCAGCCTTTACAGGTCATACGAGATGCCGGGGCACGTCATTCTTCAGTTCATAGTGCCGCCCGACTGGAAGGAGCTTATCCGGGGCAGCAGGTGGGGGCCGCCGACGATTGAGTTATATCCCCGCGACAGCAACGATTTTCTTGTCGTGCTCGACATAACATTGACGAAGAAATCAGGCGAGAATTATAATAACCCCGCGGTCATCAGGAAAAAAGTTGAAGAGGAAGGCAATAAGCTTCTTGAAATATCGGTAGAAAAGAGCCTTGTAATTCAGGAACTGAAAGGCACGGAAGCTATAGGCTATTATTATTCGATTACCGACAAAGCCCCCAAGCCCGGCGAATACACGTATATGACACAGGGCCGAATCGACACTTTAGATTTCCAGGTTTCTTTCTCCATATTTTTCAAGGACAGGAGCGCGCCTTACGAAAACGAAGCCCTGGAGATGCTGAAAACCGCCAGGCAGAGATAGAAAAATCAGCCGGGCATGAATTTACATGAAATTAATTCCGGGAGATATTCACTGTCAACCTTGCTTTTGCATCCGAAGCCCGCGTATTATCGGGATTAATCTTCAAAACCATGTCATAACATTCAACAGCCCTGTCATAATCCTTCGTAGCTTCCAGGACAAGCCCTTTCAGGAACCAGGCATGTTCATAATCCGGCTTGCATTTCAGGCAATTATCCAGGTAAGCCAGGGCCATGTCGTATTTCTTCCTTTTTGCAGAAACGACGGCTGCTTTGAACCCGGCACGGTAATTATCGGGTTTTATTTTAATTATTTTATCGAAACATTCCCTTGCTTCATCGTATTTTCCCGTCCTGTAACAGGCGATGCCCTTCCCGTCCAATGTCTTGATGTGGGACGGCTTTATTGCAAGGGCCTTGTCAAAATAGTCTATGGCTTCTTCGTACCTCTTGAGATTTACAAGGCATGACCCTTTACAATAAAAAGCGTTGTGGTTGTTCGGCTCGATTTTAAGAGACTTATCCGTATATGCGATGCATTCCTCGTATCTTCCCAGGTGCCTGAGAGCCATGGCTTTCAATAACAGCAGTTGGTGGTCATTTTTATTTTCTTTTAATGCATTGTCATAACATTCCAGGGCCTTTGCATAATTTCCGTCCAATGAATACTTGATGCCTTTTACGGTCCAGTTTGCCCTGGGCTTTGAATTGTGGATAAATAAAAAAAATAGAAATACGCCAAAAAGAACAACCGCCGGGATAAGATATAAATATAAACCCGAACGCTTTCTCATTGCAATCTCCCTCTCGAGACAATTATTATTCGACCGGATTTAAAAGTCCTTTTTTGGGGATAAAAAAATTCAATTTTTTTCAGGGGGTAAATAAATTTTTTTCAGGGGGTAAATAATGGTGGAAAAGACAAATAACGGCGCTTGCTTAAAAATATTGCCGGGTATAAAATTTCCGGTGGAGGGATTAACCGGTGAGGAGATAGAATTCTAGCAATAATATTTATAAAGAATACAAAATTTTATGGAAAACGATATAATAATAAGACCATACAGGCCTGAAGACAGGGGAGCCGTAAGAGAGATAGCTTATGAGACTTCCGTTTTCGGTTCTCCCGGCACTCCCGATTTCCCCGACAGGGAGATAATGGAGGATTTCCTGACCCGTTATTATACCGATGAAGAGCCTGACTCGTTATGGATTGCGGAAAGTGGCGGCGAGGCGGTGGGCTATGTGGCGGGGAGCAAGGATACGGGCCGTTACCAGGATATAGTTTCCTATAAAAAACTGCCCGAAGCCGTGTTCAGTTTCATATCGCGCGTCGATATATTCAATGTTGACATATTCAATAAAGATGGATGGGGGATATTGTTCGCAAAATTTCTGACATGGCTCAAAGGCGGCCTTGACCGGGGGGAGATAATCAAAAAATATCCGGCCCACCTCCATATAAGCATTAAGAACGGCTTCCGCGGGAAACAACTGGGGAAAAGGCTTATATCAAAATTTCTCGAATACTTGAAATCGGAAGGGGTACCCGGCGTCCATGCGGTGGTTCATCACGACAACCTTGCCGCGAGGAAATTTTTCGAATCGATGGGGTTCCACCCGGAGCACAGCCCGCCTGCAGTTTTGTATGACGGGAATTCATTACAGACCAACAGCATGATAATATATGCGAAGGAGATAAAATGAAGAAGCTGAATTTCAGTTTCCCTTTTTTCTTGATGTTTTTATTGCTGCTGCTGTCCCATGCGGCTTTCGGAGCGCCCCCGCTTTATATCTCAACAACACCGCATACTTCCCCATACAACCTCGATTTTTTGCCCTCCGACCGGATCCTTGTCATGGCGCCGCATCCCGATGACGAAGTGCTTGGTTGTGGGGGCATAATACAACAGGCCGTCAAAAAAAATATCCCCGTCAGGATAGTATTCCTTACTTACGGCGATGCCAACGAGTGGTCTTTCATCCGGTACAGGAAGCGGCCTGTATTGAGCCCTAAAGCTGTAAAGGATATGGGCCGTGTCCGCCGGAAAGAGGCCATAGCCGCGGGCGCTGTTCTGGGCGTCCCGGAAAAAAACCTGATATTCCTGGGATACCCGGACCTGGGAACGCTCGGTATATGGCTTTCCAGGTGGGGAAACCGCCCGGCTTACCAGAGCATTTTGACCCGCACCCGGGAAGTCCCGTACAAGAGCGCATATAACACGGGCGCCCCGTACAAGGGAGAATCCATCGTAAAGGATATCAAGAATATTTTGAAGGGATACAGGCCGACCAGGATTTTTGTTTCTCACCCGGCCGATCATCATCCCGATCACATAGCTTTTTATCTTTTCACCAAAGTGGCACTGTGGGAACTGGGCGACGAGATAAATGCGGAAGTTTATCCCTACCTTGTCCATACGAAACGCTGGCCTCTTCCGCGCGGTCTCCACAACGAACTCAGCCTCAAGCCTCCCCGGTCTTCAGGGAACGAGATCGTATGGATCGCTTCTCCTCTGACTCCCGAAGAAGAGAACATCAAGGAAAAAGCCCTTTTAAAACACGCAACCCAGGTGAAGGATTCGCCGAATTATCTATTCTCGTTCATCAGGAAGAACGAATTATTCGGAGATTATCCCTCACTGGAGATGGTGGAGCCGAAGAGTTCTGTCCGCATCCTCCCCGGCGAAATGGCGGAATACAGAGAGGATCTGACCGACGCAGAAAAAGATGTTGTAGTTGATCTTAAGGACGAGTTGATAACCCTCAAGGACGGCAGCCTGGAAATAATCGTCAATATTTCACGGCCTATATCCGAGAAGGTGGGCCTTTCGTTTTATCTCTTCGGCTACAGACCTGACATACCGTTTTCCGAAATGCCCAAGATCCGCATAAAACTGGGTGTCCTGGGATACGGGGTGTATGATCGTGATAAGCAATTGCCGAAGAAATCGATAACGATTACGAGGGAGAATAACAGGCTTGTTATGCAGGTCCCGCTTTCCCTGCTGAAAAATCCGTGGAGAATCTTTGTAAGCTCCCGGACGTACATAAGCAAGATAAACCTCGGCTGGGCACCCTGGCGGGTGCTGAAGATGCCGGTCGAAGTGAACGCGGATAAGGCTGACAGGCCCGGCAAGACCGATTAGTTTAAGAAACCGATAAAGGAGGCTGTCCAAAAGGTCATATTTTCCAAGGGGCGAGGTTTTCTCGCCCGGCTAGTCTCTATCTCTAGTCTCTAGTCTCCAGTTTCTAGTTTCTAGTTTCTAGCAGTTGACCCACCCCGCCTTTCGACTGCGCTCCTTTCGACTGCGCTCAAGGCACCCATCCCAAGAGGGGAATTATTATAATACGCATCCATGGGAGAGGAATTATATCTTGCAGAGACTTTTCAGGAAGCCTCAAGCCGGGATTTGATTAATCCGGGCATAAAATAAATTCCGCCGCTCCGGTATTCTCCTCACCCTTGCCCCTCACCGGGCATATATTAAAGGAAATTTTTCGCGGTAAGTGAAATCTTATGGAAGATTTATATTCGGGTTTGCGACGGATCATACAACGATATGATTCAAAAGGGGGAATGGAAATGAAGAAGTCTCTGTATTTCCTGTCAATCATTGTGATCGGGATAATGGTTATCCTGTGCGGGGTCCAGTGTAAAGCTGGACCCGGAATCGGTGGGTTCGAACTCCAGGTCATGGGCCAGAACAGGTACCTGGCGGACAGCGCGGCATCTCTTCGCATCATCACTTTCAACCCGGTAACGAACAGGCCGGTGGGACAGGTGCCGGTAGCGGTGAAGCTTTACAAGGACGATGAGAAAAAGGCGGTTACCCTTGCCGAAGGCGTTACCGAAACAGGCGGTAGCTGGGAAGGCACATTCAAGATCCCCGCCGATATCGAAGGGAACGCAAAGATGAAAGTGGAGGCCGGCAGCGGCCCCGGCGTCTGCAAAGTCGAGACCAATGTTACCATCGAGCGTATGAACAAGGTCTATCTGACTACAGACAAGCCTTTATACCAGCCGAACCAGACGATCCATATAAGGGCGCTTGCCCTTTCGATACCTTCGCTCCTCCCGTGCGCGGGACAGGAAATAATTTTCGAAGTGGAAGATGCAAAGGGGAACAAGGTTTTCAAGGAAAAGAAGCCCGCTTCGAAATTCGGCATAGCATCGGCGGATTTCACTCTCGCAGATGAAGTGAACATGGGGGAATATCATATCCGGGCCGTCCTGGGCGGGACGGAATCGGAGAAAAGCGTTACGGTAAAAAAATACGTCCTTCCGAAGTTCAAGCTGGCCATCACGCCCGATAAGAAGTTCTACATGCCGGGCCAGACCGTTAAAGGGACTCTCCAGGTCGATTACTTTTTCGGGAAGCCCGTTGCAAAAGGCAAAATCAAGATACAGGCATCGACTTTCGATGTGGCATGGAGGACTTTCGGAGAGATTACCGGAGAAACCGGTAAAAACGGCGCGTATAATTTTGAAATAAAGCTGCCCGATTACCTCGTAGGACAGCCGCTTGAAAAAGGGAAGGCGGTAGTGAAGCTGGATTTCAATGTTACCGACACGGCGAACCATGCCGAAAAGAAAACCCTGACCCTTCCCATAACCAGCTCTCCCATATCGATAGATGTGTTCCCGGAGAGCGGCAAAATCCAGCCGGGGCTTGACAATGACATCATGTTGATGGCTTCTTATCCCGACGGCTCCCCTGCAAAAGTTATCGTCGAGATTGAAGCGGAAGGCTCCAATTATAAGGTCTCCACGGATGAAACGGGCTGGGGCGTATTGACGCTCATGGGGAGCCGGAAAGACGCCATAACTTTACAAATAAAAGCTGCGGACAACAAAGGAAATACCGCCGATCTTAGTACAACACTTCTCTCTACAAACATGAAGGAAGGCATTATCCTCCGGCCTGACCGCCCGCTTTACGTGGTCGGGGATACCGCCCATTTTGAGGTAATTACAACGGCTGAAAGCGGCACTGTTTACCTCGATGCCGTCAAAAACTCACAGACCGTCCTGACCAGGACTCTTGAAATTCACCAGGGGAGAGCACTGATGGATATGGACATATCGCCTGATCTTGCGGGCATGGTGGTATTCAGGGCTTACCGGATACTGCCGTCACAGGATATAGTCCGGGATGTCCGTAATGTTTACGTGCGCCCGGCAAATAATCTCATGATAAAAATAACGGCCGATAAAAATACTTACAGGCCGGGGCAGGAAGCGAAAGTGAACTTCGCCGTCAGTGATGAGAGCAACAAGCCGGTGCTGTCGGCGCTGGGAGTCGAGATAGTTGACGAAAGCCTTTTCGAACTCGGCGAGAAAGAGCCGGGGCTTGAGAGGGTGTATTTTCTGCTGGAAAAACAGCTTATGGAGCCGAAATACGAGATCCATGGGGTAACCTTAACAGAGGACATACTCAATTACAAGGAAGACGCCCGGCAAAAAACCACCACTGCGCTTTTCAGCAAAATTGAGGATAAAGATCCTTATACCTGGAAAGCCAACTCCTACGATGAAAAATTGATGACACTTCTCACCCGGATGGATGCCATCCGGAATGCGCTTTACAGTTACCGGGAAAAGCACGGATCTTACCCCGATTCAGCACTGCCGGGGGTTCTCGTCAGGGAAGGTTTCCTCAAGAATGAAGATACAGTCGATCCATGGGGTCATGAATTCAGGCTTGTTCCCGGCAGGGACAAAAACGAAATACCGGATGTCGTTTCCGCCGGGCCTGACGGCACCTGGTATAACGCGGACGATATAAAGTTATCGGGTATCAGTGAGGGCAAGTATTCCTGGACAAAGGATTTCATGATGCGCAATGCCCGGGCAAGAGGCGGCAGGATGGTCGATAAGATGATGGTCGAAGAAGGCAATGCTCCTTTCAAGGCGTTTAGGGCAGAATTCGATATGGCCATGCCGATGGCCGCCGCCATGCCGACAATCGCGGGAAAGGCGCAGGAAAGCAAGCAACCTGCCCGCGTGCGGGAATACTTCCCTGAAACCCTTTACTTCAATCCCCAGGTGATTACCGACGAGCAGGGCAGAGCCGATGTTACCCTCACGATGGCGGATTCCATAACCACGTGGAGGCTGTCGGCGTTCGCATCATCCCTGTTCGGCGCGATGGGGAACACCACTTCCCCGATGAGAGTATTCCAGGATTTCTTCATAGATATCGACCTGCCCGTAACTCTCACTCAGAACGACGAGATCTCCATCCCTGTAGCGGTTTATAATTACCTCCCGGAAAAGCAGGCCGTGAAGCTGACGATGGAAAAAGGCGAATGGTTCAAGCTGCTTGACGAGACGGTGAAAACTATTGAGCTTGAAAAAGACCAGGTCAGCGTGGCTTATTTCAGGATAAAAGTCGTAAAGCTTGGCGTCAACAGGCTGACGGTGCACGCGGAAGGCAGCAAGCTTTCCGATGCGATAAGGCGTTCGGTTGAAGTGGTGCCGGACGGCGAGCTTCACATGTTCACGAAGAGCGACCGCCTGAACGGGCCGGTTACCGTCAATGTCCCGATTCCCAAAAATACCATACCCGATTCCGCAAGGATCCTGGTAACTATATATCCCGGCGTCATATCACAGATAGTTGACGGGCTGGACAAGATCCTCCAGATGCCTTTCGGCTGTTTCGAGCAGACTTCATCCGCGACATATCCCAATATCATGGTGCTCGATTACATGAAGAAGACCAAGAAGATCACCCCCGAGATCCAGATGAAAGCCGAAGGCTACATCAACACCGGCTACCAGCGCCTCCTTTCGTTCGAGGTGCCGGGCGGCGGGTTCTCATGGTTCGGAGATGCGCCCGCCAACAAGATCCTCACAGCTTTCGGCGTGATGGAATTTAACGATATGTCGAAAGTTCACGAAGTCGATCCCGCGGTAATCAGCCGTACACAGGAATGGCTGGCCTCCCGGCAGGAAAAAGACGGAAGCTGGGCTCCCGATGCGAGTTATCTCCACCAGGAGAGCTGGAGCAAGATCCAGAACAGCAACCTCCCGGTATCCGCTTATATCACGTGGGGGCTTGCGGAATCCGGCTATAAAGGGCCTGCGCTTGACAGGGCAAGAGAATACATCGCCGCCAACTGGAAAGATGTTGACGACCCTTATGTGCTGTCCCTTGTCGCCAACGCCCTCGCTTCAACCGCGCCCCAGGATAAGATTACGCGGGAAGTTATCGATAAGCTCGCTGGCATGGCGAAGAAAGAAAAAGACGAGGCATACTGGGAAACCAAGATGTCAACAGCCACGTTCTCTCACGGCGAAGTTGCAAATATCGAGACCACCGCCCTTGCGACGCTGGCTCTGCTCCGCGCAGGAGTCCGTCCCGACCTTGCGGGCGACGCAATCAACTACATCATACGCCACAAGGATCCCCAGGGCACCTGGCATTCGACACAGGCTACCACACTGTGCCTGAAAGCCCTCCTCGTATCCCAGGAAAAAGGCTCGGAGGGCGTCCAGGCCGACATCACGGTTACATGCAACGGGGAAGGAAAGCAGGCGCTGAAAATCACATCCGAAAACTACGATGTTTTCCGGCAGGTCGATTTCAAGCCTCAGACCAGGACAGGCGACAACACTGTCGGGATCACCTTCACAGGCAAAGGCAACTGCTTCTACCAGGTTACCGGCAAGTATTACCTCCCCTGGGAAAAAGGCAAGCCGGGGATAACGCCTCTCTCCATCGATCTGAAATACGACCGCACCACCCTTAAAGAAAACGACACCGCATCCTGCGATGTTACAGTAAGAAATAATACGATCGCGACGATGAACATGGTGATGATCGACCTTGGGATACCGCCGGGATTCACACTTGTCCCCGATAACCTCAACATGCTGGTCAAGCAGAACAAAATCAAGAAATACAACACCACATCCCGCCAGATCATAATTTATCTTGAAAAGCTCGACCCGAAACAGGAATTGAAATTCTCATACCAGGTGAAGGCGAAGTTCCCGCTGAAGGCCAAGACGCCCGAATCAAAGGTTTATCAATACTACAACCCCGAGGTCGGAGCGACAGCCGTTCCGGTGGAACTGGAGGTTAAGAAGTAGCCTCCAGAAAATAAGGCCGGGCGGCCCACTGGTTCATGCGGGCCGGTTCAGTCAGGAAAAAAGCCGGGTTATCCGCCCGGCTTTTTTATATGAGGATTTCCGGCTTAAGAGGCTGTTTAAAAAGTTCAAAGGAGCCTTGAGGGGGTAAGGTCTTGAATCTTGAGCTTGCCGGAAAATTAAACACGGGGTCAGGGCTAAAATGTTGTAATTTGATCAAAAGTCTGACCTGTTTATTTTGGGGTTATTTTCAAATTTAACATTTTATACCTGACCCCGTAGAGGACATCCATTCAAGGTACAAGATTCAAGCCCTGACCCCCGAACCCTCGGGGTGTGCAGGGACTTTTTAGACGGCCTCTAAAAACAGCCCCGGTGTTGGAGCTTGAAGCCCCACGTGATATAATTATGGAAATTGAATTTGTCGAAAATTATCGTAACGGTGGAGGGCGGATATGAACGGAGCTTGGATTGTCATCGAGATTTTTATTTTGCTGGCGATAATTCTTTTCATCTTTGTAGTGTACGGCCTTACGGCCAGGAGGAGGCTGCTCAAGGCGCTCGTGCCCCTTATCGACAACCCGCTTGTCAGGTCGTATTATGACGAGACCAGGCTTGAGGGCACATGGGAAAGCCAGGGCATAAGGATCAGCCTTTTTCACGGGGGCGCAAGCAGCACAAGGCAGCTTATAGTTTACCTGGGGCAGTTGTACCCGTTCACATTCAGGCTTTCCCCGGAAAATGAATTTAACATTGTTGCAAAAAAACTCGGAATAGAAAAAGACCTGGAAACAGGCGATGAAAAATTCGATAAGGCTTTCGTCATCCACACCGGCGGGGAGGGTTTCAAGCGTAAGGAAGAAGAAGGCGAAATCAAGGAATACCTTGGCCCCGAAAGGCTGGATATAATCCGGGAGCTTAAATTTTCCGAATTGAAATTTACTCCGAACGAATTGATTTATTATAACAGCAGCTATTCAAAGGATGACCTGCGCCCGGAAAAAGTGGAATCTCTTTTGAAAAAGTTGAGATCGCTTGCGTTATAGGCGGGGGGAAGGCAATATTCATGGAAAATAAGACGTTTTATATATCGAAACGCCACATAAGCCTTTTAAATCAAAATGCTATGATTGCGTATACAATTGTGATTATATTTGGAGTATTATTTCCCTCCTGGATCTTGAAAACACCGCTTATAGAATACATAGCATTATTACCCATTCTTATTTTTTATATAATAATGTGCTATATCGTAATACTTATTTTTTCCAGGTTGCTGAAACAATCTTATGTCAAGATATTTGCTGATCATATTGAAAAATTTGACGGTAAAATTTTGAAATGGGAAATCAAAAAAGATTTAGCATTTGAAAAAACAGAAGAAATCATAATTAAAAAGACCAGATCAGGCGATGTTTGTTCAATCATTCTGATAACCAAGGCGGGAAGAGTTACTCTCATAGGTTATGACAATATGAAAGATATCCTGTCTTCAATAATAGATGCTATAGGCGATAAAGTTAAAATCAAAACCAACATAATTTACTTCCGTGATTTCGATGATTTGCCTGGGCGTTTGATATTATTCTTCTTGCTGTCAGTCACTTCAGCTATATTCGGTACAATATTTGCTCTTACATTAGTACCCTTTGTGTCGGATGGAACTCCAATTTTAAACGGGGTATATTCATTGTGGAATAACTCAAGATACCTCTTCTTCCTTCTGATAGGCATTAACCTGTTGTATGAAAGTTACAGTTTATTCAATTTAAGGTTATTCTCACTTGAAAAAGATGTTATTCACCTGGAAATTAAAAATTTAATCTGGTGTTTATTATCATTTATATCCGGTGGCATCCTGCTTTATATGTCAATGATCTATTAAGACTGTCGTAGTGACGGTCAGCCGGACGGGACACCGCCCCGGCCTGCCTGCATGAAGGCGGTATCAAGTCTTTGAGATTGGATTTGACAGATTGTCCATCTGGAATATTCCCGTGTCATGACCTTTACGAGAGTGAAGACATGACCACAAAAGACATTGAATAGTGTCGTATTTAATAGTGTTGTATCCATATGTTATAATTATAATTAATAAATTGAGGATTTCGTTATTATGAAAGAAAAACTGACTCCTGAAGAGGTCTTTAAAAATGACAAGGATTACCTGAATCGCCCCCTCGATTTTTATATTGGAACTTTCCCGTCGAAAGGGAGAATCAAGTCCTCCGGAATTCATGATTTCTCAAATGGCGATCTGGTATTCCATACTGAAAAAGACGAAATCTTCATTTGTGGGACTGAAAAAGGGTTTGAGGGACTGATCGACATATTTGCTTATTTGATCAGACGTAAAAGCACCGATCATATTCACATAGAAGATCTTCAAATCTTAACAAGTGACTCAATGCCTGTCACTGCTTGTATATTCGAAGACGACTCCAAAGAAATGAAAGATCATCCTGATTATGTTCCTCCTCCAACACTAAAACCCGGCTGTATGAACCAGGTGAAGGATGCTATTTCATGCATTATCACCGCAATAATTATTTTACTTATATTATTCGGATTGGGATATTTTTTTTCGTTCTTTTTCAAATGATCATCACGATTATGTTACTGCAACAAGCATATCACCCCGGCTTTTAAATCCTTCAAGACCGAGGAATCTTCTCCTGGTTGTTATTTCTTAAGGAATCCGGTTTCCATATAGACCGGGGCCGCTTTCGCGGGAATGACGATTGAGATGTGTCTTTTATTCCGAGCGGGAACGATTCATTGCAGCATTCCCCGAATTAAATTTTGCCGGATCTAATTCCCGACTTCGTTCCCTATCGAAAACGCTTTGCCGATAAAATCGCCGACGCCGAAATACTGACGCGCCCCGGCATCGAATAAGAACGGCGAAATCCTGCCTATATCCGGCTTCCCCTCTTCGTCAAGGCAGTCCTCGTCTATCTTCACATCCATTATTTCCCCTGTAAACTGGGTATGAAGCCCCAGATCCTTTATATGGATTATCTTACACTCAAGCACAAGCGGGAATTCCTTGACATAAGGCGCATCGACAACGCCTGAGCTTACGGGCGTAAGGCCGGTGTCTTCGAACTTGTCGGTATCCCTGCCGGACGATATGCCGAAATAATCGGCCTCTTTCGCATGTTTCACTGGCGGGATGCTTATCGTGAAAGCCTTCCTTCCCACCAGGTTATTATAAGTGTATGTCGCCTTCCTCAATGAAATAGAGACGCAGGGCGGTTGTGAGCAGCAGATGCCTCCCCATGCAGCCGCCATCACATTGGGCTTCCCCTCCCCGTCATAAGTCCCGACTATGAATACCGGCGCCGGGTAAACTATGGTCTTTGCCCCCAGAGATTTTTTCATTCCCATCCCCTCCCTTTTATTAAATAGATCCCCAGATTCAGATCTCAATTACAACAGGTCAAGCGCCCCGAGGTCCCTGTAGATCCAGACGCCGGAAGAATTTTCAGGAAGCCTGATCTTCGCTTTCCCCCCGCTTACTTCAATCTCTTCCCCCGCAATGCAGATGTTGGCGGTTCTCTGCCCTTCTTCCGCCGCCCCCAGGCATGACATGATCTTCTGATATGAGCCGTCAGGCAGGGAAAGGTTATTAAACTCGACGACCCTTTCCTTCCCCTTGTTCAGCGCGACGAGGACAACCTCGCCTCCCAGCTTCCTTTCATATACATAAATATTATGTGATAATTTTAAGGTACTCTGACTCCCTTTCCTTACAGCGGCGCTGTACCTGCGAAGGCTCGATAACTGCCGGATCTGATTAAAGAGAAGAGTCCTTTTATCAAAGCTCGTCATCATCTGCCTGTTGTACGGTTCGCCTCCGGTGCCCCACTCGGTCTTGGTCTCATCGTGGAGATACTGCTCGGTGCCGTAATAGATACAGGGGACTCCGCGCGATGTTATCATCAAAGTTACCGCCATCTCCAGCCGTTGTATCGCTTCTTTTTCCGAAAGTCCGCTTGCTATGGCCCTGGATAAGAAGCGGGGCATATCGTGGTTATCGATAAACAGTACCCTGTTGAGGGGGTCTCTGAACCTTGAATCCAATGCCATAATCTTTGCGATTTCTTTCATTGAGCCTCTGCCTGCAAGGGCTTTGGTAACGGCTCTCTGGAAGCCGAAATCAAGGATCGCCATATCGCTTTTGTTTTCAAAATCAACCGCGCGCGGGACATCGGGGCCGCCTTCGGACCACTCCCCGAAAATAAATACCTTCCTGTGTGCCTGTATCCTGTCTGAAAAAGATTTCAGCCATTCGACGGACATGAAGCGGGCGGTATCAACCCTGAAGCCGTCTATCCCCGTATCCAGCCAGAACAAAGCCGCCCCTTCGAGGTATTTATCGACATCGGGATTATCCTGGTTGAGGTCGGCAAGGTCGAAAAGGTTCCTTGTGAACCAGTTTTCATGCGTATCTTCGGAAAAATCAACCGTGCCGTTATGGTGGAACCATTTGAAGGGGTCGTTCGAGTAATCGGCGATAAATTTCCCTTTTTCATAAATGGCCCCGTCACAACCCTGCCCTGCGGGGCTTGTATGGTTGAGGACGATATCGAGGATAAGCCTGATCCCCCTGTTATGGCACGAACTGACAAGCTCTTTAAAATCTTCCATCGTGCCGAACTGGGGATTTATCTCCCAGAAATCCATCCCCCAGTAACCGTGATACGACGCCATCGTCTTATCGCCGTAATGATAAAGATCCTGGGTGTTTTTAACTACAGGGGTGATCCACAATGCCGTAGTTCCAAGTTCCTTGATGTAATCAAGCCTGTCGATTATGCCCCTGATGTCCCCGCCGTAATAAAGAGTCCCGGCTGAACGGTCGGGCGAGAAAAGCTTTTCGGGCTTGTCGTTGGCGCGGTTCCCGTCGAAGAAGCGGTCTATCATGAGAAAATAAATCGTCTCGCCTGTAAAATCCACAGGCTTAAATTTACCGCCGGGATCTCTGTCTGGCATTTTCAAATCCTCCGGGACTGTTCCCTGTGCCGCATTAACGCCGGAGGCTTTTTCTTCCGGGCCGGTGCCTGCGGCCTGCGCCATATTTACGGCAAGGAACAGGATTAAAATGAATATCGATAATTTTTTCATGGAATTCTCCTTGAACAACTGCTTTTAATATTGAATTTCTCTGCCTGTAAAGGGACTCCTCCAGCGCCGGAGCGCATTATAAATTCCAGCCTTGCGATAGAGCGACATCCCCCTTTAAAAGGTGTGAATTTCTGGCATCTTGTGAACTTGAGGCTGAAGCTCAAATTATCGGACTGGATACCTGCCTTCGCAGGTATGACGTGGTTTAGTGTTTCCGTAATACAAGGGGAATTCGTTCGAGTGTCCTGGTTCGCAACGGCTGAAGTTCGAGGAGGTTTTCGTTTTTTGATTTCGGCCTTTAAAAATCAGGCGGAATCTGGTAAACTGATCCAATAAAACCACAGGGATTTCACTGTAATGCATGGCGCAGACGAAATACACCTGAGGCTGTTAACACAATATGAAATTATGAGTTTCCAGGTGGTTGTTAAATGATTGTCATACCGCATTATAACCTCATTTCCGCCCTCAAGCCTTTAGTCCCTTTAGTGCATAAAATGGGGTTTTTGCTGGCATTATCCCCGTACCTGACCCTGATCTTTCTTTTCTTACTGATGTTTTTCATTTTCAAAAAGCGGGTATTGCCGGGACTCCTGGCATTTGCCGGGTTAATATTAAGCCTGTTCCTTTTTCTTACATATTCGGCATTTTTTATCTTTCCAAACGACCTGAAAATATGGAACCCGGGGGATATACGGGTCGGAAAAGGCGGCGGCCAGGAAATCAAAGTAGTGTTCATGGCGGACTTACACTTTGGAAGTTACAGGGACGGGAAATGGGTCAAGCGCCTGACGGAAGCCGCTGCAAGGGAAAAACCGGATCTCTTATTGCTGGGCGGCGATTACGTATATGGAGATCCGCCGGGTCTTGACAAACAGCTTGGATACCTCGGCAATATCCCTGCCCCGATGGGAAAATTCGCAGTTCTCGGCAACCATGATTATGGTATTCCGGGAGTCGATGTCTCGAAGAAGATTGAAAAAATCATGAGCGGCGAAGGGATTAAAGTCCTTCATAATCAATGGGTGACAGTAGGAGACGGCTTTGTTTTAATCGGAGTTGACGACCTGTGGAGGAGGAGAGCCGATTTAAACATGGCCTTTAAAGATGTGCCCGAAAATTTGCCCCGGCTCGTGCTGGCTCATAATCCCGATATTCTCTTGCCGGACCCTCAGAACAAATACAGGGCCGACCTCTGGCTCTTCGGCCATACACACGGCGGGCAACTCCGGCCCCCCTGGGGCAACGCTCCCTACCTGCCGACCAGGTTGAAGCTCGACCGGGGCTTATTTGAACTGCCACGGGGTAAAGCAATAGTTACACAGGGTACGGCTCAATTCTATGCTAGATTTTTCACCAACCCCGAGATAGTAACATTTAAAATTATCGTACCGGAAAACAAGCGGTGATAAAAAATTTTCCCAACTGCCTGCTTTTATGCTAATATACATAAAAGGGATCTGGGTATATAGAGAGAAATCAAAATTGCTTGGTCGTGCTAAGCGGGGAGCTGGCGGTGCCCTGTACCTGCAACCCGCCTCAGCAGGGCCGAATTCCCATCCGAGGTAACGACTTGTCGGGCTCGGCCCGGATAAGTGGTATTGAAAGCCGGGCTCTACGCAACGGAGTCCTGTGAACTCCGTCAGGCCTTGACCGGAGCAGCGGTAAGCAGACCGCTCCGTGTGCCGTAGAATCACCTGGCTGGAGCAGGCTGTCCGGGTAACACCGGGAGGCCGGTATCGACGATGGGTGCACGACCGGGCATTTTATGCTATAATCAGGCAGGATTTGACCTCCTGAAACAGAATTGACTTATATAAGATTAAATAATGAATATAACCGGTCTTAAAAAGCCATTGATAATAATATGAAAAAAAGTTGTACAATTAAGTTAATACCGCCTCATGCGCGCTCAGCTTTTACTTTCAAGCTGGGCCTGCCCCATTTTGTCGCAATATTCCTTATTATTGCGGCGGTACTCGTCGGCGCTTTCGCCCTGCTGGAACGCAAAGCCATCGCCGACAGAATCCGCCTCAAGAAAATCGAAGCATACAACAGGATCCTCGAAGAAAAAATCAGGCTGCGCAACGAAGAAAAGAAAGAGATGGCCCTCCTGGCCGGTAATAAATATAATGAACTTCACCAGAAGCTGGCCCGGAAGGAACAGGAGATAAATATTATCTGGAAAACTATCGGCAAGGAGCCGAGGACCATCCAGTCACGGCCCAATCAAATCAAAACTTCGCGCGGCTCGGCAGACCCTTTAAAAATCAAAAGAGATTTTAAAAGGCTCGGCGAAATCATTGAAAACAAAGATAACGAGCTTGATAAGCTCAAAGAAGCCGCCCTGTCTTATGCGGAAGAAATGCGGCAGGGGCTTATAAAAAGCCGGATCCGCGAGATCCCGCAGGGGTATCCCTGTAACGGCTATATATCATCAGGCTTCGGATATCGCAATGACCCGTTCTATTATGGGAGCGAGTTTCACCAGGGTGTCGATATAGTCGAATATTACGGAGCACCCATTTATGCCGCCGGGGACGGGGTGGTAAAAGACACAGGCTACATGGGCGGCTACGGCTACAGCATCGAAATCGACCACCGGAACGGCTATACGACATTCTATGCCCACCTGTGCGATATCCTCGTAAGACCCGGGCAGAGAATCAAGGCAGGCGAAAAAATCGGCATTATGGGATGTTCGGGAGCCGCGACAGGCGCTCATCTCCATTACGAAGTGCGGCATGACGGCATTGCCCGGAACCCGCAGAAATTCCTGGACGGGGCAGACGACCTCATCGCTAAAGTCAAGAAATACGGCAGGCTTTGAGCTTATGAAGGAAGAACTCCTTCCTCCCTTACTTGAAGAAGACAGGATGCTGGCGGGGCTGGCATATCCTTTCTGGTTCCTGACCGCCTGGATGACTCTCCTTTCCGAAAAACGCGAAGAGCCTTTCTTAAGGTTCAATTGTATTCAGGCGATAGTCTTCGGGATATCCTCTACAATAGGCTTCATATTATTCGTAATTATTTCGACGTTTCTTTTCAGGATAATACCTTTCCTTGCCTCTTTCGGGTTCGGAACCCTGATGGCGCTGTTGTATCTGGCTCTCGGGATCCTTTTCATGGCGCTTATCGCCCTGATGATGTTCTATGCTTACCGGGCGTCCCAGGGGGTTTTCTTCCATGTCCCGTTTATTTCAAGAATAGTTGACCGCCTGTTCTACGGCCCGGAGGAGAAGGAGCAGGGCCAGGAATTCGATGAAATCGACATGGACGTGGATATATCCGAATGGAAATGATTTTTTAGGAGCCTTTTAGACAGCCTCTTCCAGGAGATGGATAAAGAAATGAGAAAGCCGTTAGTTATATCCCTGGCATTAGCGCTGGTCGGAATAATTTTTTTTCTTTTCTCCGGCAATGCGTACCCCCTGGATGAGGTTACGTTATTCGACAGGGGCGGAAACCCGGCGGCCTACATCGCGCCGGATGACGACGGCACAATTTACATGTGGGACGGGAGGCCGGTGGCCTATATCGAGAGCGATCCTCTGGAAGGCTACGACGTCTGGGGCTATAACGGGAAGCACCTGGGCTGGTTTTTCGAAGGTTTGTTTTACGACCATAACGGCTATGTGGTGGAGTTCGCACAGGGCGCGGTGAACATGATGACAAAATTCGAGCCTCTCAAGGAGTTCAAGCAGCCGCGTCCCATAAGGAACATCAAGGACATCCCGCCGATAAAGCCTGTGTTGAATAAGATCTGGTCGAGGACAAATTTTTCCGATTTTTTAAACGCCGGTGGGATCTAGGAGACTTCCTAATTTGAATGTGATAAAATCCGCCTGATTTTGCTGTCGAATTTCCCCGCTGAATAAGATACTTTTCTATTGTGACCTCAAAACCTGATTGTGACATTGTGTAATTAGTAGACAACATTATAACATTTAGCTCTACCTTGCAATTCTCATGGGCATCTCCAATCCGTCCCGTCCTTAGAAGTAAAGATATTATGAGAACTACAAACATATATATCCCTCATATGACAATATCCAATTGACTCACTACCACAAATCTGGCATCGTGTTCCGCCTTGACTTGATAAAAGTTCCGCCTTGACTAATTTGGCAGGCTTGCTTTCTAATGCACCTTTAACTGCTGTAACACGATAATAAGTCGGGAATTCTTCAGGCCATTCTTTTATCCCTGTTCCTTCTGTAGTCTCTGAGTTTGCTTTATTAAATGAACCACTTCTATCACTTGAGCGATAAATCTTATACGATTGAGCATCTGGAACCGAAGACCAACTAATATCTACACTCAAATTGGAGTTCAATTCGATACTTAAATCCTTGGGGGCTACAGAATGAAAAAGATTCGTTCTGGCATTTCTTATCCTAGCAAGTTTATTTCTTAACTCGATGCTCGCTCTCTGTGCGGTCTTAAAATCTGCTTTGGTAATTTCAACTTTTTTATGTTCCACAATTGTCGAGGCTTGTTCTACTACTGATTTATCGAAGCTTTCAGGACTTTGAATTGCAGAATTTACTACATCCTCTATTGCCTGCTCTACTTTGGTTTCGACTTGTTTATCAAGTGTTTTGAAGAAAACATCAACGACAGGCTCAAGAATGGGGTAATCTTTAATGATTTGTTGTAACAATGCCTTTTTGACTTCGCCGGTAAACACCTTCGGGATTTGGCAAGTAACCTTTTTGCCCCCTTCTATTTTGAGCATTTCAATAGCTCGGGATTTCAGGTTGCTTCTATATTGACTGACAGCGTTCTTGGCATCTTTGATTTTTTTGTAATTTATCTGCTGTAGATTGGGAAAAGCAAAATAGTCTATTCTTTTTGTTGTGCCATCAGGAACTTCAACTTTTAAATCAGAAGCCGACCGGGCCCGCAAAGAACCTCTATCAAATAGCACTTCTACATTCCGGTCTGTGACGCCAAATTCATTCCGAACAGAGTTGTAATAATCACGCAGAGAGTTTGTCTCTTGCTCGATTTTTGTCGGCAATTCCAAAGCGTCTTGATAAGGTTTAGGGAAACTACCGAACACCTTGGGATAGATTTGGATAGCGACTTCTTCGGAGATGGCTTCTCGTGCTTGATTACAAAGGTCGGCGTATCCATCTCTTATGGTTTTTATCCGAAGGCTTACATTTTTGGTGGGTTCACCGAGTTGTGTTCCAAAAAAAGTAAACGAACATAATAATACAAGAACGATATAAACTCTTCTGACGACTAATTGGTATTTATCAAACAACTTAAAGAGCTTCCTTGACTTTTGGGCCATAAAACGGAAGAAGCCTAACAAATAAAGTGCGACGAGCACAACAAGCGCTTCGATGGCATTAAGTTTGAAAATTGAAAAAAACGACTTCAGCTTTTCCAAAGATTCCTCAAACCGGATCAGAGAATGGAGCGTAATAGAATCTGAAGCGACAATGCTGGCAACGACCAAAGAAAGCATAAGATATAGAAATGTAATCAAGACAAACGGTACCAAAAAATCTAAGCTATTTTGGTAAAAATAGTAGAGGAAGTCCTTTTTCCTGTTATACTTTTCAAATTCTCGCTTTTTCCTCAAAAAGAGAAAAGACAGAATGCATCCGATAATAAAAACTATCATAATCATGTTAAATCTTCCTTCCATTGATCTTTTAAAGCATTAATTAATAACTTTTTCCACAGGAAAACATTACTTCCATAGAATAGAATTGGCAGGACTAACAATATAAAAATAAGATCTCTAATAATCTGTACAAAACTTATATCTTCTTTAATTCCAAACCATCCTCCTAAGAACTCAAAACAGCCACAGTCATGTATTAGGCCCCTCATAAAGTTATTTACTATACCGAATGTAAAAGCACATAAAACTACTAGTACTATTAAAGCATTGCTTTGAGTATAAATATTTAAGATAAGCATACTACCACATAAAAATTCTACCCAGGGTAATATTATTGCAACAAGTGGAACTATACTATCAGGTAATATTTGGTATTCTGCCACCACTGCTTTAAAATGTATTGGATTCATAATCTTAGAATAACTAGCAAACACAAAAATAACGCCCAAAACAATTCTTAAGACAGCTAAAGTTAAAGGAGCAGATATAAACTTTTTTATACTCATTTATCCACCTTAAATCCTTGGGTAGGATAATCTGCATTTAGCCATTCAGTCCATCCACCTGTAAAAATTTTTAAATTTATATATCCACAATCTTTTAAGTTATTAGCGACATAATCACTCGACTGGCAAGTAGTACTACTACAATAAATAATAAGTAAAGTATCTTTTGTTATTTTATCTTTAACATTTTTATATTGTCTAGAAAATCTGCTTGCTGAAAGAGAAAGCGCACCTTTAATATGCTTTTCTAAATATGTGTGCTCAGCTCTTGCATCTATAAAAACCGCTTCTCCTCTGTCAAAAAGTTCCTTAGCTCTTGTTAAATTGATATCCTCTATTTTAGGTCCAATCTTATTAACCCCAGAAATTTCTGGTGCCACGTTCTTCTTGGCTGCCGTAATTATGCCTACAGAAGACTTTAATTTAGTTTCTTTACTTGAAGTAATTTTAGAACTTGTTTCTTTTGCTTCTTTATCAATAGTTACTGCTTTTGTGAGTTTCTGCGGGGAGTTTTCTTTAATCTCTATACCAAAAGGATTAATTATATTAGATAAAATACCACAGACTGCTGCAACTAAAATAATATTCATACTTATCAAAAGCATCCTACCTATTTTTTTTGTTTTTTTTCTCATTTCTATATTTCAAACGAGTGCCTAACAATAATTAGACCGATCCGCATAAAATGAGGAGTTCTGACTTCCTGCCTTATAATTCGCGTGGGATTTCTTGTCGAAAGCGTGTTCCCCCCTTCCATTCAATTGTTGCCACCTGCACTGCGGCTTATCACGACACCTTATGCGGATCGGCATAACACAACCCCTTGAATGAACTCAAAACCCGCCTACGGACTGAAAATGCATATTAGAACTGAAACTGTTTGTTTTGTCTGGGAAAATCTAAGTTATATCAACTTTCACAGCATCCCCCACCCTACTAAGTAATTTTAATGACTTTATTATACTTGTCCGTTTATAGGCTGTCAAACGATGCCAAATCTCCCTACTTCCTAATTTGTAAAAATTCAATTTTGGGGATCAAAAGTGCTTTTTCCTATCTTGATTATATTACTATTTTGCTTATTTTTTGGTTCTACGGACAAAAAAAGAATAAAACACCATAAAAAAGAGTGCCCTCATCAAAACCCTTAATTCGGATGGACACTATTTGGACACCAGGGACTAAAAAAGGGATTGCACAGATCGCGCAAGCCCTTAAAATTACTGGTGGAGCACTGTGAATGACGTTAGAACCATTTTAATGAATATAGAACAAAAAATTTGTTTCCCGGATTTGAGTTTAAAAGGTTAAAATTGTTGCCTGTCATATTATGAAGTTAATATTCGGCCTATACCCTACAATTTTAAAGTGTTCTATACTTCAGGGTCTAATTGTAACTGCCTTACCTCAAAACCAAAAACCTTAAGATTTTAACAGTTTCTCTCAAATATAAGACGAAAGCATCGATATTTATTGTAAGTTAAAGATTCTTTTTATTTTATGATTAAGGTGTTTTTGTTTTTTTTCAAAAAACCTGCAAGAAAATCCGATATGTGCCGTTATTAATATTGAGTGGGAATTTTGAGTTTTTATGTTTGATATAAAGAGGTGAAGGGATGAGGATAGGCGGCAAGGGGGTATATCCGGGCGGGGATTCGGGGGAGTTGAAGGGGAAGCAGGCTAAGGGACGGGCTTCATCCGGGTCATGCGGGCAGGATAGTGTAGGATT
>JAMCWD010000025.1 GCA_023475345.1 Chloroflexota bacterium | reverse complement strand
GGCGGTTCGATGTTATGGATGTATTCCAGCGCGTACAACACCTCGATCATCCACTCCAGGACCTGCTGGTAAGGGAAGCCTTTTTTGTTTTCTTTCAACTTCGTGGAAAGGTCAGTGCCGTGGATATCGAAGTAAACATGGTAATAGGCCGGACGCTGACGGTCGATGATCTATTCGACCGGGGATACCGTGCGGTATTTATAGGCACCGGGGCCGGCGCGCCGACTTTCATGAAGATCCCCGGCGAAAACCTCAACGGGGTTTATTCCGCTAACGAATTCCTGACCCGCGTCAATTTAATGAAAGCATACGAATTTCCCAGGTACGATACTCCCGTCATAGTGGGCAAAAGGGTGGCCGTGGTGGGCGGGGGCAATGTCGCCATGGATGCAGCCCGTTGTGCTCTCCGCCTGGGAGCCGAAAAAGTCATGATCGTTTACAGGCGGGGAAGAGCCGAAATGCCGGCGAGGGCCGAGGAGGTCCACCATGCGGAAGAAGAAGGCATCGAATTCCACCTGTTGACCAACCCGGTAAAGATACTGGGCGATGAAGACGGCTGGGTCAAAGGCATGGAGTGTATCAAGATGGAACTCGGCGAGCCGGATGCGTCGGGCAGGCGGCGTCCTGTCCCCATGGAAGGCTCTGAATATACGCTGGATGTCGATGTTGCAGTGATCGCCATCGGCACCGCATCCAACCCGCTTATCCGCCAGACGACCCCGGGGCTTGAAACGAACAAGTGGGGTTATATTATAGCCGATGAAGATACGATGGCCACGTCACGGCCCGGAGTATATGCCGGAGGAGATATAGTTACCGGCGCCGCTACAGTCATAGAGGCCATGGGTGCAGGCAAAAAAGCCGCGCGGGCCATACACGAATATTTGAGTAAAGGGAGCTAACCTGTCTTGAACATGGCCCTGGACCTCTTTTCCCGCAATGCCGGAAATTCCGGGAACATGATGTGGATTTATCCGGCCGCCTTTCTTGTCTCGCTTGCGCTTGTCCTTTTATTAACTCCCCTGGTTATCGGGCTTGCCCGAAAAATCGGCGCGATGGACAAACCTGACGACCGCAAAGTTCACACGACGCCCATCCCCAGGCTGGGAGGCGCCGCTATTTTCTTTGCATTTTTCATAACTCTGTTCGGCATCCTTGCCTGCTTGAAATACGCCGGGGGGATGGAGATCAAGGGGATCGAAAACCTCCCCGCCATCTTCATCGCTTCCTCGATCCTTTTCATTGTCGGGCTGATAGACGATTTCAGGGGACTTCCGGCAAAAGTCAAACTCGGCTTCCAGATCCTGGCCGCGCTGATCCTTATTCAGCAGGGCATAGGGATAACATTCCTGAACCAGCCTTCGGGAGGGGTATTATATCTCCCGACATGGCTTGCCGTCTTAATATCTTTAACCTGGCTTGTAGTGATAACCAACGCTTTGAACCTTCTCGACGGCCTGGACGGCCTTCTTGCAGGCGTGTCGGTCATCACTGGGATAATATTCCTTGCCGTTGCGCTGATTAAAGGGCAGATCCTCGTTGCGCTGATGATGGCCGTAATAATCGGGACATGCCTGGGATTTTTAAGATATAACTTTCATCCTGCGAAGATCTTCATGGGAGACGGCGGCAGCCTTTTCCTGGGACTTTTGTTTGCAATGGTCTCGGTAATGGGAGGATTGAAAAGCACAGCTACAATTTCCCTCCTGCTGCCGATACTGATAATGGCCGTGCCGATACTGGACACTTCACTTGCCATAATCAGGAGAATCATAAAACGAAAGCCGATTTTCAGCCCCGACAAGGAGCATATCCATCACAGGCTTTTAAGCCTCGGCTGGTCACAGCCCAGGGTCGTGCTGTTTATTTATTCCATCAACCTTGCCTTCGGGCTTTTCGGGTTGTGGCTGGTGATAATACTCAAATAGGAGATCATTGATGTCAAAATTCAAGGTAATGAGCATATTCGGGACGCGTCCCGAAGTTATAAAGGTGGCTCCGGTTCTCCGGGAGCTTGAAAAATTCCCGGAGATCGAAAGCCGTGTAGTGGTAACGGGCCAGCACCGCCAGATGCTTGACCAGGTGATGGACATATTCGGCATAAAGGCCCATCACGATCTCGATATTATGATGGAAAAGCAGACGTTGTACCAGATTTCGGAAAGGGCGATGGTCAGGCTTGCGCCGGTATTACAGGAAGAGAAGCCCAGGTTAGTCCTGGTTCAGGGAGATACCACCACCGCGTTCATATCGGCACTTGCCGCTTTTTATGAAAAAATACCCGTAGGCCATATCGAGGCAGGCCTGAGAACCGATAACAAGTATGATCCTTTCCCGGAAGAAATGAACAGGAGGCTGATAAGCGCCGTGGGCGACCTCCACTTCGCCCCGACACGCCTTGCGGTAGAGCAATCTTTTTTAAGTCTTTTAATGGGCGGCGTTTACCTGACCGGGAACACGGTAATAGACGCGCTTTTTCATATCCTGGAGACTACGGGAGACGAACTGCCTCCGGAATTTTCCTTCCTTGAAAAAAGCTCGTCAAGGATGATCCTTGTAGAGACACACAGGCGGGAGAACCTCGGGGAGCCGATGGCTTCGATATGCCGCGCCATTAAAAGACTTAAAAAAGATTTCCCCGATACGGAAATATTGTTCAGCGTGCATAAGAACCCGGCGGTGAGAGATGTTGTCATGCCGCTGCTTACCGGGATCGAAGGGATCCGCCTGCTTGACCCGGTGGATTATCACCTCCTGGTGAAGTTGATGAAAAAGTGCTATATGGTAATGACCGATTCCGGAGGCATCCAGGAAGAAGCCCCTTCACTGGGGAAACCTGTCCTGGTCCTCCGTAAAACTACGGAGCGCCCGGAAGGAATTAAGGCGGGCACGGCAGAACTTATAGGCACCGAGGAGGAGCAGGTTTATAAGGCCGGAAGCCGCCTCCTTTCCGACCCCGGGGAATATGCCCGCATGAGCAGGGCGGTTAACCCATACGGGGACGGGATGGCGGCTGAAAGAATAGTCGGCGCGATACGCCACTTTTTCGGCCTCATGCCTGAGCCCCCTTCGCCGTTTACAGGGAGCGACGGTGCGTACTGACGACCCCAATAAACTGGCGGAAGAAATATCAAAGGCTAGAAGAAAAAAGGCTTCTTCAAAGCCGGGGCAGTTCTTTCGCGCTCTTGCCCTGGTATGGGGCCTGGGGATTACAATGGTTATCCCCCTGGTCGCCGGGTGGTGGCTGGGAAGCGTCCTGGACAGGCGGTGGGGCACCGAATACATGATGCCCCTGTGTATGGTCCTGGGCATATTTATAGGCGGCTTCGGCTGTTACAGGCTGTTAAGACCGTTCATAAACGAGGATAATAGTGATTAATGCCGATATCGTAATAGGGAGTATCGCAGGAGCGGCGCTGGGAGCGTTGTATGTTCTTCTGCCCTGCCTGTTCAGGGGAGCAAGCGGCAATATTATTTTTATGAACCTGTCGCTGGGGGCGCGGCTTATCTTGGTCGGCGTGATTTTATACTTGGTAATGCTCCGCCTGCCCGCGTACCTCATGCCGTTCAGCATAGGCATTGTTACAGGCTCGTTTATCGCTAAAATATTGATGATCATATATCTGCCGGCAATTAAAAAGGAGCCTGCGCGATGACAGGACAGGAACATCAAAGCATGACACTGCTTCAAAAACTGACTACAGAGCCTCCCATGCCGACAGATGTGGAGTGGATGACGGTTAAGATCCCCGGGGTGCCCGAGCACTTATATAACTTTTACGGCATAACGTTCCAGACGAATACCATCCACCTGGACACCCTCGCCATGACATGGCTGGTCATGCTGGTTATCCTTGTAATCGGGATCGTCGCGCATTTTTCAATCCGGTGGATCCCGACTCCGATCCAATCGCTGTTCGAGCATATTTACGCGTATTTCGAGGACCTGGGAGAAACGCTGATCTCCAAGAACATCGACAAGTACATACCCTTCGTCATGACTCTCTTCATTTTCGTCCTTGCCTGCAACTGGATCGCGCTCATCCCGGGGTTCATACCGCCGACAAGAGACTACAACACGACGCTTGCCCTGGCGGTGATAGCGTTCATAGGCTTCACGTATTTCGGCATCATGAAAAATATCGAGGATGAAAAATCTCACGAAGTCAAAGGCATAAAAGGGATATTGCTCGGGGTCTGGCACTGGATGCTCCATTTTATCGAGCCGCTTCCCGATCTGTGGATTTCGATGGAAGGCGCCATGAAATGGATTTTGTGCCCTATCCTGCTGGTGATGTTTTTAATTCTCAATATTATCGAAGAGGTAATAAGGATCGTCTCCCTGTCGGTTCGTCTCATGGGAAATATTATGGGGGAGCACATGGTTACGGGGGTGTTTCTCTGGCTGACGCTGTTTATGGCCCAGGAATGGCTGAAACCGATGAACTGGATAACATCGATCTTCGTGGGTCTCCTGGGCGCTTTGACGGGCTTCATCCAGGCATTCATATTTGCAGTATTGACGCTGGCATATATCGCCGGGGTAGTGGAAGGGCACTAGCGCGGCGGTTGATCCGAATATTAAAATACCGCAAGGAGCGGAAAACGGAAAAAGGAGGACATGTTAATGGGACTCGGACTTGGACTTCTAGGTGCAGGAATCGCCATAGGCCTGGGCGCATTCGGAGCAGCGCTGGGTCAGGGAAAGGCTATAGCAAGCTCGGCGGAATCTATAGGTCGTAACCCCGAAACAGGATCGTTCATCCGCACCACACTGCTTATCGGCCTGGCGTTTATCGAATCGCTGTGTCTTTACGCCCTGGTAATAAGCATCATGATCATGGGCAAGGCGGCATAAGAAATTGGCAGGCGGACTTTTTGAATTAGGACCAACCACTTTCGTACAGGCGGGGAACTTCTGTATCCTGCTGGGGGTATTGAAATTCGTGCTTTACGACCCCCTGAAGAAAGCTATCAAGGAACGCCAGGACAAGGTTAGAGACCAACTCGACGAAGCCGACAGCCTGAATGCAAGGGCCAAGATGCTTAAGGAAGAATACGAGGGCAAGCTTGCGGACGCCCGCAGGGAAGCTGCCCAACAGTATCAGAAGATCGTCAAGGAAGCCGAGCGCATAAAGCAGGACCGCCTGACCGCGCTGGAAGAAGAACTTTCCGGTCTAAAGGAAAAGGCGCGCCAGGATATTGAAAACGAAAAAAGCAAGGTTACCGAAGGCCTGCGCAGTGCAGCCGGGAACCTTGCCGTGGATCTTGCCGGAAAACTTCTGCGCGAAGGCATCCCTGCAGATGTTCAGGAAAAGCTGGTTAAAAACTTCGCCGATAAGGTAGGTACCTGGAATGCTTCATGAATCCGTATCGGCCAGGTACGCGGACGCCCTGTTCCAGGCAGCCGAAGATACGGGGAAGCAGGATGAGATACAAAAGGATCTCCGGATTGCCGTCGATTTATTGAGTTCCAACAGGGAGCTTGAAACTGCGCTCAAATCCCCGGCCGTCCCGAACGATGTTAAGAAAAACATCATCATCCGCGTCATAAGCGGCCGGACCGGGAACGAGGTAAGAAACTTTCTCCTTGTCATGGCGGACAGGGGACGCCTTTCGTACCTCAAGGCAGTCCTGGAAGAATTTGACAGCCGGGTCAGGGAATCCAAAGGCATCCTGCTCGCACACGTAGAAACGGCCGTCCCGATAGATGACGAGATGAAAAAGAAACTGGCCCAATCCCTTGCGGAGTGGAAGAAAAAGCCGGTCCAACTCGTTGTCGAAGTAAACCCGGAAATCCTGGGCGGTGTAATTGTCCGCATAGGAGACCACATGGTTGACGGGTCTCTCAGCGGGGGGCTACGAGAAATAGATCAGAATTTCCAAAAAACAGCGGCATATATCAGGTAAAGGAGAGATCTCAAATGCTTAAACCGGAAGAGATCACCGACATATTACGAAAAGAAATCGAGAATTACCAGCCGGAAATGGGCGAAGTCAATTACGGCACCGTCCTGCAGGTAGGAGACAGCATCGCGCGCATATATGGGCTGAGCGAAGCGTGTGCGGGCGAGCTTCTCAAGTTCGAGCAGGGACTGCTGGGGCTGGTCTTCAACCTGGAAGAGGATATTATCGGCTGTGTCGTCCTCGGAAGCGACGAAAAAATCAAAGAAGGCGAACGGGTAACCCGCACGGGCCGGATTATAGAGGTCCCCGTAGGTGATGCGCTTTTAGGGCGCATCGTCAATCCTCTCGGCGAGCCGCTTGACGGTAAGGGCCCCATAGTTACCGACAAGCGCAGGCCAATTGAATCCCTCGCGCCGAATGTCGTCGAGCGAAAGCCGGTGGAAATCCCGCTACAAACGGGACTCAAGGCAATCGACGCTCTTGTCCCCATAGGCCGGGGCCAGCGCGAACTGATAATAGGAGACCGCCAGACCGGCAAAACCGCCATAGCCGTCGATACCATCATAAACCAGAAGGGCAAAAACGTAATTTGCATATATGTGGCGATAGGCCAGAAAAGCAATACCGTCGCTGCAGTTGCGGAAATATTGGAAAAAAATAAAGCCATGGATTATACGATTATAGTCAATGCTTCCGCCAACGAGCCGCCTTCGCTTTTATATATCGCGCCTTATGCCGGTTGTGCCATGGGCGAAGAATTCATGTTCAACGGCAGAGATGCGCTTATCATTTACGACGACCTTTCAAAGCATGCAAAGGCTTACCGCGAGCTTTCGCTTTTGATGCGGCGCCCTCCCGGACGCGAAGCTTACCCCGGCGACGTATTTTACCTACACTCACGGCTCCTGGAACGTTCGGCAAAATTATCGGACGATCTCGGGAGCGGTTCGCTGACCTCACTCCCGATTATCGAAACCCAGTTGGGCGATGTATCGGCTTATATTCCCACCAACGTTATCTCCATCACCGACGGCCAGATTTACCTCGATACCGACCTTTTCTACCAGGGCATCAGACCTGCTATCGATGTAGGGCTTTCGGTATCGCGTGTCGGCGGAGCGGCCCAGATCAAAGCCATGAAACAGGTGGCGGGGCCTTTACGCCTTGACCTTGCCCAGTACAGGGAGCTTGCTGCCTTCACCAAGTTCGGCTCCGAGGAACTTGACAAGTCTTCCAAGGAACAGCTTGCAAGGGGAAGCCGCGTAATCGAAGTGATGAAGCAAAAACAATTCCGCCCGATGAGGGTCGCCGAACAAATCGTTACGTTTTTTACTGTTGTAAACGGCTACATGGATGATCTCGAGCTTGAAGAAATCGACGATTTTGAAGATAACCTCCTGAAATACATCGGTTCCACCGATTCCGCTCTCTATGATGAAATCGAGAAAAAAGGACAGCTTGATCAGGACATGATCGACAGAATGGTAAAGTCAATCAAGGAATTCAAGGACATCAGGGAAAAATCAAAACCGGAAAAAACTTCCCCGGGAGTTTCCGATCCAGGTGAGACGCCGGAAGAAGCGGCTGAGATAAAACTTGTGAAAAACTGAGGAATATGATTCGAAATAACCTGTTGTTATTTTCGGGTACTGAAGCATGAGCGATATAAGGACGATAAAAAGGAAAATAAAATCCGTCATAAACATCCAGCAGATATGCAGAGCGATGAAGATGGTGGCATCTGTACGCATCCGCAATGCGGAACGAAGGATGATGCAGTCGAAGCCCTTCACCGACCGTTACCGGCAGGTCGTCGGGGAATTGATGGCCCAGACCGGGGAGGTTTACCATCCACTCATGGAAGTCCGCCCTGTTAAAAATACCCTGCTTATAATAATAACAAGCGACAAGGGCCTGTGCGGCTCGTATAACTCGAGCATCATGGCCGAAGCCGTGTCGTACTTCAAAGAACATGCAGGCGAGCCGGTACTGATTAAAGTCCTGGGGGCCAAAGGATTGAACTACCTTGTCAGGAGACATTATAAAATAGAGGAATCATTTAAAAATTGGGAACCCACATTTGAGCTTGCTCATAAAATTTCAAGCGAGATCCGGGAGCGGTTCTTAAGCAAGAAGCTTGACAGGGTATTATGCCTGTATTCCCATCCTGATAGCACAATGGTTCAGAAGCCCCGGCTGATGACTCTTTTGCCGCTGGTCGATATAGACGTTCAGTGTAACGCCAAATGTCTCCAGATATCTTTCGAGCCCCCGCCCAGGGAAGCGCTGGGTCTAATTCTTCATAATTATCTCGATGTTATAGTTTACCAGATTTTGCTTGAGGCCAACGTTGCAGAAACAGGCGCAAGGCTTCGCGCGATGACCAACGCCACCGATAACGCAGAAGAATTGATAGACGAACTGCATCTCCAGTACTACCGCGCCCGCCAGGACGCCATAACCACGGAGATCCTGGAAGTGAGCGGAGGCGCAGAAGCTTTACGACAAGGAGGATAAGATGACAAAAGGTAAAGTAGTTCAAATAATCGGATCGGTTGTTGATATAGAATTCCCCCCGGGACAGCTTCCCAATCTTTTGAATTGTATTCGCATAAAACGTCCCGAAGGCATGATCATGACGGGGGAAGGCGAATATCTTTTCCTTGAAGTTGAAACCGAGCTGGGAAATAACCGGGTCCGCTGCCTTGCGATGGGAGTTACGGACGGGCTTTTCAGGGGCATCGAAGCCGAAGATACGGGTGCCCCGATAATGCTGCCCGTAGGGCAGGAAGTCCTCGGACGCCTCCTGGATGTAATGGGGCATCCTATCGATAAGCTCGGGGAGATCCATTCTGAAGAGAAATTTTCCATGCACCGCCTCCCTCCTCCGCTTGAAGACCAGGTGCCTATTTCGGAGCCTTTCGAAACAGGCATAAAAGTTATAGACCTGCTGGAGCCTTATGCCAAGGGCGGCAAAACCGGTCTTTTCGGGGGCGCAGGCGTCGGCAAGACGGTAATCATCCAGGAGTTGATCCACAATATAGCCAAGCAGCACGGCGGTTTCTCCGTATTCGCCGGTGTCGGGGAGAGGACCCGCGAAGGGAACGACCTCTGGCTTGAAATGACGCGGAGCGGAGTATTGAAAAGCACCGCCATGGTATTCGGCCAGATGGACGAGCCGCCCGGTGTCCGCTTCAGGATCGGCCTTACGGGAATTACCCTTGCGGAATATTTCCGCGACAAGGAAGGCAAAGACGTCCTGCTTTTCATCGATAACATATTCAGGTTCGTCCTGGCAGGCTCCGAGGTATCGGCTCTTCTCGGCAGGATGCCGTCAGCGGTAGGATACCAGCCCACCCTTTCAACCGAGATGGGCGAGCTTGAAGAAAGGATCACATCGACAAGGAACGGCTCCATCACAGCGGTACAGGCTGTTTATGTCCCTGCGGACGATATCACCGACCCGGCGGTGGCGACTACATTCACCCACCTTGACGCCACCACCGTCCTTTCACGCGCCATCGTAGAGCAGGGCATTTTTCCGGCGGTAGATCCGCTTGCATCGACTTCCAGGATACTCGAGCCCCGGTTTATCGGCGACGAGCATTACGAAACCGCAAGAAAAGTCCAGGAGATATTACAGCGCTATAAAGACCTCCAGGACATCATCGCTATTTTAGGCATCGAGGAACTTTCCGACGACGACAAGCTCGTAGTCGGCAGGGCGCGCAGGATCCAAAAATTCTTTTCCCAGCCTTTCTTTGTAGCGAAAGAATTTACAGGCAGAGAAGGACGCTATGTAAAATTGTCGGATACAATAAAGGGCTTCAAAGAACTCATTTCAGGCAGGCTGGACCATCTCCCCGAACAGGCGTTCTTTATGGCCGGAAATATTGACGAAGCCATAGATCAGGCCAAAAAGATGGGAGTTGAAGTGGGGGCATGAACAAGGCCAAAACATTTATCCTCGAGATAATAACCCCGCTCCGCGTAAAATTCAGGGGCAGGGTCAAAGAAGTTTATCTCCAGGCTTATGACGGCCGCATCGGCATACTTGCCAACCACAGCCCCCTTGTTGCGATTATGCGCCCTGGCATACTTGAGGCCAAGTCGTGGGAGGGAGATTTCAGCCTTGCCGTCGGAGAAGGTTTCATCAAGTTCACGAATAACCAGGCTACAATACTGGCGAGATATGCCGAGGCTCCCGATGAAGTTGACGTCGAGGCCGCAAAAAATAAAAAAGCAGAACTTGAAAAGGAAATGTCGGTCAAAACTCTAACTTCTGAAGAATGGGGCAAAAAATACTGGGAACTCCAGTCCGCCATAACGCGGCTGAAAGTTTCCGAAATGAAAGAGGAAAAGACTGAGCAAAATGTATGAGGTATTGATTATAAAAGGAGGCAAGCCTCTTAACGGCACGATAGAAGTAAACGGCGCAAAAAACGCGGCGCTTCCCATAATGGCGGCGAGCCTGCTGGCCGATTCGCCGATAACAATCAGAAGGGTTCCAAATATTTCCGATGTCAGGATAATGGCGCGCCTACTGAGAACTATCGGCGCAAAGGTTACTTTTCGAAACGGCAATATGAAAATAGATCCCCGCGATGTGAAGAACGTCAGGGCGTCTTATAAGCTCGTGAGTAAAATCCATGCTTCTTTCGATATAACGGGGCCGCTGCTTGCCAGGTTCAAGCAGGTTGAAGTCCCGCTGCCGGGCGGTTGTAACCTGGGGAGCCGTCCCGTGAACTTTCATATCGAAGGGTTCAGGTCACTGGGCGCGGATGTAGATTTCCAGCATGGTTATGTAATAGCAAAGACCGCCAGGCTTAAAGGCACTAATATCTTTTTTCCCAAGCCGTCCGTAGGGGCGACGAAGAACGTGATGATGGCGGCAACGATGGCTTCCGGCACGACCATTATAGAAAACGCCGCACGGGAGCCGGAGGTGGCCGACCTTGCAAACTTCCTCATCAGGATGGGAGCTAAAATAAGAGGAGCCGGAACATCGAAGATTACAATAGAAGGCGTTAAAGGCCTTTCCGGTGGCTTCGAATATTCAATCATCTCTGACAGGATTGAGGCAGGCACTTACCTGCTGGCGGGCGCCGCCTCAAAGGGAGACATAACGCTTAAAGCCATAAAGCCTGAATTCCTTGACTCTTTCATCTCCAAGCTAAAGGATGCGGGGCAAAAGATCGACATGGGCGAAGACTGGATTTCCATTAAAGGCAGGCCTGTCAAAGCCATCGACATATCCACGTCGCCTTTCCCCGGCTTCCCGACAGATCTCCACCCGCCGGTCGCGGCGCTTCTTTGCATCGCCGACGGGACAAGCGTTATAGAAGAAACCATATTCGACGGAAGGTTCATATACCTCGACGAGTTGAGAAGGCTCGGCGCGGAAGTGAATACAAAAAATCACAGCGTGGTTATACGCGGAGTTAAAAAACTGAGCGGCGCCCCTGTCGTCGCGCCTGATATCAGGGCGGGAGGAGCGCTGATAATAGCGGGATTATCCGCCGAGGGTTGTACCGTTATTTCAGGGCTTGACAAAATAGACCGGGGCTATCAGGATATCGATAAAAGACTGGCAATTCTGGGTTCTGACATTAGGAGGGAAAAAAGAGATGCATGTAGGGATTGACCTTGGAACATCCAGCGTATTGATTTTCATAAAAGGAAAAGGCATCGTATTGAGGGAGCCTTCCGTAGTCGCAATCGATAAGCTGTCCGACAGGATCCTCGCCGTCGGCGAGCAGGCCAGGCAGATGCTGGGAAGGACTCCGGCCAATATCGTAGCGACAAGACCGATGCGTGACGGGGTAATAGCTGATTACGAAGTAACCGAGGCTATGCTCAAATATTTCTTAAACAAAGTATGCGGCAGAAGGCTGATCTTCCGCCCTTACGTAATGGTATGCGTGCCTGCCGAGGTAACAAGCGTCGAGCGCAGAGCCATACTGGAAGCGGCTTCCGCTGCAGGCGCCAAAAAAGCTTTCCTCATAGAAGAGCCGATGGCGGCCGCAATCGGCGCCGGGCTTAACGTGGAAGAGCCTGCAGGGAACATGGTGCTGGATATCGGCGGCGGCACGACCGATGCGGCGGTGATCTCGCTCGGCGGCATCGTGGTTTCCGAATCCATACGGGTCGCCGGAAACAAGATGGATGAGGCGATAGTCCGCTATGTCCGCAAAAACTACAACCTCATGATCGGCGAGAGGACCGCGGAGGACATAAAAATCCGGATCGGGTCGGCCTATCCCCTTGAAGAAGCGTTGTATATGGAAATCAGGGGAAGGGATCTTATAAACGGCCTGCCCAAGACCATTGAGATAACATCGGAGGAAGTAAGAGAAGCTCTCGCCGAGCCGGTAGGGTACATGGTCGAGGCAGTGAAGGCGGTACTTGAAAAAACCCCGCCCGAGCTTGCCGCCGACATTATTGACCGCGGCATAGTGATGACAGGAGGCGGTGCGCTCCTCCGGGGGCTGGACAAGCTCCTGACCCAGGTTACCGGGATGCCCGTCAGGCTTGCTGACGATCCCATTTCATGCGTGGCTATCGGCACGGGCAAAGCGGATCTTTCCAAGTTATAATTACGGCGACAAAATCCGGATACCGCAAATGCCGGTATGACCATCAAGGGATTTATTGGGGGCGAGGATCTCGCCTTTCCAATTAATAAAAAGGCCGGAGGCCGGTTATAGCCGCTTGTTGCGGGTATAGCGGCGGCCTCTACTCTCCGGTATCCGGGAGAAATATGTTATTAAAAAAATGGCAGAAAGCGATTCTGGCATGGCTGGGGGGTATTTTGCTCCTTTGCATGGCTTTCTGCATTTTTATTTCTCTTTCATCCTCCCTGATTGCGAGCCTTACGCTTTCAAAAGTCAACAAATACCTGAACGGCAACATCTCGATAGGCGAAATAAAGATCGGGCTTTCCGGCCTTGAAATAAAAGATATCAGGCTCTCCCAGAAAAGCATGCCGCCGACATTTTCATTAAAGAAACTCGACGTGGAATGGAGCCCGGCAAAGATGCTCTGGAAATTCGGGATACTTCAGGGCATCAATAAAGTCGATATAGATTCCCCTTCCATTTCAATCCGGAGGGATGAAAAGGGCGTTATCAACCTGGCAACCCTTCTTGCAAAACCTCTCCCGAAGGGAAAGCCCCTGAAAAAGGTTCCTTTTACGGGATTGGTCTCCATCACCAATACAACGGTCTCATATGACCAGGCCGGCAAAAAGCCCCTGACAGCCGGGGCGGTCTTCCCGTCGATATCGGTTGATTTTGCCAACCCGGACAACGCGGTACTCAAAGCCGAAGGTTATGAAACGGGGAGACAAGATACCGTCATCTCCGTTTCGGGAAATATCAAGCCGTCATTTAAGACCTCGGGAAATATGAGCGTAAAAAATGTCTCCCTCCCCCACCTCGTAAACCCGATGATGCCCGATAAGGTCGAGATGAAGTCCGGCAGCCTGAATGCGGATGCATGGCTGATGAGCGATTCGAACGGGGAGGTCATCTACGGTGGAAATGTTAAAGCCGGTAAAATAAGTGTAACGGCCTTCGGCCTGGAGCCGTTTCAAAATTTCTCTCTCGACATCGATATAGCCCCCGACATGCTGAAGATAAAGAATTTATCAGGCTCTCACGTTGGCGGCATGATAACAGGTTCGGGAAGAATCCTGGGATTTGGGAAGCCTGCGCTTGACCTCAAGCTGTCCGCGGTAAGCATCGAACCCGGCAAAATCAGCAAGAATTTCCCGGTAACCGGCAGCATCGATGCCGATATCATTATTTTCGGCGGCATGGATTCTCCGAAATTTGCGGGGAAAATCTCGTCCGACCTGGTCTCCTGGGAAGGCAGGAGTGTTTCAGACCTGCTGGCCGAATTTACATATGCCGACAACATCGTCAACCTTAAAAAGTTTCATGCCAGCTTCGGCGGGGGCGAAGTTAAAGGGAACGGGCTCTTTATCCGGGACGGGGATAAATGGAGGCTGGCGGGAAATGCGTCCGGGATCGGCAGTTCGTTATCTTCCCTGTTCAAGGGAAGTTCGGGAGTTGGGGATTTTACAGTTTCCGCGCTGGGCGAAGTATCGTCGCCGTTTTTTTGCGGGGATGCAAATATCAACCGGTTCAAATGGGGCGCTTTAGATATCGATAAGGCAGGCGCCGCATTTTCCGGCAAAGGGAAAAAAGCCGATATAAGCAGGTTCTCGGCGACCAGGGGCGATGGAAACATCAAGGGGAGCGGCATATTCTTAGATGCGGATAAAAAGCAATTCTCAGGACTCGTAAGCGTAAAAAGCTTTCCCGTCGATATACCCGGGATTGCCAGGGGAAGTATCGGCGGGATCTTCCAGGCGGACGGGACTTTCAAAAAACCCGAACTGATGGGGATACTGGAAACAGGCAAAATAAACATTGCCGGCGTCGATATCGAAAAAACTTCAGGCAGCCTTGACACCGCCGGGGACAGGGACAGCGTCAGGCTGTCATTCGATCTGAGCAAAGGCGGAAGCGGCAAATTAAGGGCCTTGAGATCAAATAAAGACGGCAGGTTTATTTTATCGGATTTCTGGATAGCAGACGCCGACCTCGATATGTTCGATAAAGCTATACCGCATATCGCACCTGTCAACCCCTCGGGACACGGAAACGTTTATGCCAATATTTCAGGGTACCAGGACGGGAAACTGCTGGCCCGCGGAAAAATCTCATCGTCAACAGGGAAGCTGGAAGGAGAAGTTCTCCTGAAAGGCGCCGGCGGGATCACCGGCCTCGGACTCCTTTCGTTGAAAGACATGGACCTTGAAAAATGGGTGGGTTCAAGGCTCCCTGAATGGAAGATAAAAGGCAGCGCCACCGGAGACAGCATGATTTTCCTCGGCAAAAATATCAAGGGCGAAAGCGGAATCTCCGTATCTTCAGGCAGCGCCCTGGGACTGGACGTTAAAGGCGTCGATGCATCCTGGGGAGCTTCGGACACCAGGATATTTTTCGCCCCGGCGTACGTATCTCTCCCTGCAAGCACATTGAAGATAGGCGGCGACATCGACTGGAACAGGGAAAATATGGATCTCTCCATTAAAGGCACAGGGGTCGATTTTTTCTCAATGCTTGAAAAGATCGATCTTTCAGCCTGGGGCGTTGACTTTTCAAATGTAACAAAAGGCTTCGATGAAAAATTCATCAGCGCCTCGATCGACTTGAACGGGAATGTTTCGGGGCCATGGGCTTCTCCCAGGGTTGCCGGCTCGGGAAAAATTATTGACGGCGTCTGGCAGGGCGACAGCCTCAAGGGATATTTCGGCTTTATCAGGGACCGCGAAGGAAAGATCATTTTCAAGGACATGGACATCATCAACGGCATTTCCAGGTACTTTCTCGACGGGTGGGTAGATCCCGAACACAACCTTGCGATGAACATCAAGTTGAATATAGATGACGGCAGCCTGTCCAGGATAAGCACGCTGTTCCCGGGCGGCAACACGCTGAACATGTCGGGGAAACTGGACGGAGACCTCCTGGTAACGGGCAATATTCATAACCCTATTGCATCGGGACAAATATCGGTACTGAACGGCAGCATAATGGACCAGCAGTTCGAGGAAATGAGGGCTACGGTATCGAGCGGGAAGTCCGACCTCCTTGTTGACGAGATTTACGCCAGAATACAACACGGCATCATCCAGGGACAGGGCGAGTTGAAAGAAAACGGCTCATTCGATTTTGAGGTATCGGCCAAATCCTTCCCGCTTGAGGAACTCAACTTCCTCGATCAATTTTTCGGCGAAGTATCCGGCGAGGGCGACCTGTATATAAAACTTGAAGGGACGAAAAAGAACCCGAACCTGTCAATGGATTTCCTGGTAGATAATTTCTCGCTGAGGGGATATGAATTCGATACCGCCAGGGGTGATTTCGACTGGAAAAACAGGATGCTTTCCATAAACGATCTTTTTCTGACCCATGCCTCGAAGTCTTCGAGCTTGACCGGGAATATAAAGTTTCCCGATAACTCCCTCCCGTCAACATGGGAGGAATGGAAAAAGTGTGATTTCGATCTCAATGGGAAAAGCGAAGGCATAGACATACCGACCATGCTGGGGCTTCTGAATCACCCGTTCAAAGACAGGATCTCGGGACTTTCAAAAGGCGATTTCGAGCTGAAAGGCAGCCTCCCGATGCCTACCGGTCATATGTATGTAAATGTAGATGACGGCAAGATCGGCAATACACCTCTTGAAGACGCGGAAATGAACATCACATACGGCGGTGAAGGCCTCAAGGCCGACGGCAAAATCATCACCACGTCGGGGACAATAAATCTTGCTGCGAATGTAAATGAAAAATTGGAAGGCGGCGCAGACCTTGTAGCCGATTCATTTGATCTTGCCATTGTTTCCGAATTCCTGAAACTTCCTTCCCCCCTGAACGGGAAACTCAACTTGATGGCGCATGCTTCAGGCTCCGTTTCCGCCCCCGGGGGCTATTGCACTTTCAAAGTGAATAACGGCTCCGTAGGGAAGTTCCCGTTCGATTCTTTCACCGGTTACATGGAATTGAAGGACGATGCCGTCGATATCAACAACGTAACTTTGAAACGGGGCAAGCACCAGGCCGTTATGAACGGCGTCCTGCCCCTATGCGACATATTCGAGACTAAAAAATCGCCGACGCCGGCCGAGGCATGTTCGGATACCGTCTATGAAAAATCAATGAAAATCGACATCAAGTATGACCAGGATGACCTGAGCATACTGTCTTTCCTGATACCGGGCTACCAGTCGTCGGAGGGCAAAATATCCCTCGATGCGGAAGTTACCGGTACCCTTTCGCATGTCCTGCTCTCGGGAAATTTCCAGGTCAAAGACGGTCAGTTGAAAATCGAGGCGCTGAATAACACGCTCCAGAATATAGACATCTACGCCCAATTCCTGGGAGATAAGCTGTTTATTAAAAATTTCAAAGGAACTCTCGGCGGTGGGCAGTTCGGGGTCGAAAAAGGAAGCTGGATAAGATTTAAAGGCGTGGTCCCCGATGAATATAATATGGCCCTTTTCGGCCAGGACCTTGTTCTAGATTCTCCGAAATATCTCGTAGGCAAACTTAATGCCGCGCTTCACCTCGACACGTACCCCAACGGCAAGCATGTGCTGTTCGGCACCGTAACCCCTATCGACGCAACCATAAATATACCGGCGGATGCCCTTGGCAAAAAGAACGGGAAAGAAACGGAAACCCGCGCTTACGTAACCCCTTCGTGGATGGATCAATACGAAGCAAACCTTATGCTTGATCTTAAGGACCAGATATGGCTAAAATTCGCCTCTTCCAACCTGCTGGCTGACGGCTACTTACAACTGCTGAAGCAGAAAGGGGACTTTGATCTTGTAGGCAAAGTAAACGTTTTAAAGGGGAACCTTTCTCTCCCTTTCCTGGAGAACTCGTTCAGGATAACAGGCGGAAGCGCGAACTTTTCGGTTGGCAGCGGCCTGTATCCGTATTTGGAAAATGTATCTGCAGAAACCGAGGTTTCCGAAATACGCGTATATGCGGTGGTCAACGGGAACCTTGGCGCTAAAAACCCGAACGCCGTCCAATTGGATCTGACATCAAACCCGCCGCGCACCAAACAACAGATAATGGGGCTTCTGCTTACCGGGATCGATTCGGCCAGTTTTACATCGAGCCAGACGGGCGCTTTGTTCGAGAACCGGGCCATGCAGAGCGTGCTGGGGGTGGCGGAAGGAATGGTGCTAACTCCCATAGCCACGGCACTGGGCAGAACCCTTGCGCTGACGGATATGAACGTAAATATTACGGCCCTGGGAGGCTGGAGTGTGCGGGTTGCTAAAAGCATGGGAACCAATGACAGGCTGAGGCTGGTTTACATTACCTATCATCTGCCGTCGGGAGATATCCGTAATTTAATAGGAATTGAATATCAGTTCCCTCGCGATGTGCTGATGCGTCTCATGCAGGACGACAGTGGACAATATTATTATTGGATCCAAACTTTCAGGAGGTATAACTGAAGGAGTATCGATTTTGCCCGTCGAAGTTAAGCAGGTTCCTTAAGGGTTTATTTTTTTATTAAGGAGCCTGGAAAGTATTTACCCGGAAGAGGTCAATATGCGAAAAGATAAAATAATCCCGGCAATATTCCTGGTATGCTTCATTTTATCCGGCATATTACAGGCATGGGCGGGCAATTTGTCATCCGATCCCGGTCAGAAAGGATCGGTTCAGTCATCCGCGTCTGCAGACAACAAGTCAGCCGATAATAAAAATACGGAAAATAAAACGCCTGTGTCGGCTCAATCCGAAAAAGTGCAGCCTGCTCCCGGAAATCCCGAAAACAAAGCAAGCGAAACAGCCCCCCCTCCAGCAGGCGAGCCTTCCGTCTCAGCCCCCGGCCAGGGCACGACCCAGGGAAGCGGTCAGGGGACACAAGAAATAACGCCGGAGCCGGCGCCTTCCCCTGAAAATCTTGCCCCGGAAGAGGCGGTGCCGACAAGGGTCTCGGCAATAGAAGTTTCCGGGAACCAGAAAATACCTACGGGCGATATCCTCGCTTCCGTAACGATGAAAATCGGTGACGAATTGACCCAGGACCTGCTTTCAAGAAACCTCCAGAAAATTTTCGATATGGGCTATTTCACCGATGTGAAAGCCGGGACCGAATATTACCTGGGCGGCCTCAAGGTCATATTCAGGGTGCTGGAAAATCCCGAGGTGAAAAAAATCGAGGTTTCCGGGAACGAGATAGTTCCTGCAGATAAAATATTAAGCCTGATGAAAACGAAAGAAGGAAGTATTTTAAATACAAAAATACTTTTTGACGACGTCCAGGCGATAAACAATTATTATAATGACGACCTCGGTCTTATCCTTACTCCCACACATATTACCGACATGAACTGGGATAAAAGCGGACTTTTAAGCCTCAAGATCACCGAAGGCATGATAGTAAAAGGGGTCGAGGTGAAAGGAAATACGGTCATACCTACCCCTGAAATTATGAAATTGGTAAAGGTAAAACCGGGCGAATATCTGAACCAGAAAACGCTCAAGGAAGATACGGGCTCAATAGCCTCGTTGTACGATAAAAAGGACTATATACTTGATACGATACGCCCGACAATAGATCCCAAGACCCAGGTCGTAACGTACGATATAATCGAAGCTGTCTGTGAGAAGATAATAGTCGAAGGCAATACGAAGACCAAGGAATATGTCATACGTCGTAATATCCGCACCAAGGTCAACCAGGTGCTCCGAAAGAAAAGGCTCCAGCGGGATCTCGAGCGCCTTAATAACCTGGGGTATTTCGAAGGTGTCGAGATGACTCCCGAACCGGGGAGCGGGCCGGGCAAGGTGGTGCTCGTCGTAAAGGTTAAGGATACGAAGACAGGCCTTTTGACTCTCGGCCTGGGTTATTCCGGCGGCGGAAGCGGAGCCCTGAGAAGCGGCGTTACGGGCGCCATCTCATACTCGGAAAGAAACCTGGCGGGAAAAGGTCAGAGGGTTTCCCTGGGCTGGCAGAGAGGCGTGAATATCGACAGCTTAAACTTCAGCTTTTTCGACCCGACAATCAATGAACAACTGGATTCCTTCGGAGTATCGATTTATAACAATAAAATGATGGAACTCAAGCAGTCCCTGGAAGACCCGAATCTTCAGGACAAGTATGCGTTATACGACCAGAGTGTCTATGGCGGCAGCATTTCTTACGGCAAGATGCTCGGCGAGGATTTCCGGACAACGCTGACGGTCAGGCACGAAAAACTGGAACTGACGCAAAATCCGAATTCGGAATACCCGGTTACGGGGCTTACCAGCGGTACCCTTAACAGCTCAATGTTGAATGAAAATTACGATACGCGGGATGATTTTTTCAATCCCAGCAAGGGTTGGTATGTAAACGCCTCCCAGCAATTCGCGGGCGGATTATTGAAAGGCGATTACGACTACAGCAAGTACCAGCTTGAAGTCAGGAAATATCTGCCCGTGGGCAGGAACGTGATAGCGTTGAGAGCATGGGGCGGCACGGTAACAGAAGGAGCGCCCGTTACCGAATACTTCTATGCAGGCGGCAACGATACGCTGCGCGGTTACAGGGACAACCTTTTTTACGGGAGATACATGCAGATATATAACGCAGAATTTCGCTTCCCGATAGGGAAGCTTAAAATGGTATCGGCCGCAGTGTTCGGCGATGCCGGCAACGCATGGAGCCCGGGAGATCGTTCGAGCCTGTACTCGGATGTGGGCGTGGGCATCCGGCTGGTATTTCCGACGCTCGGGCTGGGAGTCATCAGGATAGATTACGCAAAAGGCGAAGAAGGAGGAAGAACCTCCATCGGCATAGGACAGACATTCTAAAACAGGGAGGCACGAAAATAAATGAGCAAGAAAATAATATGGGTTGTCGTTTTGATAATCGTAATAGCAATAGCGGGCGCTGCGATCTTCTTCGGCAGGGACACTATTCAAGGCCTTTTCAAGTACCGCTCCGGGATATCATATATCGATGTCGAAAAGGTCAACAAGGCCATTATGGAGATGCCTGAATACGAAGCCGCCAAGAAAAAGATGGAAGCGGAAATCGATTCCAGGAAGAAAGAATTCGAAGAAAAAAGCAAAAATTTAAGCGAAGTCGATAAACAAAAGCTTTCCATGGAAATGGAGTCGGAGCTTGACCGCACACTGCTCAAGATGAAAAATGATTTCATGGACAGGGTTCATAAAACCATAATGCAGATAGCCAGAAAAAGAAAGCTTAACGTGGTTCTGGACAAGGGAGTCGTCGTTTCGGGAGTGCCTGATATAACCGATGAGACGCTGGAAAACTTAAAGAATATGAAAGCCGATACAAAGGTCGAAGAATACATGCCCAAGCAGAGCAACATAGCATATTTCGACCGTTCGATCATATATAGCCTCAAAGCGGTTAGTGACGGGCAGATGCAGTTGAGGGCCCTGGAAAACAAGATGGTTGAAGACTTCGATAAAAAGTCGAAGAGTCTCACCCAGCAACAAAAGATTGAACTGGCCCAGAAATACGATGCCGCGCTTCAAAACGCCTCACAGCGGCTACAATCAGAGATTGAAGGCGCAATCAATGAAGTTGTCCAGAAAGTAGCGAAAGAGAAGAATCTCGACCTTGTGCTGGAAAAGCAAAGTGTAGTATTCGGCGGCACGAACGTAACCGATGAAGTGATCGATTCGTTTAACAAGATGCTGAACGAAGGTAAATAATTCTGAAGCGGGTTCGATACATTGAAGAATAAAGGTTGGCAAATAGCGCTTTTAATAATGGGTTTCCTGGTACTGATCCTGGGAATACCATACATCATTTCCCGTATAGCGGCGGCCGGCGGCAGCCGTATCTTCGGCAAGATAACCATAGGAGTTGTCGAGGCCGATAAATTGCTTGTAAAGCACCCGATGTGGAAGGAACTCTCTGCATTACAGGGACAGATAGAGCAACTCAAGGCGGAAATGTCCAGGGAAAATATTCCCGATTTCATAAGGGTACAACTTGACGGCCTGGAAAAGGAAAAGAGGGAAGCCCAGATCCAGTTGAGCAAAGAGGTTGAAGAAATAAGCCGCCACATCAGGGATGAACAAATGCGGGCGGGAGACCAGCTTAAAAAAGAACACGAAGAAATATCCGGGAAGCTGGAAGAGATTTATAAAAAAGCAGGCAGTCAAATATATGAGCCCGATGATCTAACAATGATTACCGCGGGGAAATCGGATTTTAACCGGCAGCTCCAGTCATTTGCTCAGGACATTTATTATGTAAAAGATCGGCAGCTTTCCGCCAGGAAGCTCCAGCTCGAAAAAGAACTCAACTCCATTATTGAGGAACGGAAGAACCAGCTCGATGCCGAGCTTTCCCAATACGAGCACGAAGTCATGATCCAGAGCCAGGACAAAAAATTAAACCTGATGCTTAAAATCCAGGTGGCTAAGGATGATGAGGAACAGCAACAAATACGGCAGCAACTGATGGATCTCGAAAAAGCCGAAGAAGAAAAAAAAGAGGGAAAGCGTGTCGAGCAGGACAAGAAATTGCAGGAATTCATCAATTCCGAAAAAGCAAAGGTTGACGTAGATCTTAAAAAATACGACGCCCGGCTTACCGCAGATATCTCTAAACAGATAAACGATAAGAAAAGCAAGCTGTTACAAAAGCTGGGCAAAAACCCCAATGAAGTCATGCAGAAGGAACTGGACAAGCGGATTGATCAGAATGCCGATCTGAAAGCTGAGAAGAACAAGCTGGAAAAAGAATTCGAAGATAAAAAGGCGGCCCTTGCAAGCCGGCTTTTGAAAAAACAGGAAACCGCCGTTATCGAACTGAAAACCCGCCAGTTGGCGCTGGAAACATCGCTTAAAGATGAAGAAACGCGCATCCTTAAGCTGATCAACGATTACCAGGAAAAACAGCAGGTCCAGGCCGATAAGATGCTGACCGAACGTAAAAAGAAGGTTGAAGAACTGGATGAAAAAGCCAGGAAAATGCACCTGTCAATGGTCGATGACCTGAAAAAAACTGTAAATGAAGTTGCCGCAAAAGAACATATCGACGTGGTCGTTACGGGCTTTATCTATAATAAAGATTGTAAGGATCTAACCGATGACTGCCTGAAATGGATTGAAGAGCACGGTTTTAAAAAATAAAAATTGATCCCTGAGGAGGGTTATGATGAAAAAGATAGTTGTACTGGCTTTAGTGATGTCGCTGGCAATGGCATTTTTTGCAGGCTGCACGAGCAAGCCTGTTAAAAATTTCGGCCTTATCAGCTATTCGTACATATTCCCGAGGTGGACAAAATCCCGGGATATGTATAAGGAATACATGAAAGAGCGTGAAACTTTCGAGAAAGAGGTACAACTGAATAAAGGCACCCCCTCAAAAAAACTCGAAGACCGCTACAAGGAACTAACAGAGAAATGGGACTCGAAAAAAGAAGAGCTTGTAAAAGACATATCGAAAGCATCCGAAAAAGTGGGGCAAAAAAATAATCTACAGGTTATCCTTTTAAAATCCGTGCCTGGGGCTTATGGAGATGTGCCGATTGTCAGGTACGGCGGCACAGATATATCTTCCGAAGTCCTCGATGCTTTAAACAGCCGGTAGGGGGTAATAATGCGGCTTTCTGAAATAGCAAAACTGGTAGGCGGAGAACTGGCAGGTCCCGACCTGGAAATCACCGGCGGGACTTCCTGCGAGAAAGGAACCAAAGGCCAGATCACTTTTGCCGAAAACGCCAGGACTTTCAAGCAGGCAATTTCCACCGGATGCTCCGCCGTCATTACTCAAAAACCTTACGATGACCGGCAGGATAAATCTTTAGTCATAGCTTCGAATCCCAGGCTGGCTTTTGCAATGATCCTGCGCGAATTCGACCCGACTTTGATCCCGTCCCCCGGGATCCATGATACGGCGGTGATTTCCGAAGACGCTGAAATCGGCGACGGCGCTTACATCGGCCCGTATGTAATTATCGGGAAAAAGGCCAGGATCGGCAAAAACGTCAGGATTATGGGGCTTAATTACCTGGGTGACGGCGTCGAGATTGGCGACGATTGTACTATTTACCCGGGCGCCAGGCTGATGGACAGGGTAAAACTGGGAAACCGCGTAATAATCAACCCGGGAGCGATAATAGGCTCGGACGGTTTCGGATACGTTAAAGACGGTAAGAAAACCGTGAAGATCCCGCAGATAGGCACGGTAGTGCTTGAAGACGACGTCGAAATAGGAGCCAATACCACTATCGACAGGGCGACGCTGGGATATACAAGGATAGGCCGCGGCACCAAGATAGACAACCTCGTACAGATTGCCCATAACGTCGAAATCGGCGAGGATGTAACGCTGGTGGCGCAGGTAGGAATAGCAGGCAGTTGTAAAATCGGAGACCGTACGATAATGGCAGGGCAGGCCGGGATGGCCCAGCACGTTACGGTAGGCGAAGATTGTATGATCGGGGGCCAGTCGGGGATAACCAAAAACATCCCGCCGAAAAGCTTCTACTCGGACTATCCTGCCAGGCCGCACCGTGAAGCTCTCAAGCAGCACGCCCTGATTGCAAGGCTGCCGGAATTAGAAGAGAGACTATCCAGACTTGAAAAGAAGCTTGAGGATTAAAGTTAATGAAAAAACTATCCTGTTTAATCATTAGCTTTCTGGCTGTATTATTATTTGCCGCAATGCCTGTATCCGCCGATAATGCGGATGTGAACCTCGGCGGCGTCTTGTTGATGCGCGTACGGGGAGTTCCCGATGCCCAGGCCGAGACACAGGCCCGTGAAATTGAAAACAGGATAATGAAGGGCATTGAAAGCGGCCTTGATCCTGAAAAAATTCGTGTTGAGAAACATTACAGTTCTGCGGATATTATCTGGGACAAAATGATAATCTGTACTATAGACAGTCAGATGGCGCTTGCCAATAAAAGCGAGCCCGAACAGTTGGCGGAAAAAATAGTATGGCGGCTCAAGACTTCTCTCAAAGGCGGTCTCCTTACGCTGACACCTTCCGAGCTTGTTATGCCCATCGGCGGCAGGCAGGTCGTACAGGTCGGCGGCTTCCTGAAAAAGGGGCTGGAAATCCTGTCATCAGGCAGTCAGGTTAATGTTACGCCTGCCGAAGACGGAAGCTATCTCGAAGTGACGGCGGTCGCCCCCGGAACGACTTCAATTACAGTTGCGCGGGGGCCGTTTAAAACACAGTTGAGCGTAACGGTCAAGGAATGGGCCGGTACAATCAACAGGAATTCCGAAGCTGATGTTACCGGGAACCCGCTTCCCTTGAGCGTTGCAGAAAGGGCCGCTCTTAACGCGGCCGCCGATGCCTGCAGCATCAAGCCCGGCGCAAAAATCATACTCTCCGGCGATGTGAGAATTTTCGATTCTTCCCTGAACCGGCAGGAAATGCTTGCCCGCGTGCCTATAGAAATCAAGGGCACAGGCTATTTTTCGCTAACGGGCACCGTGGATGTCAGGCTCATCAACAGGGGTTTGAAGCTCGAGCAGCCCACAAGGCTGATGGTCAGCAACCGTCCTGAATTGCTCGAGGAAAACGGCATTTTGCTTACCGGGCCGGTTGATAAAGAAAACCCTACAAGGCTTTTATATTCGCATAAAAACGGCAGCGACAAACCCAGAGTAATCTGGGTCAGCCTCGAAAATCCCAACAGGGAAGATGCGCAGGTTCTCATAACTCCTGCGGCGGCAGGCCCCAGCCCTTATGAAATGGCGGTCGGCACGCGGACAGTACAACGGTTCCTTGAATGCCTGGCAGGGCAGGCCGGGTATATAGTAAACCTGCCGGCCCAGAGTTCAACGAGCCTTGCGGAAAGATGGCTTTCAAAAAATGATGTGGACGCCGGGTTTTTCCAGATCCAGGAATTAAAAGGGGGCGAGTTGACCCTCAAAGTCACCACCACCGAAGTCGGCGCAGATGACGCAATCCTCGGCATGGTAACGCCCCGGTTCGATCCTTTCAAGGTCCACCCTCACGGAATTTTTTCCGGCCCCGACTTCTTATCCGAAGGAGACATACAACTGCCCGACGGCTCATTCGATTTCGAAATCGGCGGCGAACCTTATCTGCTCGATGACGAAAGCGGCCAGCCGAACCTCGGAAATTATGGCTCTTTATACCGGTTCAACATCAACATAAAAAATCACGATAGGCGGGAACAGGTTCTCGGCGTCTATTTTGAGCCTCTGAAAGGGGTAGCACAGGGATGTTTCCTGTTAAACGGCAAAATATACAACGTAGGGGTCACCCGTTTCGGCGAAAGCAGGTGCTGGTACCGAGAAACGATCCCGCCGGGCGCCGAAAAGAAATTGACAATATATACAATGCCTCAGCCGGGCTCTTATTATCCTGTTAAAGTCAGCGCCAGGAGCGAAAAAATCGGAGGCAGGTCTTTTTGAAACAAAAAACCATCGCAGCGAAAGTTGAGATAGAAGGGAAAGGCATCCATTCCGGTTGCGCCTCGAAGATGGTTATATTGCCGTCCGATGCCGGTTCGGGCATAGTTTTCCGGAGGGTCGATCTGCCGGGAAAGCCCCTGATACCCGTTATGCTTTCAGGCGTTTATTCGGTGGAAAGATCTACCAATATCGGCAAGCCGCCTGAAATAGTCCGTACCGTCGAGCATTTCCTGGCCGCGGCATTCCAGACCGGCCTCGATAACCTGCTTGTTGAAATAGACGCGGAGGAAGTGCCCATACTTGACGGGAGCGCCCTGCCTTTCGTCGATCTGCTTAAACAGGCCGGAGAAAAAGAGTTCGACGCCCCGCGCAAATGTTTCAAAATAGATGAGCCTGTATGGATACAGGAAGGCAAGTCGATAATCATCGGGCTTCCCGGCGATGAATTCCATATTACCTGCGTTACCGAATATGATCACCCCGTGGTGGGAGTACAACTATTCGAAAGCGTAATTGATGAGAGAACCTTCGCAGTCGAGCTTGCAGGCGCGCGCACATTCGGGTTCATGGCGGAGATTGAGAAACTGCGCCAGAGGAACCTGGCGCTCGGAGGCGACCTGGACAACGCGCTGGTTATCACGGATGACGGATACCTGTCCCCTCCCCGCTTCCCGGACGAGATAGTAAGGCATAAAGCCCTCGACCTCGTCGGGGACCTGTCGCTTCTGGGAAAGAAGATCAGGGGACGAATAATCGCCGTAAGGCCGTATCATTCCCTCAATGTCCGGTTCGGCAAAATTTTAGAGCAAAAAATTTCAGAGGTAACAACTTCTGATTCAAGGAGGCAGAAAGTGCTGGATATCAGAGATGTCATGAAGATCCTTCCTCACCGGTACCCGTTCCTCATGGTCGATAAGGTACTGGAGATCGAGGACAATCAACGGGCTGTAGGCGTCAAAAACGTAACCTTCAACGAGCCGTTTTTTCAAGGGCACTATCCCGGGAGACCCATAATGCCCGGCGTTTTGATAGTGGAGGCGATGGCCCAGGTAGGCGGTCTCATGCTTTTGAAGACCAAGTCCAAGGAGAACCGGGTCCCCTACCTTGCCGGGATAGATAAGTTCCGTTTCAGAAAACCGGTTTACCCAGGCGATCAGCTAATCATTGAGGCAACGTTGATCGGCTCGAAAGGCGGCATCGGCAAAGTCCATGCCGAAGCGAAGGTTGACGGTTCGCTGGTTGCCCAGGGGGACATAATGTATGCTCTTGTGGAGGATAAAAAAGATGAGTGAATTTATTCCTATTGCAAGGCCGGTGATAACACAGGCTGAAAAAGACAAGGTCATGGAAGTCCTTGATTCAGGCATGATATCCACCGGCAAATGGGTTAAAGAGTTGGAAGATAATTTTGCCCGGTACATGGGCGAGGCAGGGGCATGCGCCACATCATCGGGCACTACGGCGCTCCACGTGGCGCTGGCCGCCGCGGGTCTCAACCCGGGCGAGCGCGTCCTCACCACTCCAATGTCTTTTATCGCAACGTCAAATTCAATACTGTATTGCGGGGGGATGCCCGTCTTTTGCGATATAGACCCGGACACTTTCAATATTTCGCCCGAATCGATAAAAGCGGCCTTTGAACAGGTCCCCGAAATCAAATACCTCCTTCTTGTCCACCTGTTCGGGCTTTCGTGCGACATGGCCCCCATCATGGATCTATGCAAAAAATATAATGTAACGATAATCGAAGACTGCGCCCAATCCCACGGGGCCCTGTACCACGGCAAAAAAGCAGGCACTTTCGGCCTGGCGGGCACTTTCAGCTTTTATCCCACCAAGAACATGACCACGGGTGAAGGCGGCATGGTAATAAGCGACGACGCCGGACTGATCGAAAATTCAAAACTTCTGCGCGAACACGGGATCGGCAAGGACGGCACGCATATAACGCTGGGATATAATTTCCGGATGACGAATATCGAAGCCGCCATCGGCCTGTGCCAGCTTGAAAGGCTTGATGAATTCAACGCAAAACGGAGGGAAAACGCCGCATACTACAAGGAGCATCTCTCTGACGTTCCTTTCATCGAACTGCCTGTCGAGCCGGTAGGCTACGTGCATGTTTATCACCAGTTTACGTTAAAGATGAAAGTTCCCAGGGAACCTTTCCTGGAGCACCTTAAGGCAAACAATATCGGCTACAAGGTCTATTATCCCATACCCATTCATCTCCAGCCCCTTTATAAGAAACTGGGCTACGGAGACTGCCGTTTCCCGGCAGCCGAAGATATGGCGAAGAGGGTTGTATCCATACCGGTACACCCCGCGCTCGGCGAAAGGGATCGCGAAAGGGTTGTAGAATGTATCAGGCAATATAAACCGGGAGGCGCGTGATATAAGTGGATCCTCTGAGAGTTGCAGTAATAGGCGCCGGAAATTTCGGCCAGCATCATGTCCGTATTTTTTCTGAAATGTCCCAGGTGGACCTTGTAGGGGTAGTGGAGACATGTGAAGAACGCGGGAAATTCCTGGCTGAAAAATACGGGACAAGACATTATACAGATTATAACGATCTCCTCGGCGAAGTTGACGCGGTAAATATCGCAGTTCCGACAAGCTTCCATTACCGGATAGCGATGGATTTCCTTTTGAGCGGAACCCATGTGCTTGTTGAAAAGCCTATTACCGACAAACTTGAAGAAGCCAAGGAGCTTGTTGACATTGCCAGGGAAAAAGACTTGGTATTGCAGGTGGGTCATCTTGAAAGGTTCAATCCCGCAGTGCGCCAGTTGAAGCTGATGCTGAAAAAACCCAGTTTTATCGAGGCTCACAGGCTTTCATACCCCGTACGGAGGAACCTCGACGTCGGCGTCGTCTGGGACTTGATGATCCACGACATCGATATTTTAATAGACCTGATGGGCTCGCCGGTTACGAACATCAATTCACTGGGCCTTTCGGTATATTCGGAAAAAGAAGACCTTGCACTGGTCCAGGTAATGGCTGAAAACGGATGCCTTGCCAACCTTGTTGCCAGCAGGATAAGCGGAATACGATCCCGCAAGCTGGTGGTCCAGGAGGACGAGCATACCTACAGCCTCGACCTTATAAACCAGACGCTTGCTATCATGAGACCCCCACGGGGGGATCATACCAACCCGCCGGAATACGTGCCCATCAAGAAGGACGAGCCGCTCCGCCTCGAGCTTCTGAACTTCATCGACTGCATTACCACACACCGCTCGCCGGTGGTTTCGGGCGAAGACGGCAAGATGGCGCTTGACCTGGCGCTCCAGATAGTAAATTGTATGAAAATAGTGAACGGCAGTCAGGAAATGAGCAAAAAGCTGCTGGCATCCGCAAGATAAAGGGGGCGAACAGCCATCGCAAACATACATCCCAGTTCAATAATACAACCGGGGGCTAAGATAGCCGAAGGTGTGGAAATAGGGCCTTTCTGCACAATCGGCGAAAACGTTTCCATCGGGGCAGGCACAAGATTACACTCATCCGTCGTGCTTGACGGCTGGACAGAAATAGGCGAAAATAACGAGTTTTATCCAGGCGTGGTTATCGGCGTCCCGCCGCAGGACCTCAAGTACAAGGGAGAAATGACCTTCGTCCGGATAGGGAGCGGCAATATTTTCAGGGAATACGTTACCGTCCATAGGGCCGCAGGAGAGGGCGAAACCACATCCATAGGCGATAACAACCTCCTCATGGCTTATGTCCACGTGGCCCATAACTGTAATCTGGGAAACAAGCTGATCATTGCAAATTCGGTAGGGCTTTCGGGACATGTAACAATAGAGGATTCCGCCGTAATAGGCGGAATGGTCGGTTCCCACCAGCATGTACGTATAGGCAAGCTTGTAATGGTGGGAGGATACACCAAGCTGGTAAAGGATGTACCGCCTTACGCCCTGGTTGACGGCTACCCTGCCCGCATTTACAGCGTCAACCTCCTCGGCCTGGCAAGGCACGGCTTCTCGCAGGAACTTCGCACACAACTGAAAGAAGCCATGAGCTTCATCACATCGCCGAATTTTAACCTGAGCCAGGCATTGGAAAAGATCAAGAACGAACTCCCGCCCAGCCCGGAGATGGATCACCTGGTAAATTTCCTGGAGGTAAAATCCAAAAGAGGCATAATGACCAAAGCATGGAGAAAAGGCGAGAGGGCGTCCAGTTCCGCGCAGGACGAATGATTTATCATCCATAGTTTTTTAATGTCCGGAGGCCCTGCTTCCGGCATATTTTTTTAAGGGGCGGTTTTTAAAAAATGCCTGACAGGGAGAATAAAAAATACAAGCTGATGATCTTTGCCGGAGAAGCATCCGCCGACCTTCAGGCTTCCGCCCTGGGCAATAAATTGAAAAAGCTCCTGCCCGGCATAGACCTGATGGGAGTAGGCGGCCCCAGGATGAAAGATGAAGGCTTCCGCCTGTTTTACGACAGCTCCACATGGAGCGCTATAGGCGTCATCGAAGGCTTCGCAAGGGTTCCGAAGTTTTTCTCCATCATGAGGGGCATGGCAAAAGCAATAGTATCCGAAAAACCCGACCTTATAATTTTCATCGATTCCCCCGCCATAAACATGAGGCTGGCAAAATTTGCCAGGAAGCGGAAAATAAGATCACTCTATTACTTCCCCCCATCGGCATGGACTAAAAAAGTTAAAAGAGCAACAGCTATTGCGGGGAGAGTGGATCATGTAATAGCCACGTTTTCCTTTACAGCCGATTTTTACAGGAAACACGGCATACCCATCGAGTATTTCGGGCACCCGCTCCTTGATCTCGTCGAGAGGATAACCCCGCAGGAAGCCTTAAGAAATCTCGGCCTGAAAGAAAACACCATTTACCTTGGCCTCCTGCCGGGAAGCAGGGTCCAGGAAGTTAAAACTCTCCTGCCCGTGATGATCGAGACCGGTAAAATCCTGAAAGAAAAAATCCCCGGCCTGGAATTTCTTCTCCCTGTAGCATTACCTGTCCTTAATGAATGGATAAGGCCCAGGGTCGAGGAATCAGGCCTGCCTGTTCACGTTTTCGAAAAAAGAAATTTCGAAGTCATGCAGGCGTCAAATGCCCTGCTCATGTCTTCAGGCAGCGCGACACTGGAAGGGGCTATTATGAAAAAGCCCATGACGGTGATTTACCGGCTGAATAAATTCGACTGGCATCTTGCGAATTTCCTCATGAAATCTCCCCACGCCTCATTACCCAATATCGTGCTGGGCCGCGGCGTCCTGCCGGAATTCCTGCAGGACAATATGACGGCGGCCAAAATATCGCAAGAAGTATATTTACAACTGACAGATCCGGCAAGGAGGCAGGAAATAGCGGGCGGTCTGGAAAAAATACGGGAATTCCTCGGCGAGCCCGGAGTAATAGACAGGGTTGCCGAATACGTAGCGGGGATATTGATAAATGACAAAAAGTGACGTAATACTTGTTACCAACAGCCCGGGCGAATTATGTTCCTGGGTAAGAGTTACGGCGGACAGGTTGAAAATGCGCTCGCCCGACCTCCGGGTCGTCGTGATGCTTGTCCCGTGCCCCTACGCCACCGGCAAGGAAGAAGAGATAGCAAAAGGGTTCCCGTCGGTTGACATGGTTACGCCGCCGTCACAATTTTTAAGGCTGATGCTGGGGCTGTCGATGAAAGATTACAGGCCTTCGTCCAGAGGTGTGGTGGTTTTCCTGGGCGGCGATTTCTGGCATGCAAGCCTTGCCGCAAGGAGGCTTAAATTCCCTGCTATGGCTTATGCCGTCCGCCCGGCATCCGCACTGAAGAAATTTTCCTGTATATGCCTCCCGAGAGAAGATATAAAAAAAGACTTCATCAATTCGGGCATTAAAGAAGAAAAAATACGGGTCGTAGGGAACCTCATGGTGGAAGGCGTGCGCCCCCGGAAGGACAAAGACGAACTGCGCGAGATCTTCGGGATAAAAGAAAATGAACTCGTAGTGGGGATCCTGCCGGGAAGCCGGTTGTATCATGTGCAGGTCAGCCTGCCGGTTTATCTGAGGGTCGCCGAAGAAATATCCCACAGGGTGGAAGGCGTCCGTTTCATGGTGGGTCTTTCACCGTTCATCAGCGTGGAGGACATGGAAAAATGCCTCGGACAGGGAAGAGATATCCAGCTCGGAGGAGTGGGCGGGGAGCTTATAGAGGATTCCAGGGGGAAATTCATACGAACCTTCAGGGGGCTTGAAGTAAGGCTTCTCATCGACAGGCAGTATGATCTCATGAAGGCATCGGACCTTGTAATGACGATACCCGGCACCAATACTGCGGAGCTTGCAACACTGGGGATCCCGATGGTGGTATCTTATTCCTGGAACGTTAAGATCCCCGGCGGCGGCCTGGGCATGTTCCTCGGAGGGCTTCCGCCCGGCAATACGCTGAGAAAGATAGTGCTTTCAAAAGTACTTGAGAAGCTGAAATTTACGGCGCTCCCCAACCAGTTCGCAGATAAAATGATCATACCTGAAGTCCGCGTCAACAATTGCGGTTCCGAGATAACTCCCGCGATTATCGACCTCCTGGGAGATCCCGAGCGCAGGCGCAGGATAAGCGGCGAACTGGTCAAAATCATGGGAGAAACAGGCGCCGCCGACAGGCTTGCGGACCTTGTCATAAACGAAATCGAAAAACAAAACGGGAAAGGAACATCCGTAAGATGAAAAACCGGGTATTTCGCTGGCGCGGCTTCATACTTGCCCCCGTAGCCCTGGCCGCGTTATTGTTCGGCAGGCCCACATTCCTGTCATTCGGAATAGGTATCGTTATAGCGCTGCTCGGTGAAGCGATAAGGATATGGGGTGTAGGCTACTCCGGCAAGACCACCAGGAAAGGTGAACTGGAAGCCCCCGAGCTTGCCTGCGCCGGTCCTTACGCATACACCAGGAACCCGTTGTACATCGGCAATTTTATTACTGCGGCGGGCTTCCTTGTTATCGCCGCCGGCAACATGGAACTGTATCCCATGATTTTCCTGGCAGCGTTTTTCCTGGCGGCTTACATAGGAGTTTACTGGATCATCATAGGTCTGGAAGAAGAATTTTTAAGGAAAGAATTCAAGGAGGAATATGAAAATTATTGTAAGTATGTTCCCAGGATCTTCCCGCGGCTCAAGCCTTATCCCGGAAGGAAAGGCAAATTCTCCCCGGATGTCATATTTCAAGCCGAAATTCATACCATAATAATTTTCATCATCGTGGCATTATTGTTTTTCCTCAAGATACCGCAGGTCTGGGAATGGGTTTCTAATATTTTGAAAGGATAAACTATGGACAGCAAAGCTCTTAAAAAACAGAGAAATGAATTAACGATAGGGTTTCTCATAATGGGGATCTTCGGCGGCGGACTTTACGGCTACAGCATGGGCGGGAGCATGACCGCCATGATAATAAACGCGGTGATAAACGGGATCATCGGTGGCGGCGCCGGCGCTGCAATCGTAAGAATCCTTTATCTTTCACCGTACCGCACATATTCGATGCTCCTGCTGGGACTGGCGGCGATAGGCATCGGAGGCATGTTTTTCAAATCATGGGGAGCTTTTACAGGGGTAATCATATTATGGGCCGCCCTGTTCTTCCAGCCGCTTTCAGACGACGCCCTGCCGGAAAAGAAGAAATCGAGAAGAAAAGCAACCGCCGGAGAAGAAGAAAAAGAAGAAGTGGTTATCCCCAAAAAGGGCGATAAGGCCGGGATAGAAAAGCAGTAGTGAGCGAGAAAGAGATCATCATATTCCATACGAGCGATCTGCATGATCGCCGGGACAGACTGAAACAGTTGAACTCCCTGATACGGAAAAATACGGATCAAATCCTGCTTGATTCAGGCGATGCAATCGGCGGGAGCAACACCGTCTTTTCGTTTTCCGAACCCGTCCTCGATATGATGAACGATATGGGATATACCGCGATGGCCATCGGGAACCGTGAATTCAACTACATCAGGCAAGTGATGAAGAGCAGGATAAGCCAGGCAGGCTTCCCCATGCTTTCGGCAAACCTGGAAGACCTGCGTGGCACATTGAAAGACCTTTTCAAGCCATATATCGCAATCGACCGCGAAGGATTAAGGATTATAATAACCGGCCTTACACCGGTCCAATACCCGCAGGATTGTACCGTCGAAAAAATTTTCGGCTTCAGGTTCCACATGCCCGATACCGCAATAAATAAAATAATTGCCGAAACCGGCCCGGCTAATTTATTGATCATCCTTTCCCACACCGGGTTAAAAGGCGACCGGGAGCTTGCGGAAAGCCTTGCGGGTAAAACCCCTTACCCGGTTGTTATCCTCGGAGGCCATACGCACACCGTTCTTGAAAAGCCTGTAAGCGTCGGAAATATTTTAATCTGCCATCCCGGAGCTTACGGAAAAACCGCAGGAAGGCTTACGCTCAGGATTGAAATTGACGGGGATGAAACCTGCCTGAAAACATACGATTGTGAAATTCTCAGGGGGCCCGAATGAAGGGGAGCGGCAAAAACATCCTCGTGCTCAGCAACGGCTACGGCGAAGACACCATAGCGGCGGCGGTTCTGCGCGAGATATTCAAATTGCGGCCCGGCACCGGCGTGATGGTGTTCCCGCTGGTGGGCGCCGGCGCGCCGTATAACGGCCTCCCTGTCAAATTTTGCGGCCCGCGGGAAATAATGCCCAGCGAAGGGATGGTGCCGGAAAGCCTGACCAACTTCCTCGGCGATATACGGGGAGGGCTTGCCTCGCTGACGATAAAACAGCTCAGGGAACTGAGCAGGCTGAAAAACGAAGCAGGACTGTGTGTCGCAGTGGGCGATATTATCCCCGTAATGTTTTCGATTATAGGGACGGGGAAACACCCGGTTTTCATAGGCACGGCAAAATCCGATTACTTCGTCCCTTACTCGTCCTTCGAGCGGTTCATATTAAAACGCTGGAGCCTGCTGAGCATGGTGCGGGACCAGGTAACCGCCGATGCGCTGGTAAAAGACGGGATCAATGCGGTATGGCTCGGGAACGCAATGATGGACGCGCTTGAATTCACAGGCGAAAATTTCAAGCCGCCGGAAGGCACTCTGAACATAGCTCTCCTGCCGGGAAGCAGAGGCAGCGTGGTTACGAACTTTGTCTTCATGTTGAAAGTACTGGACAGGCTCAGGCAGCAGTACCCCCGGCCCGTACAGGGACTTGTCGCGCTTGCCCCGTCCAGCAGCGAGGCCGACCTTATAAAGGCCGCCTCCTCCACGGGATGGGAAGAAGCCGATATGGAAAAGAATGGCCGCCGCCTGGGGAAGATAAGAAAAGAAAACCATCATATCCTCTTCCTGCGGGGTTGTTTCGGAGATCTTTTATCATCCTCCGACCTGGCGCTGGGCCAGGGCGGGACCGCGAACGAGCAGGCGGCGGGTCTCCAGAAGCCCGTCATAGCATTTGAGCCGGGCGGCGAAAAAAGCCTCAAATGGTACAGGAAAAGGCAGAAGGGCCTGCTGGGAGACGCGCTCCTTGTAGTTGACAGGGACGAGAAGATAGTCGCCGACGAGCTTCTCTCGCTAATCTCTTCGCCCGAGAGACAGAAAAGGATGGCGGCTATCGGCAAAGAAAGGCTGGGGCCTCCCGGTGGGTCTTTGAAAATGGCGAAGGCGATACTTGAAAACTACGACTTTCAGGCAAAACAGGATTAAACCCGGTTTTGATTATGCAGGATTAAATGAAAGAAGGATTTTCTATGGATACGATAAGACTGGGCGTTGCAGGTTGTGGAAGAATATTTTCCGATGCTCATTTGCCCGCCATATCTAAGTTCTCAAGGGCTGAGATAACGGCGCTTTCGGACCCGTCGAAAGACCGGCTTGAAAAATTCGGCGCCGCCCTGGGCGTTACGAGGCTTTTCGAAAATTATCACGATATGGTCGGCCTTGACGACATCGACGCAGTTATAGTATGCGCACCCAACAGGGAGCATGCCCCGGCATCCATAGCCGCGCTTAATTCCGGCAAGCACGTCCTTTGCGAAAAGCCCATAGCGGTGTGTTTTTCAGAGGCAAAGGCAATTTTTGCCGCCTCGAAAAAATCGGGGAAAATTTTCATGCCGGGCCTGAATAACCGCTTCCTGTCCGAATCGCTTTTCATAAAAGAACAGGCGGAAAAAGGCGACCTGGGAGAAATATATTTCGCGAAGGCAGGCTTCATAAGGCGGAGAGGCTGCCCTTCCGGGTGGTTCACCGATAAATCGTTTTCAGGCGGGGGGCCTGTTATAGACCTGGGCGTCCATGTGCTGGATCTTGCGTTCTGGTTCATGGGATACCCGGAAAAAGGAAGAGTTTCTGCAGAGGTATTCAATAAAATAGGCGAATACACAACCGACGATACCGGCACGTACAAGGCGTCGTTCGAATGCACGGCAAAGCATGATGTAGAGGACGCGGCCGTCGTTCTTATCAGGCTTCCGGGGGAAAAGGCGGTAACACTGGAAGTAAGCTGGGCGCTTAATTGTAAACAAAACGAATCCTTTGTAAAGGTTTACGGTGACAAGGCCGGGGCGTCCCTGTGGCCGCCCGAGATATATTCCGAAATAGACGGCCGTATTGCCGATATCGCCGTAAAAACCGTTCCGGGCGAATCTTTCGTCCGTGAATACGAGGATTTCTTCCGGGCGATAGACACCGGCGCCGAACCGATGATAAAAATGAAAGAGGCGCTTGTCCTGACAAGGTTCATCGAAGCGGTATATGAGTCGGGCAAAAAAGGCTGTGAGATAGAAATAAAGGAATCCGATTTCATCGAAGAATAACGGAGGGCTATCATGAAAAAGTGTGTCAGCACGTGGAGCTTCCACAATATTATACCTTACGAGTTGAGCCTTCTTATGCTGCCGGAGGTCCTTCGCGGCTGGGGTATAAAGGCGATGGAGGTCGTCGATTTCCAGCTTTTCTCAACGGATGACGATTACCTCGACGAGTTGAAAAAATTCTCAGAAGATAAAGGCGTGAAGATAGTCTGCTTTGCAATCAGCAACGACTTCACATATCCAGGCGAATCCGACCGAGAGAAAGAAATAGAAAAAGCAATTAAAGGCATGGACATGGCGGTACGCCTGGGCGCAGGCATGGTAAGGATCTTCACGGGACAGAAGCACAGCGGCCCTGATACGAAGGGTCATGTGATTTCGTGCCTGAAAAAAATCGTCCCGGAAGCTTACGACCGCGGCATCCTGATGGCGCTTGAAAACCACGGCGGCCTGTCGGCAAATGCCGTAGATCTTGCAGATATAGTAACTTCCGTCGGCTCCCCCACCCTCGGCATCTGCGCCGACTTCGGCAATTTCCCCGCCGCTTCTCGCTATGACGATCTGCGGTATGTCGCCCCTGCGACTTGGCACATCCATGCAAAATCTTATGCTTTCGATAAAGCCGGTAACGAAACTACAATCGATTACGAGAAAGCCTTAAATATTTTCCACAAAGCCAATTTCAACGGCTACATCTCGGTCGAATACGAAGGAAAGACCGATCCCTACGAAGGGACGGGAAAAACCCTGGCGCTTATCTACAAATACGACACAGAAGAAGATGCCGAATGAAATATAGCAAAGCTGCAAACTGGCTGCCCGTAATCCTTGCAGCCCTGGCAGGCGTTCCCTGGATAATTTTCAGGCTGGGCGGGATAGAACTGGAACCGGTACCTACTGCGATCTTGTCGGGGCTTGGTATAGTGGGCGCGGCCTTCCTTTTATCCTGGGGAGCCGAGGTGGCCGAGTTGGACATACCGCGGAACCTTGCCCTGACAATCCTTGCGCTTGTGGCCGTGCTGCCCGAATATGCCGTTGATATGGTACTGACGTGGAAAGCCGGGCAGGATCCCCAGTATTTAGGCTTCCCATGCGCCAACATGACCGGCTCAAACAGGCTTTTGATCGGCGTGGGATGGGCATTTGTCGTCTTCTTCTGGTGGCTGAAAACAAAAAAGAGCGAAATTAAACTGGACCATGAAATGAGCCTGGAAATAATTTTCCTGGGCCTTGCAACGCTTTATTCTTTCGTCATCCCGTTGAAAGGCAATTTTTCGCTCATCGATACCGTAGTCCTCGTGGGCCTGTTCGTATTATACGTGCGAGCCTCTTTAAAAGGCAAAGTCGAAGAGCCGATCCTTGTAGGGCCTGCGGCCGCCGTAGGCGAATTGCCCACTGTTTTCCGGAGGACAGCGACAATTTTATTTTTTGTTTTTTCGGGATTTTTGATCCTTATTTCCGCGGAGCCTTTTGCGGACGGCCTCATAAAAACAGGCGCCCAGTTCGGCATCGAGCAGTTCCTGCTGATACAATGGATTGCCCCCCTTGCATCGGAGGCACCTGAATTCATTGTAGCGATACTATTCACATTAAGGCTGAAGCCGCTTTCGGGCATGGGCACCCTTCTCTCGTCGAAAATAAACCAGTGGACCCTTCTCGTGGGGATGATCCCCCTGGTATTCTGCATCTCGACTCGCTCATTCGCCCCTCTCCCTCTGGATCCGAGACAGGTGGAAGAGATGCTGCTGACAACGGCGCAATCATTCCTTGCGCTAATCCTGATCGCGGACTTGAGGTTTTCGTTCAGGGAGGCGGCGATTATTTTTGTTCTCTTCATGATCCAGCTTCTTATCCCGGTACCGGAAGTAAGATGGGGTTTTATTATTATTTATTTCCTGCTCGGAATCGGGTTTCTTATTTTTAACCCACACTGCCGGAACGGCATCGCTAAAATGTTCAGGCAATTATTAGGAAAAGAGGCGTGAAATAAAAAGACGGCCTTTATAAATCCCGTCTTTCACACCCCTGCCTGGAAACCGGATACAACGGCCCTCTCATTTTATCAGGCGGCCTGATTTACAGGCCTTTTGCCGGGCTTCCAGAAGAATAACGGCTCGTCGAAAAGCTCGTTGGACATGCCGTTTTTATCTTTCCCTACGAGTTCGAACAAAAGCCTGCTCCAGAAAAATAACCCGCTCCCCCACTCCCTTGGCGCCAGGCTTTCCAGGGTTTTCCGGGTTATATCCCTCATCGCGTAATGCTTGAATACCTCCAGGGGTCTGCCTTTAAGCTTCCTGGCGTTGCGGAAAACATCTATTTGAAAATATGTTTTCAATACGGGGCTGGATTTGATTTCCTCAGCCGGGATATCGGCAAGGAGGCGGAAGAATTTGGCGCGCACTATCTGGTCGGGGACGCAGCAAAGTTCAGGCGGGAAATCGGGCCAGATGTTTCTACGCCTCATCTCCCGCGGGATCCAGAAAGCCTTGGAATGAAATATCCTTCTTTCGCCGGAAGTGTCCTGAAAGCGAGGTTCCTGGAACCGCATTATAAGATCGCAGGCAAGGATGCGGGGCCGGGAGCTATTTTTTATCCACATGGCGCGAAGCGGGACGGCGCCAAGCCTGTGAATGTAAAAATCGTAAACTGAGCCTGCAAGATTGGAAAACGGCGCCCGGATATCGTTGCCTTTGAAAATTTCAGGAACGAAACCGCCCTTTAAATAACAATGATAAAGCTCTTCGAGGTTGTTCATCAGGTAAGTGACGCGCCCTATTCCTCCCGAACGGAAATTCAGCATCGCGCCCGCGCAAAGAAAAACATAGTTTTTCCAGCGGGTTTCCCAGCCGTTATCCTTTGCAATATATTTCATAAGCCCTGTTATGACAGGGTGCTCGGGCGGCGCATGCCCGGGAGTGAATTTTCTCAGTTCAGCAATAAGCCTTTCCATTTAAGCACCTTTTATATATCTTGATGATACCTGTTAGTATTTTATCATATAAATATTTATTTCGCAAGCGATATACCCGGTACCTGTTTATTCCTCAATACTATATTTCAGGACCTTCGCGCATGTAAAAAGAGGCAAATTATACTGGAAATCATACAAAAAAGAATGCGGCAGGAGTTCTTTATTGGAAGGCGAATGTTTTTCAAAGAAAGAGCACCGACTGACCGGCGCTCCGGTTTTGTTATTGAATCGAGGTTATATTGGCAGCAATGGAAACCGACAAAAAAAGAATACTCCGCATCTCGAAAGACGAGGATCTGAAACCGGGCGATGCTGCAAAGGATTCAAAAGAAAGCGATGACAATGTTTTTCGTCCGAAGCCCGAAGATCTCAGGGCGGAGGAGTTGTATTCCGAGAAGGTTGCCGGTCCCGGGGAATTCGAATCGCACGAAGATCTCGCCATTGAGGACCTCATGTATATAATGGTGGAAAGGGGCGCATCGGATCTGCATTTAAAGACCGGCTCCGCCCCGATGATACGGATTGACGGTGAACTCACCCCCGCTACTTATGACGTGCTCTCCCCGGAACAGGTCAGGATGATGATTGAAAGCATCCTTACCGATGAGCAAAAAGCCAAGTTTGTCGCGGACAAGGAACTGGATCTCGCTTACAGCGTCCCAGGGCTGTCCAGGTTCCGTATAAATGTTTATCTCCAGCGGGGCACATGGGGAGTAGCCGTCCGCGTAATCCCGGCCCGTCCTTTTTCCATAGACGAATTGAAACTGCCCTCCATATTGAAAGATATGGCTATGAAGCCCCGGGGGCTTGTCCTTGTAACCGGGCCTACGGGTTCGGGGAAATCGACGACCCTTGCGGCCATGATCAACCACATAAACGAGAACCGCCGCTGTCATATAGTAACGGTTGAAGACCCTATAGAGTTTTTGCACAAGGACAAGAACAGCGTGATATGTCAGCGGGAATTGGGCGCCGATACTTATTCTTTTTCCAACGCGCTGCGCCATGTATTGCGGCAGGATCCCGACGTAATACTGATAGGCGAAATGCGGGACCTTGAAACGGCCCAGATAGCCATTACAGCGGCTGAAACGGGGCACCTCGTCCTTGCCACACTGCATACCAACAGTGCGGCTTCCACCGTTGACAGGGTCATAGACGTCTTCCCTCCTCACCAGCAGCAGCAGATAAGGATGCAGCTTTCGATAACCCTGGAGGGGATTATATGTCAGACCCTTATACCTCGCGCCGAAGGAAGCGGGCGTGTCCTGGCAATGGAGCTCATGCCCGTCAACCCGGCGGTGAGAAATATAATTCGTGAAGGAAAAACTCATCAAATACCAAATATCATACAGGCCGGGAAAGATTACGGCATGCAGGCTCTGGATATGTGTCTTCGCGATCTGCATAAAAAAGGTCTTATCTCTTATGCGGAAGCACTGTCCAAGGCCGCTTCTCCGGAGGAATTCCGGAGGCTGGTTGATGAAAGTCGCAATACCTGATTAAGGGGAGGAGGCTAATATGGATTTCAGTCAAATTTTTAACCTGATGGTGGAGAAAAGGGCTTCGCATTTTCACATAGTCCCGGGAAGCCCCATAATGATGAGGCAGGAAAACGTTTTCATGCCTCTGAACAACGAGGTGCTTACTCCGGCCGATATTGAAGATTTTACAAACTTCCTGATGGATCAAGACCACAAGCAAAAATATGAAAGAGATCTGGAAACGGATTTCTCTCATTCAATACCCGGTCTTTCGCGTTTCAGGATCAACATCTTCAAACAACGCGGGACATCGGCCATCGTAATATCTACAAATCCTCCCAGTCCGCCCACCATCGATGAACTCGGCCTGCCGGACGTTATCAAAAACCTCGCGGTGAATACCAAGCACGGCTTGATAATTATCTGCGGCCCGAAGTCAAGCGGCAAATCCCATACCCTGGCTGCAATAATCAACTACATCCTGGAGATGAGAACCTGCCAGATAGTTACGCTTGAAAACCCCATCGACTTTCTCCACAGGAACAAGAAAGGGATAATCTGCCAGAGAGAGTTGGGCACGGATACCCGCAGTTACGGGAGCGCTTTCCACAGCCTTGTTCACCAGGGCGCGGACGTCCTGGTAATCACCGATTTCAACACGTACGAGGTGGCCAACCACGCGCTGAACCTGGCGGCGGGCGGAAGCCTGGTAATTGCAACGGCCCAGGCGCCCAGCGTCATGGTCATGATGGAAAAACTCATCGATATGTTCCCGCCTCACTTGAAACAGCAGGTATGCACTCTTCTCGGCGTCGGCATGGAAGCAATCGTCTGCCAGACCCTCCTTGCCAAGGCGACCGGCGCGGGCATGGTGCCTGCATTTGAAATCCTGATAGGAACGCCGCAGATCAAAGGCTTCCTCCGCGACGGCAAGACGATCCAGATCCAGCAGAGCATGGGCACATCCGGCCGGGAGTTCGGCATGCAGTCCCAGGAACAGGCTCTCCGCTACCTGGTCAAGAAGAACATCGTTACGCAGGAAGAGGCGACTTCAAAAGCGGTAAGACCCGAAGAATTCAAAAAGCTCATGAGCCTCCCGTACTAAACCTGCATATCATATCAACCCTTGAACCCCGGAGAAATCCGGGGTTCAATTATGAAGAAACGAATAAAAGGAGCTTGAAATGCTGGACCCCAGGGCTATAAAGCAAGACCCGGAACCCTTCCGCTACAACCTTTCCCGAAGAGGCATGGACACTTCCCCGATAGATGAATTCCTGAAGCTCGACGAGCGCAGGAAAGAAACCCAGGTCGAATCGGAAGAGCTGAGAAACGTCAGGAACACTGCATCGAAAGAGATCGGGATCTTGAAACGGGAAGGCAAAGATATAGCCGAACAATCCGCCGAAGTAAAAAAGATCGGCGACCGCATAAAAGAGCTTGAGGCCGAACTTTCCGGGATCGAAGCCCGGACGAGCGAAATCCTGGCCTGCATTCCCAACCTCCCCCATCCCGATGTCCCTGACGGGCTGGATGAGGGGCACAACGTCGAGCTGAGATCTTTCGGAGAGAAAAAATATTTCTCTTTTACTCCCGTACCCCACTGGGAACTTGGCGAAAGCCTGGGGATAATCGACCAGCAGGGCGCGGTAAAAATTTCAGGCACGAGGTTCGTCGTCATGAAAGGCAAAGGTGCGGCGCTGGAGCGGGCGCTTATAAATTTCATGCTCGACCTCCACACGAATGAACACGGCTACACCGAAATACTTCCGCCGTATCTTGCGAACAAGGAAACCCTGTTTGCCACCGGCCAGCTACCCAAATTCGAAGAAGACCTTTTCAAAACTACAGGAGACCCCCCGTTTTATCTCATCCCCACCGCGGAAGTCCCCGTAACAAACCTCTACAGAGACGAGATCATAGACGGCGAGCTTCTACCCGTCCGCTTCGCAGGATACAGCGCATGTTTCCGCAGCGAAGCCGGGGCCGCAGGACGCGATACCCGCGGCCTGACAAGGGTACACCAGTTCAACAAGGTCGAGTTGATCTCGTTCACCCGTCCCGAAGAATCGTACAACGAGCTTGAGCGCATGACCTCATGCGCGGAGAAAGTGCTCCAGCTTCTCGAGATCCCGTACCGCGTCATGCTCATCTGTATCGGCGACCTGGGGTTTTCAGCCGCGAAGAAATACGACCTGGAATACTGGGCGCCGGGTCAGGAACGATGGGTGGAAGTCTCATCGCTTTCCAATTGTACCGATTTCCAGGCAAGAAGAGGCAAGATAAGGTTCCGCCCGGAGACAAACGCGAAGCCTGCTCTTGTGCATACGCTTAACGGCTCCGGCCTTGCCGTGGGGAGAACGCTTGCCGCGGTACTGGAAAATTACCAGAGGGAAGACGGCTCCGTAGAAATCCCCCGCGCCCTCAGGCCTTACATGAACGGGACGGAAGAGATCACGCCCGCATAGAACTTCACCTGAAGCTGCTGAGTGTGTCGGTTTATAAATTAACCTGCCGTAAGCCGGGGGTAAAGTTGTATTGTCATCTTGTGATTCCCGCCTGCACGTCATTCCTGCATCTACCGCCATTCCCGAACCGCCTTGTCATTCCTGCTCCCCCTCGTCATTCCTGCGCAGGCAGGAATCCATACCACCATATATTATTTTCCCCACGTATCGTAGTATGAGATAAACTTCGGCTGGAATCCGGGTCAATCACAAATCTCATTATATAAATCCCTCCAATAGGGATTATTCTCTCCTATCAGCCTTAATTTCCATTCCCTTTTCCATGCCTTAACCTGTTTCTCCCTGGTTATTGCACTTTCAGCACTTTCATGAACCTCATAATATACGAGCTTGTCAATATTATATTTCTTTGTAAAACCTTCCACTAATTTGTTTTTATGTTGCCACACTCTCTGTACCAGGTTTGAAGTAATCCCGGTATAAAGAGTTCCATTCCGCTTGCTTGCAAGGATGTACAAGTAAAATAGTTTTTGCATTTTCATATGTTTGAGGCTGAAGTTCGCATTACTGCACTGGATTCCTGCCTTCGCAGGAATGACGAATTTTTTTACTTTTTCGCGCCGAAGGGAGATTTCGTTTTGCTAATATGTAAGTTTGAAGCTGAAGCTCACATTACTGCACTAGATTCCTGCCTTCGCAGGAATGACGATCCATCGGACAATAAAATTCATCGGGCATGAGGGGTAAACTAAAAAGCGGGCTTGCGTGCCCGCTTTTTGAACGCCTGCCAAGATTTAGATTCTATTTCGCTATATATGACGGGATCTCGCTGTCTCCCATCGTCAGTTCCTTATCGACGATTACATTGATGAAGTCGGTGCTCTTCGCGCCTGTGGTGCTTACCGCGGTTATCTTGAGGAGCTTTTCACCGACTTCGGTGCCGGGGGCGGCGGAAGCCTTAACGACATATTTCACTGTCTTCTCGTCTTTCACCATGGGGACTTTTTCGGCCCCGCCCAGCGGCCTGAGATCGACCGTCAGCCCTGCTATACCGCCGGGGTCTTTTTTATCCATGAATGCATCGATTGAAAGCACTGTTTTCTTTTTGCCGTCGGGGGTGATGACGGGCGGCTCGGCATTGGGATTCCTGGTAACCGGCGGGACCTGGATCTCAACGTTTGAAGCGTCAAGCGGGAGCTTCGCCTTCGCCGGGTATTCCACATCGAAGCCCGCCTTCTGCGCGAAGACGTAGCTGTTGACGAGATGTGTCCTCTGGGTCTCGCTGAACTTGGCGTCAGACGTGCTGTTATCGCCCTGGTCGTTCCCGTACCACCAGAACCAGTCGCTCCCTTCGGCGGCGTATATGGATTCCCAGGCTTTCCAGACAAAGTAGCCCTTGCGATCCTTTGCGGGATCGGGACATTCGCTCCGTGAAGGCGGCTGGGGAACTTTTGCTTCGACTAAGGCGTCGCGGGTTTCATTCAACCTTGCCCACGCGTCGTTTTCGGCGGTCTCGCCGAGCCATGTTGAGAAATCTCCGCCGACCCACGAGCCTGATGCAAGAGGCTCCAGTTCCCACTGCTTGTCGATGGGATGATCTTTTGTATATGCGGAAGGCGTAGTCGTCTTGATCCCGCAGCTTTCATCATTGAGCGCGCCGTAAAGGGCCTCGAGAAAATCGTGCCCGTCGTTGGTGTAATTCTGCCAGCAGTTTTCACCGTCGGCCATGTTCGTTATAAGGCAGTCCTCACTGTCGGGGACGCCGTTTGAATGAGACCATGCCTTCGCCCTGTCTATGAAATCCCACGCGGCATCGGCCCCGTCCTTACGCCCGTAAAGCCCGCCGTAATCGAAACCTACCCGGTCATGCATGCTCCTGAATACCATGCTCATGGCATCGGTATTGTCGGTAGCTCCGCCTGCGCCGTCTTTGTCGAGATATTTCGAATCTTTATCCACCCGGTACAACAGGCCCGTATCGCCGTGATTGCCGCTTTTCATGGCCACTTCATTGCCGGATGCGATCCACTTGATGCCGTTGTTTTGGAAGGCCTTTATAACATCTTCGGATACAGAGCCTTCACCGGGCCACATCCCTTTCGGGTAATGGCCGAAGAGGCTTTTGTACAGTTCGGCTCCTTTGGCGACCTGTGCGTCGGCATCTTCCGGGGCGGCTATTTTATCAGCCGGCTGGGACATGCCGGGATTGGCTTCAGCGCCTGCTTTCCCGAGGTTGTTTACCAGCGGGAGGATCGGGTGATAGAAAGGCGTTGTTACCACTTCCACCTGGGGGTTCCCGTCGGGCGCTATTTTATTCTGCATGTGGCGGTGGACGGGTATGACGAACTTCATGATCTTGTATTGATCCATGGCAAGCCTTATGGCGTCCTGCTCGGTGAAGCCTGAATTGCCGTAGCCTCCCAGGTATCCCTTGCGCATAACGGCCGCTGTGTCTTCGACGTATTCCTTGTCCATGGGAGTCCCGTCGATCTTATCGCCTATAAGCTCCACAGGCTTTTCCAGGAACATGTGATCCATCCATGCAAGGTTGAACCATACTTTAAGATCTCTGAAATCCTGGTCGGTATATTCAAGGCCTTTGGCCCTTTTGTCATATAAATATTTATACCCGGCCTGTTGCTCGATCTGGCCTTTATAGTCGGCGTCGAAGAACCTGTCGCGCGCAAACTGCTTATCTTCCACGCTCCACTTATCGACAGGCTTGACCAAGAGATCCATGTAGCGGTCCACATGGCCTTCGGGATACGCTGAAATCTTGCCGTAATTCGGGCTTTTGACATCGGCGAAGTCGTGAAGCTTATCGGTATAATCGACGACCTGGCGCAAAAGCGAACTTGACAGGTTTATCGTTGCATGGACGTTCGGGTAATTATCAAGGACGGCCGCCATATCGTAATAATCTTTTGTCGAATGGAGGCGGACCCACGGCGTCGTGAAGCAGTCGTTGACTTCGTCCTTGTAATAGGGCTGGTGCTGGTTCCAGAAGATGTTGAGATATTTTTGAGGGGCGCGCTGTGAATCGGCTCCGCCTCTTGCCGGGGCGGCTGTCGCAGTATGCATCGTCTTTCCGGGGGAACTGAGGGACCCTGCTTCTTTCGAGCTTTTAGTAAACGTGTCCCCGCTCACCTCACGGGTTTCTTCCGCCCTGACCCCCGTATTCGGAACAGCCTGCTTCCCCTGTGTCTCAGCCGTTGTAAAGCCAACTTTTTTTATCGAGTCCATATTCATCCTCCGGATAAAATCTGGATTATTTTATTTGCCGTCGTGAATTGAACGGCCTATTTCCGCGCCGACTTTCGCCCCTGCATAAGAACCGGAAAGCACGCCGAGAACTCCCCCGGCAACTGCGCCGACACCTGCTCCCACGGGGCCTCCGACCAGGCCGCCGAGAGCGGCTCCGGCAATGACGCCGCCTTTAAGACCTGCAAAAGTCCCTGCAGCGCCGCCTATCACTGCCCCGCCGCCGACCTTGGCGATGAACGCCTTGTCTGATGTCCTCAGCTTTTCGCCCTTCAGCTTGTGTGGCTTGTACGGGCCTTTCGACGGCTCGGGCTTTGAAAGCTCCTGCATCGCGACATAAGCCGTGGTGCCTACCGGGCCTGTCGCAACGGCAAGAACCGCGTTCGCTATGCGGGAAGCTTTTTCCGCTGTCATCTTGCCGTTTTTGATCCTGCGGCCCAGTATCCAGTGGGTCAGGCTCAATGCAACACCTGCAGGCGCGGTCGCTCTCATGGTGTAAACGGCACCCTTCGCCATATCCATCTTGCCATCGAACTTTTTCTTCTCGTCGTTTTCAATAACACCCTTCTCATACTTGACTGCGCCTGCCCTCAGTGTAAGCGGGCCGGTTACGGCGCCGAGCCATTCCAGACCGGTGCGGAGGTACGGGACTTTATCGATGGCTTCGCTTATAGCTTTGCCTGCATCCCTTATGGGTTTGTGATCCATCACCTTGTCGTAAAGGTTCGGCTCGTTCAGCTTTTGCATTGCGGCATATTTTTCAGGATTCGTCGCCTTCAGTTCTTCCGGGTGCATATGATAAAATTTATGGCTCTGTGCGAAATCTTCCCAGTGATTCGTCGAAGCATACGTGGAATTCGGAGATGCATCAATCCACTGGTCATACACGTAAGGCCCTTTGCCCCACGGGCCTTTCAGGCTCGGGTTGGTAACCTGCATCAGGCCTTCGTTGAAATCCTTGGTGTGACCCAGCTCGTGAATAACCACGCCCTTGTTGAACTCGTCAACCGCCATCGACCCTTTGTCCAGTTCTATCATGTTGGCGAATAACGAGTTGCGGGCCATGCCCGAAGCGTTGTATTTGGTCGCAAGATCAGGATTCACGGCGATCTTGTAAGTGCTCGTAACGGTCCGAAGCGGCATCTCGTCAAGAGTTTTGAGGATCAATTCTTTCTCTGCACCGGTGGCGTTCTCGATTGACGGGTAAAGGAAACGAGGGATAGCCTTCATCCCCTTGCCGACGGCCCCGAAACCTTTGCCGATAGTCCCGAGGAGCTTGCCCGCCGTAGATTTGGGCTTTTCTTTTTCAGCCTTTTCGGCTTTGCCTGTCCCTTCTCTCGCCGGAGCTGCTCCCTTTATAACTTTCGTGCTGATGCTCCCGGCTTTAACTTCGCTTTTTCCTTCTGTAGAAATTGTTGCCGCTTTTTCTTTTTTAACCGCGTTGATAATGTTTTTAAGAGTGCGTCCCATGTGGCCTGCGGCGTCCTTAACGGTGTCCACGGCTTTCCCTACGCCCGCTTTCACAGCCGCCCCTACTTTTTCCGGTACGTGAAACTTATCAAGGCCGATGGCCGCCATGGCTCCACCGCCTGCAAGAACGGCACAAACCAGCGGGCCTGCCAGGATCGCGCATCCGACAGCCAGTCCCGTTGCCATGCCAACCCATGCCGCCGTCCCCGTTTTAATTACCGGAACCGCCTGGTTCAAGAACTGCCTCTGGACATTTTTAACCACGCGCTCGCTTCTGGAAGTATATCTGTCCTCGTTTAAAGGCAGGACATCCTTCGGCTTCATCTTTTCTTTGATGTTGTACACCAGCTTTTGAACTGGACTTGCCGACGGATCTATCCCCGGTTTCTTGATATCCATGCGAATATCTCCTTATTAAACAATATAAGGCTACCAGGATAATTTTACCATAACCGGCAACCGCCGGAAGTATTAAAATTGTTAACAAATTGTTACTATTTCAATGAACCGAAAAATTTAATAAAATCAAAGAAATCTGAGCTATTATTTTAATGCAAGAGGAGTTCAGATTGTGGAGGAAGAATTTAGCTTCCTGACTTTATAAAAAGTTGCTGATTATGAGAAGTGAATTAATTTCTATCATAGACCTGGGGGGCAGCAAGATAGTATGCCTTGTCGGCGAGGCCGGGCGTGGGCATGACATTGAAGTCATAGGCTACGGCATAAGTCCCACCATAGGATTCCAGAAAGGCCAGGTGGTCGATCTCAAAACGGCTGCGAACTCCGTCGCCGCGGCTGTTGTTGCGGCCGAAAGCATGGTCGATTTCAGGATCAGTTCAGTTTACATGGGGGTTACCGGCTCCCAGATATCTTATTTCAGAAAATGCGTTTCCGTGCCTGTAAGCTCGACCGGACACAGCATTACAAAGACCGACATAGATCGCGTCATGAAGGCCGTCAGCCAGATAGGCGTGCCCAGCGACCGGAAGATTATCCATCCCCTGCCCATCGGTTTCATCGTCGATGACCGGGAGGGCATAACAAACCCCATCGGCATGACCGGCGGCAGGCTCGGCGTATTGACCAACCTGATCACAGGCGTTACCAACACCCTGAAAAACTACAACAGGGTCCTTGAGATGGCAGGGCTTGATGTGGACAGTTGTATCCCGGTTTACCAGATGCTTGCCGAAGGCCTCGTCGTGCTGACCCCGGAGGAAAAGAAAAAAGGTGCGCTTCTGCTGGATATCGGGGCAGATATCGCCCAGTCGGCGATTTTCCAGAACGAATGGCTCACGGACGCCGACCATATAATGGTCGGAGGCGAAAGCATCTCAAGAGATATAGCAAGTTATTTCAAGATAACATATCCAGAGGCAGAGAAAATCAAAAAAGAAAACGGGTATGCCTTCCCGGGCGCTATAAGCAAGGAAGCCGAGGTGAACCTTTCGAATTCAAAGGTTACCAACTTCGAGATTTCCGAGGTGATAGAAGCCCGCCTGAGGGATATTATAGACTGGGTGAAGGAGAAGTTGGATGCTTATAGAACAGAATCTGCAGTGCCGGAGACGCTTGTATTAAGCGGGGGCGGTTCCCAGATCCGGGGGCTGGTAGCCCTGATGGAAAGGGATCTCGAGATGTCCGTCAGGCTGGCAGTTTCTTCCGGCATCAGGGCCCGTCCGGGCTTGCTGGAAAATCCAGGCCTGCATTCGGCGCTGGGGCTTCTGGCTTTCGGTAATATCGAAAGGAAAAAAGGCGAACAGAAAGGGTTTCCAGCCCTTGTTGACGCCGTAAAAAAAGTTCTGGATCGGGGGCTTTTATGAGCGATATGTTTGAACAAGAATTGATAAATGAAGAAGGAGGCCTCAAAATGCCTGAAGAGAAACACAAACTGGATTTGAAACCGCGCATTATGCCCGAACTCGAAAGAGAAAAAATTGAACAGTTCGCCGGACTGAAAGTAGTCGGAGTCGGCGGAGCCGGTTGTAATGCCGTAAGCAGGATGATCGCCAGCGGCTTGAAGGGCGTTGAATTCATCGCGATAAATACGGACGCGCAGGCATTGTTCCTTTGCGAAGCCGATAAAAGGATCCATATAGGCGGAAATACTACAAAAGGCCTAGGCGCAGGTTCCGACCCGGATGTGGGCAGGCAGGCGATAGAAGAAAATGCGGATGAAGTCCTTGCGGCTCTCCAGGAATCCGACATGGTATTTATCGCCGCAGGAATGGGCGGCGGCACGGGCACAGGCGCGGCTCCGATAGTCGCGGAACTTGCCCGGCAGGTCGGCGCTTTATCCGTCGCAGTCGTTACCAAGCCTTTCAGCTTCGAAGGCCGCTCCCGCATGAACGTTGGAGAAAAAGGCATCAGGGAACTCAGCGAAAGGGTCGATACTTTAATCGTTATCCCGAACGACCGCCTCCTTTATGTGGTTGACAAGAAAACCCCCATACTTGATGCTTTCTCTGTAGCGGACGACATTTTGCGCCACGGCGTGCAGGGCATCTCGGACATCATCACCGTTCCAGGCAAAATCAACGTTGACTTTGCCGATATACAGACAATCATGGTCAATGCAGGTTCCGCCCTTATGGGCATCGGCATCGCTTCCGGCGAAGGCCGCGCGGTCGAAGCCGCCAAGATGGCTATATCCAGCCCGCTCCTTGAAGCCAGCATCGACGGGGCGAAGGGCGTCCTGTTCAACATAACAGGCGGCCCCGAACTTTCCCTCACCGAAGTCAACGAAGCCGCAAGCATCATACAGCAGGCCGTCGATCCCGACGCCAAGATCATCTTCGGCCTCGTTGAAGACGAAGCCATGGCCGACAAGGTCCGCCTGACCGTTATCGCTACGGGCTTCACTATCCTGGGGGATACAACAGTGCCCATACCCGAAAAAGTCGTAAAGCCCCAGCTTGAAGTTAAAACCGAATTCGTCGAATTCAAGCCTTCCCAGATGGAAGACCTGGAAATACCGGCAATACTGCGCCGCAGGGGAGAAAGATAAAACTGAATTAAAATAACAAACCCGTATATTCTCCCCCGGCTGTTCTGCACGGCCGGGGGATTTTTATGAGAGGAAATAATCATGCGTTGTACCCGTTGTAATACGCTGTCAACTCATGTGCTGGATACGAGGGTAACCGAATCGGGATATTGTATTCGAAGGAGACGGGAATGCCTGAAATGCGGGCACCGCTTTACCACTTACGAACGGCCGAAGCCGCCGACGATTATGGTTTCCAAAAGATCCGGCAAAAAAGAAAAATTCGACCGCAGGAAAATACTTCGCGGCCTGAACAGGGCGTGTATCAACCTCGATATCAACGAGCAAACTATCGAAGATATGGCGCTGGAAATCGAAAATGAAATTCGCGCGATGGGCCAGAAAGAAGTCTCCTCGCTTTCAATAGGCGCGCTGACGCTGGAGAAACTAAAGCGTCTTAACGAAGTGGCTTACCTGAGGTTCGCATCCGTTTACAAGATGTTCCAGAGGATCGAGCTTTTCCTCGACGAGGTCAAGGAACTTGAAGGAGAAAAGCAAAAGAGCCGGTCCCGGAGGAAAAAATCTTGAAAACGGTCTATGCCGATTTACACATACATATCGGCGGCACAACAAGGAATAGACCGGTAAAAATAACAGCATCGCCCGCTCTTCGTTTCGACGCCATAATCAAGGAATGCCTTGAAAGAAAAGGCATGGACCTGATAGGCATCGTGGATTGCGCATCCCCCGGCGTTTTAATGGACATAAGGGAGCTTATCAAATCCGGCGAATTGATGGAACTGCCCGAAGGAGGCCTCCTCCACCGGGACAGGGTAACGGTCATCCCGGGCAGCGAGCTTGAAACGGTGGAAGAAGGGGGCGCATGCCACCTGGTTTCTTTCTTCCCGTTCCTCACACAGATAAGTGAGTTCTCAAATCTCATGTCCTCTTATGTAACCAACATGGAGCTGTCATCGCAGAGGGCGTCGCTTCAGGCAGGCGAGCTTTACGATGTAGTACGCCGCTGCGGCGGCGTCATGATGCCGGCCCACGTCTTCACTCCTCACAAAGGCGCATACGGCAACGTTACCGAAAGGATGTCGGAACTTTTCGGAAGGGACGATTTCGAATCCATAAGCGCAGTCGAGCTGGGCCTTTCCGCAGACACATTCATCGCCGATCATCTCTCCGAGCTTTCCGAGAAAACTTTCCTCAGCAATTCTGACGCCCACTCACTCCCTAAAATAGCACGGGAATACAACGTGCTCGAACTAGAAAAGGTGAATTTCCGCGAGATGGTGCTGGCGTTCAACAGGAGTTCCGGCAGAAGAGTAGTTGCAAATTACGGCATGGACCCCAAGCTGGGCAGGTATCACAGGAGCTTCTGCAACAACTGCAGCAGGGTCGTTGAAGCTCCCCCGCCTGTTCTCTCGTGCCCCGACTGCGGTGCGGTATCTCCGAATTTCGTTACAGGCGTTTACGACCGCGTTGTACAGATCCAGGACAACCCTGGGGCAGTCCATCCCGATCACAGGCCGCCTTATCATTATCAAATCCCTCTCCATTTCGTCCCCGGCCTGAACGAGAAATTTTATTCGAGGCTTATAGAATGTTTCGGAAGCGAGATGGCCGTCCTGCATAAAGCCTCTCCCGAAGAGCTGCTGTTTGCGGTGGGCAGGGATATCGCAAAAGATATCGTAATGGCCCGCGAAGGCAAGCTGGAGCTTGCTTCGGGAGGAGGAGGCCGCTACGGCAAAGTTACCGGCTACGAATCGGACAACGAACAGTTGAAACTGTTGTAACTGCCGGAGCGGATCACACCGAGCAGATCCTGCAGTCGGCGGGGTTGTCGTAATTGTTCAAATCTTTCTGCTTCTTTTTTTCGCCCAGGTACAGCACCTGTTCCGGCTTACTGCCGTAGCGGTAAACGGTAACGCCTTTCACGTCGAGTTGGTGTGCAAGCAGGTAAATATCGCGCACGAGTGAAGGCGGGGAAGATTCGGGAAGATTTACGGTTTTCGAAACCCCGTTGTCAACGAATTCCTGGAATGCGGCCTGCATGCGGATATGCCAGCTCGGTTCAATCTCCATGGCCGTCGCAAAGAGCCTCCTGGTTTCATCGGGTATGCTTTCTATCTTTCCCGGCATGCCCGTTTCCATCACTTTCTCCAGGATATCCGGCGAATCGAACCCTCCTTTTTTTGCGGCATGGAGGAACAGGGGGTGGAATTCAGGCATGGCCTCGCCTTCCAGGATCCTTCTTACCATGCTGACCGCAAATATCGGCTCAATGCCGCTTGAAACTCCGGCAACAATGCTTATGCTGCCCGTGGGCGCGATAGTTGTCCGGGTGGCGTTCCGTAAGGGCGGAACGCCTTTTTCTTCCGGCACGCTCCCCTTATAGGCAGAGAAAGGCCCTCTCTGTTTCGCAAGCTCGATGGAAGTCTTCAGAGCTTCTTCGCTTATCACCATCATGATATCTTTACCCAGCGACAGGGCGGCATTCGAAGCATAAGGCACGCCGAGCTTTATAAGCATGTCGGCGAACCCCATGACGCCGAGGCCGATTTTTCTTGTCAAACGGGTCTTCTCGTTTATTATCTCAAGCGGGAAGCTGTTTTTCTCGATGACATTATCGAGGAAGTGGACGGCCTGCCGGGTGATTTTGCGAATAAGCTCCCAGTCCGGCTGTGCGCCTGACGTCATAAGAGCAAGGTTAAGCGATCCCAGGTTGCAGGATTCGAACGGGAGAAGAGGCTGTTCCCCGCATGGGTTGGTGGCGTCTATATAACCCAGAGCGGGAGTGGGGTTGTCCCGGTTGATCCTGTCGAGGAATATCAGCCCCGGGTCTCCCCCGCTCCATGCGGCGGTAACTATCCTTTCGAAGATTTCCTCCGCAGGCAGAGCGCCCTGTTTCTCACAGTTCCTGGGGTTTACGAGATCGAAAACTTCTCCCAGCGCAAGAGCCTTCATGAATTTGTCGGTAACGGCGACGGAGACATTGAAATTGGGCAGCAGTTCCGGGTCTCTCTTGGCGTCTATGAATTCAAGGATGTCGGGGTGATCCACCCTCAATATCCCCATGTTGGCCCCGCGCCTTCTCCCGCCCTGTTTCACTACATCGGTCGCCATGTCGAAAACCCGCATGAAGGATACCGGCCCCGATGCCACGCCGCCTGTGGACCTCACCATGTCGTTCCTGGGACGAAGCTTTGAAAATGAAAATCCCGTGCCGCCGCCCGACTGGTGGATCAACGCCATGTATTTTACGGCGTCGAAAATCTTCTCTATGCTGTCTTCGACAGGGATCACGAAACATGCGGAAAGCTGTCTCATTGGGGTTCCTGCGTTCATGAGGGTCGGAGAATTGGGGAGGAAAAGAAGCTCCTCCATCATGGAATAAAATATTTCCTCGGTTTCCTTAACCCTGCATTTTGCGGAAAAAATCTCATCAGCCGAAGCTATGGCTTTTGCGACGCGGCGGAACATCCCGGCCGGGTCTTCGATAATCCGCCCGTTCTCATCTTTCCTGAGGTATCTTTTCTCCAGCACCCTCCGGGCATTCGCCCCGAGGCGGCTTGAAACATCAGGCATTTAATTCCCCTCTTATCCTTTGATGACCCCCAGCGGCCTCAGCCTTGCTACTTTTCTGCTTATCCCCGCCTTCTGTACGACATCTACAACAACGGAAACATCTTTATATGCTTCGGGCATCTCCTCGCAAATCGTCATACTGTCCGCAGCCCTTACATATATGCCCTCATCCGCAAGCTCTCTCCTTATATCGCGGCCATGTGCTTTTTTAATCGCCGCGTTGCGTCCCATCAGCCTGCCCGCCCCATGACACGTGCTCCCGAAGGTTTCTTCCATCGCCTTCTGTGTCCCTGCAAGCACATACGAATAACGGCCCATATCGCCGGGGATGAGGACGGGCTGGCCCGTTTCTTTATAATCATCGGGGAGTTCGGGATGATGGGGAGGGAACGCCCTCGTGGCACCTTTCCTGTGGACCACCAGCATCTGCTTTTTGCCGCCGGCCGTGTGCCTTTCAAGCTTGGCCATGTTATGAGCCACGTCATAAACAAGTTCAAGCCCCAGGTGTTTGGGCGACATGCCGAGGACTCTCTGGAGGCTCTCTCTCACCCAGTGAGTTATTATCTGGCGGTTACAAAAAGCAAAATTGGCGGCGGCGCTCATGGCTCCGAAATATTCCTTACCTTCCGGCGAGTTGAACGGGGCGCAGCATAACTGCTTGTCGGCAAGCTCGATCCCGTATTTGCGCGCGGCGTTCAGCATGACCCTGATGTAATCGTCACACACCTGGTGTCCCAGACCGCGGGAGCCGGTGTGTATGAAAACCGTAACGCCGCTAAGATAAAGCCCGAAGGCGGCGGCGACCTTTTCATCGTAAACCTCATCGACGTAACCCACCTCGACGAAATGGTTCCCGCTACCGAGAGTGCCGAGCTGGTTCTTGCCTCTTTTCTTCGCCTTGTCGGAGACCATGTCCGGGTCGGCCATATCGATGGAGCCGTGCGTTTCGATATGCTCGAGGTCCTCGTGGGAGCCGAAGCCGTTTGCCACGGCCCATATCGCTCCCTCTTTCAAAACTTCGTTCAACTGTGAAAAAGAAAGGTTCAGATCCTTCCTGCTGGAACCCACGCCGGACGGGATATCGCTGAACAGCCTCGACACGATATCCTTAATTTTCCCTTTTACTTTTGGAAGCTCAAGCTCAGTCCTGAGGAGCCTTACGCCGCAGTTGATATCGTATCCCACGCCGCCAGGCGAGATAATCCCTTCATCCGCCGAAAACGCCGCCACACCGCCTATCGGGAAGCCGTACCCCCAGTGGATATCGGGCATTGCCATAGAGGAGCCGACAATCCCCGGAAGGGTCGCCACATTATAAACCTGGTCAAGGCTGTGATCCTCGTATATCTTCTCCAGCATGGAATCCGACGCATACACCATGCCGTCGGCGTTCATCTTCCCGTGCCGGGGGATGCGGAACTTCACGTCGCCGATTTTCTCCAGCTTTATCGTCGTGGCTTCGCTCATCCGAAACACCTCGCCTTTATTAAATATCGAATATAATCCTTACCACCCAGCCGCCGTCTTTTTGCCGGACTTCAATTTCATGATATGTTACGGCTTTTATCATAGTTTTGATTTTATGCCTGCCGCCGTCAAACGGCTCCCCGTAAGCAACCGCCCTGACTTCCCGCGGAGTAAGTCCTACGATTTCCAGCCTGTTGAAAACCACCGATTCAGCTTCGTGAAGGTATAGCAGGTCGGAAAGAAGCATGACGAGGAGTTCTTCGTAAGAATTTCCATTTTCGCTTATATCGAACTTCCTTTCAGGAAGTACAACAGGGACGTTCCACATAAGCTCGAAAAAAGCCTGCGCGGAATGTTCGAAAAGCTCCTCCGGCGAAGCCCCCCATACTTCTATACCGATATCCGCGGTGTGTTCGATTAGCCTCGAATACTCCATAATGCCGTAATTCTAGGAAGGTAAGCCTTTCCCTGTTATAGAAGATACGGCGGGACGAACGATCCACATAAAACAGGGGTGTGATATGGAAAACGAGCGGGTCAAGATCATAGTAGATAAGCTGATCAAAGAATACCCCCATGCGCGTACTGAGCTGGATTACCGCACCCCCCTTCAAATGCTCGTGGCGACGATACTTTCGGCCCAGTGTACCGACGAGCGCGTTAACAAAGTAACAAAATCGCTTTTTAAAAAATACCGGTCGGCTGAAGATTACATGAATGTCCCGCGGGAAGAACTGGAAGAAGATATACGCCCCACCGGGTTTTTCAGGAACAAGGCGAAATCGGTACAGGGAGCCGCAAGGATGCTCGTAGAAAAATTTAACGGGAAAGTCCCCGATACCATGGAGGAACTGCTGCAGCTCCCCGGTGTCGCGCGGAAAACGGCAAACGTGGTCCTATCAAATGCATTCGGGAAAGCCGAAGGCATAGCCGTGGATACCCATGTCATAAGAGTCTCCGGAAGGCTCGGATTAACAAAGGAAGAAAACCCCGACAGGATCGAAAAAGACCTGATGAAACTTATACCGAAAGACAAATGGATCGATATCAATCACTCCCTGATACTGCACGGGAGAAGAGTTTGTAAGGCCCGGAAGCCTTTATGCAGGCAGTGCGTCGTCGGGGACTACTGCCCTTCGCGGGACAAATTTATCTGACATCAGAATTACTGAAAAAAGTTTTTCATAATTGCGGGGGCGCCGTAAGGAAAACTACGGCTTTAACATAATTCGACAAGATCTTAAAAAATATTCAATTTATGCAAAAGACTTCCTTTACTGTTGTATTTATTATATAATATATCTGGGTTCAAAGGGGTTATTCCGTAATCAATATGGGGTGAATGCTCATAAGTTGAATGGGGGTGGGATTTTTATGATCTTGACATCCAGGCAAGCTATTTCCTATGCCGAAGCTAGGGAAAACATCTGTTACCGCCTTTATAAGGACGCCGCCGGAATTTGTACTGACCCGTTTATAAAGGTCAGCCTCGAAGAAATTGCAGAAGACGAAAAAAAACACAAGGCCGTTCTGTCCGAATTTGATCCGAGCAAACTGGGGGAAGAGGGGAAAGTCGATCTCAGCACGCTGATGGTCGATATCGATGATCCCGATCCTCCGGGTGAAAATGCAAAGCTCATCGAATTAATAAAATTTGCAATATGGATGGAAGAGGAAGATAACAATTATTACAGGTTTATGCGCGATAAGACAACGGACAAAGAAACAAGAAGATTATTCGAACTCCTGGCCACGGAAGAGAGAGCTCATAAAACAAGGCTTGAGAAAATGCTGGAAGAACTGGAGCCTGCCGGGACTTACAGGCAATAGATTTAAGGCGAAATAACTTTTTCATTTTCCTCGCAATCATTTTCCTCTCAATGAAAATCCATTTTTTTCTCCAACCTTTTCATTGATAAAATTATAGAATCCGATTCAAGCCTTGATACTGAAGGATTTCCGGCCATTTAACACGAACTAGAATCTCACTTTTTAAAGGAGGTCTAAATGGCGGAAATAATCGAAGTAACCGACGCAACATTCAACCTAGTAGATGAAAACGAACAAGCCGGCCTCTTGCTGTTCACTGCAGGCGGTTGTAATCAATGCAAGGCTTTGCTTGCCCTCCTGAAGGACAAATCCGCCGTATGGGAAGATAAGGCTAAATTATTTGTAGTGGACTTGATGACCGGTTCCGAAATCGCCGCGCGTTATGGCATAATGGCATTGCCCAGCCTGATAATTATCCTGAAAGGCGAAATATTGCACGAATTCAGGGGGATGCCCGGGCATGCCATACTTTTTAATACTTTAAAGGACCTCTGATTACCGAATGGATCTCAGCGTACTGCTTCAAAACAACCTCCAGAATACGTCTTTTCTTGCTTACCCCATAGCGTTTCTGGGAGGTTTTTTTGTCAGCCTCACCCCGTGTATCTACCCGCTTATTCCCATCATTATCTCTTATATCGGGAGCAGGGGCGAAAAATCCCGCCTCAAGGCGTTCCTGCTGTCCCTGTTTTATGTGCTGGGGATGGCGGTAACATATTCCGCGCTCGGGGCGGCGGCGGCGCTTACGGGCAGCATTTTCGGACAGATCCAGAATACCTTCTGGGCGAATTTCATCGTCGGCAATATCATACTGCTCTTCGGGCTTTCTCAACTCGATGTTTTTCAGCTTCCCCTTCCAAACTTCGGCGGAGTTCAAACAGGAAGGAAAGACTATCTCGGCGCCTTTTTACTGGGATTGGGCTCGGGGCTTGTCGCCGCGCCCTGTTCCGCGGCTGTCCTGGGGACGCTGCTTGTGTATGTGGGCAATGCCCGGAACCTGATTTTCGGCATAACGGTGCTGTTTGCATACTCGCTGGGGATGGGCGTCCTTTTCCTCTTCCTCGGAACATTTACAGGGTTTCTCACTTCCCTCCCGAAAGCCGGCATATGGGGGGAACGCATCAAAAAAGCCTTCGGCTGGCTGATGCTTGCCGTCGGTGAATACTTCCTGATTATGGCCGGCAAAAACCTTTGATTGAATGATTAATGCCGGTTCTCAGAAGATCTTTATTATCTCAACCGGGCAACTGTCCGCCGCCTCCTGAATACAATCACGGTTCTCTTCGAGATCCGCCCCGGGGATTACGGCGGCCGTCTCGTCACCCAGCCTGAACACGTCGGGACATATCGATTCGCATAACCCGCAAAGAACACAACCGTCTTCTATTTTTACTTTTGATATAGCCATTTCATTTCTCCCTTCCTGAAATTATGATCCAAGTATAAATACCTCGGCAGGATTTTTCAAGAAAAACGCTGCGAAAAAATGCCCCGAATTTTTCGGCTTCCTTGAACCTCCGGCAGGGGTTATGTTAATATCTCATCAACGGCACAAATTCAGGAGATCAAATGAAAAATATTTTTATAATAAGCATAATATTTTTTTTGCTGCTTTTAGGTCAGGCAAATACAACTGGCTCCCGTGCGGCGGCGGCCGGAAACCCGGCGGCACAGGGCCATAAGGACGATATATGCGTCGTCCGGTTTTCGCCCGACGGGAAACTCCTGGCGTCGGGCAGCGAAGATATGACCATCAAAATATGGGAAGTAAAATCCGGCAGGCTTCTCCTGACTTTAAAAGGCCATAAAGATGATATCAACTACCTTGAATTTTCTCCCGACAGCCGGCGCCTGGTATCAGGCTCCTGCGATCAGACCGTCAGGATATGGGATCTTAAAGACGGCTCCATAATAAGAATTATCGGCAGGATGCAATGACGCAGGTGAGCATGACGACCGGCATTAAACTCCTGTTTTTAAAAATAATCCTGGCATCGCTGATTATAGCGCTTGTTGCCGGGTGCCGGTCTCCCGGCCATAAAGGCTGGGTATCATGCGTTGACTACTCCCCCGACGGGAAATACATAGCTACTACATCCGAGGACGGCACGATAAAAATATGGGACTCCCGGTCGGGAAAATTGATTAAGAATATGCTCGGCCACAAGGGCCTAGTCAACAGGACTTTATTTTCTCCCTTCGGAAAAACCCTGGCTTCATGCGGAGAAGACGGCACGTTCCGCCTGTGGGATCCCGCATCGGGCAAAGAAACCGGACGATACGACTTCGGCAAAAATATATTTTCATTAAATTTCAGCCCTGACGGAAAGCTTATAGCACTGGGCCTGGAAGAAGGCAGGCTATACATCTATGTCATCGGCGGGAATAAATTTTACCCTGTAAAAAACGCCCATGAAGACGACGTGAAAACGGCGGTCTTTTCACCGGACGGCAGGATGCTTGCCTCATCGGGAGGAGACGGTTTCATAAAACTCTGGAATATCCAGGAATGGCTCAAGGAAGCCGAAAATAAAGGAAGCATCGCGGCGGGATCATACGAAAATAAAAATTTCGTGCTCGTGGATGCCCCCCCGCTTACGCCCTCGATTTCAAGAAACGCGCATGAAGGCATGGTCAATTCCATAGATTTCTCGCCGGACGGCACGCTTATAGCATCCGGCGGGGAGAACGGCGACGTGGTTTTATGGAAATCGACCGGGATTGAACAAGTCATGAGAAAAGCCGGGCGGAAGGTGGACATCTCGTCTCTTGCGGTATCCCCGGACTCAAGAATGCTTGCGGTGGGAATGGAGGCAGGCGGGATACCGTTGTATTCTCTGCCGGACAAAAAATTTCTAAAAACAGTAGATGCCCACGAGGGCGATGTCTCAGGCGTAGCATTCACGCCGGATTCAAAACTGCTTATTACATGCGGCTGGGACGGCACTGCAAAAATATGGGATATCGGATCGGGCAGACTGTTAAAAATTCTTAAGGGGCATAAAGGCGATGTAACGGGTGTTGCCGCATCTGAGAAATATGTTGTAACCTCCGGTGAAGATATGACCGCCCGCTTATGGAAATACAACGGCGCCCGTATTGAAACTTTTCATGACAACAAGGCCCCGGTCATGTCTGCGGCGGTCTCACCCGACGGCGCCCTGCTTGCGTCCGGGGACGCTTCCGGCACGGTGATATTAAGGTCCGTGGCGGGGAACCATGTGCTAAAAGAGCTTCATATATCGATCCCGGAAAGCGATACTAACCTTATTGAAAATTCTCTTGCATTGAACGAGATATGGGCGCTCAGGTTTTCTCCGAACGGGGGTTTGCTGGCGGCGGCTTGCGGCGACGGCACTGTCCGCTTATGGAAAATGCCCGGCGGTGAGGAAGCCGGAATGCTTCGCATCCATAAAAGCGGCGCTAAAAGCGTTGTTTTCATCGAAGGCGGCAGATACCTGGCCTCCGGCTCGGAAGACGACACAATAGTAATATGGGACATAAAATCGGGAAAACCGGTTAAAAGGCTGAACGCAGGCCAGGGCATGATCCGCGCCATTGCCGCCGCCGGCGGAAACATGATTTTTTCCGGCGGTTCCGACGGGTCGCTCAAAGCCTGGACTATCGGCGAAAGCCCCGGCGGCAAAATCTCCGTCTCACAACCGGAAATCATCTCCGTCCCTTCGGAGTAATTACCATGCGCTCCGCGTCCTAATTTTGAAAATCACAACTGAAGACGATTGAAACTTTAACAAAAAGTTAACAAGCAAAAGACCTCTTTTGATCAGGCCGGTGTTATAATGAAGGTACCTGAAAGCATTGGATTGTGCTCAAGGCTATTAAAAAGAACAAAGGGCGAGTAGTGCCCGGAGGTGATCCTGTATGGATGATGCGATAAAAGGTATAGGGAATGTAGGAGGGATCGGCCCTGTCAAAGGCCCCCATCATATCGAAGGGGCGAAGGCGGAAAAGGCCGAAGAATCTTCATCCCGCGAGATAAAGGACAAGGTTACCCTTAAAAGTCCCGCGCTTAAAGACAACGAGCGGATCCTTACGGAGCGCAACAGGGCAACCGCTCTTACGAATTCCAAAGAGATTTTCGATACGGCGAAACAGATGATCAAGGGAGCCGAATCTCTCATACAGGTGGAGATTTACGATTTCACCCGCAAAGACCTGGCCGACCTGTTATGCAGCGAAGCCAAAAAAGGCGTTAAGGTACAGGTGGTTCTTGATCCCGGCGAAGGCGTAAACGACACCCATGCCGCGGAGAAAAAAGAAACGATAAAACAGTTGAAAGCAGCCGGTGTTGAAGTTGTTAAATTCCCGGTCGATGAAGGCAAGCGCCAGATAGACCACGTCAAACTTTTGATTATCGACGGCAAATCCGTTATGCTGGGCGGCATGAACTGGAGCGAGCATTCGGAAAAGAACATCGATGGGAACGTTAAAATCGACGGGCCGGCCGCCAATTATTTTGAAAAAGTGTTCGCCGACGACTGGAAGCTTTCGGGAGGGAAATCTTTCGAAGCGCCTCCTGCCGCAAGAAAGCTCGATGGGGACGTACATGCTGCGGGTGTCATATCGGACATCGACCACAACTCTTACAAGCAGGCCGTGCTCGACAATATCAACTCGGCCAAAAAATCCATCAAGGCCGAAATGTTCATCCTCACGGAATATGACGTTACGGACGCCCTTGTTGCAGCAAGCAAGCGCGGCGTGGACGTCAAGGTAATTGTCGATCCCAACCGTTTCCTGGACGGGACTTTGTTAAATGAAAAGGCCGTCAACAAGCTGCGCGAAGCAGGAGTCGCAGTTCGATGGTTCAATGTCGATTTCGGCAATCGCCAGAAGCTTCATTCAAAATGGGCCACTTTCGACGACAAGAACACCATTGTTGGCAGTTGTAACTGGTCGTTCAAGGGCTTTTACACCAACCACGAAACCGGGGTGGAGGTTATCTCTCCCCAGATCAATACAGAATTTCAGGATGTTTTCGATCATCACTGGAAGAACAACGCTACCCAGGAAGTCCCGGTTCCTGGGAAAGAAAGCGGGACAAAGAAACTCCCGCCGGACGAGTTTATCATCACGTAAACCATTGACCAAAAGAAAAAGGGCCGATTTTTACCGGCCCCTTTTTTTATGAATTATTATGACTGTTTTCCCGGGAACTTCCCGGCATGAATTTTATAAATGCCTTTAGTTGAAACATTCGACCCGGAACAGTTTATCCCTGCATAAAAGCATTAATCGATGTGTGCGAATTTGCGGAGTATGAGATTTCCCTCATCTGAGGACTCCGGAGTATGATCCAGGTAATGGGAGTGTAACACGAAGGTATCCAGTACAGGCAGAAGCGAATTGCTCATCTCGCTTTTAATTTTAACGAACTTTTTCAGTTCCGAAATAAACTTCTTCCGTACTTCATCGGGCGGCGTTGAGCCGCAATTGGGGCATACGAGCTTTGCCTTCCCCTCTGCTACATTCTCGGCATAAAGTTCAAAAATCGCGCCGCACATCTTACACTTGAATTCTATCGTAGTACTGACCACTGGATATTTCCTCCTTTCGAGATTGATGTTAATTTCTATAAATGGCACAATCTCCCTTCTTGATACATGAATCAGTTTTGAACGGCCGCATGACAGGAAGGAATTTCATTTAACGATGAAGGATAATTAACAACGACGGTGATATATTATGCCTGCCAATTTAACTCCTGAATACAAAAATGCCGAATTAAAATTCAGAACGGCCAGAACGCCGGAAGAAAAATTGGCCGCGCTGGAAGATATGCTTGCCACCATCCCCAAGCACAAGGGGACGGACAAGATGCAGGCCGATATCAAGCGCCGCATTTCCAAGTTAAAAAACCAGGCACAGAAAAAAAGCGGGCCGAAGCACGGCCTTGCATATCATGTAGAGCGCGAGGGAGCAGGGCAGGTGATGCTTATCGGGGCGCCCAACTCCGGCAAATCCAGCCTCCTGAAAGAGCTTACCAACGCAAAACCGGAAATCGGAGATTACCCCTTCACTACGAGGACCCCGCTGCCCGGCATGATGCATTTTGAAAATGTCCTTATCCAGCTCGTCGATCTGCCCCCGGTAATCCCCGAACTCACGGAAGGATGGGTCCCCGGCCTGTTAAGGATCGCGGACGCCGCCCTTTTTACCGTGGCCCTTACCGGGCCTGTGGTTAAAAAAGAGGTCGATACGGTGCGGTCTTTTCTTGAAGAACATCGAATCTATACCGTGAAAAACACGTCCGGCAAAATTGAAGATCAAAGGCTGTCTTATGTTAAAACATTAATGGTCGGCACAAAATACGATATGCCCGGGTCTCCTGAAAATTTCAGCCTGCTGTGCGAGTTGTTCAGGAAAGAATTCGACGTCCTCCCCTTTTCAATACACTCATACGAGATGGTAGAAGATCTCCGGCGCTGGATATTCCTGCTTCTCGGCATTATACGCATTTACAGCAAGGTTCCCGGCGGGCCGCCGGACAGGGAAAACCCGTTCGTCGTAAAGGCGGGCTCGACGGTTATGGATGTTGCCAGGGAAATCCACCTGGATTTTGCCAGGGAATTGAATTTCGCAAGGATCTGGGGATCTCAAAAATACGAAGGCCAGCGCGTCAACCGCGATTACGTGCTGGCGGACGAAGATATCCTGGAGCTTCACTTATAGCGCCTGCCTGGAAAGACTCGCAGCGGCCGCTCTCAAGCAACGCGCAGCACGGCGGCGGTTATCAGCGCGGCATCTCGTTTTCTTTCAGGCCGAAGTAATGGCCGATCTCATGGATCAGCGTGGCTTTTATCTGCATAACGACTTCGTCCTGGTCCCTGCATATCCGGTGAATAGGCCCTCTGAAAAGCAGCACCCTGTCGGGCATCGAACTGTAATATATCCCCCTTTGAACAAGAGGAACCCCCTGGTACAACCCCAGAAGCTCGCCGCGGGGCGCCAGCTTCTTTTTCATTTCCGCATCCGGCTCGTCCCTTACATCTATCTCCACGTTGTCTATAAGCTTCCTGAACTCATCGGGAAGCTCCCTGAGGGCTCTCTTCACGGCATGGTCAAAGCTTTTCTCATCCATGATCACCTGTCTATATCAAGCTCCATGTGTGTGAATTCAAGCAGGGTCTTCCTGCTTATGCGTATCCTGTCGCCGGGTTTCAGCAGTTTCTCCTTTTCCCTCTGAGCCGATACGCCGTTTACGAATGTCGGGTTGACGGTGCTTTTATGCTCCAGGAAAAATCCTTTTTCCCTGTAGCGGATGACCGCATGCGTGCGCGAAACCTCCGAATCATGGATCCTGATGTCGGATTGAGTCCCGCGGCCGATGGAGTTCTCAAGCTCGAGCTGGAAAACCCTTCCCCTGTCCGTATCCCCGCCTTCTATCACTTTTAATTCGTAGCCCCTTATCTTTTCGCCGGATGCGCCGTCGAAAAACTCCATAAGGGTCTTCCCCATCTTTATCCTGTCCCCGCTTTTAAGCACGGCGGGCTTTCCCGGCTCAAGCTGCCTGCTGTTCAAGAAAACAGGAAATTTTTTGGATTCCGCCACCAGGTGGAGCTTGTTGTCCTTGAACAGGAAACCTGCCTGCTCGCTTGCAATGCTTTTGTCTTCAAGCGGGATATCGTTGCTTCTGCGTCCCTGTTTCCCTATCGTTATCATCCTGCCCTCTACAAGGGAATCGGGAAGTATGCTGAAGCCCGAGCCGCGGTCGGGTCCACCGACCACTTCCAGGATGAAGCCTGCAGGCCCTTTCCATGCAAATGTGCGGTCGCCCGTAAACCTGACGATCTGGGAAATCGACGGGGAGGGAGTTTCAGCCTTTTCCGAAGAGAGCTTCTTCAAAAAAGGCTTCTGCGGCGGAGGCTGGAGCTTGCGATGAGATTCTCCCGATTTTCTATCCCGGTCCAGAGCCTGCTTTTTCTCGACAGACGGCGCCTTCTTCATCTTCACCCTGCCTGTCTCGATAAAAGGCTGCTCTCTCATAAGAGTGAGTGTGGTATTGCATATCGTGATAACATCGTCAACCTGGAGAGGAAAAGATTCGGAGACGAAATGTTTCTCAACTTCTTCCCCGCCCGACGGGATCCGGGTGAGGACAATCACTATCTTAGCATCCCTGTTCGGGAAGAATTCGTAATTTTTTTCTTTATCGTTCCATAATAGAAATGCGGCTTCATGAGGCATTTCTTCGTCGTCCAGCAGTATGGCGGAATTCTCCCTGGCATCCTCCGGCTTCTGCCTTTTTCCGATTGCTATCATCTCCCTGGTAAGAGAGATCGATTCGCCGGTATTGGGGCCCTCCAGCACGATAAATTTAAGCCCGGAACTGATCCTGTTGTCATGCCCTTCCTTGACGGGGACAGGGCCCGAAAGCCTGTATTCCAGTGCGAGGTCTCCGAGCGTTATAATGTCCCCGGGGGAAAGCTGCGTTTTTTCCACATGCTTATCGTTAACCAGCGTCGGGTTGGTGGAGGACTTGTGATTTATGTTATATGTGCGCCTCTTCGAATCCCATTCCAGGATCGCATGCATCCTGGAAACGCTCTGCTCTTCGAAAAAAATCCAGCCCGGCTTCTTCTCCTCAGCCGTCATGGCACGCCCGAGGATAACCTCGCTGAAATCAAGCGGATATTTTTTATCCCTGTCTTTGCCTTCGATAATAACCAGTTCGAAGCCCGATATAAACTTGCCCAGCTTTTCTATTGTTTCAACCTTTTTCTTCACGGTACACCCCCCTCATTCAATACGACAGGCTGCGAGGTTTTCCTCCGTTTCAAGCAATTAAGGATCAGCTTTATTGGACTGGCACCCGTTCTTAGGACACCCGGTTAGTAGTATAATCCAAGCGAGGTGAAACGAAAACGGTATAACTATGAATTCAAAACTGAAGCCGTGCAACTGGCAGAGAGCGACGATGCGAGCGTGGCCCAGGCGGCTCGTGACCTGGGGGTGCGATACGAAGCACGCAGGGAAATATTTGAGTTTGTCGAAATTTTTTACAATCGACAACGGATACATTCTTACCTGGATAATGTCAGCCCTGCAAAATTCGAAGCCTCTGCCCGGAAAGATGCCTGACAAAGTATCCTTTTTTCGGGTAGCAATTCAGACCTCTTAGTATCAGTGTATAGTGACAAATTGACATATGTATTAGGAGATTTTCAATTTTATGGAAGAAAATAAAGATATTATTATTGAATCCGATAAAGAATATCCATTCAGAAATCCAATCAACTTCATATTTGCATATGGCAATTTATTATTTTCATGCGTTGGTGGAACAATATCGCTAGCGTTATTGATTTTTGGTACAATTAAACTGTTTTCCCCCGGCGAATCAGGAGATTTTCTTAAACATTTTTGGGAAGTCTTCAAATTTTTTGGAGCTATTCCTTTTACTCTTTTAATGACAATTGTGCCTTTCAGGTCAAGTCAGTTTTATTTAAAGGGAAGCATCTATATAACGAAATCTTCAATTAAAAAAACTTTTTTTCCTTTTACAATTTCTATGAAGTCAGTAGAAGGAATATATTTTGCAAAGGAGTCAGAACCTCATTTCTCTTCTCTCTTTCCGACGTTAGCCTTACTTTTTCCCCCTCCACTGCATTGGATTATATTTATAGGAAAGGGTTGGGGACTATTCAACTTTATTCCGCTCGCTGTACCTAAGATTGAGGATAGGGAACAATTTGTTTCGGAGATCAAAAACAGGTTGGACATTAAATATATTAAAACATTAAAGGAGCCATTTGCACATGCATTCTTACCTCTGATGATTAGACCGGTGCCTCAATTGATTTTATTAATTATATTAATCATGATAATAATAAAGTTGTTCTCCTGAAGAAGGGTAAATGAAGACGATTTCAGGCACAGCATTTGGCAAAGTTCTATTGCCGGGTTTAAAATAACATTTTTTACGACGATTGTCTTAATACGGAAAAGGTAATACAATAAAAAAGATAGAAATAAAATAGTTATACAAATTATTTTTGCGGGAGGTATAAAAATGAGATATTTAATTTTAATCATGGCCGTATTGTTTAGCATATCGATTGTTGTAGGCTGTGCCGGTGGCAGTTCCCCTGCTGCAAATGCAGGTGCATCCGCTTCCCCGGCCCAGATTAACCCGAGTCCTGTACCGGCGGGAAGCGCAACCGTCAATACCGGAACCCAGGCCGAGGCTCCGGGTGCTTCGCCCGGCCAGGGCACTAAGCCGGTAGCGGGCGGCATTCCGAGGTCAATCAGCAGCAAGCCCGTCGGGCAATGGTATGATGCAGGGATCAAGTTGTGGAAAGAGGGAAACGGCGGGGAAGCTCTCAAAATGTTTGACAATGCATCTATAGCGGATCCCGAAGAAGCTTTGAAACTGTTCGATAGAGACATAGCAGCAGATAAAACCGACCTTAAAGCATGGATCGGCAGGGCGCTGGCGCTGGAAAAAATGAGCAAAATTAAAGATGCCGCAAGCGCATATACTACCGCCCTCAATCTTGCAAAAGAACAGAAAATCTATGAATTCATTGCTCCACTGGAGAAGAAAATACAGACCCTGGCGCCCGCGAAACCATCAAAATAAACACCGGGCGATTAATCGCCAAAACAATAAAGCCGGACGGACCGGAACCGTGTTGCCGATCTATCCGGCTTTAATTAATGCCACATCATAAAATAAAGATAACAAGCAGGCCTGATGTCGGGCTATTCGGATTTCATCTTGAAATCGAGTTCTCTTAAAAGATGCCTGAAATCTTCACCGGCGATTTTGCTTATCGTTTCGGGGGCGATGTTTCCGCCTTTGCCCGATGCGATCATATACCCGGGCCTGTCAGACGGGAGCTTTACAATGATCCTGGAGGCGCCCAGTTTGCCGGGACCCCAGTTACCGTCCTTGTCTTTTACCCACCCAACTTCTATAAAGCCGATAAAAGGCTCGTCCTTGCTCAAGCCCAGCGCTCTCTGAAAAACCTCGACAAATTCCCTGTCTTTCCCCGTCGTTGTATCTATATCCAATACCGATACGGATTTTTCGATATTGAGCTTTTTCAAAACGTCGGGAGAAAACCCCGAATAATAACCGCCGCCTGCCTTGATAAATTCTTTTCTCCAGATCCCGAAATTCCCGTCGCCTGTCTTTGCTATTATAAGCAGGATGTTTCTTGTTTGTTCGGCTGCAGAAACGGCATGAGACAAAACGCAGATAAAAAGAGAGATCACGAACAGGCTTAAAATCAAAAACCGCATTCTTTTATTCATTTCAATTCCTCCGGTCATTGTGGGAATGCAACCCCGTATTCATTAAAAAGGAAATCGAGGGAATCTCCCTTGATCTGGCAGACCGCCGTGCTTTCATCGGCGGACAATACCACCACGTCGGCTATTTTCATCATTTCCGATTTGCCGTCAAATCCCGTCACGGTGTCGAAAATGAAGCCTTTCTTTCCTTCTCTTACGCCATCCCTTTTCCCCATGTTTATTTGAATCTTAACCGGGTCAATCACCCCTATTATGCCCGCTTTTAAAGGCTCGGCGGGAGGCGGCGGGGGCGGAGCCACCGTTATATTCAACCTGGTAGTATCGAAAATGGAGATCTCATCTACTGAAACATCCGAGCCTACTACGGCCAGCGCACCGGTGGCCTGTGAAAAGTCAAGGCCCGTTACGGGGCAGGATACGAACCTGCGGGCGGCTTCCCTGCCGTTTTCTTCCAGGTCGTAAACGACGACGTTATCGCTTTCGCCTGCGGCCATGTACCTCCCGTAAAGCGAAAACACAAGCGAGTAAACAGGCCTCTTCTGCTCGAACACGGAAGTTTGCTGCCCCGTTTCCAGGTTGAACAGTTTCATGGTTTCTTCCCCGCCGAGGGCCACCCAGTTCAGAACCGGCGCGACGGCCAGCGAAAGGATCTTCTCCCCTAAAGACAGGGACAATACTTCTTTAAATGAAGGTATCTCCCAGACATGGGCATCCTTTTCATGCGCTGCAGCCGCGAGATATTTCCCGTCGGACGAGAAGCCTATGCCGGAAACACCCCTCGGATGATCCGACCGGAAAGCTTCCGACCAGGCGGGCACCGAGAAAACCCGCATGAACCTTGGATCGCCGGTTACCAGCAAGTCCGCATAAGGCGAAAAAGCAATCTTCTGGACAGGACCGTCCATTGATATCCTGTGCTCCTCCTGCCAGTCGGATGTCCTGTAAATATAAACGTAGCTGCCCGCGCCGACTCCGAAATATTTGCTGTCGCGCGAAAACGATATCGGCACGTTCCCCCCGACTATCGAGAATTCTTTTATGAAAACATCCTTGTTATCCGATATCCGCCATACTACCAAATCGCCCGAATTGCTTGCCCCGGCAATAAACCGGCCGTCATTGGAAAACGCAACCGAGACTGCTTCCCCGTCTCCTATTTTCAGAAAGTTTGCAAGCGCCGGGCCTGAAAACAATAACGCCAGGCCGATTAAAACTATCAATACAAGTTTATATTTTCTCATCTCATCCTCTCCGTTAAAAAATCTTGAATCACACAATATATTATTTGGCTAACCGGGGTCTTTTCCCTGCATGGTTAGGAGCTTGTGACCGGAAAGATATCCGACGGTTTAAACCGGTAACCGCGCCGAAACCTGATAACCATCCATCAAAAAAGGGCGAAATTTCTTTCGCCCTCAATCGTTGTATCAACAAATTAATTCATTTTTCGTTTTTCTTTACGTCTTCCTTTTCAGGTTTGGGCTCCCCTTTTTTGATCGACTCTATCCTCTCCTTGATAAAACGGCTGTCGGGACTCAGCTCCAGCGCTTTCTGATAATAAACGACGGCTTCCTCGTTATCGCCCAACTGGTAATAAATATCCGCAATGCGGCGCGGCGCGAAATATCCTTTCATCACGCCGTTGGGATCAAGCTCCATACACTTCTTGAAATATTCAACCGCCTCGTCGAACTTTTCCATACGTTCCAGGCATGAGCCGGCAAAAAAGTAGCCGTCGGGATAATTCGGCACGATCTTGGTAATTTTGGTGTACATCTCCAGCGCATCTGGGTATTTTTTTTCGTCTATCATAAGGATATTCCCCAGGTACTCCAGGGAAATAACGTCTTCCGGGTTGTTATGAAGGCTTTTCAGAAAATATCCCTTCGCCCTGGGCATCATCCTTTTCTCAAAATAAATCAGCCCCATGGCGCTGTACGGGAGCGAAAGAGACGGGTCGGCCTTTGCCACGCTCTGGAGTTCCTCCAGTGCGTTTTCCATAAGGTCCCGGTCATACAACCCCCTGGACATATAAGTAAATCCGAGCTGGGCCTGTGCAACATGGTCGTTGGGGTTGTCAAGGGCTTTTTTCTGAAATTCCTGGATCAGCGGCTGAAGATCGGCCGCCCTTATGGCAGCGGATAAAAGGAACATTATGGCGAGAGGATTATCCGGACTCTGCTTGACCGCTTCGTAAAATTTGTCCCTTGCCTGGGCCCAATCTTTCTGAAGATATAATTTCATGCCCTCGTCCAGCAAGACCCGGTTGTCTTCGGCGGCTGCCGGTAATGCAAGGGCGAAGGCAAAAACAGCCAGCAATATTATAGCGATGAGCTTATTTCCAGACATTTTCAAACTCCTTATCCTGATTTGATTCACATATTATGCCGTAAAATTCCGGCCTCCTGTCGCCGAAAAGGTTATTATATTCAAGCAGCGTTTTATTCCTTGCCGCCCCGGGATCTATCTCGAATTCCCCCAGCATAGGTTTATCTTCAGGGGCGGATACCAAAACCCTGCCTGAAGGGTCAACTATCTGGCTGAGTCCTATGAATTCAAGTTTTTTCTTTCCCCGGTCGTCGCATCCTACTCTGTCGGCGGTTACGGCAAATACCCTGTTTTCCAGGCACCTGGTTATCATGGCGGCAGGGCAGTGGGGCAGGACAAGGTTGGCACAATGCGCTATGATATCGGCGCCCTTAAGCGCAAGCGCCCTTGCGCTCTCCGGGAAAAACCAGTCGAAGCATATCAGCATCCCCACTCTTGCTTCGCCGATATCGTAAACCTCAAATGGCAGGTCGCCCGGAGAAAAAAATAATTTTTCCTCGTTGAAAAGATGAGCCTTCCTGTATGTCGCTATATAGCCCCCCGGCCCTACAATGACCGACGAATTAAAATACTTATCGCCTGCGCGTTCCGCCAGCCCCCCAACCACATGGCAGTTTTTGTCGCAGGCAAACTCCGAAAGCAGGCGGGTAGTTATGCCCCGAGGTATCTCCTCCGCCATCTCTTCGACTTCTTTTTTGGAAACAAATAAATATCCCGTCGTAAACAGTTCGGGAAGCACCAGCAGGCGCGAGGTTGATTTTTCCATCAGGGAAAAAGCCGCACGCCGGTTATATTCCGGGTCGCCGAACCGCGGCTCGAATTGAACAAAACCTGCTTTCACAAATTGCCTCGTTCTTTTGAAAAAATTAACATAAGATTCCATTTTTAGCTTATACTTCCTGCCGCCGGAAGGATTTTCATCCATGCTTGCCCAAACTTTAATCATATAGGAAGGGGTGGTCTTAATGAAAAAGAAAAAACAGGAAATAAAGGGTATCGGCGAATCCGACCTGGTCATACTTTCCGATTGGGATTTCGCAATAGAGCTGCATTACGAGCCGGGCGGGACGCCCTCTGTAGTGAGGAAAGCCCGGAAGAAGAGCCTCAACCGCTTCCTTAATTCCGCACAGGAAAGAGGTATACCGCTGGTTGAATTGACCTCCCTGGACGAATCTCACTATAAGAAGTGTAACGAAGGGGAAGAGATCCCGCCTGAATTTTACAGGGATGTCGCGCTGGCTATGGCGCTTGTTTACAGGACGCAGGAAGCCCCCGTGCTTGCAAAAATCATTAAAGTCCGCCAACCCGGCAAAATTAAAAAAGGGAAGACGGCATCCGATGTTACAAGGGAGCTTGAGGACCTGCTTAAAATCTCACCTGTCGCTGTGGAGTTGGGCGTGGAGTTATACGACAGCCGCCTGAAGAAAGTTGAAGAAGGCCTCGCGCAGGTACGGTCAAGGCTCGTGCTGGAACTTGGCATCAACTTTCCGAAAATCGATCTCCGCAAAAATTCTCTCCTGCCGCTTTTCGGCTTCCAGGTCAAGATCAGGGAAATAAAAGTCACCGAGGGGAGTCTTGATGAGACCCTGGAAACGGCCGACCCCCTTCTGTCTTTATTCAACCAGGTCCGCCAGGCCGTAACGGAATTCGCGTCCGACCTCCTGGGTTATCATGAAGTCGAAGCCCTCGTTGAAAATATCCACAAAAATAACCCCACCCTGATAAAAGAGCTTTTCCCACATCACCTCAATATTCCCACGCTCAGGTTCATCCTGCGCAACCTCCTCAGGGAAGGCATATCCATCAGGGACCTTACCGCCATACTTGAAGCGATCCTCGATAACCTGAGCAGGTCCGCCGACCCCGACCTGCTTACCGAATATATCCGCTCGGCCTTCGGATATTACCTCTGCAATAAATATACCGACCCCAGCGGGAAGCTGAATGTCCTGCTTGCAGGGAACGGCCTGGAACGGATCATCACCGGTTCGATAAGGGAAACGTCCCAGTTGAGATGGCTGGAACTCCCCCCGGATCACGGCCTCTCGATTTTAAGAGCCGTTTCGGATGAGATTAAAAAAGCCGCCGCGGTCGGCATTGCACCTGTCGTGCTGTGCAGTCCGACAGTCAGAAGGTTCCTCCGCAGGATCCTGGAAGGCACGTTTCCGTACCTGGCGGTCCTTTCTTATTCCGAGATCCCGCCGCTTACCGAAGTAAGTGTGGTGGGCACCATCAATCTATGAGCCGTAACAACGGCGATAACAGGCCTGAAATCAAGCTCGCTACGCCGTCGGGATTCTGCTTCGGCGTCCGCCGCGCACTGGAGATAGCGCGTGATACTCTGAAAAAAGCAAGGGCGGAAAAACCCCCGCTTCCGGTTTATACATTCGGCCCCCTCGTCCATAACCCCAGGGTCATCCGCGAATTGAGAGAAGAAGGCATAATAGACATGGACGAGCTTTCGCCGGGAAAAGGCTACCTCATAATCCGCAGCCACGGCGTCTCCCCTCAGTTGAGACAGAAAGCCGTGGAAATGGGATATGACGTCGTTGACGCCACCTGCCCCCACGTGAAAAAGATACACGAAATCGTCCAGGAACTCACTCAAAAAGGCTACAAGATCGTGGTAATAGGCCATCCCGACCATCCCGAGATCATGGGGATAGTGGGATACGCAAGCGGGGACTACGTGGTAGTGGAAAATGCCAGAGATATACAGGGACTGGAAAAGGCAGGAAAAATAGGCGTGGTCGTCCAGACCACGGCCCGCAGGAGCCAGTTCAACGAAATAGTAGATTCCCTCCTGGGCAAAGCCCATGAATTAAGGGTCTTCGACACGTTGTGTTTCGAATCCCAGAAGCGCCAGGAGCACCTGGAGCGCCTTGCAAGAGAAGTTGATCTGATGCTCGTGGTCGGCGGCATGAACAGCTCCAATACACGGAGGCTTGCCGAAATATGCAGCACTTTCGGCACCAGGACAATACACCTCGAAGACGCCGGAGGACTGTCGCCCGAATTGCTGTCAGGGGTCAGGACTGTAGGGATAGCATCCGGCGCGTCCACCCCCGAATCAGACCTTGTGGAGATCCTCCAGTGCCTTGAAAAAATCAGCGGCGAGTGAAACATTTTTTTGTAAAACGCCGGTTTCGCGTTCAATTGGCATGATATAGTGCGGCTGATGAAAAATATGATCCTGATCGGTTTACAACACGAAGGAGGCGATTAAAATGAAATGGCAGGAATATGCAAAACGTTTGAAGGAAGTCCTGGGACTGGAATATTTCCCGATAGCGGTAACTTACACATACGAGCCGCCGGAAGGTTATGATACCGGCAAGGCGCGTGTCTGTAACGTCCTCAAGGATTCGGCAAAAGGCAAAACGGTAGTCCTTTCGAAAGAAAATTCTGCATGCAGCGGCGGCTCTTATTACCTGGGCCTTACACCGCTGCCCGAAGGCAATGCCGACAAGGCATTGAAGAAATTCCTGGTCGAGGGCGAAAAGCTCTGTATTTCAATAGCGGTATTCAACCGCTTCCGGGCGCTTGTAACGCCGCCGCCTCTGGGCCTTGCGCCTTACGTGGTCTTTTCCCCGATGGAAAAAGCCGTCCTCCGGCCCGATATTGTAGTGTTTCTCTGTAACGCCGAGCAGGCATGCCGAATACAAACTCTTGTCCTCCACCAGGAAGGCATCCCGCCTAAGATCCAGATGCTCGGGGCCACGTGCCACCAGGCGGTCGCATATCCACTGGTTTCAGGAGAGGTAAACGTCAGCCTGATGGACTACACTTCGAGAAAAATTTTCGATAAAAACGACATGTTCATAACTGTGCCGTATCACAAGATCCCGAACATGGTGGACAGCATCGATAAGTGTACCGCCGGGACGGCACCGCTCGAATACCCGCCGGAATTCCTGGCCCTCAATGAATGAGGAAGGCGGCTGATTAATCTTTGTCCTGATCCTGTCCGCCGGGGTTATCCTGCTCTTTGCCTTTTTGATTTACCCTGATCCCGACAAGGCCGTCAGAAAAATTTGCCGCGAAATCAAATTTCGGCTCTATGACAGCTTTTCCGGCCTCATCGATAAATCCCCATTTGCCGCCGGATTTAACTGCGATAAGATCTTCTGAAGAGTCTCTTACCTCATCGAATCCCGGCCCAGCGATAAACTTCCCGGCTTTATCTATAACGCCGTATTTGCCTCCGGCTTTAACAACCGCGATACCGCCTGTGAAAGCGCGCCCTTCTTCAAAGCCTGGAGAAACTGCATATTTACCGCTTTTATCGATATAGCCCCATTTGCCGCCTTCTTTGACAGGAGCGAGACCTTCTGAAAAATCCTGGGTCAGATCGAATTTCGGTTCGACTATATACTTGCCGCTCTTATCGATGTAGCCCCATTTGCCGCCGGTCAAAACCCTTCCAAGGCCGTCCTTGAAATCCCCGGCGTCATCGAACCGGGGAGAGATGACCATCTTTCCGCTACGGTCGATATAACCGGTTTTATCCCCGGCGATAACGGCGGCAAGCCCTTCGGAAAAACTTTTTATCCAGTCATATTCCGGCTTTATCACCTGCCTGCCCGCCCCGTCTATGAATCCCCATTTCCCGTTTATATTTACCCCTGCAAGATTCCCGGAAAAATTATAAGCCCTGTCAAATTCCGGCTTTATCACGTCATTCCCCGACCTGTCGATGAAGCCCCATTTGCCCCCGAATTCCGCAGGCGCAGACCCCTGTGAGAAATCGCCGAGAGCGTCAAAAACCTGTTGTACCGCCGTGTTCCCCGCGGTATCTATAAATCCCCATTTGCCGTCGATTTTAACCCTGGCAAGACCGTTTTGAAAATTGGAAGCCCAGTCGAACCGGGGCTGGATGACCGTTTCACCTTTTTTGTTGATGAAGCCGTATTTGCCGCCTGAAATGACAGGGCAGAGCCCCTGTGAAAACTCGCCAACCCCGCTGAACCCGGGGGCGATAATTATGGCGCCGGATTTGTCGATAAAACCCCACCTGGAGGTGTATTGTTCTCCGCCCCTGTCCTCATGCGGTCCCCTGAACAGCCCCAGAACAAAAAAAATCACCACCCCGATTATCACAATAATCAAAATAGTTTTCTTCATATTTACCTCGAAAATTAAGGCCGAAACCTTCTGAATCCTTATGAATAAAGATTACAGGATAACGTGCTTTTTATCAAGATGTCTCGTTACCCTGATAAACCGGTTTCGAGCTTTAATTTTAGTAACTTGTTTCTATGATAATACAACGGGCTCCGGGTGATTTTCAGTTATTTCTGCTGTTTATTCTTCCGGGGTTTCTGCTGCTCAATTTTATTTTCATACTCCTGCAGCAAGATGTTCTTGTAGATGTCTTTTGCAAGCGAGTCTCCGCTGACGCCCGCATCAATCCTGGCGCGCGCCGCCGATCCGACTTCCCGTTTATATTTACCCCTGCCTACGCCGTATGTCAATGCGCGGCTGGCCTTTTCAATCGTATCAGAATCAAAACCTCTCCTCACACAATCGACAACCAGGCTCTCGACGTTGGCAATCGGCACGCCGCTCCTGGCCGCAGCTTCCACCGATATCTCCGCGGAAATTATATCCTGCTGGGAACGACCCCTGTATTTTATGACTTCTATATGCACGTGCTGCTTTGCAAGATTCAGATCGAGTTCCCATCTTTGCCTTTGACCGACACTCCATGAATTAAAGCCCGGGGGATATTTTTTCATCAGCCCGGGAGGCATCGGCGAACCGTCCCAGCCTGGTTGTC
>JAMCWD010000063.1 GCA_023475345.1 Chloroflexota bacterium | reverse complement strand
CTCCCGCAAACTTATAGTCAGCCTTGAAGCGGAATCCCTCGCGGTTGTTGGGGTAGACTTCGCTGTCTGAAAGCTGCCACAGGTTCGGGAAGTACGAGAAGGCCGGAAGACGGAAGTAATAGATATTGTTGTTGGGGAAAGTTGTCGGTTTGCTGGTATCACTTATATAAGGATACTGGAAGATCATCGGGTTATAGTACGGGCTGGTGCTCAGGTAATCCAGAGCCAGGTCAAGCTGTCCGCCCATCAGGGCAGCGCCGAGTCCGATCTTCATGGATGTACCGTTCTTCTTATAGTCCGAATTGGTGTTCGGACGGAAGGTCGAGCTTGCCAGATCCACGCTGAAGCGAATGGGATCAAAGTTATAGTCGCCGGAGAGGCCTAGGTTATACAGCCCCTGGGGACCTACTCTGAAATATTCCGTTCCCAGTCCGCCGGTTCCAACAAAGCTCATGCCTGCCGCGTTGGCAAGGCTGGCAGCAGTCATGCTGACGGGCTGTTTGTTGGGGTCCAGGTTATTGGCTGCGATGAGGCAGTTATATTCGGCCGGGTTGACCCAGTGCATGATCGGGGTGAAGAGACCGTTCTGATCATAGATGTTGTAAACGTCGCTTGAAACGGAGCCGTTGCGGCGTTCGTTAAGGGCGCGGAGGAACCCGATCTTGATCATGCCCTTGTCGAAGTTCCACTTCAGGTTGAAGCCCATAGCTTTGCTGTCATACGCGACTGTGCCTGGGACGCTGGGGGTGGGGACGGCTGCAAGATCTTTGTTCCCATCGGGAAGATAGGTGTACATGACCTCATAGTCCATGGGCGAGAACAGGCGGGTATTGCCCGTTACCTGGAAGCCATAGCTGCCGAGGAACTTGGGACCGTTGACATTGGGGTTCACCGGGCTGGCATACATCACGCTTGAGAACATCGAGTCGTATGAGCCGACTACGAGTTTCAGTCCGCTGGGATTATGCTTGAGCCAGAAGTTGTCAAGGTTCACGCGGGTCCAGGGAGTCATGGCGGTATTGGAGTCTGCGCTTACATAGGTTCTCTGTGTGAAGAAGTTATTCATGTAAGGCGCGGAGATTCCGTAGATGTCGTTGACATAGTCGTCACCGTTGGATACGTAAGCAGCCAGTTCGAGGCCTGCGCTGAGTTCATCCGATACCTTGGCGCGGACGCCGAAGATACCCTTCATGGTGAAGCCTGTCCCTACGAAGTAGGTGCGGCCGTCCATAAGGTTGGCGGCATAAAAAGAAGTTGACTGGCCCTGATTGTTTCCGGTAGCTTTGAAGCCGTTGGAAACATAAGCCGTGTCGAGTGAACCGTAGAAGCGGATGCGCTCCAGGTCGGTTACTCTCTTATCAAGTTTGCCGACTGAGTCTTCCAGGTTTCCTACCCGGACGCCCAGGGCGGCGAGTTCGTCTTTGAGGGAGTTGACGAGCTTCTGGAGTTCTTCCAGGTCAGCTTTGGTAGCGAATGTGGCATTTTCCTGCTCCATCTTGGCAAGCAGGCGGGCAACACACATCGCCATCTCCCAACGGGTAGCGGCTCTGTCACCCTTGAATGTGCCATCGGGATATCCTTCGAGGATACCTTGTGCGGCCAGACTTGCCACGGCATCTCTGGCCCAATGTTCGGCGGGCACATCAGGGAAAAGCGGCGCCGCCGCGGCCGGTGCCAACATTGTGAACACCAGCGCGATTGCTAGTAACCATGCGAATTTTTTCATTCTGTTTTTTTCCTCCTAAAGTTTTCGGTTATTCCTGCCCGAAAACCTCAGCCATGAGACTCTAATGTTTCCTCATAGTTATCGGTTCCGGGCTATTGAACTCACGCGCTTTCTTTTAGGCCCCGGCCTAATAATATAAGAAACCTCCTTTCACGGCCTGTCTGACCCTGAATAGAAAGCTCGTTCATTCGCTGAGATTACTATTCCACATCTCCGGGAAAAATCCTTCATGTTTGAAAAATTTTTTCAATTTTTTTTACCAGTTCCGCCCAGCCCCCTGGTCAATGAAAAAAATACCTTTTTACAACAATTTTATAATTCGTAATCTTGATCATGAACTCCTCTAAATATCTTTCCCTGGACGTCTGACTGGCGGATAATGAGGGTGGCTTTCTTCCGGATTGCCGCGAAAACCCATTGTAGAGAATGAGCTTCCGGCTGTAACCATGCATAATAAACCGATCCCGGTCAGGGGACGAAAAAGCAATTTTTATCGGACTGCGCTGACTGTAAATCTCGTATACAGAAGGAATATACCCCGCGTCAAAAGAATTCCAAATTCATGATAGCGGAGAAATACCGGGGAGAAGAGCCCTTCGATTTTTTCTTCGGATTGATTGCCGGGTATCTAGCCCTGGCTTTGTATATAATTACGTTCTATTTTTTCGTGTACCGGTGTCATCCCACCTCCTTCGAATTTGACAGGCTTCTTTATTACGGCTTTTATCTCAACTCCCGGTTATTCATCAACAAATATTTAATTTTCAGTCTGGCGGCAGGGTTATTTCTAATTGTTTTATGGGAATACCTGAAAGGAAAAAGGCAGGATAGCAGGAGGGTGGCTCTATACTTTCACCTATATCGCGGCCTGGTGGCTGATCCTGTGGCTCCTTTACCGGAAACGTATTTTTCTCAAGTTGTAGTTTTTGGGATAAAGCAGTTTCGTGCCGGTGATTCTTCCTGACCCCGGTGTGCAAATTACTTCTTTATTATCTCCCATTCTTTCCTATTCAACTCAACCCATATTCCTTCTTCATCTCGTTTTACTTCTTTAAAACCATATTTCTTTATGATATTGAGCCCATTCGGGTTCTTTTCCCACAAAGTATCTTCCATTACTTCACCATTCCATTTTCTAAAAAACTCATCGAGTATTAAATCCATGCTCTCTTTGCCATATCCCAATCCTCTGTATTTTTTCACTATTTTTATATTAAACATCGCTCTTCTTGTTAACTCATCAAATTGATGAAAGCTAACTTCACCACAACATGAGCTTGACTTGTTCTCAAATACTAAATAGTAGCAATTCCTATTTTTATCACTAACAAATATCCTGTTGTACCATTTTTCATATCGCTCTTTTGATAATTCACATATTCCACCAACATCTTCCATTGTTTCTTCATCTTCCCAAATATCTTTTACCAAAAGATAATCATCTACCGTCGGTCTCTTTAAGTATATTCTTTTACCCTGCATTTCCCTTACTTCTTTCAAAAATGCAACGCCCGGAGGCCCGCGCTCCATAAATTTTTGGGGCATTTTGCCATTGCTGCCAACGCGTTTTTATTTTCAGCTTGATCCTGTTTAAAGAATTACCAGATAAATGGGTTCATAAAGAACATCATCGGGATGGTGTTCATGGCCGTCATCATTGTCAAAGTCGATGTCATGGCCATCTGGGCGCTCATGGCATCCATCATGTAGTTCCCCGCATACGGCGGGTAAAACTGCTGGGGATAGCAGGGCGGGTTGACGTTCTCCTGTCCGCCGCTGAAAAAGTCCTTTATCTTCTGCCAGACGCCGCGATGAACCGGCGGATGGTGGCCGGGAGCATGTCCCCCGGCGGGCTTGAACCCTTCGGGGAAATGGCCCGATACCGGCCCGCCTGAAAACGGCGGACACGGGAAAGTCGAGCCTATATACGGCTGATAGGGCGGGATCTGGTAAGGCAGCATTACAACCTGCCCCCCGAAAGACACCCTGTCGTACCCGATACAAACTTTCTTTTCCCCGAAAGTATTCACCATCCCGTTATTCAGAACGGCTACCTTATGCTTCTTTACCTTGCCGTCCTCACCGGTAGTTTTGGCCAGTATCATTATCGTCCCATTGGGGAACACCACTTCGTGAGTTTTCTTATCCGGGGCGGAAACCATGAAATCCAGGCTGTCGGAATACGCGGTTATGCCGTTTCCAGCCGCATCCTTGAAGTTGAACTCTGTTTCTTTTCTGCCTCCGGGATGCGTTATGGTTTTCTGCTCCACCGGGAGTATGGTATCCGGCAGGGTCGAATCGTAAGCATACGCCTTCCCGTCAGGCGTCTTCTGAACCATAAGCCCGTTCGGCAGACCTACATATAACGTGCCGTCGGTATCAACCTTCCTGATAACGCCGCTGGGGGTCATCTGGCCGGGGAAACCTCCGGGGCCTGTCGGCGGTGTTGGCTGAGGCGGCGGAGCCGGAGCGGGTTCGGGCGCTGGCTCCGGCGCTGGCGGCGGAGTCGGCTCTGGAGCCGGTTCCGGCGCAGGCGGAGTCTGGGGAGGCTTGGGGATGACATTCGGGCCGTGAAGTGTATAAGGTACCCTGTATGGGAAATCGAGGCGAAGATGGATATCATCCCGCTCATCGAATCTTACCGAATTGCGGCTTACCCTCACATTGTCTATATACGAGCCGCTCTCGCGGACATAGCCGTTTTTCTCAATATAAATATTTTCCACGTCCTGGGCGAAATGGCCCTCCGGCGTCCTTGTGAGAGTCTTTGTCTTTATATTCATGCTGCCGGAAGTGTGGACTTTCTGGTGGACCGTGCCGGTCGGGTTTTTCATCTCGAAGCGAAGCGTGCGGGAAGTAACAAGGTACTTGTTGCCTTCGGCATCCTTGAACTTGAAATACTTCTGGTGGTTCGGGCTTTTCTGGTACATCTCCACCTGCATGAACTTGCCGGGGGTGGGGTCGAATGCCCGGACGTTGCCGTCTTTATCGTACTCTATAAGCATCCCGTTGGGAAGGGAGATCTTGTTTGTCCCGTCGGGGTCTTTTTCCTTGACCACGCCGTTGGGCGCGACGGTCAGACTCCTGCCGTCTTCCAGGTGGTTCCTGATAAGGCCGCCGGGGAACTTTTCCTTGTTAATTACCCTGGGAAGTCCGTCCCTCATTTCGGCCCGGTCTTTCTGCTCCTGCATGCCCAGGCGTCCGACATCTCCTCTCTGGTATGCGGCATCCAGCGCCTGCTGCTGCCGGATCTGATCCAGCTTGCTCATGTCGGGATTGATACGTCCGATATTATCCACTTAAATCACCTCCGCTAAGTGGCGACAACAATTCAATGTTAGTATATCAGGGTGAAATATAACGGGCAAGAGAATATTTGTTGAATTTGTAAAATTTTTGTAAACTTTTTAAAAGGGCGAAAATTACCCTTGTTCAATAAAAAACAGCTTTTTTTATCCTCGGCGGCATTTGGTTTATTGTGGGTCGTCGAATACAGCCTGAAGTTCATGTTCCCTGCACTGGATTCCTGCCTGCGCAGGAATGACGTCCTTTCGGTTTTTTTCTTAATAATTATATTGCAGCGCAGAATTGTGAGCATCAGCCTCAAACCTGCATGACAGCAAAACGAATTCCCCCTTCGTCAAGGGTGTACTGCCCGACACATGGTTTACACATTTGTCCGACACATGGTTTACACTTTTCGGTAAATTAACGGCATGGAGGTGATTTTCCATGCCCTTGAAGGTGATGAATGTGTTGCTACAAAGGCAG
>JAMCWD010000010.1:20218-24788 GCA_023475345.1 Chloroflexota bacterium | reverse complement strand
AACGGGAGACCGCATTACCGGCAGGGTGATCAGGGTCGATAAGGAAGGGGTAATGGTGGACATCGGCTACAAGTCCGAAGGCGTCATTCCTGCAGAGGAATTGTCCCATCTCAGGTTTGAGCACCCGAGCGAAATCGTTTCCGAAGGACAGGAAGTCGATGTGGTTGTTATGGGAGAAAGAAGCGAAGACGGGAACATCCTGTTAAGCAAGAAAAGGGCCGACCTGGAACAGGCATGGCAGAGGGTCATCGACGCATACGAAAAAGGGACGGTGATTGAAGCCACCTGCGTGGAAGATGTAAAAGGCGGCCTTATAATAGACCTGGGCCTGCGGGGATTCCTGCCCGCTTCCCAGGTCGATATCCGCCCGGTAAGAGACCTTTCGGAATATGTGGGCGAGGTGCTGCGCGTCAAAATCCTCGAAGTTGACAGGCCCAAGAGGAAAGTGGTGCTGACCCGCCGCAAGGTTCTTATCGATGAGAAGGAAAAGTCGAAGTCCGAGGTTTTGAAAAAGATCTACGAAGGCGCAATCATCAAGGGGAAAGTGGTCCGCCTTACGAATTTCGGGGCTTTCGTTGACCTGGGCGGCGTTGACGGCCTGATCCATATTTCGGAGCTGTCCTGGCGCAGGGTCAAGCATCCTTCCGAAGCTGTAAAAACAGGACAGGAAGTGGAAGTCGCCGTTATCAAGATGGACCCCAAAAAAGAAAGAATAAGTCTCAGCTTGAAACAGGCATTGCCCGACCCGTGGACGGATGTGAAAAACAGGTTCAAGGAAGGCTCCGTATTCGAAGGCCGTGTAACGAAACTTGCAAAGAAGTACGCGTTCATCGAGCTTGCTGAAGGCGTCGAAGGCGTCATACCCATCGTCGAGCTTGCCGAGGGCAAGCTCCTGAAACCTGAAGAAGTCCTCAAGGAAAACCAGAAAGTGAAGGTCAAGGTAATTGAAGTAAGACCTGACCAGAGGAGGATAGTCCTGTCGCTGAGACAGGCCGCTCATGAAGCCGAGGACGGAGAATATAGAAAGTTCTCCGGCACTTCGTCCGGCCGCAACTTCACTTTCGGTGAAATCGTAAAGGCCAAGATGAGAGAGGGCCAGACGGTCAACGATATGGTAACGGAACAGCCGGTAAAAAAAGAGAGGGACGAAGCATCTGACGTAGAAACGCCTGAAATAGAGGCGGAAAAAGAGATCCCGGCTCTTCCTCCTCTTGAGAAGACCGAAGAGGCGCTCCCGTCACCCCCGCTTGACCCCGGCCCGCGCGAGTTGGAACCCGGCCCTATCCCGATGCATTCACCCCTGGAAGACAAGCTGGTTGACGAAGCCGACCGGAGGGAAGAGGAAGAATCGGGAGAACCTACGGAACGCGCTCTCCTGGAAGCTGAAGTTAACGCAGCTTTCGGCGGCGAAGAAAGGGAATAAAACCGGTTTTATTTCTTCCTCCGGGAGGATGGAGTCATCCATCGCCGGTATGACCGTGAAATAAAATAAAGGGCGGGGCCTTCAGGTTCCGCCCTTTTCTTCAAACTATGAAAAAAAGATTCAAGAAAAAAAACAGGCCTTATACGATAGGGTTGACCGGGGGCATAGCTTCGGGTAAAAACTTTGTTGCCGAAGTCCTTGTAAGGCATGGCGCTTACCTGCTGGATGCCGATAAAGCCGCAAGGGAAGTTGTATCTCCCGGCTCGCCGGTGCTTGAAAGCATATTCGAAAAGTTCGGCTGTGAATACAGGCTCTCCGACGGGACGCTCGACCGGAAAGCCCTTGCTTCAAGGGTTTTTTCCGATCCCGAAGCCCTGAAGGATTTGAATGCCTTAACGCATCCCGCGATAATGGATATGCTTGAATTCGACCTCCGGAAATGCGGCGGTAAAATAGCCGTGATAATGGCTCCTGTACTCCTTGAAGCAGGCGGGAGAGAGTGGGTTGACGAAGTGTGGCTTGTAGATGTTCGTCCCGGGGTCCAGGTTAAGAGGCTCATGAAAAGAGACGGCATGGACCGGGCGGAAGCCGAAAAGCGCATCAGATCCCAGATGCAGCCTGAGAAAAAAAGGAAGATGGCGGACATTATCATAGATAATAACGGGAACCGCAAAACCACGGCTTCCCATGTAAGGAGATTGTGGGATGAGCTTAACAGGAGGCTGGGATGACGGACGATAACTACTGTTTTGCATGCGGGAAGGAAAACCCGATAGGCCTGAAGCTTGAGTTCGAGCTTATCGACGATAATGACGGCATCGTTACCGAATTTACACCGGGGCGCGAATACCAGGGCTATGCGGGCGTTACTCACGGCGGTATCGTATTCACCATCCTGGATGAGTGTATGGCAAGGCTTGTAATCGGCAACGGGGTCAATGCCGTTACCGCTAAGATGACCACAAGGTTCAGGAAGCCCGCCAAGACAGGCGAGAAGCTGGCAGGGAAGGCGCATTTCGTCAAAAAGGGCGGCAAGTTCTTCCAGGTGGCGTCCGTTGTTAGAAACACCGATGATGAAATTGTTGCGGAGGCCGAAGCTGTATTTGTCCGCATGCCCGGTGAATGATATGAGCAAAAACAAAAAAAAAGATAAACCCCAGTCTTCTACGGTTGCTACAAACAGGAAAGCCCGTCATCTTTATCACCTGGAAGATAAATTCGAAGCAGGCATAGAGCTTACCGGCTGTGAGGTCAAATCGCTGCGGGAAGGGAGGGCGAGCCTCCAGGAAGCATACGGCGAAGTGTCCGGTGGCGAAATTTTTCTCGTCGGCGCCCACATCTCTCCTTACGATCAGGGAAGCTACGCCAACGTCGATCCCATAAGGAAGCGGAGGCTGCTCCTTCACAAGATGGAGATCAACAGGATCGCTTCGAAGGTCCAGGAAAAAGGATACACCGTTGTCCCCTTGAGGATTTATTTTACAAGGGGCAAGGCGAAAGTGGAAATCGCTCTGGGACGGGGCAAAAAGTTGTACGACCGCCGCGCCGATATGAAAGAAAGAGAAGCCATGCGCGAAATTGAAAGACACATGAAGAGCCGGAACAGGTGAGCGGTGATTAATAACTTGAATTATGAACAATTGTCGAAAATAATTTTTAATTTCGGGAAGAGACTTTACGATGAAGGGGACAGGCATACGGCCACATGTTTGTGGTGGTCATCGCTGATGCTGAACCCGGCAAATATCGAAGCGGCGGAGTTTTTCAGCGGCCTGGGCAGGTTTGACGACGATAAGCTTTCGGGAAAATCCGAACGCGAAGTCATGCTTTTGTCTCCGAGATATGAATACGCCCAGCAGGCTCTTATGAAAGGCAAAACTTTCCCCGACACCCCTTCGATGGTGCGCGAGATGGGGAGGATTAAGGACTTATGGGAATCGCTTCCGCGGCTGGAACTCCCTGGCGCCCCCCTGTCATCGTTTTTTTGAATCTCCAGAAGGAACAAAGTGGGAAAGGTAATAGTTGAGGACGGCAAGCTCGTAAGTAAGATCAACGCTTCTTACCACCACCCCGTTGGGGACTTCTATTCTGGAGCCTGTAAAGTTCAGGATGCCCCTGACGCCGGATGCCACCAGCAGGTTCGCCACTTCCTGCGCGGAGGAAGGCGGGACTGCAATTATGCCGAGAGGGATCATGATATCCCTCGGCAGCTCCCTTATATCTTTAACGGTGGTGTACCCTATTTTTCTCCCTACTTTGGAAGTGTCCAGATCATAAGCGCGGACTATATGGAATCCCCATTCCCCGAAATGAGGATAATTCATCAGGGCTGTCCCCAGGTTTCCGACCCCGACTATGACAGCGTTATGACGGTAATTTAAATGGAGGATGCCTCCTATTTTTTCGATAAGGTGCTCGACGGAATACCCCAGGCCCTGGGTTCCGAATTCGCCGAAATATGAAAGATCTTTCCTGAATTGAGAAGCCTTTATCCCGACTTTACGCGCCATCTCCTGTGATGAAATCATCCTGATATCGTTTTTTTGAATCTCCAGAAGGAAATTATAATAGATCGGGAGGCGGGTGATGGTTCTCTCCGGGATTTTATCTTTTTTCTTTTTAAGTATCACGGTCCGGTTTGCTCCTTGATTGAACAGGCATCTCGAATAGTGAAAATTTTAACAAATTTAACGGCGATTGTAAAGTTGAGGGCGAGGACACTGTTAAAATGATCTGCTTAAAAAGGGAAAAATACGCTTAAGGAGAAGTTCCTGTTTCAAAATGTGCAAAGGAGTTGAAGATGGCTGAATTACCTCGTTGTATTCACACAGGAGTCGGCAGCATGCCGGATAAGGAGGCTGCTGCCGCGGTCGATTTGATAATTGAAAAGGTTCCATGTGCGCCTTTCTGGCCCCAGCTTGCGGCCAGGGATTTCAGGGAAGAGATGTATTACCAGTATTCCGAAGGGTTCCCGTGCTGGATACTGGATGCGGAAAATAAAAAGGGTTATTTTGTAGATAACGACCAATTATATGATGAGCTGGCTGTTTTTTACGAGCAGTTCATGAATGATACGCCTGCAGACCTGCCTGTATCGGGAGAATATGCCGCCGGTCTTACGGAATTTTTATCCAATCGACCGCGGCA
>JAMCWD010000010.1:0-20208 GCA_023475345.1 Chloroflexota bacterium | reverse complement strand
ACTCGATCCAGGAAAATGAAGATAGCCGGGTTAAAACCGTTATATGTAAAAGGGCAGATAACAGGGCCGATAAGCCTCGGCCTTTATCTGACGGTTAACAGGGACAGACCCGTGCTTTATCATCCCGAGTTGTTCGAGGCGCTGAGGGTTGCGCTGAAGGCGAAAATCAGGTGGATGGTCAAGCAGCTTTCGCAGATGGGCGGAGAAGATGTGCTTGTTTTCCTCGATGAGCCGTACCTTGCAAGCTATGGTTCCGGCGTAATACACATGCCGGAAGAAATAGTCAGGGAATCCCTCAAGGACCTTGTCGATGAGGTCAAATCCGCAGGGGCCATTTGCGGCATCCATTGCTGCGGAAATACGGACTGGAGCATGGTTATAAAAAGCGGCGTCGATGTGCTGAATTTCGACGCCTACGGATACGGAGAAAACTTCCTGCTTTACAGGAACGACGTTTCGGATTTCATAAAAAAAGGTGGCATCCTGGCATGGGGGATAGTGCCGACGCTTCCAAAGGCCGAAATATTGCCCCCCGCTGAAATCGGTGCGCAGGTGGAAGATATGGCAGGGCGGATCTCACCGGATCTGCCGCTTGGAAAAGTTCTTGAGCATTCGATAATCACGCCGAGCTGCGGCATGGGGACTCTTTCTGTGGAAAAAGGGGCGGAAGTGCTGAGTACGCTTTCGGAAGTAAGCGTTTACCTCCGAAATAAGTATTGGCCATCTTAAGATTGCAGGAGAATCGAACTTTCCGGAGAATAAAAAATAAGTTAAGTTGGGGTTTACAAAAAATTTTACTGAATTTCAGATAGGGGGTGATCTTGATGGCAAAAGAGACCAAGAAAAAACCGACCAAGAAGAAGACCACTTCAAAAAAAGAGATGTAATTGATTTTAAGAATCAAGGCACATCCCCCGCCGCAAGTTCACGGCGGGGTTGTTTTTTTATTTAACGATTAAATTCGCCCGTACTTGCTTATAGACTAAATTATTTCGATACCTTATGATATAAGAAAGTTGTAGATTTCCGGAGGGGCGAATGACCGGAAAAGAAAAAAAATACGTGGATGCCGTTGAGAAAACGATTGAGAATTTCGGGAATATTCAGCGGGATTTTTTTCTGGATGGAAAAGGGATCCACGCGCTTTTCCGGCTGGTGGAAGACCTGGAAGGGCGCCCTCCCAGGTTCGGGCTTGATGACCCTGTGATTTTGAAAGCTAAGAGCAGTGTTGACAGGGTGGTAAAAGGGCTGAAGGATGAGATTGGCGCTCTAAAAAAATTAATCCCTCCTGCAAGGTGGAAAGTTTTCCATGAGAAGCTCCTGTCTTCGTTTAAAATGCAGCTTGACGGTTATAAGGAAATGTTTAAAGTGTTCAAAGACGGGAAAACGAAACACGTAACCCTCGGACAGTCTATGGTTGACCAGGGCGTCAACCTGATGGCCGGGGGTCGGAAAAGGAAAAAATGACGGAAAACAATTTCGAAAAGGGTCAACAGGTAATATTAAATCTCGATTCGCTTGCGTTCGGGGGCGATTCGGTCGGGCGGAAAGACGGCATGGTATTTTTCGTTCCCGAAGGCGCGCCCGGAGATAAAGTCGAGGTAGAGATAACATACCTTTCCGGGAATTTCGGAAGAGGTATAATCACAAAGATCCTGGAAGCTTCTCCTTACCGGGTAACTCCCCCGTGTAGTCTCCACGGGATATGCGGAGGCTGCGGCTTACAACATCTGACTTACGAATACCAGCTTGAATCGAAAAGGAAAACAGTGGAGGATTGTATTTCCAGGATCGGCGGGCTTGAAAATGTCGAGGTTCTGCCTGTGCTGGGCATGGAAGACCCCTGGAGGTACCGCAATAAAGTCCAGGCGCCGTTCGGCGGGGGTCTGGACCCATATCTCGGGCTATATGCAAAGGGGTCTCACAGGGTGATCCGGCTGGATGACTGCCTGATCCAGCCCGAAGTAAATAACCGGGTTTTGCTGGAAGCCGCAAGGCTCGCAAAGAAATACCGCTGGCCGGCATATAAGGAAGAAATCCGTAAAGGCATATTGAGATACCTTTTGAGCAGGACAGAGAGCAAATCCGGGAAAGTCCAGGTTGTTCTCGTATCTATGGAAAAAGAGCCGAAAGGCCGGTATAAATTTGCAAAAGAGCTTCATGACGCCGTTCCCGAAGTGTCGGGCGTCTGGCTCAACTACAACGCGCGCCGCGATAACGTGGTGCTGGGAGAAAATTATTTTCTCCTTGCGGGAGACGAATTTCTTGAAGAAGATATCGGCGGGATAGAATACCTCCTTTCCCCGGGGAGTTTCTTCCAGGTGAATCCCGTGCAGGCCGGGTCGATGGTATCGCTGATACTGGAAGAGGCGGCGCTTTGCGGCAGGGAAAAAGTTCTGGACATATACTGCGGGGCCGGGACTTTTTCGCTCCATCTGGCCCGTCGTTGCGAGCGGGTTACGGGGATCGAGGAGTCGGGCCATGCGGTTGAAGACGCGGAAAGAAACGCTATCCACAACAATATTGAAAATGTGGAATTTATAAAGGGGAAGGCGGAGGATGTCATCGGCGGCCTGCCTGAAAAACATTACGACCTGGTAGTGCTTGACCCGCCCCGGAAGGGCTGTGCCAGGGAGGTATTAAAGGCCGTCGGGGAAGACGGCGTGCCTGAAATAGTCTATATTTCATGCAACCCCTCGACCCTTGCAAGAGATTTGAAGATCCTTTCGGGGATGGGATATAAAACGAGAAAAATCCGGCCGGTGGACATGTTCCCCCACACGCCGCACATAGAGTGTATCGCTTTCCTGGAGCGTGCCGATTGAAGTCAGATAAGGCCGGAGCCGAGGCCCACTGAAAAGATAAGCAATAAGATCCCGACAAAGATCCTGACGGCTTTCATTGTAACTTTATCGATGAGCCGGACGCCGATAAACGCGCCGGCAAAGGCCGCCAGCATTCCCGCGACGAGCAGGCCGAGACCCTGGCTGTTGCTGAAAGTCTGGTAATATTTCGCGAAAATAGTAACACCGTAAACCGACAGGCGGGATATATCAACAGCGACGGCGCATACCACCACCGTCGCTATGAAAGTTTTCTTGTCCATGCCGGCATTGATAAGGAACGCCGTCCTCAGCGCTCCCTGGTGGCCCGACAGCCCCCCGAAAAATCCGGAGAGTGCGCCCCCGAGGGGGATCAGTTTCGAAGGGAAAGTAAAATTCTCCAGTTTCGGGACAAGCTCGTAAACGGCGAATACGGCGACAAGGACGGCGATGACTATCTTGGCGAGAGTGATATCGAATTCCCTTGTCCCGATGTGGTAGCGAAATATGGGGGCGGCATCGGAAATTTTGCCGAGGAGGAGCGCTCCCAGTACTGCAAAGATTATGGCAGGAATGACAAATTTCAGGACGATTTTATAATCGGCATGCCTGCCGATAAGGACGAATTTGAAGATATTGTTCGCCAGGTGTATTATGGCCGTTGCAGCAATGGCCACGGCGACAGGGAAGAAAAGGGCGAAAGCGGGCATCAAGAGGCCTCCCAGCCCGAAGCCGGAGAAAAGGGTCATGGCCGATACTATGAGAGCCGTAGCGCAGATGATGATATATTTCATTTTTGTATCCTGGTTGATTTGAGAAGCAGCAGGCAGCCGCCTGATTATTCCATTTCTATCAAGGAGGCGAAATTCCCCTGTTTGGGGCTGCCTGAGACAGGTTTTCCGGTAGGGACGGGGTTTCCCCACCCCGCTGTTGATTTATTTGTAGGGGGCGGGTTTCCCGACCCGCCAACTTTCTAGTTTCTAGAGCCCACCTCGCCTTTCGACTGCGCTCCTTTCGACTGCGCTCCTTTCGACTACGCTCAAGGCACCCAGGGAGGGGAATAGCTTAATACCCGATTTTTAGACAGCCTCACAAGCGGGAATCCATTGTAATAGCGGAGCTGGCGAACTTCAGGAATCATAACAGCAAAATTCCCTCTTCAAGGGGGACTGATATTGCGAAAAAAATTATGTTTGACAATCGGAGGCAATTGAATCTATAATAGTCAGGCTGATTATGCAGATTACGGGACATGAAATAAACAGGATCGTTCTCAAACGCGGGGAGATCGCGTCGCGGGTCAAGGAACTTGCGACACGAATAAGTCTTGATTATCAAGACAAAGACCTTGTACTTATCGGCGTTCTAAAGGGCGCCGTTTTTTTTGTAGCTGATCTTATCCGGGAGATATCCATCCCGCTTACAATCGATTTTATCTCGATTTCATCTTACGGCCAGGATACCGACACCGCAGGGGTCGTAAAATTAACCAAGGATCTTGAAGAAGATATAAAGGGCAGGCACATAATAATCGTTGAGGATTTCGTCGATACCGGGATAACCCTGAGTTATCTCATAGAAATTTTAAGGCTCAGGCAGCCTGCGAGCATCGAAGTCTGCGCCCTTATTTCAAAGACAGGGAACAGGAAGAGCGATATCCCGCTGGATTATTACGGTTTTGAACTGGGGCAGGAGTATCTTGTCGGGTACGGCATGGATTATAACGAGGATTACCGCAACCTGCCCTATATAGCGGCGCTGGAGCCGGGAAAACAAAAAACTACGTAAAGGAGAACATATTATGGCATCCGCCTGGCAGCTATGGAGATTACAGGAAACAGATACGGCAATAACGCAGATCGAAGCCAGGATCGAGGAACTTGATTCCGGGCAGGAACTTGAAGATATCAGGGAGGAGCTTGATCAGGAAAAAGCCGGTATAGAAAATGAAATAGTTGAAAAGAAGCTGAAGCTTAAACAGGAGGAGTTGAAACTGGGGGGGATGGAAGATCACCTGAACTCTTTGAAAGAAAAGGTATTCAAGGGTGATACGGCCAACCCCAAGGAGCTTATGGCCATGCAGAAGGAGCTTGAGATCGCCACGGCCCAGAAATCGGCCCAGGAAGAAAATGTCTTGATGCTGATGGAAGCAGCGGACGGGCTTGAATTGAAAAAAAGGGAACTGGACAAAAAATTCAAGGATATCGATAAAATACTTGCCGGGCGCAATGAAGAATACAAGAAAGAAAAGAAAAAGCTTGAAGATGAGGTACTCATAGTTAAAGACAGGCGGGAGAAGATGGCGTCGGCAATCGAGCCGCATGTTCTGAAACGCTATGAGGATATAAGAAACAAGAGTAACGGTATCGCGGTGGCAAAAGTAATCAAGGGGAATTGTGGGGGATGCTTTATGACGATACCCGTTCCGCTTTTAAACAGGGTAAAGGATCGTCACATGGAATTCTGCAGCAGTTGTGGAAGGATTTTATTTCCCGATACCGAAATTCCTCCTGTTGCCGCTGCTGAAGCGGCTCAATCAAAGGATAAAGCTTAAGAGGGGCAGATATGCTTGAAAAAAGAGTTTACAGACCCTGTATTTACCGCCAGTCACAACTGGGGATTTTCCAGTGTGATAAGCATTTCTTTCAGCATACGGACCCGGCACAATATGATGACCTGTATAATTTCTGCATTACCGTGATCCCTGACCGCTTCTGTCCCCATGTTGATTTCGGTTTTTCTATGGAGGGGGAAGAACCTACTATATTCATAACCTGCACTCATACTTATAAAGCCCGCGTGATGGGGAGCTTCAACGAATGTAAAAATTGTGATTTCCCCGATAAGGAAGGTTCTTCGCTCGGATAGATTATATCTCAAAGGATAGCAGCCTTTAAGCCCTTATTTAACCGTGATCGTTCGGAGGCATCAATGCGTAAAAAATATGATGTGATTATTGTCGGGGCCGGTCCTGCAGGGATATTCTGCGCCCTTGAATTATCCAAAGGCAAAGATTTGCAAGTGCTCGTTCTGGAGCGGGGCAAGGATATTTCGAGAAGAAAATGCCCGTCCAGGGGCACGGAAAAAACCTGCTTCCATTGTACTCCATGCGATCTTTTATGCGGATGGGGAGGAGCGGGCGCATTCTCCGACGGGAAGCTCACCTTGAGCACCGAGATAGGCGGCAACCTTACAAAATTCATGCCTGAATCGGCCGCTATGGATATCATAAAAGAAGCCGATGAGTTGTATCTTAAGTTCGGCGCTCCAGAGGAACTACACGGCACCGATGAAGACGAAGTAAAGGAGCTTCAGAGAAAAGCGGTTATCGCCAACCTGAAACTTATACCTTACCGGCTCAGGCATCTCGGGACTGAAAAGTGTATTGCAATTTTGAAGGCGATGGAAGATTATCTTCCCAACCATGTAGAGATAAAGACGAAGGCCGAAGTCGTCAATATCCTTGAGAAAAACGGTGAAGTTACGGGAGTCAGGCTTAAAGACGGGAGAGAGATAAAAGGGACTTATGTAGTCGTTGCGCCGGGACGGCAGGGATCGGAATGGCTGACTTCCGAAACGAGCCGGCTAAAACTTGATACGCATATAAACCCTGTAGATCTGGGCGTCAGGGTGGAAGTTCCCGCCGTGATAGCGGAGCCTATCACCAACGGCGTATATGAATCCAAATTCATTTATTATTCGAAGAATTTCGATGACAAGGTGCGCACTTTCTGCATGTGCCCTTATGGTGAAGTGGCGTCCGAGTACAGCGACGGCATCGTTACCGTGAACGGCCACAGCTACAAGGATAAGAAGACCGCTAACACGAATTTTGCGCTGCTTGTCAGCAAAACCTTTACACAGCCATTTAACGACCCCATCGCTTACGGCCAGTTTATAGCCAGGCTTGCGAATATACTTTCGGGAGGCGTCATGGTCCAGCGGCTCGGCGACCTCCAGCTCGGCAGACGGTCAACGAGTGAAAGGCTGAAAAGAAGCGTCGTTACCCCGACCCTCAAGGGGGCGACCCCGGGGGATCTGAGCCTGGTATTCCCATACAGGCACCTCTCCAGCATTATCGAAATGCTGGAGGCGCTGGATGTAGTAGCGCCGGGAATCAATTCCAGGAATACTCTCCTTTACGGCGTTGAGGTCAAATTTTATTCCACCCGGATGGTAGTTTCGAAAAAGCTTGAAACCAGGCTCAAGAACCTTTTTGCCGCAGGCGATGGCGCAGGCATTACCAGGGGGCTTATACAGGCCTCCGCATCGGGTCTGCTGGTAGCAAGGGAGATCTTGAAAAGGTTTAAGTAAATCCTGTAACGGAAAGAGAGCCAGATGGAAAATACTATAATCGTAGGGACACAGTGGGGAGATGAAGGGAAGGGGAAAATAACACATTACCTGGCAAAGAAAGCAGGCATAGTCGCCAGGTATTCCGGCGGGAACAATGCCGGGCATACGGTGGTTACGGGCGGCAAAGAGTACCGGCTCCACCATATCCCTTCAGGCATAATTTTTCCGGGCACTCTCTGTATTATGGGGAACGGCATGGTAGTCAACCCCGACGCCCTGCTCACAGAGATGGACGACTTAGGGTCACAGGGGGTGGAATTTTCAAATCTTCGCATCAGCGATAAAGCCCACGTTATAATGCCTTATCACCGCCTGCTCGATTCCAGCCAGGAAAAAAACAGGGGAGAAGGCAGGATAGGCACAACAGGCAGAGGCATAGGCCCCGCATACACCGATAAGATCGCCAGGAAAGGCATAAGGATAGGAGACCTTTACGACAGGGAGCTTCTCAGGAAAAAGATAGCTTATCATGCCGGAGAAAAAGCCGAAGTCCTGGAAGGGACCGAATTCACCGCCGATTCAATGTTCGAAAGGCTTGTAGAGATTGCCGAAAGGCTCGCTCCGATGGTAACGGATACTTCCCTTTTGCTCCATCGGGAACTGAAGAACGGCAGGAAAGTTTTATTCGAGGGCGCCCAGGGGACGCTTCTCGATATCGATCACGGCACTTATCCTTATGTTACTTCTTCCAACAGCATTGCGGGGAATTTCAGCGTGGGGCTTGGAATTTCTCCCATGTGGGTGAAAGAGATAACAGGCGTTTCCAAGGCATATACGACAAGGGTCGGGACAGGCCCGTTTCCCACCGAACTGGAAGACGGGGTAGGGAAGTACATGCTTGATAAGGGGCACGAGTACGGGACGACCACGGGCAGGCCGCGCCGCTGCGGCTGGCTTGACCTGCCTGTTTTGCGCTATGCCGTCAGGGTTAACGGCCTGACTTCCATCGCTTTGACCAAGCTTGACGTATTATCCGGCCTTTCGTCTTTGAAGATCGCCGTTGCATATAAGCTTGACGGGAAAGAAATCAAGCACCTGCCTTATTCTTCCGAGCTGCTTGACCGTTGTATCCCGGTTTATAAAGAGTTCATGGGATGGGATGAAGAAATAACACAGGCAAATGAACGGCCGGGACTGCCTCCTGCGGCCCTGGAATACCTGGAATATATCGAAAAGGACCTTGGAGTGCCGGTATCGATAATATCGGTAGGACCGGGGGAAACTCAGACAATCGCTTAGCCGGGTCGGGATCTTTAGATATGAGTTGATACTGGATATTGCATGGCCAGGTCCGCTGTGATACAAATTTTTTTCATTGAATTATTTTAGCAGGAGACAAAGGAATTTCCTTGTTAAAGTCTAATCATAAAGTTCTTCCGAGAGAATTGAAAAACGAGGTTGTTCTTATATAAGGTGACCTTTTTTAATAGGTACAGATTTTTAAATATTGCATGGGTGAAATTATTAATTATGGAGGGGGGTGGTCAAGTTAGGAAAGTGGTGTGAGTTCCTCTATCAGTTTTTCCTACATAAACAAGAGTTATGATGATTTACATTGTTTTATATTCAGGTAATAAGCAGTGAAAGAAAATCTTCAGACAAAAAGCGGTGCATTTTGCAGTACAATCTTGAAAAGGAAGGAATGAAACAATGAAAAAACTTACAATCCTCTTATGTATTCTTGCACTGGTGGGCTTTAGTTTAATAGGATGCGGAGAACAAAAAAAGAGCTATACTTATAATACCATAGGAGGAGGCACAGCCACTGCGCCTGGTGTAACCGGCGTTACCCCGGCAACAGTTGCGCCTGGACAGCAAATCACCATAGCAGGTACAAATTTCGGCGCTACACGCTCTTTGAGAGAAGCCGACAAAAGCTATGTGAACTTTGAGCCCACGGACGGCGGCACGGCGGTAAGTGCAGCCATATATGCTTCCTGGAGCGATGGGCAGATAATATGCACCGTCCCCGAACTCCCCACCAACAGGCGGAGAGCTGTTTCATATGTTGTAGTTGTATATGTGGTATCGGGCAGCGGCACTTATTTCTCCTCACCTACTTCAGGTGGAGGTAACAGCATAACTGCTGTACCGTCAAATACAATAATCGGTGCCATATCGGACGCGCTGCTGGGAACGGGCATTTCCGGTGCAACAGTTACGGCAGGCGGGCAGAATACAACTACAGACCCAAACGGGTTTTACATGCTGACTAATGTTCCGGCTGGCCCTCAGACTGTTACGGCAAACAAGACGGGCTACGAAGAAAACACGACCGATGTTGTTGTAGCGCCGCAGGCCGCCGTTACCGGCAATATACCGCTCACATCCACAGTGTCGCCATGCGGTATCGGTTTTATCGGGCCTGATACATACTCGGTAGGAGGCGAAACTTATTCGGTGGCATCCGGCGACTTCAACAGGGACGAAATCCTTGACCTCGCAGTCGCTAATGCGGGGAATAACACCGTGGATATTTATTTGGGCAATGGGGACGGGACTTTCCAGTTTAACGGCTCATATAACGACCCTGCGGGGAGCCCCAATGAAATAGTCGTCGGGGATTTTGATTTGCAGAACGGTCCGGATGTTGCGGTTACACACTGGGGCAACGGAGTTACAGTATTCCTCAACCAGGGAGACGGGACATTCGGAAACATACAGTCTTATGACATGGGCGGGAATCCCAGAAAGCTTGCCGCCGCCGACCTGAACGATGATGGATACCCGGACATCGTTACCCCGGCGGCATGGTGGGGCGGGCCCCTGTATCTCCTCAAGAACAGGGCTGACGGGACCGGTACATTTGAAAATGCAACAGATATTGGCGGGACAAGGGAAGGCGGCGAGGGCGTCGCCCTTGTAGATGTCAATAATGACGGGTTGCCGGATGTTATATGGACTACCAATTACAGTGATTACACTGTGAATGTGAAATTCAACCAGGGCAATTTTTCATTCAGCGCAGCACAGTCTTATAATTTAGGTAGCAGTGGAAGGGATATTACCCTTGCCGATTTCGATAAGGGTAACGGCCCGGATATAGCGGTCACAGGCAACAACGGTATGTTCATCATGAAAAACAACGGGGACGGGACATTCGGTGCCGGTCAATATTATCCCACCGGAAATGAAGCGTATGGGATCGCAACGGCTGATTTTAATGACGACTCCTATCCTGATCTTGCGGTAGCCAATTTCGGCGCAGGAACAGTTTCCGTTTATTTCAACGATGGGGAAGGCGCCTTTACTTTGGAGGCTGGAGACTTTACATTAAGCAATAATTATGCATCCGGGTATTCCTGCAAATCACTGGCAATAGGCGATTTTGATCGGCAGAATGGCCCGGATTTTGCATCCGCCAACCAGTATGCCGATAATTTCACGGTTTTCATAAATGACGGGAGCGGGTTATTCCCACTGGTGGCAATATATACAGTCGGAGACGAGCCCAGGGGCGCGGCTATCGGCGACTTGAACGGAGACGGGAACCCCGACCTTGTGGTTCCAAACAGCAGCAGCGATAGCATTTCCGTCCTCATGAGCAAAGGGGACGGGACTTTCGATCCCGCCGTCTATTATTTAGGGGGACCGGGACCTTACTCGGCTTCCATCGCCGACTTTGACGGGGACGGGAAGCCGGACATTGCCATTGCCAATGCCGGTGTGAACAAGAGCCGTGACACTTATGGTTCCGTCTCCATCTTTATCAATTACGGTAACGGCACATTCAAGCCCCGGCTTGATTATGCGGCAGGCAATACACCCAGGTGGATCTCTGCCGGGGATCTCAACGGGGACATGATTCCCGACCTTGCCGTTGCCAACTGGGATTCCGATAATGTCTCGATCCTTTTGAACAAGGGGGATGGTACCTTCTTCGGCGCGGTCAACTATCCCGTTCAGGATCAGCCTTCCGCGGTGGAGATCGGAGACCTTGACGGTGACGGCTACCAGGATCTTACAGTAAGCAACTACGGGGAAAATAATTCTATGTCCGTGCTTTTCAATAACGGGGACGGCACTTTCGGAACACCCCAGAGCTATGCCGCCGGGAGCGACCCCAGCGGGATAGCGATCGGCGATGTTGACAATGACGGCTTCTTCGATGTCGCCGTTACTGACAGCAACAACAACCAATTGCTAATCTTCATCAACAACAGGGACGGTACATTCGAGTTCGACGGGAGTTATGAGGCGGGTGGCGGATGCCGCGCCCCGTCCATGGGAGACATCAACTGTGACGGCTACCTCGATATTGCCGTTGCCAATGAATCGGACAATTACATATCGGTCTTTGTGAATAACCAGGACGGCACATTCGGCGAATCAGTCGATTTCGGCCTTGGCAACAGCCCGATGGCTGCTGTCATAGGAGATCTGAACAACGACCGCATGCCGGACATGTCTATCCCAAGCCGGGGTTCCGATGGTGTAATAGTGTTAATCCATAAAGAGCAGACACCGCCATAAAAGCTGGCAATAGGTAACTATAAAGGGGGCTGAACATTCAGCCCCCTTTAATATTTCAATCTTTTAGAGAATCCCTGTTGTAAACAAAACCGAGATAATGAATCATTGGGTTTGTTATAAGTTCCTTGTAATCCTGCTGTGCCGTCTTTCACATTCCGCGCAGAATATGTTTCCCTTATGATCGGTGTCAAGAATGCTCCTGGAGAAGTACATGGCGCAGTTTCCGCGGAGGCAATGATGGAATCCCAGGAGGTGGCCCAGTTCGTGAGTACACTCCTTGAGCATCCTGTTGAATAAAAGCTCCTGGTTGGGCAGCGCCCCGTAATATTCCGGCTTCAGCTTGGCAATCGAGATAAGCGCCATCCGCTCCCCGATGTTGGATTCGGCATAAATTGAACTCGGGGAGAGGAACAGTAGGTCCAGGTCGGTAACTCCGAGGAGGAATTTCCCGTCGGGCGGGAACGATTTTCTCATCCGGTCGAAGATAAGGTTGGAAAAATATTTATTGCGTGGGAGATGCTGGGCCGGGATGGGGAGCGAAACTTCAGGAAGCACTTTAAAACGCGACAGAAACCGCTCCTCAAGGCAAATTGATAACCTGTCGAGCATATCCTGCTCAATGCTGCCCATCGGCAGTATATATATAACATGTCTTCCTATCATTTTATCTTTTCCTTCCTGGAGTTATTATACCCCAAACTGCGCACAGGAACAAGTTTCATGAGAATATGCTACTGCTCTCTCAGTTCCGCAAGATCGGAAAAATTAAAGCTCATCTGTTCGAGCTTGTCAATGATATTGGGCAGTCCGTTTTTTTTCATCCTGTATTTGATCCTGATAGACGGCGGGTTTTTTGACAATATAAAAGTATCGGCCATCTGCTTTATTATAAGAAAGCTCAGCCTCCCGAGAGATGGCTTCAGCCCGTGGTTATAAAGTGTGGAAGAACCCGTAACATCGGCGAAAAGTATGTCATCCGTAGAATTAAACGATAACCTTAACTCTGTCCCTTCTTTTACATGCATCAATATATATGAGCATGCTTCGCCTATAAGAAGAGCAATATCTGAAATTTCCTCATAGCTCAGCCCTTTCCGGTTTGCGAATCCCATAGCAACGAGTCGCGCTATTTTTATATTATCGGGCCGGGCTGAAAACTTAAACAATACCTCCGGCATCTTATCCGTCTCCCCCCGGTTTTTATTTGATTTACCCGGAAGGAGACAAAAATAAACATAACCCAATTAAGGCGTTTAATTGCCCGAGAGGTATATTTCAGCGGATATTAACTTCGGTATTATTTTTTACCGGTTGTTTTAGAACCTGTCGCCTGACATTTTGGCAAAGCAGTCGCGGCAATAAACCGGACGGCCCTGGCTCGGTTCGAACGGCACCTGAGTCTGGGCGCCGCATTTATCACAGGTAACGTCATACGAACGGCGTTTTCCGAAGCTGCGCTCCTTTTTTCTGCTTGACCGGCAGTCAGGGCACCTTGTAGGCTCGTTCTGAAAGCCCTTTTCTCTGTAGAATTCCTGCTCACCTTTCGTAAAGGTGAATTCTCTGCCACAATCCCGGCAGGTTAGAGTTTTGTCCTGGATTTCCATGAAATTGACCTTCCTCTTCAGATTAATTAACCCGTATTCCATGTGGGATACGGATAATTTTAAAGTAAACAACATTGATAGAAACGCTTGTCTAATAAACAAGAGAACTTAATAGAAAGGCTTCTATCAAAGGTATGACTTAATATTACAGTGAGAGCTGAATTTATTTTAAGGGAAAGTTTTAAATATCCCTTAAGAATTCATTTTGGCAAAGCAGTCGCGGCAATAAACCGGACGGCCCTGGCTCGGTTCGAACGGCACCTGAGTCTGGGCGCCGCATTTATCACAGGTAACATCATACAAGCGACGGGGACCACCACCGAAGCTGCGTTCCTTTTTTCTGCCTGACCGGCAGTCAGAGCACCTTGTAGGCTCGTTCTGAAAGCCCTTTTCTCTGTAGAATTCCTGCTCACCTTTCGTAAAGGTGAATTCTCTGCCACAATCCCGGCAGGTTAGAGTTTTGTCCTGGAGTTCCATGTAATTTTGACCTTCCTCTTTAGTTTAATTAACCCGTATTCCCTTGGGGATACAGATAATTTTAAAGTAAGCAATATTGATAGAAACGCTTGTCTAATGAACAAGAGAACTTAATAGAAAGGCTTCTATCAGAGGTATGACTTAGTATTACAGTGAGAGCTAAATTTATTTCAAGGGAAAGTTTTAAGTATCCCTTAAGAATTCATTTTGGCAAAGCAGTCGCGGCAATAAACCGGACGGCCCTGTCTCGGTTCGAACGGCACCTGAGTCTGGGCGCCGCATTCATCACAGGTAACATCATACAAGCGACGGGGACCACCGAACCCGCGTTCCCTCTTCCGCGACGAGCGGCAATCCGGGCAACGGGACGGTTCGTTTTTAAACCCTTTTTCCTGGTAAAATTCCTGTTCCCCCTTTGTGAAGGTGAATTCTCTGCCACAATCCCGGCAGGTCATTGTTTTGTCCTGGAGTTCCATTTAATCGGTCTTCCTCCTTGTTTTTCTGAGGGCCTCCAACTCGTGGTTTAAATATTCCCCTACGCTTTCGGCCTGTCTCGTCTGTATGAATTTTCCATACAGACCTCGTCATTATATCATTACCCATATCAAAGAGCAATACCTTTTCAAAAATTTTGTTAAAGACAGCGGCGGCGTTTCTATCTCTTGCATAACATTGTTATATGAAAAAAAATATATTTTCAGAAGGAATTGTCCCGGTTTAATTTAATTCATAATGGAATTTTCGGCTTTTTTTATGAAAGAGAGATAAAATGAGATCCAGAGGTTTGTATTTTTACATTCTGCTTGCCGGCCTGGCATTCGGGGCGCTTTACTGGATACTCAGCACTGTTGTTGCAGTATATGTTTTTAATGAAGGTCATTTTATAACCGGGTTATTCACTTTGAGTCCCAGGGAAATATGGCTCAGGCTTCTCGGGGCATTCATAATAATTGCATTCGGCATTTTCGTTAATATCATCCTTTACGAACTTAATAAAGCCGGGCGGGAGCTGAGGGTTTCCCAGGAATACGCACGTAATCTTGTTGACAGTTCTATCGACATGATAATCTCGGTAAATAACGACCGCAAAATCATCGAGTTCAACAAGGCCGCACAGGATACGTTCGGATATACGCCTGAAGAAGTTTTGGGGAAACATGTCAGCATGCTTTATGCCATCCCTGAACAGGGCGAATCCGTTTATAAAACCACCATCGTAAACGGCAGGTGTTTCAGGGAAGTTTTGAACAAACGAAAAAATGGAGAAATATTTACAAGCTATGTGTCTGCATCGATTTTAAGGGATGCAATGGATAACAAAGTCGGTGTTATGGGCATTTCGCGTGATATATCCGAGAGGAAACGAGCCGAAGAAGGTTTGAAAGAAAGCGAGGAAAAATATCGGGACCTGCTTGAGAATGCGACGGATCTGATACAGAGCATAAGCCCGGAAGGTAAAATAATACTTGTCAATAACGCGTGGAAAGAGACCCTGGGCTATAATGATGAAGAAATTGCCGGACTTTCTCTTTTTGATGTTATTCATCCTGACAGCGTGGATCATTGTAGGGATGTTTTTAATAAAGTGCTAAACGGCGGGCAGGTTGATAATATAGAAGTCTCTTTTATCACGAAAGACGGCAGGAAGATTATTGTCGAAGGGAGCGCGAATTGCAAATTTGAGAACGGCAAGCCGGTCCTTACGAGGGGTATTTTCAGGAATATAACGGAGAAAAGGATTGCCGAAGAAACCCTGCGCGAATCTGAGGCCAAGTATTCTGCGCTTGTTGAAAGAGCGAACGATATTGTTGCCATAATTCAAGATGATGTCTTGAAATTCGTTAATCCCTATACCGCAAAAATTACGGGCTATTCAAAAGATGAATTACTGGGCATGCGCCTGCTCGATGTAATTGCACCGGAAAGCAGGGAGGTTGCCAGAAGAAACTACAGCGACAGGATAGCAGGCAGAGACGCCCCGACAATTTACGGAACTAAAATTATCTGCAAAAACGGCTTAAAGTTAGATATTGAGGTGTCCGGCGGCCTCATTCAATTTAATGGAAGACCTGCCGTTATGGCCGTCGGCCGGGATATATCGGAACGGAAAGCTATGGAGGAAGCCATTCGGGAAAGTGAGGAGAGGTTCCGAAACCTCATGGAATATATCCCCGGAGTTTCTATTCAGGGATATCTGCCGAACGGCAAAGTTGTTTACTGGAATAAAGCAAGCGAAATTATTTACGGATACAACCAGGACGAAGCGCTGGGGAATGACCTGGGGGATCTTATTATCCCGGACGATCTCAAATCAGTATTTGTCGAAGCCTGCAAGATCGGGGCAAAGGTAAACAGGTCGGGGGAGTTCTTCCCTGCAGGCGAGCTTCTATTGAAGGGAAAAGGCGGGATACCTGTGCCGGTATATTCGATCCATACGGCCGTATGTACCGAGGGGAAAGTTCCGCTTTTGTTCTGTATAGATATGGATCTGTCGGGATTGAAAAAGGCGGAGGAAGCGCTCAGGCAAAGCGAGGAAAAATACCGGCTCCTTGTTGAAAATATAAGAGATGTCATCTTTACGGTTGATCCTGACGGCAGATTTGAATATGTAAGCCCTTCCATCAAGCATTTCCTCAAATATAAAGCGGAAGATGTTATGGGGCGCCCGTTTACGGATTTTGTCCACCAGAGCGACATTGAAAATTTCAAGAAAAATTTCAAGCGTATCCTGGAAGGTTCCGGCGAGATGTTTGAATTTAAAGTCATTGGCAAAGACGGGAGAATTTTATATGCAAGAATTTCCGCCAGGCCGTTTTATAAGGGAGATAAAGCTGTCGGGCTTTCCGGAGTCATGAATGACATTTCAGACCTTAAAATTGCCGAGAACATGCTGAAGAAGGCCCATAACGAACTGGAAAACCGCGTAAAAGAAAGGACCGCCGAGCTTCTTGAATCCAACAGGCTTCTTGAAGAAGAGGTGGCCCAGCGGGAGCGGGCGCAGGAGAAAGAAAAGCAATACATATATGAGCAGATGTTTCTCTCAAAAGCCGCAATGGGTTTTGTCGGCATTTCTCCCGAAGATGACATCTATAAATATATCGGGCAGAATTTCAGGGAACTGATCGGCGATTGTATGGTCGTGATAAGTACGTTCGATGAGGAATTGAGTGAATTCCAGGTACGCGCTTTTCTTGCCGATGCAGAAACAACACAGAAAGTTAATGGTTTCTTCGACGGGAACATTGTAGGGTTGAAGCTGAAACTTGATAATGAAGAGGGTCGTCAAAATCTCCTGAAGGGCAATCTCGGCAGTGTCCCGAGAGGATTATACGATCTTCTTGAAGGGTTCATGGCTGAGGATCAGGTCATGGGGCTCGAGAAGGAACTGAAACTGGGGGCGGTTTATGCAATGGGCCTTGTCAGGAAAGGCGAGCTGATTGGAAGCGTGGTATTGGGTTTGCATGATGGAATGGAAATTGACAAGTGGGGGATAATCGAGACATTTATAAACCAGGCTTCCGTGGCATTGAACAGAAGGCTTGCCGAAGAAAGGATCCTTGCGTATCAGAAGCAGCTTAAGGCTTTCGCATTTGAGTTGTCAACGGCTGAAGAGCGCGAGCGCAGGAGAATCGCCGCCGATCTCCATGATTATATAGGCCAGGTACTGGCATTAATCAAAATGAAATTGGAAGAACTGGAAGAAAAGCCGCCGTCGGAAATAAGTCCCGGAGAGCTTGGCGAAATACATAAAAATGTCGAAGAAACGATCCAGCATATAAGGACTCTTACGTTTGATCTGAGCCCGCCTATATTATACGAGCTGGGCCTTGTCGAAGTAATAGAATGGCTGGCGGAGCATTTTGAAAAAGAACACGGCATCTTGATTGAACTTGAAGACGACGGGCTGCCTAAAAGAGTTGACGACGGGGTAGGCTATCTTCTTTACAGGACAGTCAGAGAACTTCTTATGAATATTATAAAGCATGCCGGGGTTGAGAAGGCGAAAATAAGCATAAGCAAAGAAGAAGAGCGGCTGAAAATAGAAGTCAAAGATGAAGGAACCGGCTTCAATGTCAGTGAATATTATTCTGCACATTTAAAAACCAGCGGTTTCGGCCTGTTTAATATACGTGAGAGACTGAGTTATATAGGCGGGGAAATTAAAATTGAATCTTCTGAGGGGCAGGGCACTGCCGTTACCATATATGCTCCCCTGAGATTAAAGAAAAGTAAGGGAGATTGAGGATGGGCATCAGGATAATCCTTGCCGATGATCATGAGATTATCAGGGAAGGGCTCAAGGCGCTGCTTGAAAAACAGCATGATATGGAAGTTGTCGGCGAGGCGGAAGACGGGCGCACGACTGTCAGGCTTACAAAGGAATTAAAGCCTGACGTTGTTATAATGGATATTACCATGCCTGATTTGAACGGCATTGAAGCCACGCGCAAAATAATGTCGGAAATTCCGAATGTTAAGGTTGTTGCCCTGTCGGTACACTCGGACAAGAGGTTCGTCATGGAGATGTTCAAGGCCGGGGCTTCCGGTTACCTGCCTAAAGACTGTGCGTTCAGCGAGCTTGCGGTAGCCGTGAGGGCGGTAGTTGCCGGGCAGAGCTACCTGAGCCCGAAAGTGGCGGACATCGTTATTAAAGACTATGTTTCCAACCGGACAAAATCCGAGCCGTCGGTTTTTTCGATGCTTACCAACAGGGAGCGGGAAGTCTTGCAACTCCTCGCCGAGGGGAATACCACGAAGGAAATCGCATCACTGCTCAACATAAGTGATAAGACCGTCGAAACTCACAGACGCCAGGTGATGAATAAACTGGATATCCATAATGTCGCCGAGCTTACAAAGTATGCCATAAGGGAAGGCCTGACTTCATTTTAACCGGCTTAATCAGCCGGTTCTATGTTCCCATTTTTTCATTACGGATCGAACTTCCATATCGGGGACATCATACCAGTCCCTGTAAACCTGGGCCACCGCATGGAAATAATCGGGCGTATCCAGTACAACAAGTTCGTCAACAAGCTTTTTAATTTGTTTTGCAGTGTCTCTCCCGGCAACCGGCACCGCTACGATTACCTTCCCGGCCTTTTTATTCCTACAAAGTTTTATAGATGCCATCATTGTACTGCCCATGGCTATACCGTCATCGACGAGGATAACGGTCCTGCCGGTCATGTCGGGCAGGGGCTTCCCGTTTCTGAGCGACGTGATTCTCCTGTTTATTTCATCTACCTGCTCTTGCACTATTGACCGCATGACTTCCGGCGGCACGAACCTTGCGGCGTTTTCATTTATATATGTGCTGCCGTCTTCCGCTATGGCTCCGAACCCCGATTCGGGATTATCTGGGAAGGGCAGTTTCCTGACTATAAGCACTGCCAGATCGGCATCGAGATGCTGTGCCACTTCATAGCCGACCTCCACCCCGCCCCTTGCCAGCGCAAGCACGAGTACATTCTTGTTTTTATACTTGCTTAATGCTTCGCCCAGTCTCTTTCCGGCGTATTCCCTGCTATCAAACATAACTATACTCCTGCTATAAGGATATTATATCACAATTTCATGACCCTCTGAATACTGGCGGCAAGGCGGCTTTCGCTTGTTGTAAGTTGATGATATAATCATAATAAAACGCCGGGATGTTTTACAGATGAAAAGATACAGGGCAGTTTTTCTTATTTCAGTAATCGTATGGGTATTGATTTTTACTTCCGCTTGCGGCGGGAAGAAAGAAGTTTCGTATCCCCCGCTGCCCGAATACAACATTCATGAAGTAGAGCCTGAAAATAATGCCGCTATACCTATGACGGAAGCTTTGAAGCTTTATAAACCCGATAAAGAGGCCGAGGATGAGCTTTTTGCTTTTTATGACGGGGACAAACTGTGGGATAAGAAATTTGATAAGCCTCTCCAGAGGATACTGGAGAAGAATAAACAGGCCTTTGAAAAGTTTGATCTTGCGGCAGGCCGTCCTGCCTGTGTTTTTCCCTGGAAGGACAATATTTTAGAGCCTTCAATTTCGAACGAATTTGATTATATAAAATTACGTAGGCTTGTCCAGCTACAGGATATGGCTGCGAAAAGGGAGATGTTTTACGGGAATTATAAAAAGGCGATAGATATTTATAAAAAGATTTACAGGCTGGGAGTTCTTGGAAGGGAGGGATCTTACAGCAAAATAAATGATATGATGAGTTTGTATACTTCTGAAACAGCTACAAACGGTCTTGCCCCGATGATTTTTATTGAAAATGCTCCCCGTGATTTAATTGGCGAAACCCTGGAAAGTTTTGAGCAACAAGCGCCCCCGCCTGTCCGTGTCATAATAAAAAAAGGTAATTGCCTAGAATTTGATCCCATGATAAGGTGGTGTCATGGAGATCGAAGCTTATGAGGACTTGATTCGTAACGAGTCGGTGGCTCGAAAATACTTGTTGGGATTTTGCTGGAAAAACCAACAA
>JAMCWD010000009.1 GCA_023475345.1 Chloroflexota bacterium | reverse complement strand
ATGGGATGAGCACAACAAACATCATTAAAAGAAAAAACGGTAAAATTTTCTTTATCATTTCTACACCTTCTTTTTTAAATTTCTTCCAATCCGCCTTACTATCCTGCAAATATCATGCGGGATCTAAAGCGCTTAATAAAATTTCCTTATTTATCAATTTTCAAAAAGGTATCCTGACTGACTGGGCGAATTGTATCCCTTTAATTTATATGGAAAGGCTGTTATAATAGCGCAAATGACTCAGGACGACAGGCTCATCATCAATACATTTTCAGGCCGCCTTTCAAAAGAAAGGGCGGTGGATATTTCCGCGACGGATTCTCTGCCTCCGGAAAACGCCGGTTTAATCGGATCTCTTGCAAACCTTTTCGAGAAATTCTCCGCCGAAACTCTGCTTCATGCCGTGCCCGGCCTCACCAGGGAGTTGTACAGCATGGCTTTGCTTTCGCCGGGCAAAAACGACATGCTGTTCTTTATCCATCCACAGAGGGAAGATGCGGCAAGGCTTGCCGAGTTGTACCGGAAGGTTCTTTCCAAAACAAATTTAAACGCCGAATTTCAGGGCTATAACACCGCGCGCAACGACGATTCCGTATTCTCTATCGAGATGACCATCAAGAACGCGCTTGCCGCGATACTGAAAATTGCAACAACGCCCGTCAATATGTGGAATTACCGGATTATATTAAACGGGAGCGGCGGCCCCGAAGAACTCCTGCCCTACCTGTCGATGGTGTGGGCGATTTTCGACATCCCGCTTTATTACCTGCCCCCTGAAGAAAACAAGCTGATCCAACTGCCCTCGTCAGGGACAGTCAATTTCGAAACCGATTTGATAAAATCTCTCGAAGGCCGTTTTTCAGATCTCGTCAGGGAAAATTTAATCGAAGAAGAAAAGTTTTACAGGGGACTCGATCCCGCTACAATAAAAAATATGGAGCCACTGCTCAGCAAGTTTGAAAACAAAGTCGCGCTTTCTCCCCTGGGTTTCCTGCTATGGGAAAAATTCTGGCTCGAAAATCCGCCGCCCCTTCCACACAGCGACCGCATCCCGCTTGATAAGGATCACCTGGGAGAAGTCGATAATGAAATATTCGGATCGGCGGCTTTTTCACGGTTCAGGGAGCGCCTCGGCTGGAACGATTTTGTTGAAGATTTCTGGTACGTCAAGGAATGCAACCCAGACGAGGCCTTCATAATTGTCGGCGACCCCGATTTTCTTATACACTATTGCGGCGTTGTCCTGAAAGCGCGGGTTACCGCCACTCATCCCCGCCACTTCCAGGAAATTAAAGAAGAACTCGGCCGCCTCCTCGAACGCTGAACGGCCCTGCAGGATACAACGGCGTAAAATCGAAATCTTCTTAATCGTCAGTATTGAGGGGGTATTTCAATGTTCAGAAAATTAACCGTTCTTCTTGTTCTGGTGCTTTTGCTTTCCCTGGTATGCGGAGTTTCATGCGTTGTAGCCGATAATGATGCAGTCCCGAACGCTTACCGGAGAATCGAGATGGACAAATCCAAAATAATCATCGACGACGGAGACACAGTACAGTATGAAGGAATTACCATAAGAATTCTCGGCCTGGACGCCCCTGAAATCAAGCACCCACAACACGGTATTCCCGAAGATCAGCCCTTCGGCCGGGCCGCAACAGAGCTTGCCCGCGCTTATATAGATAACGCGAAAACCGTCGAATATATTCCTGCGGCAAAAGACAAGTACGGGAGAACTCTGGCCCATGTGCTTATAGACGGCGTGCCGCTTGCCGTGCTCCTTGTGCGGCAGGGTCTTGCCTATGAAACGGTATCCGACTATGGCGACAACGGCTTCCCCGGTTATGCAAAAGAGATACTTGAAGCGGAAAAGGCCGCGCCGGTCAAATTTTTTATAAATCCCAGCGACTTTCGCAAAATGATGAAAGAAAAATATAAGTGAAATTTTCTGTAGAATTTTTCTCCCGCTGTCTTATTTCATCTGAAAAAGGCAGGGCGGCGCCCGGTTCTTGAACCATAGTATTGAGCCGTTCCGGAGGTGTTGATTTGATAAGCATTACATGCTGTGACGGGGTCGGAGTTATCGGTGGAAACAAGATCCTTCTCGAAGACGAGGAGAAGGATACGCGGATTTTCCTGGATTTCGGCCTGGACTTTTCACAGGCTGGCAAGTATTACGAAGATTTTTTACAGAAAAGAACCAGCCGGGGGTGCCTGGATTATCTCATTATGGGGGTACTCCCGCCTGTTCAGGGCCTCTACCGTGATGACATCGAGCCTCCGGGCCTATGGGAGCACCCGTTTTTAAAAAACCATCCCCACCTGCGCCGGGCAAATAAAATCGACGGGATAATACTATCACATGCACACCTGGATCACTGGGGGCTGATCGGCTACTTGAAAAAGGAGATCCCGCTTTATACAGGCTCCGTCTCTGCGCTTCTCATAAAGGCCACCCAGGACGCCGGCTCCTCCGACCATGCAACTGAGGCGATACTGCTTAACCCCAAGACATGGGAAAAAGGATCAGCACAATCGGACTCCCGTGCCGATTATATCACCCGCGAACTGAAGATCACCGGGGAGAGGCTTACCGGTGAGGCCGTCGAATTTCTCCATGAAAGCCGGAGAGTAACAAAAAAAATCCCGCCGATCAAAATCTCACCCGGAGACATTGTAGGTAATATCCGGCTCGAATCCTACCCGGTCGATCACTCTATTCTGGGGGCATCGGCTTACGCCCTGGAAACTTCATCGGGCTGGGTAGTGTACACCGGGGATTTCCGTCTCCACGGGGAAAACGGGCATCTCGTGAAAAATTTTATAAAGGCGGCAGCCGGCCTGAAGCCGCGGGTACTCATCTGTGAAGGCACGAGGGCGGGCAGCAAAAAGGGTACATCCGAGGCGGAAGTGGAGGCTTATTCACTGGAGGCGGTACGGATGTGTCCCCACCTGGTATTTGCCGATTTCGGCCTCCGGAACATGGAGCGCCTGTTTTCATTCGAGCGGATTGCGCAGTACAGCGGGCGCCGCCTGGTAATATCCGAAAAGGCGGCATACCTGTTATATGCCCTGTCACGGCAGGACGCTGCCGCGAAAACACTCCTCTCCAGCAGTAATGTTTATATTTATAAAGAATCCTCAACCTCCGCCTCTACGTGGAAAAAAGAACTGCCCGAAAAAGTCAACCTCCGGTTTGTCGAGGCGAAACAGATCCGGGAAAACCAGGAAAAAGCCCTGCTATGCATGGGCTTCTATGACCTGAACGAATTGCCCGACATCATCCCCAGACCCGGGAGCCTTTATATTTATTCATCCACCGAGGCATTCACCGACGAGCAGGTGCTGGATAGAAGGCGGCTTATGAACTGGCTGGATTATTTCAAGATGGATGTCATCCCGAAGATGGATCCGTTAACCGGAAAGTTTACGGATGAAGCCGAAAAGCATTATCACTCATCAGGCCATATAAGCGGCGAGGAACTGCTTGAAGCGGTAAGGGAGATAAACCCCGAAATCCTGATCCCGGTGCATACCGAAGACCCGGGATGGTTCGAGAGAGAGCTTAAAAACGATAAGATCCGCGTCGTGCTGCCTGTCCGCGGGGAGCCTATAAAAATCTGATTTTTCTTTTAATGATCCAGGCGAACATAAAAAGGCCCCGTGGTGACGGGGCCTTTTTATTTTATAACCTTATTGATTTATTCTGCTTCAGTTCCGGTCTTGACTCCCTCGCGGGCCTGTTTGGTAACGATTGATCCGCGGTTGCTGAACCAGACTGCAATTATCAGCAGTATCAGCGTTACAGCTACTACCAGCCAGCGTGCAACAGGGTTCATAGTTCCCGTATTTACCGCGATAATCATGGGCGCGATAAGCAGGGCAACGAGGTTCATCACCTTGATGAGCGGGTTAAGCGCGGGCCCTGCCGTATCCTTGAGCGGGTCGCCGACGGTGTCGCCGATAACTCCCGCCTTATGGAATTCCGTTCCCTTGCCGCCGAAAAGACCTTCTTCGATCTTCTTCTTGGCATTGTCCCAGATGCCGCCCGCATTGGACATGAACACCGCCATAAGCTGCCCGGTCAGGATAGCGCCTGCAAGGAACGCTCCCAGCGGCGCGGCTCCCAGGGCGAACCCTACAAGTATCGGCGAGGAAATTGCCAGGATCGCCGGCCCGAGAAGCTCTTTCTGGGCCGCCGCCGTGCTTATATCAACACACTTGTAATATTCCGGTTTCGCCGTGCCTTCCATGATGCCGGGGATCTCGCGGAACTGCCTGCGGACCTCTTCAACTACAAGGAACGCCGCGCGTCCCACCGCGTTGATGGCGAACGAGCTGAAAAGGAACGGCACTGCACCGCCTATCATAAGGCCGATGAACACGTTGGGGAAGTTCACCTGTACTCCCAGAAGCATCACTTCGCCCATATTTTGGAGCGTGGTAGGAAGCGCCGGTATGAGCTGCGCATCGGCGGTAAAAGACGAGAAAAGCGAAGTCGCCGCGATGACCGCCGTTGCAATAGCCAGCCCCTTGGTGAGCGCCTTTGTTGTATTGCCGATAGCGTCCAGCTTTGCTACGATGCGATACGCTCTCTCACCTTCGGCGGCTTCTTTCAATGCGCCAGACATCTCGAATATCCCGTTTGCATTGTCAGTTACCGGCCCGTAGGTATCCATCGCAAGGATGAAGCCTGTAGTGGTGAGCAGTCCGAGGCCCGTAAGCGCGATGCCGTACATCTGGAGCGCAAGGTTGCCCTGAAAGATCAGAAGCGATGCGATAATGGTGCCGACTATCGCCAGCATTGCCCATACCGATGACTGGAGGCCCTGGGCAAGTCCTGTGAGGATCATTGTCGCAACGCCCGTCTTGGTTGAGTATGCGGTTTCGGTTACGGCGGGCTTGTCAATGTGAGTGTAATAATTCGTGATGCCCAGCGTTACCAGCGCAAGGACGACGCCTGCTGCACAGGCAAGGAAGAAACGCAAATCGGGCGTGCCGTCGGGGTTATGGAGATAAAACCAGTTGATGACAAACACGCCGACCATTGCGGCTATAGCTGAAATCCAGAAGCCCATATTTATAGGAACCATCGGGTCTTTCATATCTTCTTTGCCGCGGACCATCCATGTCCCGATTATCGATGCGAAAACGCCGATAGCCCTGACAAGGAGCGGGAAGATAATCAGCTTGAGCGCGAAAGCCGAAGCTCCGTCGCCGTAAGCCGCTATGAAATCGGGGTTCACCATGCAGGCCGCACCCAGGATGATTGCTGCAACCAGTGTTACCTCGTAGCTCTCGAAAATGTCCGCCGCCATACCGGCGCAATCCCCGACATTGTCGCCCACGTTATCTGCGATGGTCGCGGCGTTTCTCGGGTCGTCTTCGGGGATATCTTTTTCAACTTTGCCTACGAGATCCGCCCCGACATCGGCGGCCTTCGTGAAGATCCCGCCGCCCATACGCATGAACAGCGCTGCAAGACAGCCTCCGAAGCCGAAGCCTACGAGGACTTTCATGGCATTTTCCCTGAACACAAGGAAAATTGTAGTTGCGCCGATGAGGCCCAATCCGATGGTGAACATCCCCGACACCGTCCCGCCCTCGAAAGCGATTTCAAGCGCTTTCTTGAAGCTGGTCAGCGCGGCGTTGGCCACCCTCGTATTGGCCCTGACCGCTACCCACATGCCGACAAATCCTGCTAAATATGATGCCATAACTCCCATGAAAAACGCGACAGCTACGCCGCCTGCCAGGAAGAGGCCGTTCGGAAGGTCGGCATAAATCGATTTATACATAAAAAATAGTCCTATGGTTACAAGGACTACAAATATGATCATCGTCCTGAACTGGCGACCGAGATAGGCATTGGCCCCCTCCTGAATAGCAGCCGAAACGTCCTGCATTTTTTGTGACCCGGGGGATGTGGAAAGAACTTTTTTCGCGAGGTAGATGCCGTAAGCAATGCCTATGAATGCGCATATCAGCACTATCCATAGCATCGTAACTTCATTGCCTCCTAACGGCGGGAGAACAATCTTGTGTTCCATTTTCTGAAACTGCTCCTTTCATATTATTATTAATAAATCAATGTATCCCCCTTACTTATAGAGGGATACATTAATAACGAAACCTTAACCCTTAACGCGATCTTCTTCCGCCAAGTTTTCCTTCGGCGGACTTTTTCAGATCAAGCTGGCGTTCCGTACTCTCCTTAAGGAAGCTGGACATCATGTCTTCGAACCCTTTAGCCGCCCTGGGAGATTTGTCGAATCCTCCGCGGGGATTTTCCGCTTTCATAGTTTGTTTGATAGAGAGGTCATATTTTCCTTTTTGGTTTATGCCGAGGATCTTAACTTTCACCTTCTCGCCTTCTTTTAAATGACGGTTTATATCCTCGACATACCCGTGAGCGACTTCCGATATATGGACCAGTCCTACTATTCCTTCTCCCAGATCTACGAATGCGCCAAAGCCGGTAATCCCTGTAATGACGCCTTCAACGATACTTCCTACTTCCAGCGCCATATATGCCTGTCCCCTCCTGTTTCGTAATGTTATTTCCGCCTTTTGTCCTCTCCGGGCGAACTTTTATTTCCGAAGATCGCTCTTCCCAGAAATCCCTTTATTTCATTCAGCCAGGTCTGAAAGCCGGAATTTTTATTTTTCTTAACATCCTGCTCCCTGCCTGCTTCATCCGGGTTCGGCACATCGATGCGGTTATCCTGCTGAACGATTATCGGCACTTCGCCGGGCTTCACCATGCCGACTCTTTTTCTTGCCTCCGCCTCGATATATTTCTTATCGTGGAGATTTTTTTCTTCCTTATATTTTTCGGCGAGCTGGGCCTCTTTATCTTTGAACTTCAACTCCGCCGCGATCATCTCTTCTTTTTTCAGGCGGTTATCCGCATGCTTGTTCAGAAAAGCGACAAGAACAAAAACAAGGATCAGGGCGCCCATAATGCCCCATCCTATATACCTTATCCCGGAAGACTTTTTCGTTTCAGACATATAATCCCAGCCTGTCGATTTTTATCCCGGTCATCAATAAAATATTTTTGCAATCTCGTACAAATCTCTGCTGACATGCCTCGGAGACACCTTGAGCACTTTATCAAGATCCACGGGAACGGTGTCGTTATTTCTGAAACCAACCATAATATCGCCCGCGCCTTCTCTGAGGAGCCGGACGGCCTTAACGCTGAGGAGCGTTGCAAGGTTACGGTCGAATACGGTAGGCGAGCCGCCGCGCTGGAGGTGCCCCAGCACAAGGCTCCTGGTTTCCCAGCCGTAGAGCCTTTCCAGCGAGGCATGGAGGCGCAGGCCGATGCTCAGCATTTCAACGCTTCCCTCTTCGGCCTTCGGGATGTCCGTGATGACAGCGCCTTCTGCAACGACCACTATGCTGAAATTCCGCCCTCTCCTTCTCCGGCCGACGAGATGCTCGTTCAACTCTTCCAGGCTCGTCGGGATCTCCGGGATCATAATCCAGTCGGCCCCGCCGGCCATCCCGCCGTAAAGCGCAAGCCAGCCGGTATCTCCCCCCATCACCTCTACAATCATCACCCGGTCATGCGACGCAGCGGTGGTATGGAGCTTATCGAGCGCATCGCAAATCCCCTGGACCGCCGTATCAAAGCCAATACAATTATCAGTTTCGCCTACATCGTTATCTATAGTCTTGGGGATACCGATTACTTTCAAGCCTCTCTTGGCAAGCTCGGGGAGAACCTTCATCGTTTCGATCCCGCCCACAGCGATAAGGGCGTCGATCCTGGCCCGCTCCGCAGCCTTCATAAGCTTTTCGAACCCTTCTTCTTCCTCGAACGGGTCGAGCCGGGAGGTGCTCAAAATGGTACCTCCCCTTTGAATAATCCCTGACACGGCCTTGTTGGCCATGAGCTCCATCCTTCCCTGCATCATGCCCTGCCACCCGTGATGGATCCCCATCACCTGGTAACCGTAAAGGTCGCTCGTCCTGACGACCGCCCTTATCGCAGCATTCATGCCGGGAGAATCGCTTCCACCGGTTAATACTCCTATACGCACTTTAAGACCCCCCTTAATAAAACCCTCATCTTATTAATTATGGTACTATTTCCTTATTCTTCGAACCGGGAATACTATCCTTCCTGAATTACTCTATGGATACGAGACCCCTCCCAGAATCCAGCGCCGCACGCATCCCCGGCTTGAGCTTGCTTAAAGCCCCTGCAACGCCGGCGACCGCGGGCATATCGAGATCCGACAGCATCTTTCCGGTTTCGCTCCCGTAATGTCCATGCTCGGTAACGACCCCGGCGGCTTTCTTTAAAACAGGGATATGCTTTTCTTCCAGGCGGCCCACCAGGAGTATCCCCCCTTCTTTCGGAGGCTCTCCCGTGCCGTCCCACAAAACGCCCGAAACGAATTTACAGGGACCTGCCGCATCCCCTCTCAGCGTTATCCTGCCGAGCACCTGGATCTTGATGGTATCGGTACTGCCGCCCATTTCAACAGGGAAGCCTGCGGTTATAAGAACAAGCTCGCCGGGCGACAACCCCCATTTGACGGCTTTTCGGGTTATTTCCTCAAGAAGGCTTATGGTTTTTCGTGACTTTTTCGTAAGCAAAGGGGATACGCCCCATGAAATCATAAGCCTTCTCTGGGCTTCCTCGCTGTCCGTGAACGCAAGGATCGGCGCACGCGGGCGGAAACTGGAAAGCGCGCGGGCCGTCCTCCCCGATGCGGTAACTGCAAGTATGGCCGAGGCTTTCAAATTGTCGGCCATCAAACACGTTGAAAGAGAGATGACCTCAAGCGCGGAACCGCACTCTTCATTATCCCGTATCCGGTCGTAAGGGAAAATCTGCTCGGCTTCCGTGGCTACCTTCGCCATCATTTTGACTGCCTCGACCGGATATTTTCCCGATGCGCTCTCCTCTGAAAGCATGACCGCATCGGTGCCGTCAAGCACGGCGTTGGCGACATCAGTTACCTCGGCCCTCGTCGGCCTGGGGTTCCTGGTCATCGATTCGAGCATCTGGGTCGCCGTAATGACGGGCTTTCCCAGACGGCGGGCCGTCGAAATCAGCATTTTTTGAACTTCGGGAACTTTTTCTATCGGTATCTCGGCCCCGAGGTCGCCGCGAGCAACCATTATGGCGTCCGCAAGATCCATTATCTCGTCAAGGTTCTCCAGGACTTCGGATTTTTCCAGCTTCGCTATCACAGGCTGGGTGCCGCCCATTTCCTTTATCGCATCCTTGATCTGTTTTAAATCACCGGCGGATCTGACAAACGACAGGGCGACCATATCGACCCCCTGGCTTATGCCGTATTTAAGATCGTCCCTATCCTTATCGGTAAATGCAGGAATCCCCAGCTTCACGCCGGGAAGGTTGACCCCTTTGAACGGCCTTATCTCACCGCCGTTCTTGACCTTGCAGAATACCTCTTTCCCCTTTACATATTCCACATTCAACTCTATCAAGCCGTCGGCAAGCATTATCCTGTCCCCTGCTTTGACATCTTCGGCCAGCCGCGGATAGCTCACGGGAAACACCCCTGCGCAGCCATCCGCCGCATCCGAAGTAAGTATGATGTCCTGGCCTTCCTTCAGGTGTAGTTTCGGCGGGTTGAAATTTCCGAGCCGGATCTTGGGACCGCATAAATCCTGGAGTATCGCAACCGGCTTTTTCAAACGCCGCGATACCGACCGGATTTTCTTTATCATTTTACCGTGCCATTCGTGGGTGTTGTGTGAGAAATTAAGCCGAGCAACATCCATGCCCGCTAAAATCATATCTTTGATCTTCCCTGAACTCTGGGAAGAAGGCCCCAGTGTACATACGATCCTGGTATGTCTCATGATTCACCTCCGCCAGGATTTTGTTCTGTGAAGAAGCTAAAATACCTGTTATTTATATTTACCTGATCTCTCTAAATTTCAATCTCCTCCCCGGAGCCGGATTTTATTTCGAGCCTGTTGTGTCCCCGCGCCTTTACAACAGATTAACCGGTGTGATAAAATTAAATGTTAGAAAGCTCTTTTTTTGGTTTTTTCGACATTAATCCATGCTGCCGGAAAGTGAGCATTTTTACAATCTCGGGTGTTTTTGATTTTTGCGGGACGGAGATATCTGGCTGAATAATTATTTAAGTCGGAGGGGCATATAATGAAAATAATCGATGGTCAAAGCGATCCGTTTTTTTCAGGGAAAGAAGTGAAATCAACCAGGGAAGACGGAGCCGCCCGTCCGGAAACAGGCTCCGTGAAACTTTCCCCCCCGAAGAATGAGAAAGACCGGGTGGAAATTTCCTCTAAAGGGAAGGACAGCATCTCGCCCGGAAATGTCTCCCGCCTGAAAGAAACAAAGCCCGTCGTTTCAACAGAGGCAGGCCGGGAAAGCGTCAATAAAGGCGAAAATCAAGCGTGCGGAAAAATAACCGCGGCTCCCGGCAGGGCTGATTCCGCCGAAAAAGCTTCAGTCCCATCATGGCCTGCTGAAAATTATAATGTGAGCATCTCGGGGGTTCAAGGCTCCATGCCCGGAGCCATGTCAGAGGCATCATCGCAGGTGGACAAATTCACGGAAGGGATGGAGGTTTCCAGCCCGTATTCCCAGGAGACTTTTAAAAAATGCCTCCCCAACACGCTCCAGACCACGGTTTCTTTAAAACCCGACGGCACCACCTTCACTATAACCGGAGATATCCCCGCCATGTGGGTGAGAGATTCATGCGCCCAGATACACCCTTATGTCCCGATGTGTAAAAATGACGCCAATCTCCAGAGTGTAATCAAGGGAACCATTTTAAGGCACGTAAAACATTTTAACTCCCCTGCCCAGGATGCGCCTTTCATCAATTCCTGGAAAGACGACTACAACCCCTGGGAATATAAATACGAGCCGGACGGTGTAGCTTATCTCATCCGCCTGGCCTCGCTTTACACCAAAACTACGGGGGACGATTCATGGGCGCGCCAGTCAGGCGACTTTGACGCCCACAAGGCTTTCGATAAGGCGCTCGATTTAATCAAAGAGAAAATGGGTCCCACGGGATTGGTCAAATGTCCCAACCGGCCCAGCGACGACTGGACCAAATATCCTTACCTGATCCCTACGAATATGTTCCTGGCGGCCAACATGCCGAAGCTTAAAGACATGTATCTGAACATCTGGAATGATCCGGCCAGGGCCAGAGATTGTGAGGACATCTGTAATAAAATCTCGGCCGGGATTGAGAAATACGGAAAATACAACCATCCCGATTACGGCACAATCTGGGCCTACGAAGTTGACGATAACGGAAATGCCAACCTGATGGACGATGCAAATGTGCCCAGTCTGCTGGCGGCTCCTTACATGGAATTCTGCTCGCCTTCCGACCCCACATACAAAAACACCCGCAATTTCGTATTGAGCAAGGACAATCCTTATTACGTAACCGGGGCCGGAGGGTCGGGAGTGGGAAGCCCGCATACGCCCGGCAAAAGGGTATGGCCCATGTCGATAATAATGCAGGCGCTCACTTCCAACGACAGCAAAGAAATCCAGGGTGCGCTTGCTTCCCTCGATAAACTCGACGCCGGTACACATTACATGCATGAGGGCGTAAACCCCGATAATCCCGGCGAATACAGCAGGGGCTGGTTCTCCTGGGCGAATTCACTTTATAGCGAGATGGTCATAAGTAAAGTCCTGGGGCTGAATTATTACCCCGGAGACGGCACCTATATTAAGCCCAACCTGAATCCTCAATGGAACCATGCCGACCTGAATATCCCCGTTTCATACGGAAACATATCGGGGATAAAGCTCCATGCTTCGGGGGACGGCTCGGAGATAGTATCCGCTACAATAAATGGAAAGCCTGTGCCCGTTGATCCTAAAAAGGGCGTAAAAATAACTGAAGACCTGGCGAATGTAGAGATTCAAACCAGGGCTTCTTAATGGTTGACAGGGTCTTTTGGCTCGTGATAAGATCATTGAATAATAATAAAAAAGGGGAAAGAAGAGATGAATAGCATTCCTGTTTCCAGGGTAACGGTAACCCCTCCTCCAGAAGTCAGCCCGGTAAATAAAGAATTCGCCGTACAGGCAAATACCACCACGCGCGACACCGTTACACTGGGTGAAAAAAAGGATGATCTGAAATTAATGTCGTCCAGGGCGGATCTTTTAAAAACCGAAGAATCGAAAGACAGCCAGGTTCTGGACTCTTTCGTTTCCAGCATTACTCCGGGGGAGCCGGGCAAGCCCGGCATACTTAATCTCAAGCCTTTCGAGAAGTTTAAAGATCCCATTATGAAGCCACAGGATGAGGGTTTCGATTCCCGCAACATATATAACATGGCAACCATCAGAGAAGACGGCGTAACTTATATGCTTTACCGGGGCGAAGACAAATCCGAGCAGCCCGGCCAGTGTACCGGAAGGATCGGCCTTGCCACCAGCAAGGACGGCGTCCACTTCGAAAGGCCTGTTAAGCCGCTCATAGTTCCCGAACATGACTATGAAAAACGGGGCATCGAGGACCCCCGCCTGGTTAAAGTCAAAGATACTTATTATCTCACATACACCGCTTATGACGGCAACACCGCGAGGCTCTGCCTTGCGACATCCAAGGATATGAACAACTGGCAAAAGCATGGCCCCCTCTTCCCCGAATTTTCTCCTTCCGGCAACTGGACCAAGTCGGGCGCCATCCTCCCCGAAAAAATGAAAGACGGCCTGTTCAAAGATAAATATGTCATGTACTTCGGGGATACAAATATCTGGATGGCTTTCTCGGATGATCTCATCCACTGGGTGCCGGTAGCAACTCCTGTCATCAAAACAAGAGGCGATCACTTCGACAGCAACCTTGTCGAGCCCGGCCCTCCCGCGTTCAATACCAAAGACGGCATCATGCTGTTGTACAACAGCAACGGGGGCGACGGAGGCGAGCATAAAAACTACAACCTGGGAGCGGTCCTTTTCGACAAGAACGATCCCATGAAAATCATCGCCCGTACCGAAAAGCCCATTTTATCGCCGACCGAGGAGTGGGAAAAGCACGGCTATATCGATAACGTGGTCTTCGCCGAGGGGATGACCGTCCAGGACAACAAGGCATATCTTTATTACGGCGGAGCGGATCGTTACATCGGGCTTGCCGTAATGGATCCCAAGAAATAAAAATACGGGCAATAAAGTTAAAAGCCGGGGATTCAAGTCTCCGGCTTTTTTTATTTTCGGCGTAATGGTAAATTTCAGGAGCCGGGAACAAAACGAATTCCACATGTGAGGTAGTGCAAAAAATAAAAACCAAGGGGCGCGGTTTTCGCGCCCGCCCGGTCTCCAACCTGAATGCCCCTAAAACGAAATCCCCCCTTGAACTTCAGCCTCAACAAACCGAAAGACCGAAACAATTCCCCTTATATTACGGAAGCACTAAATCACGTCATACCTGTCCCGTAACAAGTACGGGATAAACTCCGGCAGGTATCCAATCCGATAATTTGAGCTTTAGCCTCAAACTTGCAATATACCAAAAATTCCCCCTTTGTTAAGGGGGCGCGGGGGTTGTCGAGTCAGCGCCCGCCTCGTTTTCATCTATCCAATTTTCAATAGCGATAAGAACTCCCTCAAGGTTTTGCTTTATATCCCTGTCCTGAAAGCGGAGAAAATTCACGCCGAAAGATTCCAGGAGCATCTGTCTTTCTGCGTCTTTCTCCAACTTGTAATCATGCGTCATGCCGTCGATCTCTATTGCCAGCTTCAACTTGCTGCAATAAAAATCAACGATGTAATTGTCGATGGGCCTCTGCATTGAGAACCGGTATCCCTTCAACTGGCGGCCCTTGAGCCGATTCCAGAGCAATACTTCAGAGAGTGTGCTGTTCTTTCTTAATTCCCTGGCCAGGGGTTTCAGGGTTCTGTTGTATCGGCTCACTTACGCGACAACCCCCTTTATTTCCCCCTTTTTTTAAGGGGGAATTTTTGCTGCCTGCCGAGTAAATTTGCTGTTCGCATCAATTTGCAAGTGTTTTCGCGTCAGGCTTTTCCTGGAAACGGTCAGTATTAAAACACACTTTTGTTAATTATTCTTTTTTGAAAACTTCTCCATCATCTATTTGATTATCATAAATCAGGCCCCGCCTAGAATCGTAGGCGGGGTTGTTTGTTTTAACCCCAGCCCATTTGTGAGCATCACCTGAAGAATAGAGAATAAAATATTTCCGATCAGGGGCTACATAATACTTAAAGGTTCCTCCTGCTTCAGTCCTTATAGCAAAGGGACTCCTTCCATCCATGTATCCTTCCTTCTTATCAAAAAAATCGAACAAATCTGAAGAGGAGGCTGGATATTTGCCATCATGTTCTCTAGCATAATCTTCTATTCTACCCTTCCAGTATGTTAGAACTCGTTCGCTATCTTTAAGTAATTCTTGCTGAGGCCGGTGACTCTTTGGACGAATGCCGCCTGGCGAATACAAACCCAAATACACATCAAGCGGTGTACTGATAAAGATAAATAAAATATACATGGTACCTAACCAGCCTATAGTGTATATAACTTTCTTAATTCCGGAACTTTTTTTTCCACGAAGAAAATCTACAGTCCAAAACAGCATAATAATGGAAACCATCAACACGATGAGACCGAATTTAATCGAGTTATAATAAGTAGGATCAAACCATCGATTTATATAACAATCCAGCGCAAAATGCCACGATTGAAATAATAGAATTACAAGAGGTATGAAAAAAAGTAATACAAGTATCCATTTTCTTTTCATATTTTGTTCACTTCCCAATGATTTTCTCGGTTATTTTATTACCCTTTATTTGATCTTCCCCCGAAAAAGTTGACACAAAGTTAAGCTGCCTTTTCAAGTTTTTCGAAGTCTTCAAATCTTCTATAATCCGGGCAGGAATGCCTTCTTTTCCCGGTGTCCACAAGACCGGGGAAGGTTCAACTACAAAAAAATAGCGGGGAATTGAAGGAAAATGATCTTATTGACCGGAGGAAAATTTCCCGATGCATCGAATTTTCCATCATGGCTATTAAAAAACCTAGGGCAGATGAAGATCAAAGCAAGGTTAAAATATTCCGCTCGAAAATAACCGGGCGCATATATCTTTATTCCGTTATCCCGATACTGGTTTCGGCATGGCTTATTTACATAGGCCTCAATAATTACGACATATTTCGCGAGCCTTCGATGAAAGGTCTTTTCAGCATAATGCCCATCGTGCTGGGGATTCTCACTCTGCTCGTATTGTTTATGCTTATCTCGCACAACGTCGGCAAAACCATCGAGATGTCCCCGTATAAAATCATTTACAAGCACAGGGATTTTCATTTCGGAGTCCTGTGGGGGGATCTTACTTTCAGCGAGGCCCAGCCCGACAGCATATTCGCCACGATCCTCATAAGCGATGGAAAGAATTTCGGAAAAATAGACCGGCTGTTTTTTTCCGATTATTTCGAAATCTTAAGGGTCATGAAATATGCCCGCCGGAATGTAAAAGAAGACTTCGTAAGGCTTTAAATCAGGCCCCGCCCAGTTTTTTCAACTGTTCTTCGGAAAGCAGTTTCTCCCCGCCCAGAAGCCTTGCAATGACTATTACTTTCGCAAATAATTCCAGCGTCTCCATCCTGTGGGCCGCCTGGTCCAGACTTTCGCCGAGGGTCAATGCCCCGTGATTTGCAAGCAGGAACGAATTGCCCTCTTTTATATAAGGGCTGAGAGATTCAGGCACTTCCCACGTCCCCGGCGTAGCATAAGGGACCACGGGGACAGGCCCCAGGATCAATATCGCTTCCGGAAGCACCGGCATATCCAGAGGCACCCCCGCCGCCGCAAACCCCGTGGCAAACGGGGGATGGCAATGAACCACCGCCTTCACATCGGGGCGCACCCTGTAAATCGAAAAGTGCATTTTAGCTTCCGAAGACGGCTTCCTGTCTCCGTGCAGCACTTCTCCCGATAGATCCGTCAGGATAAGATCTTCAGGCTTTATATCACACTTGGGGACGCCCGAAGGCGTAATCATCATCGTATCGCCGGACTCCCTCACGCTTATATTGCCCGATGTGCCGGGAAAAAATCCCAACTCGTCCAGGTGGGCGGCCATATCGATAAGAGATGTCCTGCTTTTCCTGTCGCGCTCGTGCCTCAGGGCGCATGCAAGATTTTCCACGAGGAGCCTCCCGGTATCTTCAAATTTATCCGGCGGCAGTGTGGCTGAAAGCCGCAGCAGCACTTCCCTGCTGACCTCTTTAATTATATTTTCCATGTTTGAATCCATAATTCTCACTTTCGGCGATGAAATAATATGATTCTTTGCCTTCCCTTTTTTCCCTCCATGCGCAGGATTTTTTATAAATACCGGGGAATAAGCTTTTGTCTTCTCTACAAGGGGGAAATAAAAATGAATGTACGCCGGATAATGTCCAGGAATGCAGCTACGGTGAAGCCCGATACGCCTGTAAAGCAAGTTTTTGAATTGATGAAAAAAAACAAGTTTTCGGTGGTTTCGGTAATCGACGACGAGGGGAATCTCATAGGCCTTATCCCCGAAAGCAACCTCTTGCTCAGAATACATGAGAAACACAAAGGCGGAGAAAAAATTCACCTTGACCCGAAAGAATTCGTAAAAACCCAGAAAAAAATATACGGCAGCACCGCAAGGGATGTTATGGAAACAGGTATCTGCGCGGTTGATGAAAACATGGAACTTATAGATCTTGCAGGGCTGATGCTTGAAACAGGCCTTTCAAGATTCCCGGTAGTAAGAGGAAAGAAGAAGCTTGTAGGCTTCATCACGCGGAACCACCTTCTTTCCGCTTTCATGGATATGGAATATGACAAAGACCTGAATGCCGAAAAAATAACCGACGAAGAAATCCAGAACATGGTGTTGAAAGCCATGAGAAGCAACATGGGACTCGATTTCATGCATGTGAAGCCCGTTGTCCGTAACGGGAAAGTTATTTTGAAAGGCCAGGTCGCCGATGTAAGGACCCAGCGCCAGGTCGAGGAAATTGTTAAAAGCCTTCCCGGGGTTAAAAGCGTGGAAAACAACCTGCTTATTGAGTTTCTCCTGGGATAAATAATTGACGACATAAAAAAAAGGGACTTACTAAGGCCCCTTTTTCTTTTATAAATCCAGTTCCAGGATTAATATTCTTCTATGATATTTTCCGTAAGCTCGTTAAGGAAAAGCGAGCTCCACGTAAGCATCCCCGGGACGAAAGTTATCTCTTCTTCGACTTCCACATCTTCGAGCAGCAGCCCGCGGAGCTGGAAATCCAGCCCGTATTGAATATCCACCAGCACCGAAAGAATGCCGGGCAGATCGCCGTCTATAGATTCGGCAAGCCTTGCCAGATCCTTGGCGTGTTGTACGCATTCGAGGTAGATATTGCTGATCGATGAGGCAAGCTCTTCGGTTATGTTTTTAGAGCAATCGACGGTTTCCAGCTTCTTAATAAGTTTTTCTTCAAGATTGGAACGCTGAAGCTCGAAATTTTCTCGGGAATCTTCTTCTTCGTCTTCCTCTGGTTGTAAGGTATCTTCATCATCGGGCTCTTCCCCCTCAAGGTCTTCATCTTCTTCAATAGAACCTTCGGGAGGAGCTACCATCGGGCCCGGCTCGGACTCGACGCCGGATTCTTCATCGGCCAGTTCTTCGCCCTCATAAATTTCTTCAATCATCTGAATCGCTATCTCAAGCGGGTCGGAGACGGTTTTCACGTTCAATGCCAGGCTTTTGGCGCATTCCCTGACATAAAGCAAAAGCTCAAGCATCGTGGGTTTATCCCCGTCGGCGGTATCGAGCAATTTTTCGGTGTAATCGATAAAGTCCATGGTAAGTACCGAAAGCTGCCCCAGGTAATAAGCGGGCTTGACGAAAGCAATTTCACTGACCTCGGTGGTCGCCAGCTTCTTTTTAATGGAAAATGCGATATCGCTTGCCGTAATGTGTTCCAGAACCCTCGTTCTCAGATCCTCCCAGAATGCCATCTTTCCTCCTCTTTACTGCAGGAGCTTCAAAAGCTTTTTGCGAAGCTCTTCTCCCGGCAGTTGTTCTTCTTTAAGAGCGCGCAACTTTTCTGCAAGCCCCGGATTGGATAACTCATATTCTATCCAGTTGGCAAAATCTCCTCTTGTCATGTGATATTCTACGGCTTCCTGATCTACGTAATGTATGATATCGATAAATTGAGAGAGACTGTTTGCTTTCAATCCCAGGTATTTCCCCGGCACCCAGAAGTGGAAAGCCTTTTCTTCCCCGAGAATAGCCTGTTGGGTTAACGGCCCGGTTTGCGCTTCTTTCCGGGAAGCGTCCCGTTTCTCTTTTTTCTTAACTGTCACGGTTTTTTCTTTTTCGTTGACAATCTTATTTATCAGCCCTTCCATGTGGGCCATAAGCTCTTTGACTTTCTGCTCGCTGTCCGCCTCGGACCAGATATGGATGAGAGGCTCTTTTGGGTCCGGTATGGTAAGCGCCCATCCCCCGTCATAGAATACCTTGATCCCTTCGACCATTTCCATCGGATGTCCCCTGTTTTCCTCGACAAGGCGGCGCATGACCAGGCCCTTTTTCTGCCAGGGACACTCAGCGCTGCTTTCCAGCATGTGAAAATCGGGGATCATCTCTCTTGCGGTCCCGAGCGAAAGACCTGATCCCGACATTAATTCCAGGAGCTTGACGAATGAGAACATCCCGTCGAATGCGGGCTGGAACTCGGAGAATGCAAACGCGCCATCAACGCCTCCTGCAAACTGGATCCTTTTCTTCCCCAGTGCAGCGGTATGCATTATGGTGCGGGCGTCAGTCTTTGTCCTTATGGCGCGGCCCCTGTTTTCATGCGCTATCTTTTCTATAATGCTGGCAGCGTTTATGGGTATCGCCAGCATCGCGCCAGGGTGCGTCCTTGACACAAGCAGCGAGTACAGGGCCAGCAGCAGGTTCCCGCCTATGCTATTGCCCTTTTCATCGACAAGGATAAGCCTTTCCGCGTCCATATCAATCAGCATCCCCAGGTCGGCGCCCAGCGTGGTTACGATATTGGAAAGCTGTTTTATGGTCTTATCCCTGTTTTTATAAATATCATAACTCTTCGCGGAATCCAGGTAAGCGTTTATGGCAACCGTATCACAACCGATCTTGCCCAGGAGATGTGGCAGCACAAGGGATGCATTGCCATAGCCGTAATCTATGACAACCTTGAAATTAGCCTGCTTGACGGCGGGCAGGTCTATATTGCTGAAGAACCCCTCGGCATAACGGTCGAGCACCCTCGATGGGAATTCTATAAGTCCCACTTCTTCAGGAATAGTCCGGCGGAAATCCTCCCGGAAAAATATGTTTTCAATTTTCCTCTCGGTATTCTTGTCCAGGTTTATGCCCCTGGAATCGTACATCTCAAGCAGGAACTGGCTGCTGTCCTTCGGGTTGACCCGGATATGTATCCCGCCTTTGTCTCCCTCCGACCCTATCATGTACCTGCTCACCGGGTTCGGCATCACGCGGAGATCGTGGACATTGACACCCACCGATACGAGACCGCAGATGACCGCGCGGTTAAGCATCCTGGATGTCGGGTTGGTATCCCTGCTTGTAACTACGGTGGCGTTCTTGGCAAGAAAAGCGCCGTAAGATGCGCCCAGCTTCATGGCGAATTCCGGCGTCAGCTCTATGTTCCCGAGGCCGCCTATGCCTGTTTCCCCGAAAAGGCTCCCCGGCCACCGGACCGCCCATATAACGCTCATGCTTACGTTCGCGCCTGCTTCCACGCTTTTATCGGGCCATATCTTCACCTGGGGGTTTATTGTCGCGCCGTCCCCTACGAAACATTTATCCCCGAGTACGGCTCCCTCCATGATATTTACATGCGATTTTAACGTGGTGCCCCGGCATATAATACAACTGTTCAGCCTGGAATTTTTGCCGATATACACGTTATCCATGGTTATCCCGCGGTTTATCACCGCTTCTTTTTCAACGACGCAATTATCGTTTATAGCCGTAAACTCGTCCAGGACGGCATTTTCTTTTATGCGGCAATTCTTCCCGATCACTACAGGCCCCGTTATCGAAACGGAAGGGTGTATCTCCGTCCCTTCCCCGATCCATATATTTCTCTCCCTCATGACCCCGGGAAGCTGGGCCTTGACCTTGCCTGTAAACATATCCTGGTGGGCCATCCTGTACGCCTGTAAATTGCCTATATCGCACCAGTAGCCGGGCGCGACGCAGCCGTACATCGGCCTGTCCTGCTCAAGGAGTGACGGGAAAATATCCTTGCTGAAATCGTACTTCTCCCCTTCTTCCATCAGGTCGAATACCTCCGGCTCCAGCACATATATCCCGGTATTGATGGTATCGCTGAAAAGCTCGCCCCATGACGGTTTCTCCAGGAACCTCCTGATTCTCCCTTCCTCATCTGTGATTACAACCCCGTATTCAAGCGGGTTATCCACCCTTGTCAGGGTAATCGTGGCCGTGGCGCCCTTATTGCGGTGGTAATTTACGATGTCGGTAAGATTAAAGTCGGTCAACGCATCCCCGCTGATGATTATGAAAGTATCGTCGAGATATTTCTGAGCCTGCTTGACGCTGCCTGCAGTCCCGAGCGGAGTATCTTCGACGGAATAAATCAACTGAACTCCGAAATCGGAACCATCCCCGAAATAGCTCACTATCTCATCCGCCAGGTAATGGAGAGTAACTACAATCTGTTCGATGCCGTGATTTTTAAGAAGCTCGATTATATATTGCATTACAGGCTTATTGCAGATGCTCACCAGCGGCTTGGGCCTCTGGATTGTCAACGGGCGAAGGCGGCTGCCCTCGCCTCCCGCCATAACTACTGCTTTCATAAACCCTCCCAAAGTCATCGATTATACATAAGTATTATATATATACCCATAGAACATCCAAAAATAACATGACGATAATTATTGAGCGAAAGTTACATCAATGATTAATTTCACATTACGAAGCTTGTTCCTGCTGGAAGAGACGGGATACCCTGCCTGCCATATCTTCAGGCTTCGTTTCACCCTTTAAAAAATCGAAATCAAGCACAAAACCGCCGCATCTCTCAACCCACCCGATGAACCGGAGTAGCTTCTTTCCGCCGAAAAGGGGCGAACCCTGCCGCAGGCAGACGACTCTCTTCCCTGCAAGAAAAGGTCCGGCTTTCTTCCACTCTTCCGGCTCTTTGCCCTCGCGGAAGTCGCCGCCCTCGTCGAGCAAAATCATCAAATCGGCGCCCGGTATATTCCCCTGCATATTTTCAATCGAAAATTCACGGCAGGCATATCCCGATTTCTCCAGGCGTCCGACAAGCTCCCCGGCGAATTCCTCGAGCTTAGAGCCTTTATAGATTATAGATACCGTCAACCCTGTGTCCATAAACGAGCCTTCATCAAAATCCAGTATAAATCCTGCCGGAAGGATTTTCTTCCGGAAAGGGAGAAGTTTTCTTTTCTCTCATTAAAGGTTGTTAGGAGGCCCGTAATGTTAAGGATTATGCAGAAACGGCTTGATCTCGAAGTGCCCAAAAACCACCTGGGCAAAGTGAAAAAGGCAATCTCCGAGCTTCGCCCGGCCCTGATAGAATCGCTCCGCACGAGCTTTTTCAAAAGGCTCCACCTGCCCGGCAAAACCATCGAAAAATCACTTTATGAAACTGAGACAGAGGGCGACCTCCTGGCGGGAGATGTCTTCCTCCATGAAGAGGGCGGCCTCCTTTATTACCTGATGCCCCCCGGCGGCGATTACCTGGAAGTCGGAGGGGTCGTTACGGGAAGCACTAAGCCTTTCGAACAATTCGTCGAACAGGTTGATTCCGTGATCATATCGCTTTTCCCCGACGCCAAGCGGCACTGGACGGAGCCTTCCGATTCTTTCCCTCTCTCGGTTATGAAAGAAGAAACTCTGCCGCTGGAAAAGCCCGAAAAAGACGACCTCCTGGGATCGAATGCCCTGCGCCAGGAAGAAACCAGGAAACTCCTCGGCACTATATTCGAATCGAAAAATATATTCCTTGACAAATTGTTCGAGCAGTTCCCCTCCGAGGTGGCCGACCGCACATTGAAAATCCTTGAGAAAACCGGGCTTATAAATAAAGATTTCGTGGTTATCTGCAGGAAAACGAACCAGCAGATCCTCCGCTTCTCATCGCGCAAATCCATAGAAGATCCGTCACAACGTTCCCTGAAGTGTACTATCTGCGGCAACCCCATATCGCAGGAAAAAATCGACGAAATCATCGCCTGCTCCCCGCTCGGAGAAAAGCTTCTCAGAGACAATCTCTGGCTTACCGAGCTTGTCGAATCGGCGCTTTTCGAGGTGCCCCTCTCAAAAGACGAGATCAGAATGAGCACGGAGCACACCGGCAAGACCCACCTGTTTATCCAGCTGGATCAGCAGGGGGTGCTTGTAGTTCTCAATTCGGGCAGGATAAGCCTGGAAGATACTCATGCCATAAATGCACACCTCACCGCCTACAAGCTGAAGAAGTTGATGCTGATATCCGATGCCCGGATACCGTCCCTGGTCAAGGGCCACCTTGAACGTAGCAACCCCGACTGCTCCATCACATATATCGAATCTCTCGAAGGGCTTGAAAGCCGCATAAAGGAAACCCTGCTCTCATACCAGAGGGAGATCCTTCTCAAGCTGCTTACTCCCTTTGACTGCCTCACCAGGATCAACCTACACGAAATGCTGATGGACCGTTTCCCCGAAGAGGAAGTGAAAGCCGTAACGCCTCTTGATGCGCCCGTTATAGTTGTTAAAGAAGAGTTGAGAGAATTGAGGAAAGAAGCCGGGGCGCAGGAAGCAGTGCCGGTAAAGCCCGAGATAAAAGAGATAGAAGGTGCCCTGAATTCCGAAGAATCCGAAGATGATAAGGATCTCGCATCCTTAAAAGGGAAGAAAAAACGCCGCTGAATTAAATAGTGAATTGCCCGGAAGCAATCTTCCAGGCATCTAAAATTGTAATCTTTATGGCACTCCGTCATTCCCGCGAAAGAGGCTGTCGAATGAGGCGGTGGAAATGGTGAATGAGCTTTCCGTAGCGCCTGCTCCATGACAGGAGAATAAATTGAAAAAGAAAATTATTTATGCCGCGATTCCGGCGGTTTGCTTACTGATTATTGGAGTTATAGGATTTTCGCCGCGGATAGCCGGCAGGTGGCGGAGTACGATAGAACAGCGCAAAAGCGCTGTGTTCTCGAAAATAAATATTATCGGGGAACGGACAACGCAGGAAGAAATAAATGAAATCGTCGCAGAAATGCAGTGGTTAAAGCCGCGGCTCACTTTGCTGAACGGCCGCTCGGAAACTGAAAAATTTGAAAAAGCGGTATTTACCGGCATGTCCGGCAAGCTTGCCCTTTGCGGCCGAAGCGAAGACGCCCCTGCGCTATTGCGTAATTATGTAAAAAAATTCCCTACATCAGAAATTCAGGGTCTTTTCGGTATGATGCTGGGACACAATGTCCAGGGAAAGGACCTGGCGGCGGTAAAAGAAGCTGAGGCAATGGCAAAGGCGGGCGTCAGGCTCGACCCCGACAATCCGGAATGCTGGTCTTACTTATTCGATGTACAGGTAAGATTTCAAGATCCAAAAAAAAATGATGAGATAAAGAGAAACTTAATGCCCTTACTGGCCAGGTTTCCCGAAAATTATGATTTACACCGGTTATATGCAGACGTTTTATCTAATGAGGGAAACTATGCCGAATCGGCCCGACAAAGACTGATAGCCATTAAATTAATGCCGGAGTCCGGTGAATATTACCACTTTAATGTGGCGTACCAATATTGTCTTCTGGCGCCGGCTTATTTGAATTGTCACGAAGATGCGCTGGCGCAAGAAGCTGCAAAAGAAGCGTTAAAGCATCTGAGTCTCGATAAGGTGTCGGATAAAAAAACAAAGGATGAAATAAGGATTCCTGTCGAGAAGCTGCTGAGAACAAAATTCTGATTTTTTTATCGGACGCTGCCAACATTTATTTATATTTATTCGAGTCCTGATAAAAGATTATATCCAGGCCTTTTGTAAGATAATGCTCTCTATCATGCAAATTTAGATCTTTTTCAGCTTTATTGTCTTCTTTGTCCGGCCCTGTAGAATATACCGCCGGCCCCTTGCTGGTAACAATATATTTTAGGGGCTTCCCGCTGAACGGATCGATGGGTATTTTATCGATAAACCCGGGGATTAAGTCTGAAAGAGAACCCGGATTTTTTCCATATTTATTGCGGTAGCCCTCAATTGCATTAAACAGCCGAAAAGAGCGCAGTTCGGCAAGAGAGCCTAGATCTACAAATAAAGCCCGCGGCAAAAAATTAAGAGTATCCATACTGAACAAGGTGTATGCAACAACACGCGGGAGACCTCCGGTAATCATTTTATTAAATAAAACTTTTAAATTAAAATAGTTTTCATCACAGGCCTTGCTTAACTCTTCCCAATCCATATCCATCTTCCCGGCCAGGTAATAATAACGAGGATATTCTTTATTTGAAATATTAAGATATTCTTTAGATACTTTTTTCATAAAAGCTTTCTCATTTAACTCTTTCCTGTAATTCAGATATTTTTGAAATTTAGATTCGTTGCCCGGTTTTTTCCACATTTTCGGCAATTCTTTCTCCCCGATTAATTTTTGCTCATGGTAATTTTTTTAGGTAATTACCCAACATTTGATCCAGAATTACAGATCATTTTGGCCATCAGGTGAAAGATATCCTCTTCCCGGTGATTATACCTAAATTCCAACTCCTTCAGATATAGAGGAAACTTCTCCCTGGAAACTCCATGATGCTTTATCAGGCGCTC